>CAKQOG010000062.1 GCA_934255485.1 uncultured Prevotellamassilia sp. | reverse complement strand
CAGTTGGAAAAGGGAGACATCACCTACGAGGCTGATGACTATGGCAACTTCGAGAAAGTGGGCTACATAGGTTTCAGTCTGCCACAAAACAACGAGAGTATCACCACAACTGCGGCGATGTGATTCTGTATCAGGGCAATAACATCTGCCTTTATTATGACACAAATTCCTGGACATTTACCCGTCTGGGCAAGATTGAAGGAATGAGCAAGGAGGAAATCAAGACGTTTCTCAATGCCGGGGGAGGTAGCGTAAAAGTTACACTTTCATCAAGTTATACTACTGGAATAAAGCAAACGCTTGCAGACCGAAAGAATCCAAACGGAAAATATTCGCTTGACGGGGGAAAGCTGAAACAGGCTCACAGCAAGGGTATCTATATTGAAAACGGAAAGAAAATTGTAAAGAGATAGAATCATGAAAAGATTATTCACAATTATAGCAGCCGGGCAACTCAAACGATGGTTGGCGCACCACCGGCTGCCAGGCTTACGCCAATATCCGTTTTCTCAATTACATCAACGAGATCCGTTCGACAGTCCTCATTGTGCATGGAGAGAAAGCACATTCCCGTTACTTCGGAGAAAGTGCCTTCAGATATATGATGGATGGAAAAGCGGAAGGCTACGACTTCATACGAAAGCCCAATCCAGTTCCTGCCAACAAACAAATGCTCATTATACCAGGAGCCTTTCATTGCGACCTATACGATGGTGGTGGGAAAGGAATGATTCCTTGGGACAACATCGAAGAGTTTCTAAAGAAAAATTTAAAAAGATGATACAATGAAGAAAGTAATCATAATCTCTACCAGTCTGCGTACTGATTCAAACAGCGACATGCTCGCTGATCAGTTTATAGAAGGTGCCAAGGCTGCAGGTCATGAAGTGGAAAAGATTTCGCTCATAGGAAAGGACATCAAGTTCTGCAAAGGTTGTCTGGCTTGTCAGAAGTTGGGCAAATGCGTCATCAAGGATGATGTGAACGACATCATGCAGAAAGTTCTGAATGCCGATGTAGTTTGCTGGGCTACACCTATATATTATTATGAGATGAGCGGACAGATGAAGACCCTCATCGACCGCATGAATGCCATGCATGCGCTTGACTACAAGTTCCGTGATGTTTACATTCTCTCTACTGCAGCCGAGAATGAACCGGAAGTGCCGAAACGTGCTGAAGCCGGACTGAGTGGTTGGATTGACTGCTATCCTGAGAGCCATCTTACCGGCACTCTATTCTGCGGAGGTGTTGACGCTCCACGCACTATTGAGGGCAACAAGAAATTGCAGGAAGCTTACAAGTTGGGTAAATCTGTAAAAAAATAAACTCTTAAAGGGACTTTTATGAAAGCTTTTGCAACATTTATTATATTAACGACTATTTCACTCAATATAATGGCACAACAGAAAATAGTACAGACAGCAGGGCGCACCCAGTTGGGTGAATTTGTCCCGGAGTTCGCCCACCTCAACGACGACATCCTCTTCGGAGAAGTATGGAGCCGCAATGATCTGCTTTCATTGCGTGACCGTAGTTTGGTAACCATAACTTCGCTCATCAGTTAAGGAATCACCGACAATTCGCTGAAATATCACCTGCAGTCGGCAAAGAACAACGGAATTACTCGCACGGAAGCGGCAGAGATTATTACTCACATTGCCTTCTACGCCGGCTGGCCAAAGGCCTGGGCTGCCTTCAATCTGGCAAAGGAGGTATGGAACGAGGACATGAAAGGCGAAGACGCCAAGGCTACTTTTCAGCGCGAGATGTTCTTCCCTATTGGCGAACCGAACACCGCTTACGCCAAATACTTCAAAGGCAAAAGCTATCTTGCGAAAATATCCGACAGTCAGATACCTTTCTTCAATGTTACCTTTGAGCCAGGTTGCCGCAACAACTGGCACACGCACCA
>CAKQOG010000061.1 GCA_934255485.1 uncultured Prevotellamassilia sp. | reverse complement strand
CGATGGTGGTCTTAGGATTGATATTTACTAATCCTATCTTCTTGGCTATAGTGTCGCGGGTATAATTCAAGAGTCCAATCTGCACTCCTCGTGGATGACTCACGGCAACATTCAGCAGTCCTATCTGCGAGCCATTCAGAGTGTCGGCATAGTTGTAGGCTGCCACCTGCAAGCCTCGCATATATCCTGCCGAAACATTTACTGCCGACGAAAGCTGCAAACCTTTGTCTACGCCAGAGCTGATATTGGTAATACCGCTCATCTGTATACCGCGCAGATTGTGGTTGATATTAGAAACCACGCCAAGCGACAAACCTCGTTGCTTAGTCACACCATTTATCATACCAATATTAAAGCAACTCTCAATAGTGGTATCTGGCATCAGTCGGAATTCTCCGAATGTGATAGGCATGATATATACACGCCTTGACTTTTTCGTATTCTCTTGCTGTAGCTTTTGAGCTTGTGAAGATAGTGGCAGTAGCAATAGCAACGCCAACAATAGTTTGTTATTCTTGATTCTTACCATAAATATGTTCTTACCGATAATATCTGTAATTTATTCCTTATCCAACAATCCTCTCACTTCCTTGTCAAAATCAGAGTCTATATGCTGAGTTTTATTAAAAATAGCATATTCTTCTTCCGCTTTCTTCTTGGCTTGTTCCGCAGATATGCAACCTTTATCAGGTAATATTTGATAGCGTCGGAAGGTAAGAAACTCATTTACACTTGCAGAGAACTGTGCCATATTGAATGTGTTTTCACGCTCAATCAGGTCTTCTATGTAATCGAAGAAACCTGTAACGGCACGCTCCAGTTGTCTAATTTCCTTTTCTTGTAGATAGTTCTTGGCAATGCTTACATCTGATTTAAGAATTCGTCCATCTGGTGCATACTTCCAAGTGGTAAGTCCCATATTCTCCTTCGTATGGTCTGCTTTTGAGTAAATTATCTCTGCAGCCGTATGCCCCGTAATGGCATAGTGGAAACGGTTTTGTATCATCGCATAGAAATCTCGTGTAGTTGGAGAATTCTTGTCATAGTCCGTACTACATTCAGCGTAGATGTCTGTAATCTGTTGCCAAATACGACGTTCGCTCGCACGGATAGAACGCACACGCTCAAGCAATTCACGGAAATAGTCCTTTCCGAACACAGCAGTTCCTTGCTTCAACCGCTCGTCATCCATAGCGAACCCCTTCTTTATATACTCATTAAGAATCTTTGTTGCCCATTGGCGGAAACGAGTGGCTTTTAGAGAAGAGACACGATAGCCAACAGCAATAATTGCATCAAGAGAATAGAAGTCGACATTATGGGTTTGAGTCTTTTCCTCCATTGCGCCATGCTGAGTGGTTATTTCCATTTTGGAAACAACCACAATCTTGTCCAATTCTCCCTCATCAAAAATATTCTTCAGATGTTTGCTGATAGCCGGTACGCCAACACCAAATAGCTGTGCCATAGCCTTTTGAGTACACCAAAGTGTTTCGTCCTTTACGACCACCTGTATCTTGCCGTCAGAATCCGGCATATTATATAGAAGAAATTGTATTTCATTACTCATTATCGTGTTCCTTTCCTAAGTTTTCGCTGTAGCTGTCATCTTTAGCTCTACCAAAACGAGTTTAAGCCGATTCAGATCTTTGGTTGCCATTATTATATAATTTAATTTATGCAAAAATAGCATTTTTCTTTGAAGAATAACTATAAAAAGCAAAAATAAGAATATAAAAATGCTATTTAGTTCAACTTTTACAACTAAATCATTAGTATTCCTTTAAAAGGACCCAATTTCATACAAACATAAATAAAAACGGTTCCTACAACCTTATGTTGCAGGAACCGTTTTAGTTATTTAGCTATTATTTGTTGCTAAATTAGTCAGCCAACTTAGCCTTCAAGAACTCACGGTTAAGGCGAGCGATGTTGGCGATGCTTTCGTTCTTAGGACAAACAGCCTCGCAAGCACGAG
>CAKQOG010000060.1 GCA_934255485.1 uncultured Prevotellamassilia sp. | reverse complement strand
AGTTGAATGGATTTGTACTGTAAGCCTGAGGTTGGTTGAATGATTTTCGCCTTATCCCCAAACTCTGTTGAATAAATTCATATAAAATCGCCCGAAAGCATTTGATTGAATATTTCGTTTGTGCTCATTTTCTTAAATATTTAATTAGAATTTCTATGGATTTAGACTTTTTGCCAACCTGAACGTATTGCTCAAATATGCTTATGTCCATATTCTTAAAATCATCCATTTCCATTCGGATGTCCTCTTCCAAATAGACCTCAACATCTTTCAGATAGCGTAAATTAACCTTGGGAGAATTAGCAATCAAATCGCAAAGTGCTTTTTCGGGGGTTGCCATCAGAAAGGCGTAACTCTGCTTATTGATGCTTGTGATTCCTATGGGAAAAGCGTCTCTTGACATGTTCTTATACTCAAAGCGTCCTACTGGAGTATCAAAACAACGAGAATGCTTTAGTGTCATCGACTGGGTAGTATATACAGCTTCTGGGATTAAGCCATAATAGCGTAAAGCCGTCTGCATTGATATGTAAGAAGGAGCATAAAGATGATTGGCTATCAGTTCTGTTGAAAGGGCAACACGAGACACATTTGGAGAGACCACATAAAGCCCCTTCTTAAGGCGGATAATCTTATGAGCCGCCTCAAGATTACGCACTTTCTGATTCCCTGCTTCAATATTTGTAAACAACGAAGCTATTACCGAAGTACTGACTGGTATGTTACCTATATGTTCTAAATCCAATATTATATTGCAAAAATAATGCAAGTGCGAGAGCAATGAAACTTGTTTCAATTGCCGATCCGCAGCTTATTTTATGCAAAGAAAGCTAAATTTTGAACAGCAAACTAACTTTTCCTTGTTTTTCTGTTCTATTTTTAGCTATTTTAATAAATAATTGGGTTGGCTTTCTGTATGTCCGATTTGGCGGCGTTGACGACACCATGCAAGTTTTCCACTGTCGATGTAGCGGAAACCAACTGCTCTTTGCCGTCAATGTTCAGTTTAATGTTAAACTTTATTTCTTTTGCCATAATTTTAATGTATAAGTAACTAAGTAACCGATATTTTTGTATCTTTGCAATAGAATTCAAACGGTACAACACAATGAAAACGAACGAAGTAACAAAACAGCCAAAGGAAATCAAAGTCGAAATCAGTTTTGAGATTATCGGCGAAGATGAGCCAACGAAGTACGACAAAAGGCGTAAACGTTGGGCTTGCGCCTCTCGTTGGGCGTTGTTGGCTTTGGTAGTTTCCATATTAAGCTGCTTGCCGTTTGGGTTGAATATATATTCTTTGGCAGCCACTGCCATTAGTACGGTTGTGTTCTGGATTGCCCTTGACGGGGCAAGTACCACCCATCCAGATGAACCGGGATATTACAATGTCCCTTGGGAAGCTTGGTTTTAGCCGTTTTCCACTGTTCCCAACACTTTCTCAAAACGCTTTAACGCATCTTCCTTAGATATTGCTCAACTTTATGGCAGAGACTACAAGACAATAGCAAAGCATATCAATAATGCATTGAGGGAAGAACTGGAAGGAGAGCCGGTAGTCGCAAAATTTGCGACACCCAAGAAATATGGCAGAAAAGAGGGATATACCCAAATGCAGAAAATAGATTACTATAATCTTGATATGATAATTTCTGTTGGGTATAGAGTGAAAAGCCGGAATGGTATTGCTTTCAGGAAATGGGCTAACAGCATATTAAAGCAGTACCTCATCAGAGGCTATGCCATAGACCAACGTCGCCTCGACCACTATGATGAATTGAAGGATGTGGTTCGGTTGATGTCGCGAGCTTTCACTCTCCAAGACAAGGTTTCGGAAGGAGAATATTCTGGACTGTTCAGTGTAATTACGGATTATGTCTATGCCCTCGACACGCTCGACCGCTACGATTATCAGGCATTGGGTGTAGAGAAGACAACCAAGGAGGAACTTTTCCACGCCACCTACGAGAATGCCATGGATGCCATCAACGCCTTGAAAGTGAAATTTGGCGAAAGCCGATGGTTTGCAAATGAGAAAGATGATTCTTTCAAAAGCAGCATAGGACAGATATATCAGACTTTTGGCGGTGAGGACCTTTATCCATCGGTAGAAGAAAAGGCAGCTATGTTGCTGTATCTCGTGGTGAAGAATCATTCTTTCAGCGATGGCAACAAACGTATTGCTGCCATACTCTTCCTTTGGTTCATGGAGAAGAATGGCATACTTTATGGCCCAGACGGACATAAACGAATAGCTGACAACACCCTCGTCGCCCTCACGCTGATGATTGCCGAAAGCCGCACAGAAGAGAAAGATGTGATGGTGAAAGTGGTGGTAAATCTGATTAATAAGGATAATCA
>CAKQOG010000059.1 GCA_934255485.1 uncultured Prevotellamassilia sp. | reverse complement strand
GTCGTTTGCCACAAGATAGCAAAATAGGGTAGCTTCATTGGCATTGGTAGCACACACGATGTTGGTGTATGCAGTTGTTTGTTCGCTCTTTTTTTCGTAGAAAAACAAAGGTTGCGAAAGTCCGTTTATGTGCTTGTCTGCATCGCCTATCAACGTAAAATTCAGAGTGTCGGCATCAGCTTTGGGCGTACATACAATTAGCTGATAAACGCCCGAAGGCAAAGCCTTCAGCGTGTCTATACCAAAGGATTTTCCGGTTGAAAAATGCCCCTCAAACAGTGTTTTGTTAGCCTGCTTAATTTGGTAAGTGCCATTGTCATCGATGTTTTCGCCCGTAGCATTGAGTTGCTTAACGAGTATGCTCACGGGGTTCCCACCCTTTTCTCTGTATACCACATTGGGCATTTCTACTGCGAGATAAGCCGCCTTTGTGCCCACGCTAAGGGTAGTTTCGCCTTGAGCGGTTTCGCCATCTGGTGCGGTAAGGGTATAGCGGATGGTGTAGAAATAACGATTGTAAAAAGTTGGCATTTGGCTGGGCTTACGCAGTGTCAATGGGATGCTAAAATGCCCATCGTTGTCTGTAACTCCCTCGCCAGATAATTTATTGCTTTCTTCATCGTCTGCTATAAATCGCCATGAACTGCGCTGTATGGTATAAATCACTCGTGCGCCACTCACTGGCAAACCACTATAAGTGGTGGCTATGCCTTGAACTCGAACACTATCGCCAAGGGCGTAGGCCTGTTTCAGGGGCAAAGTGGTGACTGTAAATGTTGGACGTTTGTAGCTTTCGACCTTAAAGTTCACACTGCCAGTTTTGCTACCATTGCTTGCTACAATGCTAAACGAACCTGGCAAGCACACCATAGGCAACGAGAATTGACCCGAAAACGAGCCATAACTATCTGTGCTAACAAGTAGTGAATCGATGGCTTTGTTTTGTGCATTAAACAAGCGTAGCCATAGTTGTTTATTGCTTTCGGTGTGATAATCATCGGCTTGTTGCGTAAACATCACCCCAGCCACATCCACCTTTTGGCCAGGACGATAAATGCCTCTATCGGTGAATAGATTGAGCCTTGTGTCGGCCTTCGGGTTGAGCAAATGCGAGCTAAATGTATAGCCGTTGATGCTGAATAAAGCAGATGCCTTGTCGCCTGGCATACTAACTGCATAAACCGTTTGGCTGTTTTTAGCCACATTATTTAGCACCACATAACCATTAGCATCGGCCTGGTATTTAGCCAACTGAGTGTAAGTTTCATGCCCATTTTGGTAGTTACGCTTGTAGGCAGTGAGCAGTGTAGCAGCCACGGGGTGGCCCGTTGATTTGTCAATGATGGCGATGCGTGTATTGTTATTTCCTGTTTTAAAACTAAGTGCTCCAAGGCGGCTTACGCTAAATGTGCAGTGGTCAAGCATTTGGCCGTCAGCCCATAGTTCGCCGCGATAAATACCGCAATCTTTGGGTGCATCAAATATTAGCGTATGCTCTGTCCATGTGTAGCAAGTGTTGCTTGGGGTGTTAACAACTTGTTCGGTGCGCAGATGCTTGTTGCGGTTGAGCATTTTTCTTAGTTCGCTATCGTTGGCACTCTCGTAGCCTATGGTGCTTTGACAAAGCGGCGTGATGCGCCATACCACGTTCTTCACGTTGCGAGCCTTGATGCGTAGCCAATTTTGCTCTTGTGGATAAAGTTGCCTATTCACTCCCTCAAGCTTTGCTGCAGGTAGCGTTATGCTCGTCTTAAAGTTGCGCAAAGTGTTGGCAGCATCGCCTTTGTCTTTGCCATAGAGCGCAAGTGCTTGGAGCGCAAAGTGGTAGAGCACACTATCGTTGTGTTGCGCAAATGCCGATTGCGCCCCATAAGTATTGCTCAACCCTACAATTTGATTGGCAGTTTGCACATTAACCTTTAAGTTCTTGTTGTCGGCATAAAGCGATGCGAGTTTGCTGAAATAAGCATCGTCTTCAATATTACCTTTCACCCGTTGTCCGCTGTACAAGCGTTGCCACTTGTTGAGTGTTATTAACAATGCAGCCTCACGCATTTGGCGTTTGGTGTAGATGGCAACTAATTGGTCAGCCCATTTGCCATAGGTTGTGTTGTCTATGTTAGCTTGGTCTGCAAAGGTCTTAAACAATATGTGTAGCAAGTCGTTGCCAAACCATTTACTGCCTTCATTATAGGTAAATAAAGGCAAATAATCTTTTACGTTAGCATAGACCAACGCTTCGGGTTGCGCCAAAGACAACTCGAAGTGGCTGAGCGACAGCTCTTTATATTTTTTTCTTATTACATTATCTAAGCTATAATTCCGGCTTTCAACTTGGTAGCATATACCTAAAGCCGAGTGGTATAGAGCCTTAAAAATGGCATTGTTTTCGGTTGGTATAGCCTCTTCAAAAAGTTTAAGATACACCTTAGCACTATCTGCCGAAATGTCTTTTTGCAGATAGTAGCTTGCAATCCATGCTCGGAGTATTTCTTTTTTATTTCCCTCTGCATTGGCTTTTGTTAGGATGCTATTCACCCCTTTTAAGGCAGAAATAGGTGTGTCGGCAGTTGAGGCCTTTTCCACATCTTTCCACATTTTGCTATAGCTTTGGGCTGACATGCCGATGCTAAACATACAGCATATCAAAAGTGATAGGAGGTGTTTTGTGTGCATATTTTATGGGATTTTTTGTGTAGTGTTGATGCGTAACTATTCAGCGAATGCCATAGCATAGCTGTCCGTGCTCCCCCAAAGGGCACGGATAGCTTTATATGGTGATAAG
>CAKQOG010000058.1 GCA_934255485.1 uncultured Prevotellamassilia sp. | reverse complement strand
CCACTACCTTTGATTAAGTCGGACATCGAAAAATAATCATATCCATCTTTATAATCATTGTGGAATACTCTACCATGCGAAACGGACTCATCGAACTTTTTAATGATGAGTTTATCATTCATGTGAGTGTCATCGCCATATACGTATCCAATATAGCTATCTACTTCTTTGGTGATTGCTTCACGTAATCTATTTTCCATATAGTTGCTTGTGTCCATATCAGAATTGTACTCCTACTCTAAATCCTACATTATGTTCTTCGTAATAGACATTTGTTCCATAAGTAAAAGCTACTGTTAGCGTATAATTCTTTTTTAGAGGTTTGGAGATGCCAACGCTTGGACTTAGGTAACAACCATCATTTTCAATATCATAGCCAACTTTCATTTCTATGTAAGGATCTACTTTCAACTTCTTTTTGATAAAGTAGCTTCTGAAATCCGCATAGATGGGCAGCATTCCACATTCGTAGCCTATACCACCGCCCACAAAGAACATTCGGTTTATTTGAAAACCATGTGTTGAGAATAATCCCAACTTGATTTCTTCACATGAAATGTCTCTTAGTAGACCTACGTTTACATCGCCTTTGTAACCTCTCGTCCTATAGTTGCTCGATTGTGCATTGTTAACTATCGAACACAGAGCAAATAATAATAAGAATATCTTCTTCATAATTCTATTTTGTTATTAAATCCAATGTGCATTACACCTACGCGATTACCTATCATAATACACCTTTCACGATCTTGTGGCACACCATAATCTTGCGCTTTTAGTATGGCATAATCAAATTTGTACTCCTCTCTTAAATAATCTACAAAGTTTTGCTTGATTTCTTCAATTTTATTCATCATACCCTTTACATTCTCCATAATGAAGAACTTCGGTCTTGCATATTTCAAGAATATCAAGTATTGCTTGTACAAACTATTTCTTGGGTCATCCAATATTCTCTGACGATTAGCCATAGAAAAACCTTGACAAGGAGGACCACCACAAACGAGCGTGATGTCTGATAACAATTCGGAATAGTCATCAATGCTTTCATTGAGTTTCGCAATATCCCCAACAAAGTAATGGTCATCACTAAGGTCGTGATTAAACTTAATAGGTATTACAAAACTGCTCCACTAATTCATTAACGAATCAGGGAGTAAAGCCTGCTTGTTCCAAACCCAAACTCAATCCGCCGCATCTTGCGAACAAATCAACCAAATTATACTGCTTTTGCACTTATCCTTACTTTACTATATCGAAAGACTTACCAATTCGTTATTATTTATATAATTTCCACACACGACAGAGTTCTCAGTCACAATTACGTAAGTTTTACGCTTCATCGTATTCCTCAAAATAATCGGAATCGATGCGCTTTACTTTTAATATTCGTTTGGTGTTTACACCTACATTATACTCTATCATGTAGCGAGCCAATTCTTGACCATCTATCAAAACAATCTTCTTGCTCGCTTTTTCTTCAGCATACTTTCTTGCCTCCGATGAAAAGGAACTCGTGGTGATAAAGATACCCTTACTTGCTTTCTTCTCATCAAGTGCACCTGCAAAAGCATGGAGAAGCGGTTTGGTTATCACGTTGCCAATTGCATAACGTTTGGCTTGGATATAGATTTTATCCAAACCCAACTTGTCTTCTTTGATAATGCCATCGATACCATCATCATGTGATGCCTTGGTCACCATTCCTGCATCATCCAAAGAACCACCATATCCCATAGCGAGCAATAAATCAACCACTATTTGCTCAAACCTTTGCGGTGATTGCTCCAAAACCTTTTGAAGCAAATCTGTTGCAAGATCATTCAGAATGACTTGATATGCCTGTTCCAACTGCTCTGTTGGCGTCAACTCTGTAGACAGGCTCGCATCAGCAGTTGAACTATCCTTATCTTTCTTTGGGGTATTACCCAAATATGCTGCATATTCGGGGTATTCCAACAAATCATTTTGAGTCAATGAGGTGTGCGTCTTCAAAAACTCGCGTCCTCTATCTGTAATCTGATAGTAGCCTCGTTTCGGAATTGTAAGGAATAATGCACGGCGAAGCCATTGACGGCACCATCCAATCCTACTCATAAGAATGGTTGTACCACCACTTTTCGTTTTAACCTCACAATCTTCAGTTGTAAGGTTGAATTTCTCAATAATGTATTGTTTTACATCATTGATACTTACAACATCATTCTTGTTCAATCTATACAAGAACGGATATAAGAAGGATTCAAATTTTGGTAGAGCCATATATTATCCTTCTATTGCTTCTGAGATGTCATTCTTGACAATCTCCAAATAATTTATGTCGTCTGCAAAGTCTTCGCTAAAATGCGATTTTAAGACTGCAAGAACTTCTTCTATTTTATTCACCTGCTCTTTGAGCTGTTCGGTTTTATTCTTTTCCATTTTAGTCCGTTATTAGGATTTCGTTAATATCAACTTCCAAGAGTTTTGCCATCTTTATCAGTGTCTCAACATCTGGTTGGTTGCAATTCGTACACCATTTTGAAATAGTTGTTTGGTCTTTTCCGAGTTGTTCAGCTAACCATTTTCCCATTCGCTTTTTCTCTACAAGAATAAGCTTCAATCTATTCAAATCTTTATTTGCCATTTCTTCAATAGTGGGATCGCGCAAAGGTAAGTAAAATTTGGTCTATCTGTATTATGATCGTCGGATTATTTTACGAGAACATGTCAAATATATGATTTATTATCATATTTGTATAGCGCACAACTCATAGAAATTTTTTATATTTGTAAGTAACAAAAAGAATAAATTTATGGACTACTTCAAGCAGCAAAATGCATTCATCGCCAAGATGAAAGAGGACTATGAAAAGGGATTGATTAATATCAAACCCCTTGCACCATACTTCCGTTGGAATTTTGATGACAAAGCCAAGAATCTAAACAAGAGCTAGATCTGGAAGATGCGTGATGCCATTCAAGAGAAGTTAGATGGCTATTATGAGGCTTACCCTAAAGGCTACAAGGAAACCACAGAAGAACCCATTTGGGGACAATATGCGGGATATGGTGACGACAAGTATATCGTTGCTTACTTGGAGGCAATCAACGAAGAAGTTCCAAACTTGCTGATGATGGCTTAATAAAATAACTGAAAAACTTTCAAATCTATACTTTCCGGAAAAAGAATGACTAAAAAAGCAAAAAATAGCAGATTTGGGCTTTTGTTTTGAGTTTCAAGTGGTTGTGGCAGT
>CAKQOG010000057.1 GCA_934255485.1 uncultured Prevotellamassilia sp. | reverse complement strand
GGCGTAGCGCAGTCCGGTTAGCGCACCTGCTTTGGGAGCAGGGGGTCGTGGGTTCGAATCCCGTCGCCCCGACAAACTACAAAAACCGCTGATAGTCAGACATTTTACTGATTTTCAGCGGTTTTTTATTGTATCTATATTTCTTTTTCCTCTTATTTACTCTGCAAATCTTTGGTTATTTTTGTCTATATTTGCCTAATCTTGTACAGAAATCGTGCAAAAATCGTGCAACTTTTTAAACTTATAACAATGGCAAGCATCTCACTCTATCTTGACAAGAGGGCAAAAAGCAAGACTGGCTATATCGTGTCAAGATTTCTATTCGTAATGGGAAATCATCCTACTTTATACCGACTGAAATAAAAAGAAAGAGAATTGGATTGATGGCAATGTAATCGGTACAAGTAACGACAGAAATTATAACAAACTTTTGTCTATGAAAGTATCAGCATTAAAACTAAAATTGGTATCAATTGCAGCATCTATGAACTTAGACGGATTATCTGCAAGGGAATTGGCTGCATTACTTGATAGTGGCATACAGATTAAGGAGGAAGCAAAAGAAGAAGAAAATAAAGACTTGTTTCTTCCATTCCTTGATAATTTTATTCAAAATAAAGAAAAGCAATCTACAAAGGATATATACAACAACACAAAAGCGAAAATATCAAAGTTCTGCAATATCAAAAAACTAAAGTTTAAAGATATTGATTACAAATGGCTTTGCGAATTTGAGCGATACATGGCAAGTACAGGTAATTCAATTAACACACGTTCCATTAATATGCGCAATATAAGAGCATTGTACAATGAAGCAATTAAAGAAAATATTATCAGTGCAGACAATTACCCCTTCAAAATATTCTCAATACGTTCAGAAGAAACCGCAAAGCATTCTCTTTCCATTGATGAACTAAGAACCCTTAGAGACTATCCATGTGTAGGTTCAGAACGCAAATGGGTGGATTTATTCTTTCTCTCTTTCTTCCTCGCTGGTATTAATCTCGTAGACCTTTTTGCGCTTCCACCTCTCGTAAAGGGTAAGAAAAACATTGAATACAAAAGAAGTAAAACGAATGTTCTGTGCCAACTCACAATTCCCAATGAAGCACTACTCCTTATAAAAAAATACAAAGGGAAAGAACATCTTGTATGTTTTGGCGAAGACTACAAAGATAGACATTCCCTTGTACACAGAATGAATGAAACCTTGCAAAAGATAGGTAAGACTGATTGGATTGAAGTAAAAGCAAGAAACAATGCTGTCCATAAAAAAAAGGTACGTAAACCGTACATTGAAATGACCCCAAAAAGTTGGACAGGTTATTAAAATGCCCCCAAAAGTTAGACACAAAACTTTTGGGGTGCAGTTCAATAACCGAGCAAATGGCTTATGCCGTGGGTGTGGTGGGTATGGCGCTCACAGAATGGCAAACGCTTAGCCCCGACAAGTGGACCGCAACCGCCGAGGCTTACAACAAGGCTGAAGAGCAGCACTTTCGTTCCGAGTGGGAACGTATGCGCATGTTGGCCACCATCAGCGTGCAACCGCACGTTAAAAACCGCCTTACACCTTCGAGGCTTTTACCATTTCCGTGGGAGAACGGACGCCCTACCAATCAAAACGGCAAAACCGCTTGCGCCGCCCCACCTATTGGAAAGGATGAGGCACGCAAGCGGTTTTTGCGCTTGTTGGGCAAGGCTAAATAGCTCGCTAAACATAGTAGCAATAGTCGCTGAGATGGCAGTGGTTGATGGAATAGTTTGAGTATCTTTTCATCAATCGCCACTCTTCGAGGTAGCACGAAAACGCACCTACTAAGAAAATGCCAAGCCAAAAGCAACCAAAGAGGCATAAATACTTTGTCCATCCATGCACATTGAAGAGTGTGAGATATAATGAATAGAGGCCTAAAGCTGCCAATATAAACGACCACAAAAGCCAAAGATATATACGCCTACGGTGTAGCTTTGTGGCGCGTTTTACAAACGCTTTTTGGTCCTTGCTTTTGCCCGTATACAGTGGCTCGTCCTCTGCAAAAAAGCAAAGCACAGCCCACCATAAAACCGAGAGATAAACGCCCCAAGCATTCATAAACCCCATGCAACACATGGTTATAAATGCTACCAATGAAACAATGAAAGGCCAACGGCACAAACGGCGGATGGGAGCGCTTGTGTATCGAAGGGCAGCCTTACATGGCTTTGGATTGGAAATGGTTTTGGATTGGATAGTGTTATTATTCATAGCATAATGTGGTTAGGATAGTAAGCGGTGTTATAAATTCTTGCTCCACCATTTGCCATAAATGGTAAACGTTCGGTCGGGATTATCAGACGGCGCCGTCGCCATGCTTACAAAGAACAGTGCAATGCCCGCTCCAACCAGCCACAGCGAAACATCGAAAAAGGGCACATCATCGGTAAACTTTGGGTTGTATAGTACGTAGATTGCCTGCAACAAGAGCGCAAGCACCAAGACTATAGACGAGGCACACAACAACCTAAAGGAACGGTGCTCACGGCGTTCATCATCAGATGTTTCAAAATGTATTTGCTTTTCTTCCATTGTTAATTGCTTTATGATCTTATCCTCTACGGTAAATATCCCGCGGCACGCTATGTTTAGCCTCCAGCTCCTTACGGTTGCGAGGCATGGCAAAGTGCCCCATTAAAAAGAATATGAAACCAAATACCATAAACGTGAGCATGAAATTGGAACAAATGCCTGCATCATAGCCATCGCCGAGGCTATAGGTAAGCATTACGATGGCACTGACTGCAAAGCACAATATGGCAAACAACAGCAATATACTGGTAAGTACATTGCGAGGATGCCACATGCGAAGCTCGCGTCTGAGAAGCTGAAGGCGCTTGCGCTTTTCGTCCTCGCTCTCTTCAATTTTTACGGACATGGAAACATCTATCTTTTTCATAAATATTCATGGTATTTTGTGTTTTGACTGATATATTCTCGGAGGCTATCCTCACACTATTTCAAGCAAAAATAATAATTAATCCAACACCACGCAAACGTAAACATTGATATGAGTAAAAAAGAAATAAAATTTAGCATCAAACTTGATGTTGATGGCAAAGAGCAGTGCCAGAAGTGGAGAAACTATTCATCATGGTTTCAAGCGTTTCTCTTATCTGTTCTACCAACTCACGCCGATGTACAACAATCCACACACATGGATTCTTCACTCTTCACTTGCTCTGCCAGTAGCACAGTTTTTCCCGTACCTGTCGGCATCTGTACCATCACAGATTGATACGAACGAAATGCCATATCAATCCGTTCTTTCATTTCTGCCTGGTAGTTGTAAAGTCGTATTTCCTTCATATCAACTTCGTCTCGGCAACCACATCGAGGGTATTTCTTTATGAGTCTTCGAATTGGCATTGGTGATGTCTATCAGTATCAGATACCACTGTTCCTTTCCTCGGCGCTCTCCAGATATATAGTAGACTTTATTGGGTTGGTCTCTTAGTATCATATACAGGTCCAAGAACTGGAATATCTTGTCATTTGCCATGCATTCCCGATGATGCATCGGTATGCCTGCCATGTCTCTGTTTTTATAGAAATAGTAGTTATAGCCAACTCTCAGCA
>CAKQOG010000056.1 GCA_934255485.1 uncultured Prevotellamassilia sp. | reverse complement strand
ACCAACTTTTCCATTGCTATCGAGAAATCTAATGCAACCGATACTACATCTATCACTACAGATGCCATACACAACTCTATTAGCCGTATCATTTATAACAAAATAATGGAGCAAGGCAAAGATTCTACACTATCCAATGGATGGACACTTTCGCGTGCTGAAGAAGAAGCAGAAAAAGCATACGCCATACATCCTTATACACTATATTTGGTGCAAAGAGGAAACTGCCAATATGCACAAAGAAAATATAAACAAGCATTCGATAGTTTCAATAAAGCATGCGATGACAAACAATTTGTTTCGAGCGAAACATTTTTCTCCGCTGCTCGTTCACTTGAACTTTGTCAAGGAGATACAAAAGAAGTAATAGCATTGCTTGATAGTTGCATTGCGCACATACCATCGCAAAACAAAGCACGTTACGCACAATTCTATTTTG
This sequence comes from uncultured Prevotellamassilia sp., assembly GCA_934255485.1. Taxonomy (GTDB): domain Bacteria; phylum Bacteroidota; class Bacteroidia; order Bacteroidales; family Bacteroidaceae; genus Alloprevotella. Next base: position 3,711 of record CAKQOG010000056.1, on the reverse strand, counting down.
AACGCTCACAACGTCTCGTAAAGGCTAAGGAATATCGCAAAGCTGTGACCGACTATAACGAATATGAGCAACTTGTAGGACCACGCAATCTAAGCGACCAATTCTACTATATGCGTTCGCGTGCTGAAGAAGAAGCACACATGTATCAGCAAGCTCTTGATGACCTACATACAGCAATTGCCACTGCACAAAGCCCTATACTTTATCAAATAGATGAAGCTGCACTTTTGCTTAATATTGGAGAGTATCAAAGCGCCATAACTGCTGCTCAAAAAGTATTGAAACAATTGCCAGAGAACCCTGACTGCTACAAAATTCTCGGCATTGCACATGGCGAACTCAAGCACAAGACACAAGCTCTTCAATACCTTAGGAAAGCAGAAGAGTTAGGCGACAATTCTGTTAAAAAGCTAATTGAAAGATATAATAAATAACACATCTTTTCTATTACTGAATATCTATTTATCTCTCATACAACACACATCGTTATGATGCATACTATAAATAATAAAAGGTATGACCGCCATCCGCATGTTGTACATCACATACCGCAAATCAATTCTTATTCAATATTCCTCAGTCAGATACTTCGTATTTCGTTGGTATGTTGCATAATGCTATTGAGTGCAACAACATTTGTTCATGCACAAAATATTCGCAACTCGCTTAATCCTTATCTCAACGGAGCATTACAAGACGGAAATAGAGAAAGTGGGTTTAGCAACGATAGCATTGAACATACTGATGTGCCCGAAGGCATTTATGCTTGGCACATCGACCCTCGCTTTGGCGACATTGCTTCTGCACCTTACGACACAATTCCTCATGGCTTTCAAAACGACAACCAAACTTATGGAAAGAAAGGCCATTACAACTTTACCGGCAATTTAGGTGCACCTCGCGTGAGCCGATTTTTCAGCGAACAAGGTGCCAATATGCAGAGTAATCCTTTTATTTTTAAACTGCCCTACGATTATTTCATAAAGAATACAGAAGACATTCTCTTTACAAATACAAAATCGCCCTTTACCAACCTTACATACCACTCTTGCGGAAACAAGCAAAATGGTGAAGACCGACTAAAAGCTTTGTTTTCTGTCAATGCAGGCAAACATTGGGGCATGGGATTTAAAGCTGACTATCTCTATGGACGCGGATACTATCAAGGACAATCTACTGCTGACTTCGATGGCACTGTGTTTCTATCCTACCGCAGCGAACAGTACCAAATGCACGCTTATATTCAGCACACTTACCTTAAGACCCGCGAGAACGGAGGCATCGAAAACGATGACTACGTAAAACGTCCTGAAAGCTTCCCTACACGCTATGGAACCGCTGATATGCCAACCAATTTAGAGCGTGCATGGAACAAAATTGGTGGAAACCAAGTATATCTTACACACAAATATAGCATAGGTATTCATCGTTTTTACGACTATAAAGGACGAGTTGTCAAAGACCCAGATGCCTATAGAGCCTCTCATCTAAAGAAGCAACAGGACTCTTTGCTATTAAAAGATGCAAGCAACGATTCTATCAAATCTGAGCAACCACGTGTTCCTCGACTGGGCAACATAGCACTAAATAATAGCGAAAAAACAAGCCCGACTGCCGTTGATACACTCAAACTTACATCTGAGTTCATACCAGTCACAAGCTTTATCCATACTTTAAAAATAGACGACAATACACGCAAGTTTATTTCTAACGAATCGAATACCGCCGACAATCCTGGATATTTCAAAGATTTCTATCTATCAGGCGAAACAGCCTTTGATCGCACACATCACTTTGGCATAGAAAACACCTTAGCCGTTGAACTGCACGAAGGTATGAATCGTTGGATGAAAATGGGACTACGTCTCTATGGTAAGCACGAATTAGCTAAATTTGATTTTCGTTTACCTCTTGAGGTACAGATAAATCAAAAGACAAGATTTACAGAAAATTACTTTACTCTTGGTGGACAAATCATTGAGCAACAAAACAAGTTTATACGCTATAAAGTCTTAGGCGAAGTACGTACCACAGGTACAGATTGGGGAGAATTTAATATTGAGGGCAACATATCACTAAGCTTGCCTATCAAACGCGATTCTCTGCAGTTGCTTATCAATGGTTTTGTTCGCAACGAACGCCCAAGTTTCTACTATCGTCACTTTTATGCACGCAATGCATGGTGGGACAATAGCAACTTAAACAAGGTTTTTCGTGCACGCGTTAATGCCACACTGCGCTATAAAGACACTCGTATCACAGCATCGCTTGAGAATATTCAGAACTATTTGTATTTTCAAGAGAAACTTGATCCTTTCCAAAATAGCGACAATTATCTATCCTATCATCACAGTGTGAATGTGGCACAAGCAAGCAAGAACACACAACTTCTTGCCATTGTACTGAACCAAGATTTTCATTGGGGCATATTTCATTGGGACAATGAATTGGCATATCAAACAAGCACGAACATAAGTGTTTTGCCCGTTCCAACGTTCAACATCTATAGCAACCTATATCTCAAGTTTCGCATAGCCAAAGTGTTACTTACTGAATTAGGTGCAGATGTACGCTACTTTACACGCTATAAAGCTCCAGACTATTCGCCTATCATTGGTCAATACGCAGTGCAAGATGCAACATATAGCACAAATGTTGGTAACTATCCCATTGTTAATGCCTATATTAATTTTCATCTAAAGCGCACGCGTTTTTATCTGATGGCCTCACATCTCAACTATTCATCAGGAGCCGGAAGTCCATTCCTTGTTCCTCACTATCCCCTCAACAGAATGACCATACATTTTGGCATATCGTGGAATTTTGTAAACTAAAATTCTGGTTTACAAATTGAAATTTTTATATAAAAACAAGGACTGCATTTAAGATTTTTACAACCCCAAATGCAGTCCTTGCTTATTTTTTTAAGATTATCTATCTCGTCATTTTCTTAAATAATCTTCTGCCAAAGTTTCTGTCAGCATCAAAAGCCTTAATCAGTTTTCTTGCACCTACTATACGCATAAGACGAACTTGATATTGCGCCTCCAAGCGATATTGCTTTTTGTCTAATTCACCAACATCAGCAAGTACACGTTTACAATCTCTCTCCGACATATTCTGATTAGCAGCCTTGCTGATTGCACTACCTTTCTGCCGTTCAATAGCCCGTAGTTTTTCTTTCATCTCGAAATATACAGGCATAAAGTCCCTTACTTCAGTGGTTGTCATGCCAGTTTCTCGTGCAATAAAAGCTGCTAAGTCCTTATGAAACTGTTCTGGATTAAACCTTGGTCCCCTTGGACGTCCCTCTTGTTGTGGTTGCTGACACTGAGCAAAAGGCACCGAATTTGCTGCAACGACATTCGTTGCCATAATGCCTAAAGACATTAAAAAAATCAATTTAGTAATTGCTCTCATAATCTGTATAATCACTTGCATTAGCCATCATCAAATAATCGTATATTTCATCATTTTGCACAGAGTTCACCTTGTTTTGTGCCGTTTCAGCATGTGTTGCCCCACCCTGTTCTTTAACAGATGTTGGACTTACAAAATATGAGAAAAACACCACCAATGCTGCAACGCAAGCGGCTCCTAACCATGGTATCCATCGTATAATAGCCATATCTTCAGCATATGATATATTGGTAGTTTGCTCATTAATTTGTTTCATCACCTGCTGCGTAAATTGTGCAAAATACCCTGCTG
>CAKQOG010000055.1 GCA_934255485.1 uncultured Prevotellamassilia sp. | reverse complement strand
TTTTATAGTCCCCTTTCAACTATTTAGCTGAGAGGGGATTTTTTGTATATCAGCTTTTGCTTGAAGTAATTAGATGTATACAGGTTTTTTAGTAGTTTTGCAACATGATAAATGCCCATACACCACATATACTGATTATCTATACGGGTGGAACAATCGGAATGATTGAAAACCCCGAAACAGGTGCGCTCGAAAATTTTGACTTTGAGCATTTCAAACATTATGTTCCAGAACTCAAGCAATTTCATTACCATATTGATGCGTTAGCTTTTGAGCCTCCTATTGACTCAAGCGATATGGAACCACGCTATTGGGTTAAAATGGTGCATATAATAGCTGATCATTACAATGATTACGATGGCTTTGTGCTGTTACATGGAACGGATACGATGGCTTATACTGCATCGGCTTTGAGCTTTATGCTTGAAAATATTGGGAAGCCTGTGATTATAACGGGTTCTCAACTTCCTATTGGACAGTTACGTACTGATGGTAAAGAGAATTTACTGACAAGTATTGAAATTGCAGCTGCTCGTGACCAAGATGGTCGTCCGATGGTGCCTGAGGTTTGCATATTTTTTGAGAGCAGATTAATGCGTGGCAATCGCACTACAAAGATTAACTCTGAAGGGTTTAATGCTTTTCGTTCGTTTAATTTGCCTTCGTTGGCACATGCTGGAATACATATCAAGTATGAGTTGCATCTAATCAGACATCCTCAATTGGGCAAGAGATTCGAACCTCATTATTTACTTGATACGAATGTTATGATTCTTACACTCTTTCCAGGTATAAGAAAAGAGATTATAGATACAATGTTTCGTATCAATGGTTTACGAGCTGTGGTCTTAAAAACTTTTGGTGCTGGTAATGCCCCACAGAAACCATGGTTTGTTGATAGTATCCGTCGTTTGATAAATAATGGTGTGATAGTAGTGAATATTACTCAGTGTTTCAAAGGTACGGTAGAGATGCATCTCTATGAAACAGGGCTTCAACTTTTGCAAGCAGGAGTAATTAATGGGTACGATTCGACTGTTGAAAGCATGGTAACAAAGCTAATGTTCTTGCTCGGACATGGCTATTCAACTGAAAAGATCATCAGATTTATGAATACGAGCATTGCTGGTGAGATAACATTGTAAGTGTATATTGTTGAGAGTAGATATGGTTAAAAGGTTGGTTTTAATGATATGCTGTGCACTAAGCTTGGCATCGTGTATATCAGATAAAGCTAGTAATAGTAATGAAACTTTAAAAATGCGTTATGCCTCATTGCTTACAATAGAAGAGGCTGATAGTTTCGCTACTGTTAAGGTCACAGATCCTTGGCATAAGCAGCGTATAATGGCAACTTATGTTCTTGTACCTAAGTCGCAGAAGTTGCCACAAAACATTCCACATGGTGAAGTGGTGCGAACACCTATAGAGCGTGCAACTATAACATCTGCTGTACACATGTCTCTAATGTTAGATTTAGGAGCAGAAAGCTATATAGTAGGTGTAACAGATACGGCTTACGTGATTAGTAGAAAAGTGAAAAACTATTTACGGCAACACAAAAATATTAGAAATATGGGAACGAGCATGTCCCCTAATCTTGAGCTTATGAAATATGCTCAATGTGATGCTGTTTTTGTTTCACCATTTGAGAATGCAGATTATAGTGCATTCAAAAAAAGTAAGTTTACATTAGTACAATGCGCTGATTATATGGAAACGTCGCCTTTGGGACGAGCTGAATGGATGCGCTTTTATGGAAGATTGTTTGACAAGGCTGCATATGCAGATTCTTTATTTGATTGTGTAGAAAAGAACTATCTTTCACTTAAGGAAATGGCAATGAACAGACGCGATAAACGTCCAAGTGTTGTATGCGACTTACGTACAGGTAATGTTTGGTATCAGCCAGGTGGTAATAGTACGATGGGGCAATTCATTAATGATGCTGGTGGACAATACTTATGGGCAGACAGTAAAGAAAGTGGAAGCCTGCCTCTCGCCATTGAAAACGTGTTGATGCATGGATGCAAGGCTGATATATGGCTTGTAAAGTACGGGCAGGCAGTGGACTTAACTTACAAACAAATGCAGCAAGACTATTCACCCTATACACAGATGAGTGCATGGAAGAAACATCATATATGGGCATGCAACACAATGAAAAGTGCTTTTTATGAAGAGGTGCCTTTTCATCCTGAGCGACTATTGAAAAATTTAATCAATATATTTCATCCAGATAAAGAAATTTCATCTGATGACTATTATGTACCTATGAAATAAGTATGAAAATACTAAAAAGCTTATGCATAAAAGTCTTTTTATAAATCATACAAATACACATCAAAAATTTGCATTTCTTGTTATACTATTATTATTACTTGCCTTGGTCTCGCTATGTGTGGGTAGTATAAATATCTCTATAAGCGAGTCTATAGATGCTTTATGTGGTAATGGAAGTGACGAAATGCATTTTATTATGATAGAATTGCGTTTCCCGCAAATGATAACAGCAATTTTAGCAGGTTCATCTTTAGCTGTAAGTGGTTTGCTTATGCAAACACTTTTTGAAAATCCTTTAGCAGATCCTTCATTATTGGGTATTAATAGTGGAGCATCGCTCGGAGTAGCTATAGCTTTGCTTGTTTTGGGAGGGAGTTGGACAATGGGAGATAATACATTATCGGGCATTGTACTAACGATTGTTGCTGCATTTGTTGGAGCAAGTATAGTGAATGTGTTGCTTGTGGTATGTAGTCGATTGCTACATGGTAATTTAGCACTATTGATAGCAGGCGTGATGGTAAGTTTTGTTATATCTGCTATTATATCGCTGCTGAGTTTCTATGCCTCGGCTGATGGGGTTCGTTCATTTGTGGTATGGGGCTTAGGAGATTTTTCGGAGGTTTCATTACAACGTCTCCCATTAATGATCGTATTAACAATGCTTCCCATGCTCATGTTATTGTGGTTAGCAACCCCTCTTAATGCGATGCTTTTAGGTATGGATTATGCCACGAACTTGGGAATAAATGTACGTAGGGTGCGTACGCTTTCGTTGCTTATAACAGGAGGGCTAACGGCAACAGTAACAGCATTATGCGGTCCAATATCGTTTATTGGACTAGCAGTGCCACACATTGCTCGTATGTTTTTCTCAACATCCAACCATAGGCAATTATTGCCAGCCTGCGTGCTTATTGGTGCAAATGTGGCATTGCTTTCGCTTATAATATCACATTTACCTGGAGAGCGTGGCATACTGCCTTTAGCAGCCATTACCCCTTTAATGGGTGTTCCTATAGTTTTCTATATTCTATTTAAGTCAAAGCAATAGTATATTTGACTAATATAGTGGCAAGGAATGCGCAAAATGCGCTAATTTTGTACTCATAAAAATAATGATATGCAAGGATTTATACAAACAGAAGAAATAAAAGCCGAAACTGCCATATTGGTAGGTTTGGTGACTAAAACTCAAAACGAACGAAAAACCAACGAATACCTTGACGAGTTGGAATTTTTGGCAGAAACAGCAGGTGCTGTAACTGTTAAGCGATTTACTCAGAAGATGGATGGTCCATCAGCGGTGAGTTATGTAGGTAAGGGTAAGTTGGAAGAAATACGTGCTTATATTGACGCCGAAGAAGATGCAGAACGAGAAATTGGAATGGTGATATTCGATGACGAATTATCTGCCAAGCAATTGAGGAACATTGAACGTGCTTTAGGTGTTAAGATTTTGGATCGCACCAATCTCATTCTTGATATCTTTGCTATGCGTGCACAAACGGCTAATGCAAAGACCCAAGTGGAATTGGCACAATATCGCTATATGCTTCCTCGTTTGCAGCGCCTGTGGACACACCTTGAACGACAAGGTGGTGGTTCTGGTTCAGGTGGTGGAAAAGGATCGGTTGGACTTCGTGGTCCTGGCGAAACCCAGCTCGAGATGGACCGTCGTATCATCCTTAATCGTATGTCTTTGCTCAAGCAGCGACTTGCAAACATTGACAGACAGAAAACCACACAGCGTAAAAATCGTGGTAGGCTTATACGTGTTGCTTTGGTTGGATATACCAATGTGGGTAAATCAACATTGATTAATCTTTTGGCCAAAGCTGAAGTCTTTGCCGAGAATAAACTTTTTGCTACGCTTGATACTACAGTGCGCAAGGTTATTATAGACAATCTACCCTTCCTTTTGGCAGATACTGTTGGTTTTATCCGTAAGTTGCCTACTGACTTGGTAGAGTCGTTTAAGAGTACACTTGATGAGGTTAGAGAGGCTGACTTGCTTGTACATGTTGTTGATGTTTCACATCCCGACTTTATGGAGCAAATCGATGTTGTCAATAAAACCTTGTGCGATTTAGGATGTTCTGACAAGCCACAGCTATTAATCTTTAACAAGATGGATGCTTACAAATGGATAGAAAAAGATCCTGATGATTTAACACCATCAACCAAAGAAAATGTATCGCTTGAGGATTTAAAGAAAACCTGGATGGCAAAGATGGGCGAAGATTGTATATTTATTTCAGCGCGTGAGCGTCAAAACATAGAGGAATTAAAACAATTGCTTTATACGCGTGTTAAGCAATTGCATGTGCAAAAGTATCCATACAATGATTTCTTGTTTGAACATTACGAGGAATAAGAACTAAATTTTTCTTTTAAAGAATAAATTATGTAGGTGTTTGATCTTTTTCAAACACCTACTTCCATACATCAAAATAAACAAAAATGAAGGCTTTAGTAAAAAAGCAGTACATCCTACCATTCTTTCTCATTTCTTCTCTATTTTTTATGTGGGGAGCGGCACATTCCATCTTAGATGTGCTAAACAAACATTTTCAGCAAGTATTGCCAGGCATGACTCATGCACATTCATCTATGGTGCAAGTAATGTTTTATCTTGGTTATTTTGTAATGGCTATTCCAGCAGGTATCATCATAGATCGTAAGGGCTATCGCCACGGGGTAGTTACAGGGTTATGTTTGTATGGCATAGGAGCATTGATGTTTTGGCCAGGAGCACAGATGATGTCGTTTGAGTTCTTCTTGCTTTCACTTTTTATCATTGCATGCGGTTTAGTATTTCTCGAGACAGCTGCTAATCCCTATGTAACAGAGTTGGGGGATAACGAGACAGCCGCCTCGCGTCTTAATTTAGCCCAAGCATTTAATGGCTTAGGATGTGTGTGTGGTCCGCTTTTTGGGGGATTATTATTGTTTTCGGACAATGCAACACAACAGAGCATAGCTCTGCCCTATATAGTGATGGCTGTGGTGGCTTTACTCGTGGCATTGATATTCAGTCGAGTGCGTTTGCCAGAAATACAGCAACAAGAAGAAAAAACACAATCATTACAAACTAAAGATAGTGCATTGAGATGTCTTGTTAAAAATAAAGTCTTTATGTTTGGCTTGTTTGCGCTATTAAGTTACGAAGTGTCGGAGATATCAATCAATAGCTTTTTCATAAACTATGTAAGCGATACAGGTTGGTTGTCTCCTCGCGATGCAAGCATAGTACTTTCGTTTGCAGGTTTAGGGCTGTTTATGCTTGGTAGAGTTGTGGGCAGTTCGTTAATGCAATATGTGCGTAGTGAGAACGTGCTACGTGTATGTGCGATAGGAACTTTTTTTACTACTTTTGTAGTAATTTTAGGTATGGGAGTAATGTCAGTTGCTGCGCTTATTCTTACCTATGTATTCGAAAGTATCATGTTTCCTACAATTTTTGCGTTGTCATTAAAAAATTTAGGACCACTCACCAAACGGGCTTCCTCTTTGCTCATGATGACCCCTGTCGGAGGTGCCATCGGCCCTTTGTTTATGGGACTTGTAGCTGATTCGGCAAACATCTCAGTAGCCTTTATTATCCCTCTTATAGGCTTCGCAAATGTGATTGCTTATGCATTTTATTTGAAAAAAATATGAAAATATTTTCAAAATAGTTTGGTAGTTTGAAAATAAACCCCTACCTTTGCACTCGCAATCCAACAGAAAGGGAGTGCAAAGAAATGCGGAAATAGCTCAGTTGGTAGAGCACAACCTTGCCAAGGTTGGGGTCGCGAGTTCGAGTCTCGTTTTCCGCT
>CAKQOG010000054.1 GCA_934255485.1 uncultured Prevotellamassilia sp. | reverse complement strand
GTCTTTAGTTTGCCGTAGGTCTTGACGGCATCAATCACTACTTGCTTGTGCTTGCGCGTGCCGATTTTAATGTCCTCAGCTGCCAAGGCTTCCTCGCAGTAGGCGATGAAATCTTTGTCGGAATTGTCCTTCTGTTCCTCCTCTTCCTCACCAAAGAAGTGGCGGTTGAAGTTCTCGATTGTGGATTCTTCACCGAGAATTTCCATTGTGGTGAGAATCTTTTTGCAATGGTCAATGACCTGCAAAGTGTCGAGCGAACGGGATTTTTCCTCCCATTCTTCAGGAGTGGTGGTGCATACCATTATATATTTACGCACCTTCTTGCCAAGATTTACCACTACATCAAGACAACCACATCCCTTTTTAGCTACTTGCTTTTTTCTGTCGAATACGACTCTTACTGCTGAATCTAACATAGATTTTGCTTTTGTGCAGCAGAATAGCGCAAAAGTGGAAAAGTTTTTTTCAAAAAAGGAAACTTTTTTCTTTCAGCAGTTCAAAAGTTGTGCTTTGGTATCACCATCAAAAAAATGGTATCACCTTGGTATCACTTTTTTGTATCGTAGAGTATCGTTATGTCCTCTTTTGTCCACTTTGGCAAAATATCCCACTGCGAAGTGAAACATTCGCATTCTCAAAATTAGACCACATAACATTACTTTTTCGTATCGCACCATAATGAAATATAGTGCGTATCTGCTTGATAATCAAAACAAAATAAGTGGTATCTACATCAATGTAAATACCACTTATACTTTTTGATTTCTGATTTCCTTAAAAATCACTCAGTGACCTCGTTGGGAACATAAGTGACTTGCTTGGGGTTCGAACCCAAGACCCCAACATTAAAAGTGTTGTGCTCTACCAACTGAGCTAGCAAGTCAAACCTTAGTGCTTTTGAGTTATCAACTTGTGTAGTTGTTATCTCTGTTAAGCGAGTGCAAAGATAGGGACTTTATATTTACCGACCAAACGTTCTGACATTTTTTTTCAAAAAAAGTGCATTTTTTTTGTTTTTGCGATGTTTTTGAGGGAAAAATCCCCCCGAGAGGCTCTATTTCACTTTCTCGAGGGGAAGAATGCTTTGAAAGCTATTTTGCTAAAAATGAACTACAAGTTCAACAACGGCTTTGTCGCGCTCTGAGGGCTTAGCAAGCGCTATATTGTCATAAAAGTACTTTTCGTAATTAAGGCGGATGTCGGCATTCATCTTCTTAGCCATGCTTAGGGTGATACCCCCCGTTACACGTTGGCGCTGCGCATCGGTGAGTTTCATTTGGCCACTATCGTCGATAGTGCCGTCTGAATGGTCGTTCATCATGTCGTAACGACACAAGAAACTGATTTTGCGAAATGCCTTTTTAAGCGGTTGGTCGTAACATACAAATGCATCTACTGCATTGACATTGCTAAATGCTTGATTGCTATAGTGTTTGCGCAGATATTCGGCTTCGAGTGTAAAGCGTCCGATTTGCCATGTAAAGCCACCGTCGTAGAGATAAGTGCTTATGTTGTTGGGCGATATTTTTTGAACCGATGCTTGTAGGGTCAAGCCACAAGGTAGCGGACATTGGGCTTTGACTGAGAAGTTAAACTTCTTTGTCCAATAGTCTTTTTGGTTAGTTAACCCCGAACCATTAAATGCTCCAGCCTCGAGCATGAGCGGCATTTTACTAAAGTTGTAGCCTGCATAAAAACCCACATCGCGCACATTGCCCACCTGCTTGGCTATGAACGAACGGTTGGCAAAATACTGTTTGTGGGGAGATCGATGCGCATCAATACTAAAAGGTACACGCATTTGACCTAAGCGCAAATTGAGTCCTTCGACGGGCAGCACGCCAGCATAAGCATCGAGCATTTTGATTTTTCCTTCGTCTGAAAGGTCGATTTCGGCTTTATAATTTACGATGGGGGTAACAAATCCATCAAGTGCTATACGTGCTGTTCTAACCTCAAAACGACTCTCATTTTCGTTGGTCTGATACTCCATTTTGGCACGTATCGTACCGCTTACGGTTGGCAACCAGCTGTGAGTGGCCTTGTTAGTGGCTATGCTATCTGGAGTTTGCGCCGCTGCTGCTGTGCTGCAACATAATAGGCTATAGGCGAAAAGCGAAATAATGGTTTTTCGTTTCATTTTTTTGCTCTTTGATTGTTATCGTAGCCAAAGAGAAAGGCTTTACTTGCTTTCTCTTTGGCATGATTGAGTGTTAAATAAGCTCTCTGTAAGCCTTACATGCTACCAAGAGGTCGTGGATTTCGATAATGAGTTGTAGGGTTTCTTGTCCCATGTGCAACACCAAGGTCATGGCACTTAGGTTGATGTTCTGACCTTGTATGGCAACACCAATATTTTGGTTAAACTGGTTCATTTCTTCTTCAAGTGCTTCGCATTGATTAAGCAGTTTTAAATTGTCGGCAGCGCGATCGTTTCGTAGGTTTTCTGCCACATTGTTCATCAAGGCTACTACTTTATTTCTCACCTTACAATAGCGCTCAGCTGTAGCTACATCAATGGGAGTAAAGTTGTTGTCTACGTGTTCGTGAGCTGGTTCGGCCACACGTATGATGCCATAAAGCATCTGTCGGAGCGAATTGTGAATAAGATGGAAATTGGTGCTTAAGCGTACAGCTGCCACAGGTGGTTGGACACGACGCAGGCAAATGGTTTCGCGACGACGTAGGTTTTTGAGTTCACGTTTATCCTTGTTTAGTTCTCGCAAGGCATGGCGTAAAGGACGCAAAGAGTCGTTAAACAAACCATCGGTCGAAGTGGTGAGTATGCTTGCATATTGGCTTATTGTATCGGCTATGCTCATGTCCATGTGGCGCGTGAGCATGGGAATAATTGTTGTGTGGTCTTTAGTTGCAAGTATTTGCTGAAAGAGCACATCACCCTCTTGAACCTCTTTTTGTTTTTTAGCAAAACGTTGTTGGCTATGAATGATGCTATAAATACCGGCTGCCACTATGATAACTACTGCCACGATGCCACCAAAGTTCATAATTATGGCTACACAGAAACAAGCTGTAAAGGCTACACCTGCAGTGATAAACCATCCACCAATAACCGTGAGCACGCCTGTAATGCGGAACACTGCACTCTCTCTGCTCCATGCACGATCGGCAAGTGATGAACCCATAGCCACCATAAAGGTGACGAACGTGGTAGAAAGTGGCAACTTGAGCGATGTGCCCAAGGCTATGAGGAGTGAAGATACAACCAAATTAACCGAAGCACGGCACATGTCGTAAGCTGCCTCGTTATCGGCTGCCTCAAGGGGCATTTGAAAACGTGAGTTTACAAAACTTTTTACACTCTTAGGCGTTATGCTTACAACGGCATTACCCACCGAATTGCCAAGGCGTACAATGCTACGTGCCACCTTTGAAGAGCCAAACATTTCGTCGCCCTCGTTCTTTCGTGAGAGACCAACCTCGGTTTCTGTTACCTTGCGTGCTTTCTTTGATGTGGCAAGCGCAAACACCATGATTGCACCAGCTGCTGCAAGGAAAAGGATGGGGGTTTGGGCACTCTCTTGGAGCGATGTCATCATAAAGCTATCGGCAGCTAAACCTCCTGCATGGGCTGTGAAATCCATATATGAGGAGTAGCCTGCAAGGGGCACACCAATAAAGTTTACAAGGTCGTTGCCCGCAAAAGCAGTTGAAAGTGCAAATGTTCCAAACAAAACGATGATGCGAAATACATTTATCTTGAGCATGTGGAGCACTTGCATAAGAATGGTTGCTACTACAAATATGCTTCCTAACACAATTAGGATATTATCATTTAAGAACGCCTTAACATCGCTATTCATAAATGAGAGGTCTTTGAGGCCCTTAAAGAGCATAAAGTAGAGTATGGCTGTGATGGCTATACCACCAAAAATGCCAATTTTGAAACGCAAGTTTTTGTTGATGCTAAAGGTAAAGACTATACGTGTGATGTACTGTATAAGAGAACCAAAAACAAATGCAATGGGAACGCTTAAAAAGATACCCATCACAACCTCAAGAGCTTTAGACGTGTTAAGATAGTCGGCCATGCCCAATGGCATACCATCACCTGCAACCTTGAGCATGGTAAAGGCAAATGCTGAACCTAACAACTCAAACACCATAGAAACAGTGGTGGAAGTTGGCATACCAAAGGAGTTGAAGATGTCGAGCAACACAATGTCTGTTACCATTACAGCTAAGTAGATGTACATTACATCTTTAAAGCTGAAATACTGTGGGGTGAATATGCCATGACGGGCTATATCCATCATGCCATTGCTCAACACACACCCCAAAAATACACCTATACCGGCTATAATAACAAGCGAACGAAACTTGGCTGCTCGCGAGCCGATTGCAGAGTTAAGAAAATTTACAGCGTCATTACTTACGCCGACCCAAAGGTCGAATGCTGCAAGAATGAACAGGAATATTACCATTCCCAAATACATCCATTCCATAAATCGATTTTTATAATTAAATTGTTAATATGCTGAGTTAGTAAACGCTTTGTTTTGGGTGCAAAAGTAGAGTTGTTGTGTTTGAAGGATGTGACGAAATGGTTAAGAAAGTGTTACAGCATATATAGAGAACAATGAAAGTTGTTATCTTCACAAAAAATTAACAGGATTGAAAAATGATGAGAAAGATAAAAAGCGTAATATTGCAGCAGAAATGGTGAAACACATCATTTTTAGGTTAAACACAATTGATTGATTAACGTCCTATTACAAAGGGATAAAACTTGAACAACGTATGACTTATAAAATATTAGTGGTAGATGATGAGCCAGATTTGCGCGAGATATTGCAATGTAACCTTGAGAATGCGGGCTACGAAGTAGACACTGCTGAGTCGGCAGAGGAAGCACTTCACATACTTTCGCCAGAACATAGCTTGATATTGCTGGACGTGATGTTAGGCGGTATGTCGGGCTACAGAATGGCCAACAAATTGCGCAACGAGTTGAAACTGAAAACGCCTATCATATTTCTTACTGCTAAGGATACTGAGAACGATATGCTTACGGGATTTTCGGCTGGTGCAGACGATTATATATCTAAGCCTTTCTCACTGCATGAAGTGTTGGCACGCATAAAGGCTGTACTGCGTCGCACGCAGTTGCCCCCCGAACGTGCTGAACTCAAAGCTGGCAATATGATAGTGGACTTTGTGAAAAAACTTGTGATTGTGAATGGTGAGGAAATTAAGTTTTCGCCTAAAGAGTTCGGAATATTGAGCATGTTGGCTAAGCAACCTGGGCGCGTTTTCTCGCGCGAGGAAATTTTGGCAGAAGTGTGGCATGGCGATAGCTATGTGCTTGACCGCACAGTGGATGTACACATAGCCAGAGTGCGCCGCAAATTGGGTGAGAATGCTTTTCATCTTACTAATCGCCAAGGATACGGGTACTGTTTTGAAGAATAAGACGTGATATGAGTTACAAAACGAAATTACTACTAAACTTCACTATTCTGTTTGCTGTGTTTACAGCATTACTCGTGGTTTTTCAGTATAACAGAGAGAAACTTTATAAACGCGAAATGCTCAATTCGCGTCTGCGTAGTTATGCAGATGTTGTATCTGAAGCTGTTAGCCAAGAAGAGGCAAACAAAGATACTATTCACTATGAAAATATCTTACATATACTGCCTAACGACTTGCGACTAACTGTGATAAACCGCCAAGGCAAAGTGAAGTTTGAATCTACTCATCACAACGCTGTTGAAATGGGTAACCACATAAGCCGCCCTGAAGTGATTGCAGCAATCAATAGTCAAGAGGGTAGCGACATTAGGGTGTCTGACACTGACCACCGCGAATACTTTTATTATGCCAAACTCTATAAAGGGTATATCGTAAGGGTGGCTTTGCCCTACGATGCTACGGTGCAAAACTTTATGAAAGCCGACAATGTGTTTCTGTGGTTTGTGCTGATGCTATTCCCCATAGCGATGGTTGTGCTGATACAAATCTCTGATCGTTTTGGCAAAGCTGTGTCGGGGCTTAAAAATTTTATTAGTTCGGCCGATCGTGGACTTATTGATTACGACCATATAACCTTTCCGCATTCTGAACTGGGAGATGTGGGTAAGGCTATTATGCAAAAGTATAAGCAACTTGAACTATCGAACAAACAGATAGCCTTAGAACGCGAACGACTCATGCGACATTTCCACTACTTTGAGGAGGGTATTGCGATTTTCAGTCCTAAAAGAGAACGCATTTATGCTAACTCTAAGTTCTTGCAATATGTAAATGTAATGCTTGATAATCCTACGCCAGATATTAACACCATTTGGAGTGCTAAGATGTTTGCACCTACACTTGAGTTTTTAGAAATTAATGCGGAAGAACGCACAACGGCAGAGGATGCGCCTATATTTCGTTATAACGTGAAAGCAGGTAGCAATGTTTTTGCAATACAAACACTCACTTATAGCGATAATAGTTTTGAGGTAACGATTACTGATGTTACCAAAGCTGAAAAGAACAAGAAGCTGAAACAGCAAATGAGCAATAATATCACACACGAACTACGCACACCTGTGAGTAGCATACGTGGGTATTTAGAAACCATATTGGACTGCACAAACTTGAAAGAGGAACGCAAGGAATATTTTCTGAAGAAAGCTCATGCTCAAGTGGTGAGACTTACAGACTTGATACGCGATGTGGCTCTTATTACTAAAACAGAAGAGGCTGCCGACCTCATGCCACGCGAGCAAGTAAGCATTGCCAAGGTGGTAGCTGATGCTAAGGAGGAACTTAGCGACCAATTTGATGCCACACACATGAAGTTGCTGGTTACACTCCCCAACAACCTCACAATCAACGGCAACTATTCACTTATTTACTCTATATTCCGCAACCTTATGGAGAATAGTTTGCGCTACGCTGGAGAGGGTAAGGAAATTCACATCAACTGCTATAATGAAGATGATGAATGGGCTTTTTTCTCTGTGTATGACAATGGATGTGGTGTACCTAAAGAACACCTTACTCGATTGTTTGAACGCTTTTACAGAGTATCTGAAGGCCGCACACGCGACAATGGAGGCACAGGACTTGGACTATCAATCGTTCGAAACGCGGTGCTCTTCCACTCAGGCGACATCTCTGTACGTAACCGAAAGGAAGGTGGATTAGAGTTTTTATTTACACTTAAGAAATAAGGAAGGACTGAAATAAGTAAACTTTATAAATGCAGGAACTCGCAAGCGATTGCTTGCGAGTTCCTATTTGTATATAGGTGACTAAACTTGAAAGCTTTTACTTCTTCTTTGTTTTCCAACATTTTAACGAAACCTGTTTGAACTCTATAGCTATCTTTTAGTTCGTAGCTCAACCATTTTTTAGCCGTTTCATTGTAAATGCAATAAGTTGAGGGCTCTTCGCCACTTACGTAAAATGCGAATTTAGCATAATTGCTCGCAGTTGAAATTCCTCCCTCTAACGGGCAACTCGTAATTTGGGGGTAAAACAGATACAATATATATTCGATTGGTGACTATTTTATGAACACCCTCTTGGGCATTGGGTTTAATCATATTTCGAATGATATTACAATCTTATCCCGAACTCGCGTTAATAATAAAAAACTGTATGCTGCATAATAAATCAATCAGCACTATCCAAGAAAAAGAATACTTTCAATCCTATGCAGAATAAGGAAACACATACAACATCTAATTACTTCAAGCAAAAGCTGATATACAAAAAATCCCCTCTCAGCTAAATAGTTGAAAGGGGACTATAAAA
>CAKQOG010000053.1 GCA_934255485.1 uncultured Prevotellamassilia sp. | reverse complement strand
CAGGGCAACGCCCTGGGTACCTGTACATATACGAGGATGGCGCTCTGAAAGAGCAAAAGATGAAACCTCGAATGCTTTGTAGCTTCATCTTTTTCCCTTGCAGAGCGCCATCATACCTATTCGCTATTACCTAAGGCGGTTGCCCTGGACTATGGTCTTTTGGACTTTCAGCCCATGCTATTAAATTCGCTCTATACCCCATCTTTATCCCATAGCTTGCAGATGAATTTATGGGTTATTCATGGTAATTCGTGTTCAAAACGTTTTTATCCTTGAATTACCATAAATTAATTACAAATTTACCTCAAAGTACAGGCTGAAAGCACAAAAAAGTGTGTATAGAATATTATTGCTTTATGTCCTGAAAACAATTAAAGTACGGGCTGAAAGCACAAAAGACTATGTATAGAACATTATTGCTTTATGTCTTGAAAACAATTAAAAATACGGGCTGAAAGCACAAAAGACCATAGCCCAGGGCAACGCCCTGGGTACCTGTACATATACGAGGATGGCGCTCTGAAAGAGCAAAAGATGAAACCTCGAATGCTTGTAGCTTCATCTTTTTCCCTTGCAGAGCGCCATCATACCTATTCGCTATTACCTAAGGCGGTTGCCCTGAGCTATGGTCTTTTGGACTTTCAGCCCGTGCTTTAATCCTTATTCCTTTCTAACTTAAAATGTCCACTTACTTATCTTTTTTATGTATAAGAATGCTTGTGGGGCTACTTAATCTTGGCAGTTTGCGGATTTCTCAATCCTCTTGCACCTGTCAAGAAGGCCTTGGCTGTACCAAAATTAAGGTTCATGTCGAGGCGTACGGGAAGGTGGTTTTTGTCGTCGGTAATGTAGAAGGTTACAATGTCTTTTTCCTTTCCATTCTCCTTTTCAACAAACGAGAATACCATGCAACGATATTTGGTTCCTGTGTTCTCCATCTTAAACGTTTTCTTGCCTCTATACACAATGCTCTTCCACTCACATGTGTGCCCATCTGCCATTAAAAAATTGATGCGGTGGCCCACCTTCATGCCTTCGGCCGAGAACGAACGTGCACGCATAAGCATGCTTATCATGTCGAAAGCACAGTATTTGCTCGAATGACTACTGTGCGAGGCTGGATTATTGTCGCGCTGGTAGCGCATCTTTACATTACACTTGCCCGAGGGATAAGAATACCACACCTCGTTTTTGCGATAGGTTTTACCCTCGAATGCCTTCTTTACATAATACTTTGGCACGAGGTTCAGCCCCGTGTATGCCATCAACGTGTCGCGCATCACAAATATCTTATCTGCCTTTTTCGACCCTCGCGTAATGAGATAGCTGCGGTATGCTGGCGCACCACCATAGGTGGTTTGCGTGGTGTTCATCGAAGCTGAGCCTACCTTTATCCACACAAATTTCCAGTTAAAATAAAGGTCGTATATCAGCGTTTCACCACTCTTAAAAGCCGTATTGTTCGACGAGCACTGTGCATGGGCATTGAGTGCACCTACAATCATAAATAATATAAACAGTAGCTTTTTCATAATGCTTGAATTTGTTTAATAGTCTGTTTTTTTGCACCTACATAAATGATATGTGGGGCAAAGATAGCTTTATTTGTTTATAAGCAAATACGATTGAACGTTTTTTAGCATGGCAGAGGCATTTTAGTGGGTCATTGTCATCAATGAGCTATCAGTTACCACGCTTCTGTCGCAAACGTTCGGCATTACGGCTCTTGGGCGTTTTTTTCTTTTCGGCTTTTTGCTTTATCAACTCTTGGGGCTTTTGCTTGTCAAGAGGCAGTTCGTGTATGTTCCACGTTTGCTCTATGTCCCAATTGGCACGCACGGTAAACTTTTGAGGGTAGTAATATACCTCTTCTGCCTGTCTATTGTCGGCATAGCTACCTGCATCCCATCGGCCGTTTTGGTTGCGGTCGTTGAACACGCGCACATAGTAGTCGGCTGGACTTAAATAAAAGAAGTCGGCACGCCCATTCTTCACACTTACTTGCTTCTTTACCTTGGTGTCGGTTTCGAGCAACTGCGCCACGTATGTGGAGTCGGCATCGGGAATAACCAAGAACAGAGAGCCATAGCTATCTTCGGCACCAACCGATATGCGTGCATCATAATTTTTATTTACCATGCCCGAGAGTCCTTCGATAGCTGCCGAATCTATGTTGATTACATACTGCTGTCCGGGTCGCCACTCGGCTCGCAAGGTGTAGTTGAGCAAACCAAGAGTATCTTTCTCTATTCGGAAACGAGCTTTGTGGTAGGTTGAATCTGCCTTCAAAAACAAATGAATTTTAGTCGTATCAACCCGTTTG
Source organism: uncultured Prevotellamassilia sp. (assembly GCA_934255485.1). Lineage (GTDB taxonomy): Bacteria > Bacteroidota > Bacteroidia > Bacteroidales > Bacteroidaceae > Alloprevotella. Next base: position 6,454 of record CAKQOG010000053.1, on the reverse strand, counting down.
GCGGGCTCTTTAAGGGCAAAAACCACGTTTTTGTCGGGCGTTATGGTGCTGCTGGTTATAAACGTAAGGTCGAGCTGTTTAGCAGGCATAGCTTGTGCTGTGGCATCGCCTCGCTTACGCTTTTTGGCCTGCTCTTTTTGCCATTTTTCAATCTCTACTTGTCTCAACTTTTGGCGACGTTCGTACGAGAATTGTGGCACGAGGTCAAGCGTATCGGTGCGCATATAGTTGAGGTGGGTAGAGTCATTGGTAGCCTCATAGGTATAAGCTATAGTAAGGGTATCGCTATTAACAAGTGCCGTGTCGCAGAGCCAATAAGTGAGGGTGTCGTTGCCCACCGAGTGCGACACTACAAAGGCATTTGTTGCATCGAAGTTTAGCCCTCTCACCTTGGGCATCTGCTTTGAAGGGGCTGTAAAGTAGGTGGTGAAATAGGTAGGTTCGCGTTTAGCTTTGAGCAAGGCGCGGCTCACATTTTGCTCTGTAAAGGCAAGTAGGAGCACGTTGTCGGGAGTGAAGTGGGTGTACTTAACGCTCTTTATGGTGTCGATATTAATTGTGTCGCGCCACAAGGTGTCGCGACGTATGTCGGGGAAAGAGCTTGGCTTTATCTGCTCTCGGCTAAAGGCTATCAGCTCGCCTGGCGACATCTTAAAGTCGTTATCAACATCCTTTAGCGCATAAATATGGTAAGTGCCAGGTGCAACGCCTTTGATGGTAAAATGGCCTGCTCCGTCGGTACGCGCCACGCGGTCGAAGGGCAATGTGGTAAAAGCTGAGTCGGCAAGGTTGCTATGTAGGCCCACAAGAATGCCTTTTATAGGCTCAAGATTGTTGGCAGATAGCACATGGCCAGCCACCTCCATGGTGTCGAGTTGTGTGCCTGTTGAGAAGTAATAAGTGAAGTTGCCAAGTGGGTTGCCCTCGTTGGTATCAACTATGGCATCGCTAAAGTCGATGGTATAGGTGGTGTTGGGCTTGAGCGAGTCGGATAGCTCTACACTGATGCGACGCCCCGAGGTTTTAATCTCTGGAATCTCTATTTGTGGGGGCGAAACAATTACCTTTTCTTGTGCATTCTCAACCTTTATGGCCTCGTCAAAGGTGATGGTCACCTTCTTGCTCTTCTCGTTGGTACCGCCCAGCACGGGGCTCATGCTTACTATTTTAGGTGGCGTTTCGTCGTAGGGTCCACCATCGGGTCCCGAACCAGGATTGGCGCACGATGCCACCATTAGCAATGCCATCAAAACCAGCCATAGGGGGGATAAGAGGGCATTGCTTTGTTGCATTGCTTTTGTACACAAAGCCACACGCTTTGTAAGCAAGGGTGTAAGGATATGATTAGTACTCACGCTTTTTTTGTTGATTAATTATTGGTATTAAACCCTTAAACCATTTCGGCATTAATCTTCAATACCTCGTCTATGATTGTGCGGTTATTGTTGAGTCGGGGCACCTTGTGTTGCCCGCCTAATTTGCCTTTGCGCTTTAGCCACTCGTTGAACAAACCGGGCTTTGCTTTAATTATTTCAAGGCGTTGAAGGGTTATGTTTTTATGTCGCTTTGCCTCGTAATCTGAATTGATTTGCTGCAAAGCTTGGTCGAGTATGGTGGCAAACTGCTCTATATCGGCAGGCTCACGCTGAAACTCTATCACCCACTGATGACGGCACTTGCCCTCGCTGTTCATAAACACTGGAGCGGCTGTATACTCGTTTACCTCTGCTCTTGTTTGGCGACAAGCCTCGTGAAGCCCCTTTTCGGCATTATCAACGATGAGTTCTTCGCCAAAGGCATTTATAAAACTCTTGGTGCGTCCGCTTATAATGAACTTATAGGGAGAGGTGGAAGTAAACCGCACCGTATCGCCTATCTGATAGCGCCACAATCCACACGATGTGCTGATAACAATGGCGTAGTTCTTGCCCGTTTCTACCTCCCAAAGAGGCAACACTACAGGGTTAGGCTTGCCCAACTCTTCGAGCGGAATAAACTCGTAGAACACGCCATAGTCTATCATCAAGAGCATGGCTGCATCCGAAGGATCGTTTTGTACACCAAAAAAGCCCTCGCTGGCATTATACGTTTCCATATAATGCATCTTAGTTGAACGGATGAGTCGGTGATACTGATTGCGGTAAGGGGTGAATGCCACTCCACCATGGAAAAACACCTCAAGATCGGGCCATATCTCGTCGAGATACTGCTTGCCCGTTATCTCAAGCATGCGGTTTATCACCGCCATCATCCACGAGGGTACACCCGATATGTTGGTAACGTGCTTCTTTATAGCTATCTCTGCTATGCGGTTGCGCTTCTCTTCAAAGTCGCTCAGCAAGGCTACCTTCTTTGACGGCACACGTACCATATTAACGAGCGGATTGATGTTTTCGATAAGTATGGCACTCAAGTCGCCCACCAATGAGCCTGCTACATTGTAGTTTGGCGAATGGCTTCCACCAAGGATAAGTGCCTTGCCATCGAACAAGCGGCTCACAGGGTTGTTGCGCAAATAGAGTGCTACCACATCTGTTCCGCCACGGTAGTGCGTGTCGTGTAATCCAGTTGCACTAACGGGGATAAACTTGCTTTTGTCGTTGGTTGTTCCCGACGACTTGGCATACCATTTTACCCACCCTGGCCACAACAGATTACGTTCGCCGTGACGCATGCGGTCGATGTATGATTTGAGTTCTTCGTAAGTGTTTACAGGTACTTTCTGCGCAAACTCTTCATAGCTATTTATTGCATCATAGTGATAATGATGCCCCCATTCGGTGTCGGCTGCCACGTGGAGCAAACGCTCCAACACACTGCGCTGAATGCTCTCTGCATGACTGGCGTACTGGTCAATAGCACGCAGTCTGCCGTTAAATATAGGACGTATAATTGATGTCAGGTTCATAATACTTGCAAAGATACATTTTATAACCTTGATTATTTATAAAAGGAAAAGAAAAAGAAGTATTTTGGATTTTATCTTACCGCTATCGCACATCATAAGTAGGTGTTCATAATTATTTTTATATTTGAAGTGCTTTATGTGGATGTAGCTTAAAGGTTAGTTTGAAGGAGCATAGCGGGCTATGTGACTGAAAACTAACCTTTAAGATGCGCCACAGAAAGTGCTACAAATGTAAAAATAACAGAACTGATTTTATAAATAATTTTGAACACCTACTTACAGAAAAAGAACGAGGGAAGAGATAACGATTATAAATCTTTTCTCTTCCCTCGTTTTATCAATGTTTTCTCACATCAAGTGTGAACGTTGTTAGTCTTCTTCGTTAGCCCAAAGACTACTATCCCAACCAACATTTTTGTTTGAAAGTTGTTCGCTCTCTGAATATTCTTCGTGAACTTGTGAAGGGCCCGAAGCTGCGAGCATGCCTTCTACTGCAACTGTAATGGGTTGTGCAATAGGGGCTGAATATATCTTTTTCATTTTGTTAATGATATAGTGTTTATAGGGTTATTACTTATTTTACCAACACCTTTTGACCATTTACAATGTAAATGCCTTTGGCTGCGCCATTCAAATTGTTTACACGGCGACCATTGATGTCGAAGATGCTTTGCTTTATTGCGCTTGCTGCATTTACTTGGTTAATTGAAGTGGTTACGCCATTCATCAATTCAGCAAATGAGAAACCACGCTTTTGGCTAAGCAATGTTGTGCCCTCAAGTGCAAGATAAGCCTTGTGAGCATCGTTGGTAAAGGCAGCACCATTTTCAGCACCCCAATAGAAACCGAGATTTGCACCCTTGCTATCGTAAGAGAGCTTGTAGTACTTAACGCTTGTGCCATCTACGTGAGTTTCTGCTGCTACGTCAGAACCATGGAGCTTGTTGTCGGCAGGTGTAATCTCAGTTGATGTTGTTGGCAAGAAGCTGTACTTACCTGCTTCGCCTTTCAATACAAGTGCTGTTTGTGCAGGAACAGTTTCGCCCTCTGTGTATGCCTCTTTCATTGTGAGTTCGCTACCATTGTTGGCAGTGATAGTGTAACCTGTTACGCCTGTAGGCATTGCATATGCATCTGAAGTGTAGTAGGTTGCATAGCCAGCATCGGTAATATTAAAGCTACTGATTTTCTCATATTTTGAGAGTTCGATATTATCGATACGGACATTATCCGTGGTAGTAGATTTCATTGAAATGCTAACCTCTGCTGAAGGATCAACCAATGCAAATATATAAGTAGATGTAAAATGTTTTTTATCTATTTTTGTAACATCCTTAGAAAGAATCGTTGCATTCGTAGCAGAAACATTTAAATTACCTTTGTTATCAAGGAATGTCAAAATCATACCATTCTTTGCACCCTTTAAGTCTATAATTGTTGCTGTAAATGAGTTACCACTTTTACCTATAAGAAGCTCTGGAGCATCACCACCTGCAAGATTGTCTGTGGCATACACCTGGGTTGAACCTGTACATTTATAAGTTGCATTTTCACCTTCTGTAGGAACAGCTCCATTTTTAAAGCCACTAAAGTCCTCACTCCAAATAACAGACGAAGGTTCAGCCAATGTGTAAGTTGCTGTTGCAACAGGGCTATATTCATAGTCGCTACCATTTTGAGTGTATGATACTGCTTTCAGAGTTGTAGTAGCAGAAATATTGATAGCGTCTGCATATTTAGGAGAGTTGTTTTCAAAACTTGGAGTTGTACCATCAAGAGTGTAGAGAATGCCCTCTGCAGCAGTAGCTGGAGTAGTGATTTCTACGTCAAATGCCTCTGTAAAGTCCTTGGTGTTTACGCTCAATACAGGAGCAGGAAGTTCGAGTTTGTATTCGTTGGTAACAACTTCGCTCTCTTTACCCTCGTTTGATAAAGCAATAGCCTTCACTGTTGTGGTGTGTGCAATACTGATAGGTGCGGTGTATTCTTCACCATTCAATGGTTCGTACGAAGGCTCTGTTCCATCTGTAGTGTAAAGTATCATCTCTGCATTTTTGCCCTTAGTAAGAGTAAGGTCAAACTTATCAGAGAAACTCTTACTGCTTTCGCTAAAGATAGGAGCAGCTACTGCTGTTGGGTCTACAGGCTCAGATGAAGAGGTGTAGTTAATGGTGATGGATTTAATTCTTATACCAGTAGATTTTCCTCCAATATTTTTCCAACTAATAACAACATCTCCTTCGGCTGAAGAGCTCGGAGTGAATGTATAAGTATCAATTGTATTTTCTGTAATTGTAGTATTCTTACCTATTTGTGTACCTCCAACAGAAGTAGTTAAAGAGAATTTTGCACCACTACCACTTAAACTTGTTTCAACAACAATTGAGGTGATATTGCCCTTAATACTGCTTGTTGAAAGAGTAAATGCAAAATTCTTAGATGTTCTACTATTACCTAATTGCACTGCGCCACTTTGGGGTGATACACTACCATTGTCCCAATTACTTGACGTAGCATTCCAAGTAACGTCTCCATCTTTGAAAGAGAAAGAAGCTGCTTTCTTAAAATCGCTAGTTTTAGCCGTATAAGTGTACGAGTCAGCCCATGCACTTAGCGTTCCTACCATGCAAAGAACAAGCATGAATAGGAGCGACTTGAGAGATTTGTAACAAGTTCTCATAAGCATAATGTTTTTTATAATGTTTTTTAGTTGTTATATTCTGTCATTAAATTTTATGTTCTCAGAATGGTTTAATCATCTTTTCCCTTTATTTTCAATGCAAAGATAGAGAGTTATAACAAACTTTTCAACTAAATTCTTGTTAAATTTTAAATAATATTAAAACGGGTGAGGTAAAAATATAAAGAAGATAAAGTCTTTTGCATAGTAGGAGATGTTATGTAACTTTGTCATTACAAAAGACAAACATAAGAAAGCTATAAATTCATGAATAAAGAGACTTTTATGCGACGCGCCATTGCCCTTGCAGTGGAGAATGTGAAGAATGGTGGTGGCCCATTTGGTGCTGTGATTACACGTGGTGATGAAATCATTGCAGAGGGTGTAAATCGCGTAACAGCGCAACACGACCCTACGGCTCATGCCGAAGTTCAAGCCATCCGTAAGGCTGCCGAACGCTTGCAAACGTTCGACCTTGCAGGCTGCGATATCTACTCATCGTGCGAACCTTGCCCCATGTGCTTAGGTGCTATCTATTGGGCACACCTCGACCACCTATACTTTGCTGGCACTAAAAACGATGCGGCTGCGGTGGGATTTGATGATGCTTTTATTTATAAAGAACTGCCACTACCTATACACGAACGTAAGCTACCTACCGAGGAGATGATGCACAACGAGGCGCTTGCTCCCTTTAAAGCATGGAGCGAAAAAGACGATAAGGTGGAATATTAAAGACTCATGCGTTAAAAAATAACGCATAAAAAACAAAAACCACTGCATGCACATACTGAACTGCACCCCAAAAGTTAGACACAAAACTTTTGGGGTGCATTATGTATAGACGCCACAATTATGAAGAACGG
>CAKQOG010000052.1 GCA_934255485.1 uncultured Prevotellamassilia sp. | reverse complement strand
ATCACCACGCTCAAACGTATGCTCCAATCTCCCGAACCCGTAGACCTCAAACTATGGACGCGCAGCGGTGAAATCCAATCTTGGCACCGCTGCATCTCTCTCCGCTATGACTTCTACAAAGGCACGCGAAGAATGAAACTGCTGGATAGTAATGAAATCCGACAACTGAGAGATGTGTGCGTGTTTGAAATTAATGGTATGGAGGTGTTTATGTAAAATTAAAATTGATAAACTCACCAATTTTTATCTTAACCCACTAAAATATAGACTATATTATTAATCCTTTTCGCTTTCTTATTGTATCTTTGTGGCATATATTATATGAATATGCCAAGAGAACAGGTTAATAGATTGAAAATAGTGCTTGCTGAAGAACAGAAAAGCAACAAATGGCTTGCCGAACAATTAGGCAAAGATCAGGCCACAATTTCGAAATGGGTAACGAATTCCAGTCAGCCTGACCTTAAAAATCTGTTGCGCATCGCAAAGACTTTGAATGTGGATGTGGCAAGATTGTTAAATGCAGATGTGCTAAATGAGGAACAACAAGAAAATTTACAGTCTGCAACTTCCGATAATATGGTATTATCTGAAAACAAGGAGGAATAAAATATGACACCAGAAGAGAAAGCAAGAGTGAAAATAGACCGTTGGTTCGCTGATGCTGGTTGGCTGGTTGTTAATCGCGAGGAGTTCGAACCTACGATGACAGCCGTGGCTGTGCGCGAAGGATTGCTGAAAGGCAATCTCGAAGCTGATTATCTTATGTTCATCAACGGCAAGGTATGTGGTGTGCTTGAAGCTAAACGCGAAGAAGTGGATGTTGATTCTGATAAGGTGAGTGATCAAGTGACCACTTATGCTAAAAGTGTACCAAGTTGTTATCAAACATGGCAAAAGCCTATCCCTCTTTTATATAAGTCAAACGGTAAAATTGTCTTATTTCAGGATTTTCGTAAATCTAACACGGATTGGGAGGAAATCAACCGTATCCATACACCGAAGGAAATTGTGGCTTTGTTGGGTATAGACGACCCATTTGCAGGACTGCCTACGCTTTACAAAAAAGGATTGCGTGAGTGTCAGTATGAAGCTATTACCGAATTGGAGAAGAGTTTTCGTAGTGGACAAAACCGTGCGCTTATGGTTCTCGCTACGGGTGCAGGCAAGACCTATACGGCTTGTCTTGCTGCCTATCGCATGCTTTCTTATACTCCTATGCGTAGAGTGCTTTTTCTTGTTGATCGCAATAATCTTGGACGACAAGCTGAAAATGAATTTGGTACATTCCGTCTTACAGACAATGGCGAAGCCTTCAACACTATATTTGGGGTGGAACGCTTGAAATCTGCCAAGATTCCGTCTGATAGCAATGTGCTTATTTCTACTATACAACGTTTGTTCTCTTTGTTAAAGGGTGAAGATATTCAAGATAATGATGATGATGACGATGATGATGTGACAACTGAAATGGTTCTTCCCGACAATCCCAATTTGCCGCATGATTTCTTCGATATGATTATTATTGACGAGTGTCATCGCAGTATTTACGGTAACTGGCGTAAGGTGCTTGAGTATTTTGATACGGCACGTCTTATTGGTCTTACGGCAACTCCCATTCCTGAAACAATGGCGTTCTTCAATAACAATCGTATTGTGAACTATACGCTTGAAAAAAGTATCGTGGATGGTGTGAACGTGGATAACCGCGTATATCGTATTAAGACGGAAGCAACGGAAAACGGAGGGGCTATTATGAAGGGTGACCGTGTGCGTGTTGAAACTCGCTATACTGGTAAAACGGAAGAGTTAAATACACGCGAGACAAAGAATTACAGCAAAACGGAACTTAACCGTTCTATTGTCAATCCTTCTCAAATAAAACTCATCCTTACAACATATCGCGATGCTGTTTACTCGGAAATGTTCAATGACCCTCAACGTGAGCCTAATTTTGAATATCTCCCCAAAACACTCATCTTTGCTCTCAACGAGGCTCATGCCACGAATATTGTGAACATAGCTAAAGAGGTGTTTGGAGAGAAATGCCCTAATGCTGATATGGATAGGTATGTGCAGAAAATTACTTATTCTTCGGGTGATAGCAATGAACTGATTCGCCAATTCCGCAATGATCGTGACTTCCGTATTGCTGTTACTTGCACTTTGGTGGCTACAGGTACGGACGTGAAACCGCTTGAAGTGGTGATGTTTATGCGTGATGTGGAGTCTGAACCGCTTTTCATTCAGATGAAAGGGCGTGGTGTGCGTACCATTGGCGATGAGCAGTTGCGAGCTGTTACTCCTAACGCTATAAGCAAAGATTGTTTTTTCCTTGTAGATGCGGTGGGCGTTACCGAGCATACTATGTCTATTCCTGAGCAAGGTGAAGGACCTGATACAATCACGATAACATTGAAGGAACTGCTGGAGCGTATTGCTCACGGCAACTTGCCTGATATGTACCTCAAACGCCTTGCAGCTACTTTGTCGCGTCTGCACAATAAGGCAGACAGTAGCCAGCGTATGGAATTCGAACGATTGGCAAGCGATTCCATGGATGCGATTGCACAACGCATCTACGATGCTTTGGCGAATGGCAGCTTACCGCCTTATAACAACATCAATGAACCTAACAATGAGCGTAAGGGACTTGTTTCTCCTATTGCCAATCATGCAGATGTACGTCGCTATATTCTTATTCTTTCGGCTGGTTTTGTAAACACACTCATGCCTGGTGAGGATACGCTTATTTCCAAGGGGTTCTCTGTGGAGGAGGCAAAGAACACTACCGAGGCTTTTGAACAGTATTGCCGCGACCATGCTGACGAAATAGAGGCTTTACGAATCTTATACAATCAGAGTGGCGAGCCTATCACGTTCAGCATGATGAAGGATTTGGAGAATAAGCTGAAAATGGAGAACAATCGTTTCAGTACGAAACAACTTTGGAACTCGTATGCTATTGTTTCTCCCAACAGCGTGCGTCGTACAACGAGAAAGGAGGAAAGTGATGCCCTTACTAATATTATTCAGTTGGTTCGCTTTGCATTCCGACAGATTGAAAAACTTGACAGCGTTTGCGTTACCGCACGGCAGTATTTCAATCTTTGGTGTGGTCAGTGGCATCGTGAAATCTCTGACAGGCAAAAACAACTCATGAGTCAGATTGTTGATTATGTAGCAAGTAATGGTGCTTGTACTATCAATGATATCCGCGAGGATGATCGAACACAGGCTGCTCAGATGATAGCTGCTTTTGGCTCAAAGCAGAAGGCGGACGATGCGCTCCTGTCTTTGTTTAATTTTGTGGTTTTAAGAAAAACAGCGTAATTTGTATTATGGCAAACAATATATCTACAGAGCAATCGCTCACTAAAAAAGTATGGAACCTCGCCACTACGCTTGCTGGACAAGGTATTGGCTTTACTGATTATATCACGCAACTCACTTATCTGCTTTTCCTGAAGATGGATGCGGAGAATGTTGAAATGTTTGGAGAAGATTCTGCGATACCTACTGGCTATCAGTGGAATGATCTTATTCAGCTCGACGGACTGGATCTGTTGAAGCAGTATGAAGAAACATTGAAAGTGCTCAGCGAACAAGACAACCTTATTGGTACAATCTACACTAAAGCGCAGAATAAGATTGACAAGCCTGTTTACTTGAAAAAGGTCATCACTATGATTAACGAAGAGCAATGGTTGGTGATGGATGCAGACGTAAAGGGTGCTATCTATGAAAGCATTTTGGAGAAGAACGGACAAGACAAAAAGAGTGGCGCAGGTCAGTACTTTACACCTCGTCCCCTTATTAAAGCTATGGTTGACTGCATCCGTCCGCAAATTGGCGAGACTGTGTGCGACCCTGCCTGTGGCACGGGCGGTTTCCTTCTCACGGCTTATGACTATATGAAGAATCAATCGGCTGACAAGGCGAAACGTGATTTCCTCCGAAACGAGGCTTTGCATGGCGTTGACAACACTTCGCTTGTGGTTACTCTTGCTTCTATGAACTTGTATCTTCATGGTGTGGGTACTGACCGCAGTCCGATTTCATGTGAGGATTCGTTGGAGCGTGAACCAAAAACATTGGTGGATGTTATTCTTGCCAATCCTCCTTTCGGACAACGTCCTGCTGGTTCTGTGGAACTCAATCGTCCTGATTTCTATGTGGAAACAAAGAACAACCAGCTTAATTTCCTCCAACACATGATGCTGATGTTGAAGGTGGGTGGTCGTGCTTCTGTAGTATTGCCTGATAACGTGCTCTTTGAGGGTGGCGCTGGTGAAACTATCCGCAAGCGTTTGCTCGCTGACTTTAATCTGCACACTATTCTACGCTTGCCTACTGGTATTTTCTACGCGCAGGGTGTAAAAGCTAACGTGTTGTTCTTCACGAAAGGACAGCCCACTAAAGATGTTTGGTTCTATGATTACCGCACTGACGTGAAACACACGCTTGCTACAAACAAATTGGAACGTCATCACCTTGATGATTTTGTAAAATGCTACAACCCTGAGAATATTAACGATCGTAAAGAGACTTACGATGCAGATACGAACCCCTCTGGACGTTGGCGCAAATACTCCATTGATGAGCTTACCGCTCGTGACAAGACTTCGCTTGACATCACTTGGATTAAGCAAGGGGGCGAGGAAGAACAACACTCTTTGGCGGAACTTATGGCTTCTATAAAGGAACAAAGCCAGAGTATCAGCAAGGCGGTGAGTGAGTTGGAGAAATTGTTGGGTGATATAAAAGAGGATTAAGGGCATGGATGAAATCATAAAACGAGAAGATGCTCTCTTTGAACATATCTCAAAACTTATTGACGAGGCGCACAAGCATGTTAAAACTACTGTGAATACCACAATGGTTTACACTTATTATGGCGTAGGTAAATATATTGTGGAGGATGAGCAGCAGGGATATGAGCGTGCAGCGTATGGCAAGAAAGTGTTGGAAAATCTTTCAGAGAAACTGTGTCTGAAGTACGGTGAGGGATGGTCTTACTCTAACTTGCGACAAATTCGACAGTTTTATTTGGCGTATGCTAATTTGACAGACGGTGTTTGTCAAATTCAGTTTGACTTGTCTTGGTCGCATTATCTTATCCTTATGCGTATTGAGAATCATGACGAGCGAAACTTCTATGAAATTGAAGCAAAACAACAGAATTGGAGTGTGCGTGAACTGAATAGACAAGTGGGTAGCTGCCTTTACGAACGTTTGGCTTTGAGTCGCAATAAGGACGAGGTGATGCGCTTGGCAAAAGAGGGACATACGGTCGAGAAACCATCAGACATCATAAAGAATCCTATCACATTGGAGTTCTTGGGATTGAAGCCCGATTCTGTTTATTCGGAGTCTAAATTGGAGAATGCCATTATCAACAAAATGCAGCAATTCTTGCTCGAGCTTGGCAAAGGATTCCTTTTTGAGGCACGACAGAAACGGTTTACTTTTGAAGAACAGCATTTCTTTGTTGACTTGGTGTTTTACAACCGCTTGTTACAATGCTATGTACTCATTGACTTAAAGATAGATAAACTTACCCATCAAGACCTCGGACAGATGCAGATGTATGTCAACTATTATGACCGTTATGTCAAGCAAGACTTTGAGAAACCGACTATAGGCATACTGTTGTGTAAAGAGAAGAATGATGCTCTCGTGGAACTTACCTTGCCAAAGGACGCAAATATCTACGCTTCTGCCTATCAACTTTATCTTCCCAACAAGGCTTTACTGCAAGCCAAGGTGAAGGAATGGATTGAGGAATTTGAAGAGAACGAGGATCTAAAGAAACTGGAAAATAACGAATAGCATTTGTGCAGTTCCTGACTGCACAAATTGCAAACAACTATATATAATGAATACAAAAGCGTTACGCCAAAAGATACTCGACCTTGCGATACATGGAAAACTTGTACCGCAAGACCCGAACGATGAACCTGCCTCGGTGCTGCTCGAACGCATCAAGGCAGAGAAGGAACGCCTTATCAAAGAAGGCAAAATCAAACGTACCAAGCGGTCAAAAGCTGCTTGTGATAAGCCCCATTATGAGAATGAGGCTCCATTTGAGGTACCGAGTTCATGGGAATGGACAACCATCGGAGATATAGCAGAATCTAATATTGGTTTGACATATAAACCAACAGATATTTGTGACTATGGTATACCCGTATATCGCTCCAACAATATTCAAAATAGGTGTATAGACAAGACTGATTTAGTTCGTGTAGATACAAAAATATTGGATAAACAATTTCTTGCAATCGGAGACTTATTGATTTGCGCTCGAAATGGAAGTCGTAGGCTTGTAGGAAAATGCGCATTAATTGAAGAATTAACAGAGCCTACATCGTTTGGGGCATTTATGGCAGTTTGTAGAAGTATCTACAATCCTTGGATTTATTTGCTACTAAACACAAATTATTTTGATAGATACTTAGATGATTCCAATTCTACAACAATCAACCAAGTAACTCAAACTATGCTTCTTGCATTCAAAATTCCGTTTCCGCCTAAAAAAGAACAGGAACGTGTAATTAAAGAAGTGCATAAATGGTTTAATCTTATTGATGAAGTAGAGAATGAAAGTGAAAGGTTACAGGCATTTATAACAGCAACCAAGTCTAAAATTTTAGACCTCGCCATTCACGGCAAACTCGTGCCCCAAGATTCAACGGACGAGCCTGCCAGTGAATTGCTAAAGCGCATCAATCCTAAGGCGGTAATTGCTTGTGATAACCCGCAGTATGAGAATTTACCAAATGGGTGGTGTTGGACTACAATAGAAGAAATAGGCGAAATTGTTACAGGAAGTACACCCTCAAAGGATATAGAGGCCTATTATGGAGGAAATATTCCATTTTTCAAACCAGCAGACTTAGAACAGGGTATTCACACTGCCAGTTCCAAAGATAGATTGACTTCATTGGGATTTGAACAATCAAGAAAACTACCGATAGGTTCAATTCTTGTAACATGTATTGGAGCAACAATTGGCAAAACTGGACTAACAGTCATAGAAGGTGCTTGTAATCAGCAAATAAATGCCATTATACCGAGAAATGTGATATTACCACATTATCTTTATTGCATTTGCATATCTGATTATATGCAAAATGAAATAAAAACAAATGCTTCTGCTACTACTCTGCCTATACTAAACAAAGGTAATTTCTCGAAAATAATATTACCCTTACCCCCATTGCAAGAGCAGCATCGTATATTTGCCAAAATCGAAGAACTATTCGCTCAACTTGACAACATAGCATCATCGTTATAATTGCCACATTTAGCCATCGTAAGTCCAAGGCTTACGGTGGCTAAATAGCATAGATACGATTACCAAGTGACGACTTTATCAACGATCTTCTGCTGCTCGCTTGCTGTGCGACGCAGATAGATGCGTGTGGTTTCGATGCTCTCATGTCCCATGAGGTCGGCAAGTAGGGCGATGTCGTTGAACTTCTCCAAGAAGTTCTTGGCAAAGCGGTGGCGGAACGAGTGTGGATAGACCACCTCCCGATTGATGCCGTAGCTTTCGGCAAAGTGCTTTAGCTGAATGGCTATGCCGCGAGTGGAAAGGCAGTTGCCAGTGCGGTTAGTGAAAAGATAGCCTGTTGTCAAGCCACGTTCTTTCAGCCATTTTGTAGCTTCATCGCAAAGTTTCTTAGGGATATAGATACGGCGCATTTTGCCACCTTTACTATATAGGTCAAGATAGCCTACACTTACATGCTCCGCCTTGATTTGCAACAATTCGCTGACACGTGCGCCAGTGGCTGCCATAAACCATACGACGAAATACCATTGGTCATAACCATCGGCTTTCAACTTTGTTTTAAGGAACTTGTAATCGGCATCGCTGATTACATTTTCCAAGAAGTTTTTCTGCTGTGCTTTAACAAACTTCATCCTCAGTTTTTCCTGTTTGCTAAACTCCAGGAACTTGTTTACAGCTTGCAACCGTAGGTTCACAGTTTGCGGTTTGAAGTTCTCCACCAAATACCCCTTGTAAGCCAAGAGATTCTTCTTGTTCACTTCCTTGTAGTGTTCAAGATAATACGTCACCGTCCACACATACGATGTAATCGTATTTTCTGCCAAATTGGTCTTGGCGAGATACGTTTTGAATTGTGTTATCATATTGTTTCTGTTTATTAAACATGAACAATATAAGATGACGTATCCCGCATTATCGCAATCTGCCTAAAGGTTGGGCGGTATGTAGACTTGAAGACATTGTAGAATATGAACAACCGACAGCATACATAGTCAGTTCAACCGACTACGATGATAGTTATCCAACACCTGTATTGACTGCAGGAAAATCTTTCTTGATTGGACATACCAATGATGATGAAGGTATATTCTCTAACCTACCTTGTATTATCTTTGATGATTTTACTACAGATTCAAAATTGGTAAATTTTCCTTTCAAAGTAAAGTCTTCAGCAATGAAGATTTTGAAGGTACATAAAAACCTAAATATAGAGTACGTTGCATCGTTTATGAGTATCACCAGACTAATAGGTGATACACACAAACGATATTGGATTTCAGAATATTCTAAATTGGAGATACCATTGCCTCCATATAAAGAACAAGTAAGAATCATGAATCAAATCAAACTTTTGTTTGAAAGATTAGATTCTATAACAGAGCGCTTATAAGTTCTCTGTTATTACATCGAGGGTTGTAAATGCTTTATTTATTGCATTTACAATCCTTTGTTGTTCTTCATAAGGTGGTAAGGGAAAATACATTTCGTTAAAGTCAGAACTGTTAAATCCTGCTTGGGCTGTTCGAGATATTTCTTTTAAACGTCCTTGATACAGGTCTGATAAATAGTAAAAGTATGCGTATTCTTTTTTAATCAAATCTTTATCTTTGAAAATAACTTTAGCCATTGCTACATTGTACGCACCTTTTTGGGCGTGAAAAACTTTCCCTAATGAACCACCGTACCGAGCTAAAAGTATATCCCCTTCTTCTGTTTGTTTCATTGCATACTCAATTGGAATATAAACAGGAATGGGATTCTCACCATAATCTCGAATTTGGTATAGCCGTACATAACCTTTTTGTGGTACAGACGAGAAGAATCTCTTTGCAGGCTGTGAACCTCCAGATATCTCTAAGACATCGTTATGACTGCACCAAGCCCAAGTAGAGGGTATTTGAAATGGCAATTTGCGATAATGCGGGGTATCACAAGTGTTTTCCGCCTTTGGATTGATGCGTTTTAGCAGTTCGGTAGCTGGCTCGTCATTCGGGTCTTGGGGGACAAGTTTGCCGTGAATGGCGAGATTTAGGATTTTAGATTTTGTCTGCTTGATTGTTTCTTGCAAATCATCCTTTCCACTTTCAATTATATCTATCAAAGCAAACCAACGCCTAATTTCTTCTACGATTCTTATCTGCTCTTTTAGAGGAGGTAAAGGTATAAATCCATTACAAGCATCTGTGGTACTCAGTCGTGGCATTTTTACACCATATCCACATTGTAACGTATAGTCAAAAAAAAAGGGCGAACGTAAGACATGACAAACATACTCATTAGACATAATACCATAAGTATTTAATGGCATTATTTCCGTTGTACAATAACCTTCACTCGTCGCGACTAGAACCTTGTTCAAATAAGTGCGTAATTTCGAATACAATATATCCCCTGTATTAAACTTATGTCGTGTTCCTTTGACAGATCTTTCACCTTTGGAAAGTTTTTGGATAATATTGGCTGTTTCTTTTTCTACATCTTCCAACTCTAAAATCCATTCGTTTTTCTCAATGTTCTCAACTTGGATATTTATTGTTGTACCATAATTGCTAATCTCTCCCAACGTCGTCCAGCACCACCCCTTCGGCAGTTCGTAGGGATAATGGGGCTTATCACAAGTTTTTCTACAAATTCGTCTTTTCTCCCTCACACCATCGCTCATAGTTTTGCAGAAACAAACAAGCAAAACTATGACCGAATTCAATTACTTACACATAACAGGCGTGAACGATTTGCCCGGCTACAATGCCGCGGCAGCGTTCACCACCAAGAGCAGCGAAGTTTTCAAGGAAGCGGAGGAGATTTCACCGCGCCATGTGAGCGACAAGGTGAGCTATATGCCTTGGGGAGCGGACGACCAAATGCCGTATGACATTATCAATCTGATTGAGAGTGATGAGACACTGAGTACTTGCCAGATGTTCAATGCAGAGGTGTGCTATGGGAGCGGACTGGTGTACCAGACTGATGAAATGTGCAAACGGAATGTGGTGAACGAGGTGGAGGAGTTTTTCCTCGACAATGACATGGCGAGTTATTTCCTCGGTGTCTGCCAGGACTTCAAACACTTCGGCTTTGCCGTGAGCGTGATTATTCTCAATGAACAAGGCAACAAGGTGGTGAGGGTACTGCGCAAGGAGGCTTGCTATGTTCGCTTTGCCCCTGCCAACAAGGAGGGTGTGATACCACAAGTGTTGTACGCGAATTGGCGCAACTCGGTGCGAGCGGAACAGGTGGAGGTGATACCACTGCTCAACCCGCAAAGTCCTTGGACGGACTTGCAAGCACAGGTGAAGAAGGGCAAACGCAAGTTTGCCGTGGT
>CAKQOG010000051.1 GCA_934255485.1 uncultured Prevotellamassilia sp. | reverse complement strand
GAATGGTAGACACGAAGGACTTAAAATCCTTTGGGCAGAAATGTCCGTGCGAGTTCGAGTCTCGCTTCGAGCACATCCACACACGCTGAATGTTATTAAGCATTCAGCGTTTTTTTATACATATAGCAAAGTTTGAAGAATATACACAAAAAAACTTTAGCTTTTCTTTGCTCTTCCCTAACCTTGCACTAACTTTGCTCCCAAATACAAATAAAAGTGTGTATGCTTTGTTATGAAGCATAATTGTGCCTAAAAAACGCAGTGGAAATAGTTTTTTCTGAAAAATCCATAACAGTGTAAATCCTGATATCTTTACAAGTATGGATATTTAAAATCTTCGGTAGAAGTTGGTTTTCTCTTTATTTATAAACAGAAAAATTGACTTTGATAAAATCGAGGTTTGTTCCATTGTGGCAGTACATCAACGCACTTTATACATACACTCTTTCTTATATAAGCACATAACCATACATGTTTGAAAATTTAAGCGAAAGACTTGAAAGATCTTTCAAAATATTGAAAGGTGAAGGCAAAATCACCGAAATCAATGTAGCCGAAACCCTTAAAGATGTTCGTCGTGCATTGCTCGATGCCGATGTAAACTATAAAGTTGCTAAGTCATTTACTGACCGAGTTAAACAAAAAGCATTGGGACAAAACGTATTGACCAGTGTCAAACCAGGCCAGTTGATGGTAAAGATTGTACACGACGAGTTGGCCGAACTCATGGGCGGTCATGCAGCAGAATTAAAGTTGAAATCTCGTCCATCGGTTATCCTAATGGCAGGTCTGAATGGTGCAGGTAAAACCACACTTTCGGGTAAGTTAGCTTTCTTCTTAAAAAATAAGAAGAGTCGTAAGCCATTGCTCGTAGCGTGCGACGTTTATCGCCCTGCTGCTATAGAGCAATTACGTGTGTTAGCTGAGCAAATAGAGGTGCCTATCTATATGAACCTTCAGGAGAAAGACCCTGTGAAGATAGCACGCGAAGGTATACAGGAGGCAAGGGCCAAGGGCTATGATACAGTAATAATCGATACCGCTGGTCGTCTTGCTGTAGACGAAGAACTTATGAACGAGATTGCTGCCATTAAGGAAGCATCGCAACCAGACGATACGTTATTCGTTGTAGACTCTATGACAGGTCAAGATGCTGTTAATACAGCAAAAGAGTTTAACGACCGATTAGACTATGAAGGTGTGGTACTAACCAAACTCGATGGTGATACCCGTGGTGGTGCAGCCTTATCAATACGCACTGTAGTAGATAAGCCTATCATGTTTGTCGGAACAGGCGAGAAAATGGAGGCTCTCGATGTGTTCCACCCAGAGCGTATGGCAGATCGTATCTTGGGTATGGGTGATATTGTCAGTTTGGTAGAGCGTGCTCAAGAGCAATTTGATGAAAAAGAAGCATTAAAGCTACAACGCAAGATACAAAAGAACCAGTTCGACTTCAACGACTTCTTGGCACAGATACAGCAAATCAAGAAGATGGGTAACCTCAAAGATTTGGCTTCAATGATACCAGGCGTAGGCAAGGCCTTGAAAGATGTAGAAATCGACGACAATGCGTTCAAAGGTATTGAAGCAATCATCTTATCTATGACTCCCAAAGAACGCCAGCACCCAGAAATACTCAATCAAAGTCGCAAAAATCGTATAGCTAAGGGTTCGGGCACAACCATTCAAGAAGTAAATCGTTTGGTAAAGCAGTTTGATCAAACGCGTAAGATGATGAAGCTCGTTACAGGCTCAAAGATGGGCCGTATGATGGCTCACATGCCCAAAATGCCAGGTATGCCAGGTATGCCCAAAATGAAATAGTTTGCGATCAACTTAGAGCAAGAATGCGAGCATACGTGTAATACATGACACAACATTGTTCGTTATATATATTGAGGTGTACTATCTTGCTTCATGCAAATGCTAACGCTTTTTTGTAGCATTCGGATGAAGTTATATAGTACACTTTTTTTAAATAATCCTATTCTGCAAATCAAACTAACGATCTATGAACAAAGCACATGACACATATACCCTAATCGATGGAAAAGCCACTGCAGCAATCATAAAAGCCGAGATTGCTCAAGAGGTAGAGCACATGCTTGCAGAGGGCAAAAGACGTCCGCATTTGGTGGCAGTATTGGTAGGTCACGATGGTGGAAGCGAAACCTATGTGCGCAACAAGGTATTAGCATGCGAGGCCTGCGGTTTTCAATCATCACTCATTCGTTATGAGAACGATGTAACTGAAGAAGAACTATTAAATTGCATAGAACGTCTTAATGCTGATGAAACAGTTGATGGTTTCATTGTTCAATTACCTTTGCCCAAACACATATCAGAGCAAAAAGTAACAGAGCATATAGCTCCGCAAAAAGACGTAGACGGCTTTACACCAGTCAATGTAGGTAAAATGCTTATAGGTTTACCATGCTACATACCTGCCACCCCCCGAGGCATAGTAGAATTGCTCAAACGCTATGATATAGCTACAAGTGGCAAACGTTGTGTAGTGTTGGGTCGCTCTAATATAGTTGGCAAGCCCATGGCTGCTTTAATGATGCAAAAGCAATATGGTGATGCCACAGTCACTGTGTGTCATAGTCATAGTGCCACACTCAAGGAAGAATGCCGTCAAGCCGATATCATTATAGCTGCTATTGGCAAACCAGGTTTTGTCACGGCTGATATGGTAAAGAAAGGCGCTGTAGTGATAGATGTAGGTACCACTCGTGTGCCCGATTCTACACGTGCTAAGGGATTCAGACTTTGTGGCGATGTAGATTTCCAAGGCGTTGCACCTTTGTGTTCATACATCACTCCTGTTCCAGGTGGAGTGGGTCCGATGACTATATGTATGTTAATGCTCAACACGCTACAAGCAGCCAAAAACAGAGGATAAGCAAGTAGTTGATGCCTCCTTTTGTCAATGTTCTGCATGATAAAGGGCATTTTTAAACATACAAGAACGTTACATTCATAAATTTATGCTAATTTTGCTTTGTTATGCTTGTCTTTACTCAGAAGCCATGCATAGCAAAGCCTTTTTTTAATGGCCTTAAGCATGGAACAAGACAAAACGTTTAAATATTTGCAAAATATAAACTCGCCTGCCGATCTTAGAAAACTAAGGGTAGACGAGCTTCCTGCCGTCTGTGACGAGTTACGCCGCGACATCATTAAAGAGTTGGCAGACAACCCTGGACATTTCGCTTCAAGTCTTGGCACAGTTGAGATAACAGTGGCCATGCACTATGTATTTAACACCCCTTACGACCGCATTGTATGGGATGTTGGACATCAAGCTTATGGCCATAAAATTCTTACAGGTCGTCGTGATGCATTCCATACCAATCGCAAATTGCATGGCATCCGTCCGTTTCCTTCGCCACAAGAGAGCGAGTACGACACCTTTGCTTGTGGCCATGCGTCTAATTCCATATCAGCAGCGCTCGGCATGTCGTTGGCAGCAGTAAAGAAGGGAGAACTCGACAGGCAGGTAGTAGCCCTCATTGGTGATGGCTCAATGAGTGGAGGACTTGCATTTGAGGGGCTTAACAACGTGTCAGACACTCCAAACAATATGCTCATCATTCTCAACGACAATCACATGAGCATAGACCGTGCTGTAGGAGGAATGAAAGAGTATTTGCTTCATTTACACACAAGCAATTGGTACAATCGTCTTCGTTTGCGAACTTCGCAAAAGCTCACAGAGTGGGGATTTCTTAATGAGAGTCGCCGTCAAGCCGTTTTGCGTTTCAACAACTCAGTCAAATCTCTTTTAGCTAATCAGCAAAATATATTTGAAGGCCTAAATATTCGCTATTTCGGTCCCACCGATGGGCATAATGTGATAGAATTGGTTCGCATTTTGCGCGAGATAAAAAATATGCGAGGCCCCAAACTGCTCCATATCCACACGCACAAAGGTATGGGCTATAAGCCAGCCATGGAAAACGCTACTATATGGCATGCGCCTGGCAAGTTCTGCATTGAGAGTGGTAAACGAATTATCGAAGCCCCACAATCCCCCCAACCACCAAAGTTTCAGACAGTGTTTGGTGAGACCTTGCTTGAACTTGCCAAGCAAAACCCACGCATTGTGGGCGTAACGCCAGCCATGCCAACAGGCTGCTCCATGAACATTATGATGAAAGCTATGCCAAGCAGAGTATTCGATGTAGGCATAGCCGAGGGGCATGCCGTAACCTTTTCGGCAGGCATGGCCAAGGAGGGATTGCAGCCATTCTGCAACATCTATTCGGCGTTTGCACAGCGAGCTTACGACAACGTTATTCACGATGTAGCGTTACTCAATCTGCCTGTAGTGATATGCCTCGACAGAGCCGGTCTTGTGGGCGAAGACGGACCAACCCACCATGGTGCATTCGACCTTGCTTCCTTGCGTCCTGTGCCCAACCTTACCATTGCTTCGCCCTACGATGAGGCAGAACTGCGTCGCCTAATGTACACAGCCCAATTGCCAGATAAGGGCACATTCGTTATTCGTTATCCACGTGGCAGAGGATCAATGGTCGATTGGCATTGTCCGCTCTTAGCTATCGAAGTGGGCAAGGGGCGTCTACTCAAGTCGGGCAAGGACCTTGCAGTCATCACCCTGGGTCCCATTGGCACAACGGCAGCCGAAGCCATTAAGCAAACAGAACTTGCGCATCCCAACCTCAGCATAGCCCACTACGATTTGCGTTTCCTCAAGCCACTCGACGAGGATATGCTACACGAAATTGGTCGTAACTTCTCGCATATCGTCACCATTGAAGACGGTGTACGTATGGGCGGAATGGGTTCAGCCGTGTTAGAATGGATGGAAGATCATCATTATCATCCCTCTATCACTCGTCTTGGACTACCTGACAATTTTGTTGAGCATGGCACAGTGGCCGAACTTCGTCACATTGTAGGACTTGATGCCGAAGGCATTGAAGAGGCAATAGTACAAGAACTCAAAGAGTAAAAGCTATGTAGTAAACTTCAGAATAAAAAAAGACATTAATAACCTTCATATATGTACAAAAGTGGGTTCTTAATGTCTTTATTATTAGAAGGAATTATGCTTATAGTGGTATGTTTAGATATAGCAAAAAAGGTGATTTTAATGTCCCTTATGGAGGTATAGCTTATAATAATAAATTGATGCGTAAAAAACTCGATTATTACCAATCTATGCCTCTTATTGAGCACTTTAATAAGTCACATTTTTATCAAGACGACCTCGACACCATTTTGCCTACCGACAATAAGCTAAGTCTTTAGCTTAGCGGTAGTTCACCCCATTTTTAAATGTCTTCATCTTTTTCGTCAAGGTGCTTTTCCCATAAGTAGTGGCGGGTTTCGCTTATAACAACTTTTGTTAGTAGCAATAGCGAGACGATGTTGGGCAGTGCCATTAGCGCATTAAAGGTGTCACCAAGGTTCCATACAATGTTGATGGCAGTTACCGAACCTACAAAGGTGGCTATAATCCATAACAAACGATATAAGTAACGTGCCTTTCTACCAAAGAGATATTCAAGCGCTTTCTCGCCCAAATAGCTCCATCCTAATATGGTGCTGAACGAGAAAGTAACGATGCCCATGGTTAGCACAAAAGGGCCAAAGGTGGGTATCTGCCCAAAAGCCACCTTCGTAAGTCGTGCTCCAGCGGTAGAATCGATACTTGGATCTGCCATGATAGAGCTTACCAGCACAAGGCCAGTTATGGCACATATCACAACGGTGTCCCAAAAGGGCGAACTTGAACTAACTAATGCTTGTCGCACAGAGTTGCGTGTTTGTGCAGCGGCAGCCACGATAGGTGCTGAGCCAAGTCCCGACTCGTTCGAGAACAAACCGCGTGCAATGCCGTAGCGCATGGCCAACATCATGCTTGCTCCCACAAAGCCACCTGTGGCAGCTTGGGGCGAAAAGGCATCGATAACAATTAGTTTTAAGGCTGGCCATACATACGCATGGTTGATAAACAACAACCATAGGCAACCGCCAATATAAAACAATGCCATGAACGGCACAAGCCCCTCGCACACGCGTGCAATACCCTTCACACCAAACATTATCACGGCACATGTGAGCAACGCAATGCAAAGGCCCGTAACTGTTGGAGGCACTTTGTATCCCTCTTCGAGCAGCATTGAGATAGAGTTGCATTGTATCATATTGCCAATAAAAAACGATGCCAGCACCGTGCAAAACGCAAAAAACACTGCCAACCATTTGCAGTGTAGTCCGCGTTCAATGGCATACATAGGGCCACCAAGCATTTTGCCGTCTTCGGTTTTTACTCTGTATTTTATGGCCAATAGTCCCTCTGAGTATTTGGTGGCAATGCCCAATACTCCTGTCATCCAACACCAAAATACAGCTCCCGGACCGCCCATCGTAACGGCTGTTGCCACCCCGATAATGTTGCCCGTGCCAATGGTTCCAGCTAGGCTTGTAGCAAGTGCTGAGAACTGGCTCACGTCGCCTTTCGACCCTTTGTCGTGGGTAACACTCAGCCGTATGGCCTTGAATATATAACGTTGTGGAAAGCGCAGTCGGATGGTCAAGTATAGGTGAGTGCCTAATAGTAACACAATCATGGGAGCTCCCCATAGAAAACTATTTATTAGGCTTAGTATGTCGTTAAGTCCTGTCATAGTATGTAGTTAATGTGGTGTTTATTGCTTAATGAATGATATATAATTTTTTAAGAAGTGGCATACATTGTATGTTTACGAAAACACATGTTGCAAATGTATAGCTTTTTTCTGTTTTATTTGCGTTTATGCTATAAAAACGTTAATTTTGGATGAGCAACGATGTGATTAATGCTTGTTTTGATATACCCACTTTCACATCATAAGCGTTGCTGTTCATCACATGTCCCTTTAATATGCAGATAATCGAACAATTCATAAGAGGCAAGCGTCCCGATGCCTCGCTTTGCGAAGATGGTTGGGTAGTTACCAATCACTTTGCTGCGGTTGTAGATGGCAGTACATCAAAGGTGGCGGGGCGTGCGGGCGGACGTCAAGCCATGCAGTTGGTGTGTGATGCCATGCACACGTTGCAGAACAATGCCACCAAAGAGCAGATGCTTAGCCATTTTACCCAGGTGCTTGCTGCCCACAATCCGTCTGAAGCACAAGCCAATGCAGCCTATCGGCTCACATGTTCGGCGGTTATATATAGTGCCCAGCGCCGTGTGGTGTGGATGATTGGTGACTGCCAGTGCCGCTTTAATGGAACTACCCACACGCACCCCAAACTTGTAGATACCGTGCTCACGCAAGCGCGCCAAGATGCCGTAAATTACCTTTTACAACATGGCCACACTGCAAGCGACATACGGCAAAACGACTTGGGTCGTCGGCTAATAATGGATGCTCTGCGCGAGCAAACCAATTTTCAGAACGACCCTAACCCGCTCAATCCCTATCGTTATCCCGTGTTCGATGGCACAAAGATCGACCCCAAACTTGTGCCACAATTCAGTTTGCCCGCAGGCATCTCACAGCTTGTTCTTGCTTCAGATGGCTACCCCTTGCTTGCCGGTACACTGTCTGCAACAGAGCAGCAGTTGCAGCATTTGCTTGCTATTGACCCTCTTTGCATCCGTGAAAATGCTGCTACAAAATGCTATATGAAGGGAAACTTCTCGTTTGACGATCGCTGCTATTTACGCCTAAAAATATAATTTAAGATTATGAAAATCACTGCTATCCAACTCGACATACAGTGGCTTGATGCCCAAACCAACTGCCAACGGGCAGAGCAACTAATGGATGCTGCTCCTGCCGATACCGACCTTTTTGTTCTGCCCGAAATGTGGGCTACGGGCTTTATCACCACGCCTACGCTCCACACCGCCGAGCTTTCAGTCATGGCCTTGAGATGGATGAAACGTCAAGCCAAAGCGCACAATGCAGCCATTGCAGGCTCTTTGCCCGTGCGCCAATGGCCCGAGGCTGAGGTTGCCGAAACACCTGCCATGTGGCGCAATCGCTTTTGCTTTGTTGAGCCAAATGGCATTTGCCACACTTACGACAAACGCAACCTTTTTACCTATGGGGGCGAACAACTCACCTTTTCGCCAGGTTCAGAGCGAGTAATTATTGACTATCAGGGCATACGATTTATGCCACAAGTATGCTTTGACCTTCGATTTCCCGAAACCTCGCGCAACGTGCTCTCTTCGCCCTACGACGTGTTGCTTTATGTAGCCAATTGGCCCAGTTCGCGCCGCTCTGCATGGGATGTATTGCTCACCGCACGTGCCATTGAAAACCAAGCATACTGCTTGGGCGTGAACCGCACGGGGGCCGACCCTCAGTGTTTTTACAATGGTGGCACAGCAGCTATCGACCCTTATGGTCTGCCCCTATTTCGCTTTGATGAACGAGAGCAAATAGCCACGTTTTGTGTAGACAAAGAGCGTTTGCAACACCTCCGACAGAAGTTTCAGGTGTTGAAATAAAAATATTGATAATGTGCTTATCCCCATATTTGCTTCAAAGCATAGATAGGGCATATATGTACATTTCTTTTTGTTTCTCCGTATTCGTTGTCAATATATTCTATATTGCCAAAATCTTCGAGCGAGCATCGGAAAGCTTCTGTATGTCGATATTTCTGTTGATATACATTTGTTTTAAATGTTGTTGATAATCATATACAATGATAATAAAAATGCTCAAATCCAACTAATAATAGTGTGGGGCAGAGCTAATAACATAATAAAAGAGAAACCGAGCAGTTTGTTTACAAGCGCTCGGTTTCTCTTTTGGTTTATAGGTTATAGGGTAGTTGCTATTAGCTCAATCCCACAATCTCGCCGTTTACATAATCAATGTGGTTGGCCTGTGGGTCTTTGGGCAGACCAGGCATGCGCAGAATGTCGCCTGCAATAGCCACAATCATTTCAGCACCAGCGTTGAGCACCACGTCCTTGATAAGGATGTTAAAGCCCGACACTGCTCCATATTGCTTAGCATCGGCCGAAAACGAGAACTGCGTTTTGGCAATGCACACGGGGAAATGTGCCATGTTGTGCTCTTCGGCCAACTTGATGCGTTTGAGTGCAGGTTTGGCAAACGTAACACTGGCTGCACCATAAATGGTTTTGGCCACCTTTTCGATTTTTGTTTTGATAGGGTCGTTATCGTTGTAGGTAAAGCAGAGCGGTTTTTCAGATGGGTGGTTTTCAATGGTATCAACCACAAGTTGTGCCATCTCTTTAGCACCCTCGCCGCCATCGGTATAGGCATTGTTAATAACAAAGGGAACGCCAAGCGTTTGCTCGCAGTGTTGGCGCAGCAGTTGCATCTCGCTATCAGTGTCAGACACAAAGCGGTTAAACACCACTACAACGCTTTGACCAAAGCCTTGCAGATTTTTTACGTGGCGGTCGAGGTTGGCAAGGCCCTTGCGTAGTCCCTCTTCGTTAGGCTCCTTAATTTTGTCGAGCTCTACGCCTCCATGCATCTTTAGACCTTGTGCAGTGGCCACGATAACCGTAAGGTCGGGCTCAAGTCCGCTTTTGCGGCAAAGAATGTTGTAGAACTTCTCTGCACCCAAGTCGGCACCAAATCCAGCCTCGGTAATGGTGTAGTCGGCATGACTCATCGACATGCGTGTAGCCACCAACGAGTTGCAGCCGTGGGCAATGTTGGCAAAGGGGCCACCATGCACAATGGCAGGTGTGTTTTCGGTGGTTTGCACAAGGTTAGGCTGAATAGCATCCTTAAGCAACACCATGATAGAACCAGCCACACCGAGGTCTTTCACTGTGAAAGGCTTACCCTCGTAGGTATAGCCCAAGAGTATGTTTTCGATGCGACGGCGTAGGTCTTGTTCGTCTTTAGCCAAGCAAAGAATGGCCATAAGCTCTGATGCAGGCGTAATATCAAATCCTCCTTGCTGCGTAATGCCGTTGGTAGATGGGCCAAGTCCCGTAACAATACTACGGAGCGAGCGGTCGTTCACGTCGAGCACTCGGCGCCAAAGAATTTCTTTCAGTCCGAAGCCCTCTTTCTCGTGTTGGTAAAGATAGTTGTCGAGCAGTGCCGAAATCATGTTGTGGGCAGAGGTGATGGCATGAAAGTCGCCAGTGAAGTGAAGGTTGATGCGCTCCATGGGCAACACTTGGGCATAGCCACCGCCAGCAGCGCCACCTTTCATGCCAAAGCATGGGCCGAGCGATGGTTCGCGCAGAGCTACACAAGCCTTTTTACCAATGGCGTTGAGGCCAAGGGCAAGACCAATGCTCACTGTAGTTTTGCCAATGCCCGCACGAGTAGCGGTAATGGCTGTAACAAGAATGAGCTTGCCTTTCTTCTTTTCATCGATGAGCGAGAGGGGCAGTTTGGCAATATATTTGCCGTAGTGCTCTATCTCTTCAGGGTCGATGTTTAGCTGACGTGCCACGTCGTCAATGCGTTTCAGCTGTGTGCTGTGCGCAATTTCTATGTCTGTTTTCATTTTGTATGGAAAATAAGATAAAAAAGTCTGCTTTGTGCAGATTCCAAGTGCAGAACCAATGTTGTGAAAAGAAATGGAATCTCTACTGCAAAGTTACTCTTTTCTTTAGCATAAAGCCATGCTTTGAGAGCTAAAATGCGGTGTCTCAGCAGTGGGGATCGCATTTTTTGGTAGTAAAAAATAGCTATGTATGTACCAACAAAACTAAAAATTGTTTTTTAACATGGTGTGCTTATAGCTGATGTGTTGTGTATAAATGCTTGATAATAAGCGCCTTATGCTGCTTACAAGCGTATGCTTCTAAAGCAAAGAGCGTAAGTAGTTAGCGTATCACGCCCGTGATACGCTCGTATCGCGTTCATGATACGCCCGTATCACGCCCATGATACGCACGTATCACGGCCGTGATACGCTAACTAAATACGCATACTTGCACAGAGGCTTTTGTATGCTCTTAGTAAGTGAACGCAAAAACATGAGTTAAGTAAGTGGACAAATTTAATTTAAGAAAAACAAGGCTTAAAGTGCGGGTTTTGAAATGACCCCAAAAAGTTGGACAGGTTATTAACTATCCGATTTGAGAAAGAGTTCGGTATTGCACCGGACTCTTT
>CAKQOG010000050.1 GCA_934255485.1 uncultured Prevotellamassilia sp. | reverse complement strand
TCTATGGTGGTGGTAGAACGTGTGCCGCTCATAATCGACCAAAGCAATAGAAGCGTCAGGCGCATCATACAAATTGCGGAAGAAAAGTAAGTCCTGTCACAGGATAATATCCTTTCACATTCAGAAATGAATAGATAAAATATCTGTGTTTGTCTACTAATCATACTAAAGTGTTGCTATTTTCGCTAAAAAATACCAATTTTGCGTTGCTTTAGGCAAAAGAAGAACGTATTAAATAGTTAATAAAGATAATGAAAAAAATGACTTTCTCGCTGGCTCTTTTAGCTAGCATGCTTACATTTACTAGTTGTTCAACAAGCAATGGTTCTGTATCTCAAGGCATAGGTTCTGCTATCTTAAACAATGCTATCAATAACGCAACTAACAATACAACTACAGGCATCAATGCACTTGGCAACATCTTAGGCAATATCCTTGGTTCAAGTGCAACTCTCTCTGAGAAGAGCCTTGTAGGTACTTGGAAGTATACAGGTTCTGATTGTGTGTTTGAAAGCGAAAACCTCCTGGCAAAGGCTGGTGGTGCTGTGGCTGCTCAAAAGGTAGAGAATGAGCTTAATACGCAGTTGGCAAAGGTTGGCATCAAGAGTGGTGCATGCACATTTACATTCAATAGCGACAATACTTACACCGCAAAATTAGGTACACGTACCATTCAAGGTCAGTACGCCCTCGATACCAAAAACAAGAAACTCAAAATGACCTATCTTGGCGGTCTTGCAACGATGACTCCACGTGTGGCTATGACCAATGGTAAGTTGAGCCTTTTGCTTGAGAGTGACAAGTTGCTTACGCTCGTAAAAGGTGTTTCAGCACTTAGCAAGAGTACATCAGCATCGGCAGTATCCTCTATCTTGAGCAACTACAAAGGCATGTATATTGGCATGAAACTAAGCAAATAAACTTGCGGCTTAGTATTACCTTAACTCGTAAAGCAAGCAATAATAAGGGTGGTATAAACCTTGCATCCTATAGGTATGCATTATGGTTTATACCACCCTTAATGTTGTGTTTTACTCGGCTGTTTCGATTTGCTCTTTCGTTAAACCAGTATATCGCATCACCAATTCTATGTCTACTCCATCAGACAGCATACGTTGTGCGGTTGCAAGGTTTGCCATATTAATACCTTCAGCAATGCCTTCTGCTTTCCCTTCACGCTTAGCAGTATCAATAGAATTTTTTATGTCACGATAAGCAAACTGACTTGCCTCGTATTCTCTCAATTCTTGGGGCGATAGTTTAGCAATCTCAGCCTCTTCGAATAGTCTATCAAACACTTTGTCGCGCAGGGCTTTGGGGCGTTCTTCAAGTTTATAAAGATTTTTCAGAGCAAAGAGCCACTTGTCGTAAATGGTATTTAGCTCGTCTAATGTTTTATTGAATTTAGCTATCTCAACATATATGAACTCCAATTTATCATAAAAAACTCTGTGGGTTGCCGTGTCGCAAAGTTGCACATGATGGCTCAGTTCATCTTTGTTAAATGCAGCCTCATTCATATCAAAGTTGAACAAGGCAATGGTGTAGATATGGTTGAGTTTAAAGTCCCATTCTTTTCCCTTAGGAGCTTGTTCGCGGATGGGGAATGTAGAGTAAAATAGCGAGCGATCTTTAAAGTATGTTTGATAGGCATTTTGCATTTCTACGATAAACTTCTCACCATTTTCGGCTTCGCAATATACGTCGTATATCGCTTTGCGGTCGGTATACACATCGCCCACGTTTTCAGAGTTAAGATACATTACATCCTTAACTATTTGCTTGCCAGCAAACAAACTGTTGAGAAAGCATATAAGCAAATCTTTGTTGAGAACAGTTCCAAAAATTCGCTTAAATCCAAAGTCTGTTAGCAAACTTATATATCGTTCTTCTGTATGTTGCATAATCATTTTTACTTATTTGTGTAAAGGTACGATGAATATTCTAAATCATCTATTTTTTTCGATAAATAAAATAGAATAGATGCTTATTAACCTCGAATTTATGTATTTGGTCAAAACATAAAAGCAGCACCCAACCATGTAGATGCTGCCGTTTTTTCTTACTAAGAAATAGATGTTTTATTTTTTGCCTTTACGTATGAAATAAGTGTTTGCCACACAGAGCAACGCTACACCTGTATCTGCCATAACTGCTGCCCACAGACTGGCATAGCCCAAGGTGCTGGCAAGCATTACTGCCACTTTTATGCCCAAGGCAAGCGTGATGTTGTATCGCACTAAGTGTTTGGTTCTACGCCCAATCATTATGGCTTTGGCTACGAGTGATGGGTCGTCGCTTTGCACCACAATGTCGGCCGTTTCGACAGCTGCATCAGAGCCTGCACCCCCCATAGCAAAGCCCACATCGCTCAAGGCAAGTACCGGCGCATCGTTGATACCATCGCCCACAAATGCCACAAGACCTTGTCGGGAACTTTGTTGGCTTTCGCTCTTTATATGCTGAAAAGTACTCACTTTGTCTTCGGGCAAAAGGTCGCCGTGGTAGCTATCGATGCTCAGTTCTTTGGCCAAACGAGCCACAACAGCTGTGCGATCGCCCGATAGTATAGCGGTGTTAATGTGCATATTATGAAGTGCTTGGATGCCTTTGGGGGCATTGGTGCGTGCTTGGTCGGCCAGTGCTATCATGCCTGCAAACTGGTGGTTGATGGCACAATATATATAGGTAAGGACTGCGTCCTCGGCAAACTCTTTAGGCACTTCGATACCCGCTTGGCTGAGCAATGAGCCTTTGCCCACTACAACCTCTTTGCCCTCAACCACGGCACGTAAGCCAAGGCCAGCCACCTCTTCAACGTTTTCGGATTTGAGGCATATACCCTCGTCGCCCTTTTCTGTGATAGCTTTGGCTATGGGGTGCGTGCTATAGCGCTCCACTGCACACACCGTAGCAAGCAGGTGGCTTTCGGTTATGCCCTTTGCTATAGTCACGTGGTCTACGCTGAATTTGCCCGTGGTGAGCGTACCCGTCTTGTCGAATACCACTTGGGTGAGATGAGTAACGGCGTCAAGATAGTTGCCCCCCTTAAAGAGTATGCCGTAGCTCGAAGCCACCCCGATGCCTCTAAAATAGGCCAATGGCACACTCACTACCAATGCACAGGGGCACGAAATAACCAAGAATACCAAAGCCCTATAGAGCCATAAACTCCATGCCCCCATGCCTACAAGTGGTGGCACCACAGCCACGAGCGTTGCCAAACCAATAACGATGGGGGTGTAGATGCGTGCAAATTTGCGTATAAACACCTCGGCTTTCGACTTGCGTGAGGCTGCATCTTGCACCATGTTTAAAATGCGCTGCAAGGCACTCTCGGCGTATGGGCGGAGCACTTTTATCCTTACCACACTGCCCGATGCAATCATACCAGCCGATACTTCATCCCCTTGGCTTATGCTGCGAGGCTCCGACTCGCCAGTAAGCGCTGCAGTGTCAAAAAACGCACGTTCGTTGAGCAAAGTTCCATCGAGAGGAATGCGTCCGCCTGCCACCACCTCTATCATATCGCCAGCCTTAACCTCTTCGGGGGCCTTGAGCAGTTTCTCACCATTGGGGGCAATGATGGTGGCAGTGTCTGGCCTAAGGTCGATGAGCGACTGAATGTCGCGTTGTGCATGTTCTACAGCTCGGTCCTGAAAATATTCGCCAACAGAGTAGAACAAGAGCACAGCCACGGCCTCGGGATATTCGCCTATGGCAAAAGCGCCAAAGGTGGCAATGAGCATAAGCGTAAACTCATTAAATATTTCGCCATGACCAATCTCCTCACAGGCCTCCTTGATGATGGGCATACCTATGGGCAGATAAGCCAACACAAAGATGGCCCACGAATATTGGCTAAAAGGATTGCCCAAGCAGCCCCATGCCAATAGTAGGGCCGACACCATTATGGGTAGCCAAGTGCGCCATGCAGGTGGTTCGCCGTGCTCGTGATTGTGATGGCAGCAGCAGTGTGCCTCTTCGTGATTGTGCTCATGATGGCAGCAATTGCACGCATCGTTGTCGGTGTGCTTGTGCGAATGCTGATGTTGAGAATTACAATTTTTACACATAATAAGGTGATTTTTTTTTGTTTCTGATGCAAATGTAAGCATAAAACCATGCAACCCAGTTGCAAAGTGCAAGGTGGCTCTACCATAGCCTATGTATTGCCGATAAATTGCTAACTTTGTACTTGCCAAAAGGCAAAGCAAGCGACGCAATGTTCGCCACATCTGTTGGCAAGCATATTTACAGCACGTTCTGTATATAGGATAGGACGCTTGCTTTCTCATTGATAATGAGCATGTTATAGTTGGTATATGCGTATTGTTTCAGCGTATCATGCGCAAGATGCTCGCGTATCATGCGCAAGATGCTCGCGTATCACGCCCATGATACGCACGTATCACGGCCGTGATACGTCAGCTATATTCGTATGTTTTGTGCATCACAACGCTTAGATAGTCATAGCTGCATGCACCTTTAGAGCGTGATACACCAATCATATAAATCACAACTTGCATGTACCCTCACTCAACGCTCCACCTTTTCAATCCCTCTCACGATGAGGCTTTGGCTGCTCATTCGCCCTATTATTCTCCCTCAAAAATAGCACAGAAGTTGGCTTCGCAATGGGCCTTACTACCATCGTTGTGGGCAAATGATGGCGATGCCGTGTATATACCAACCGATGTAAAATGCTTGGTTGATACAGATGTGTTGCAAGTAAACGGCAAGCAGATACGATTGGTGCAACGCTCCAACATGACTCCTCGCTTTTGGCAAACCATATCACAGGTGCAACCATGGGGGTGGGATGCAATGGTAAAACATCAACTCGTCAAGATGAACGCTCCCACCGAACTTTTACCTACCGACGATGCGTTAGAACAGATACGCCAACTGAGTAGCCGGCAAACCACGGCCGATGTGTTGCCTATGCTTGTTGATGAACTCAAAGATAAAGTGACATTGCAGGTAGTGGGTCGCTCACACATTGTGCATGGTTGGGAGGAACTGATGCTGCTTGTAGCTACTTATGGCAGCGTAATGGTCAAGTCATTGTGGTCGTGTAGTGGTCGTGGTGTGTTTGTAGTAAATGCTCATCCATCGCCCTCAGTTGCGGGTAGGGTGCGCAAACTCTTGCAACAGCAAGGAGCCATTGAGGTGGAGCCGCTCTATAAAGGTGTGGCAGACTTTGCCTTAGAGTTTGATGTCGATGCTGGTAAGGGTGTGTGCTATCGTGGTCTCTCGCTCTTTCGCACCACAGACCGAGGCGGATATATGGCCAATGTAGTGCAACCACAAGAGCAGTTGCAAGCACATTTGTTTAGCATGTTTCAACCTTTGCAAATGTGTTTCAAACAGCTTTGTAATGTATGTGAGCAGGTGCTCTCTGCTCACTTTATGACCACTGCCTATAGCGGACCATTGGGCATCGACATGATGCTTGTGCAGTTGCTCAACGGCACCACAGCGTTGCACCCTTGCATTGAAGTAAACGTGCGTCGCACCATGGGCTACGTAGCATGCCAATTACAATCGTTAGGAGTAGAAGTGTGGCAAACCGATTTTCCGTTTAGTAAAGATTTTTAGTAACTTGTTTTGTAGTTTTATGAAAAGCATGTACATTTGTAGGTGGACTAATATTATATCTCAATTAAAAAAAAACTTGTTCTTATAAAACCATGTTGAGATAGCTCGCGCCGTGCGGAGTGTGGCAAAGTTGTAAGACAAATTGATAGATTGGGTGATAATCATCATTGGTTCTTCACTTGTACTTTGGATACGTGAAATTTGGCATCTGCTGACAAAAAAATAATATTTCCGATGAAACTGCATAAAGATTTTTATGTGGTTTCATCTTTAGTTTGAATATATTGTAGTCCGCTGAACACAAAATCTCCAATCTAAACTTGCAGAAAAATCATAAGTGTAGATTGGAGATTTTGTGTTCAGCGGACAATAATAATCCCAATAAATATTGGTTCTTAAGCGTGAAGTGCTTGTGCCTTATCTCACAATCACTTTATGACCATTTACGATATAAGCTCCAGCATTGAAGCCCGTGAGCGGAGTGAAACCTTGTCCCACTTGAACTGAGCGAACCAGTGCCCCCGATATGCTATAGATGCGTACCAGGGTGGGTTGTCCTGCGGTGATGCCAATGGCATGGTCAGCACCCGTTGCCGAGAAGTAAGCATTGGCTTCGGCTTGGTTGATGCTGGTGGTTGTGGGGTCGTAGCCATACTTGAGGTCGAGTGTGGCAATGCGTTCTTTCACCCATTCTTCAGCATAGGTAGCTTCGTCTTGCAAGGCGCTGTGGTAGCGTGGCCAAGCAGTTTGTTCGCGTTGGTCGGCTTGGCTATTGGCAAAGAGCGAAGCGTATGTGCTAAAACGATTGGCAAGGCTTTCGGGGCTGAAGTAGGTGGTGCGTAGTTCGGCATAGCGCTGTGCAAGGTATTCGTCCCAATCGAGGCTGCTATTCTCGAGCATGGTGTATAGCGTGAGTTGGCCGTGTTCGTGTTGCCAAAGAAAAGAGTCGAAGTCTTGAGTGGCATCGCTCGTATAGCTTGTTTCGGCATAGTAGTTTTGTCCAAAGGTACCGTCTAAGTCCCATGGTGCCATGCCCAGTTTTTGATACTTACTCTTGGCGTTGTCGTAAATGTAGTAGAACATATTTTTGCCATGATTGTCGGTGGCAAGCATCAGTTCTATAAACAAGTAATAATCGCGCAAGGTGGCATAGTCAAAATAGGTTTTCACCTTTTTGTCGAAGTTTGATTGCGAAGAGGTGGCTACAAAGTTAATGGCATTGTAGAGGGGTTTCCAGTCTACAGCTTCATCTTCAAAATCGGGATATTTAATTTCAAAACCACGCCATGTTTCTACGCCAAGCGTGTTGGTATAGCCTGCAGGAGCATGGTGGGGATAGTATTTGCGGTCGGTGTCGTGTCCCATAAGAACCTCGTAGCTCCAATCAGACGATTTGTAGAGCAAGCCATGTATTTCGTCTTCGCCAGAGTCTGACTTAGCAGCCTCTTTAAACTTTTTGAGTTTGAGTTGCTTGCGGTCCATCTTTTCAGTCATGCAGTAAAGACCATGGTATGTTCCGTTTAGAAACACCTCAACAAAGCGGCCACGTGTGCCAGTAAGAGCTTCGGGTTCCTTGTCGGCATAGTATGGACGAACCGAAAAGTCGTTCCATAAGTCAGTACCTA
Source organism: uncultured Prevotellamassilia sp. (assembly GCA_934255485.1). GTDB lineage: Bacteria > Bacteroidota > Bacteroidia > Bacteroidales > Bacteroidaceae > Alloprevotella. The sequence continues at coordinate 4,003 of CAKQOG010000050.1, read as the reverse complement.
CACGGTTGCGCATGCAAGCACGATCTATGTACATGGCATCGAGTATCCAACTTTTGTCATTGCGCAATGAAAAGAATGAATGGTCGAGATTTTGGCCATCGGCATCGCAGATCTTAATGGCATACGACTTTTTGGGGAACGATTGTGCAGTGGCACCACGATACTTAAAGTTAGCGTTTAGCTGCTCGTCGAAGTTGGTGTTTGACGCATCATTCACGCGTATGTTGCCCAACGTATAGTACGACCCATTGCACGATGCAAGGTTGATGTCTACAATAGGCAAAAACGTAAAGCGCAACTTGGCTGTAGCCGTTTGTTCGCCACCAATGGTGAGAGTGAGTGTATAGTTTGTTTGGCATGAAGGATTGGTAATGGCAATGGTATCGCCACTCAAGGTTTGTGCCTCGCTTATGCCAATAGTGGCATCAGCTGGCTGACCTTCTGCCAATGTGTAACGGAAGGTTGCTTTCCAAGTTCCGCCTTGTTGCAATGAGTCGGGCAGCGAAGCAAAGTAGGTTTGCGATGTTTTGTCGAAAACAAGCACCTTGTTATTGAGCATTATGGTGTCGGCGGCAGCCTTAAAATTTCCGCTAGTGCTTCCGCTATTAGTAATTTCTTTCCCTTTATCGTTGTATATCTTAAAAAGTTCGTTGTCTGCCCCGCTACCTTCGTAACTACCAAGCAAATAAGAACCATCGCGACGCAGATTAAACCATTGCGTAGGGTCTTGCACATTGCGTATAGTCCAGTAGCCATTGTCCTCAACAAGGGTCCATTCGCTTGCACTCCCTTTGGGCCACGAGGTAGGCTCAATGCCCTTAGCCACTTGGTTGATGCGGTTGCCCGTGTAGGTAACATACTCCATGGTTTTGGCGTTTTGCAAATAGTATCCGTTGGTAGATTCTGTGAGATACCACCATCCGTCGCTACATTCGTTTGTGTCGGTTACGTAATAGTAGTAGGCCGAAGAACCATGTTCGCTACCCAAGGCAAGCACACCATTCTCGTAAATTTTGCAACTCAAGCGATACTTCGATTTACTGTCGAAAGTGGGCGAGGCCTGTGCATGAACTAATAAAACAAGGAAGCTAATAAGTAATATGTAAAGATGCTTCATAGTGATTGGTAGAATGTAAATAGAATTGAGTTTATTTGCTTGTAAAAGTACAAAATGATAGCAAACAATTCCAATATTTACGCTTAAAAATAGATGAACAGGCCATATTGTTCTATAAAAAAACAAATTTATATGTTGTGTTTCGGCATGTCGAGTAGACTATTTGGTAATACGAGTTAGGTGCGTATCGACGTAGAACCATTTTTTTGCAATTGTAAAACCATCACAGTTGATACCTATGGTATCTCTTAGTTATCCATCGAACCAAGTAGAAGGCAAGTTGCTCATTGAGCTCACAAGCAAGGATTGCCTTAATCTGTAGAATAGGTAAACGAGAGCACAGTGTGACTGAGATATAAGATGAAGTAAGCCCCCTAAGAAAAATGAAAAAGAGACAAAACTTAGCTTTTGTAGCGTGGCTTTGCCTCTTTAAAGACTATTTAGTTGATACGTTCGAATACCCAAGTGCATCCCTTGTCGTAAAACAATGTTCGTTCTTCGTATAGTTCGAGACGATTGTCGTTAAGATATGTAATCCTACGCGACCATTTCTTACCTTTATTTACGCTTATTCCATAGTTTGTTGAGGAATATGCGTTAAAACTGAATGGTAATGTTTCGGGTTCTGTTCCAGTTGTAACGATTTCACCATTATAGATTTTTCCATTGTACCACATTGTGATGGTTCCATCTGTATGAAACTCATAGAAATCGCGATTGGTGGTTTCATCGAAATCAAAGCTATCTGTAAACGTATATCCATCTGTTGTGTATTTTCCGACCTTGCTAATGCATGCCCATTTGCCGTAAAGTTGTTCTACACTATACATAGGAGTTTGTTCTATTTCCTTTATTGTACTTCCTATATAGTCTCCTTTTGAAAGTGCTTCTTTAATCTCTGCTTCAGTATGGTCTACAAACTTATCAAGTTTACGTAAGGCATATCCTGTATTGCCGCTATAAAAGTCGGTATTCAATGAAATGTAATTATTGCGCAGAATATCGTTGTCAAAGTGCACCTCTTCTATAGCATATTTGCATTTGCCGCTTTCAAGAGTAAACTCTATTCTGTGGATGACAGTTAGATTCATGCTCTCTACAGATTCGCTATAATTGTAATGAGCTTTACCTCCTTCATCTAAAATCCATTCGTTTAACTTGATGTTGTTATTAGGTTTCTCTATTACATTGCTGTCGTTATCGTTTTCATTGTCATCGCCACAACTAACAAAACAAACAGAAAAGAGCAATATAGTCAAAATACTGATTAATTTGTATCTTTTCATGATTATTTGACTTTATGATAGGTTTTGCCGCCACCGACAATGGCTCCATTACCGATAGAATATAGTCTACCATCGTCAAGAACAATATTATTACCGCTAATTATATATGAATGTGGTTGTGTGTATTGGTATTCGTGATACCACCAACCGCTCATATTAGGAACAGCTATGGCTTCCATACCATCAAAAGGATTATTGTTGTCTACGGCTTGAACAGTCTTAAATGACGTCTTAGTAAGAATAATCACATTCCTATATCTATTTTTTTTGTCAGCAACAAAATATTGTGACTCGGTTGCATACGTTCCGTAAATAGAACTATTTCCCCCTCCGTCATCATCACTGTTACAAGATGAGAATAGACAAATGCTGAGCAAAATTGCTCCTAAAATCATTAAAAGACTTTTCGTTTTCATGATTGATTAATTTTAAGTGTTAATAGTGTTATTTATTGTTGCAAAATTAGGTAAAGGGTGTGTGTTGTGCAATACCCTATTTACGAGTAAGTGAATACATTGCATCGGGGGGGTAAATTCCCAAAGTGAATGTATAAGTGGTAAAAAAAAGAGGTAAAACCATGCTTCATTAGCGTGGATTTACCTCCTTTAAATAGCTATAAGTTATTAGTTTATAGCTTTATAATCTTGGTTGTGCATTTACCATCTTCGGTGCGAACCACCACAACGTACATGCCACTTGTTAGGCCTGTCATATTGATAGTGTTGTGGGGCTTGGCATTGTCAATGTTCAGAATCTGGCGGCCGTTGGCATCGGTTATGAACAGATAACCTTTCGTGCCTTCGCTGATGTCAACATTGAGTATGTCTTTTACCAATGTGGGATATACCTTTATACCCTTAGCACTTGCATTGCTCACATTGTCGGGAGTGAGTACTTTGTAGAAGAAGGTTACAACTTCGCTCTCTTCGCCATCCATACATGCCATAGCCTTGATTTCGGTGTCGGCATTGATTGGTATGGGTGTGCTATCATAGAGTTTGCGAGCCTCGGTGTTATCACATGGACATGAACCATCAAGTGTGTAGTATATCTGTGCGCCCTCGGTGCTACAATGCAGAGTGATAGCGGTGCCTTTTTCAATTGTTGAGCCTGTGGCAATGTTGGCAGTTGGGGACAGAAACGGGTTACTTTTGCATCCAGCAATGTCTGCTTGGATGGTTTGTATGCTTAAATACGCAAATCCTAAGGTGTTAGCAACACTTCTGTTCCATATAGAAGACCATCTGTTATCATCATTCTCACATGGATATTTAGCCAATTCTTTCTTCAAGAGACTTATCCATTCAGACATTTGGTCCTTGCAATCAAGAATGTCAAGAGCGGTAGTAATGAGTTGTAGTACAGCCCCAATAGTTGTTCCTACTACCTTGCTTACACGTCCTAAGATTTTGACATTCTTAGAATGTTGTGCTGCTTTGATGCTTGTAGGCACTTTGCTTATAATGGACTTTGCCGCATGATATGCATTCTTGACAATATTAGATAGATGGATTACAAAAAAAGAGAGTTTGTATCACAAACTGCGAATGCTAAAAAAGCCATCATCCCAAAATCCTATCAGATTCTTGGGGGCGTAATC
>CAKQOG010000049.1 GCA_934255485.1 uncultured Prevotellamassilia sp. | reverse complement strand
GGTAAACGCTTGTTGTTATACATATCATTTACGTCGGCTGTAGAAGAAGGAAGTGAGCTGACCTGCGTCATTTTCTTGTCTACTTTATGTCACTGTTGGCTGTCATCACTTGGGATGAAAGTGCCAGATTTACAATAACATTTTTCATAAAATCATACTATTAAATTGCATGTTTTTCCAGTCTGATAGGAGTGTCAATAGTTTTGGCTTTACCCTCTCACTTGGCTTAGTATCTCTATCTGTTCATCCGTATTTTGTACGTCAAAATACGGATGAACAGAATTGAGACTGAAAATCAAGGCGTTTTATGGTGCTGATATGGTAGATTTATTAAACATTTCTACGTAAAATCGCAAAATGGCGAAAGATTTTCGGGATAAGACGATAATAAATGCAAGAAAAAATGTACCTTTGTAGCACGTTCCGTATTTTGACGTACAAAATACGGATGAAAGACATCCCTTTGTTAAACATCTTACTTACTTATTCTCCGTATAATTTTCTTGTTTGCTTCGTTGATTTTTGACACATCTATGGAGTCAAGATACACTTGCGTTGTCTTTATGGAGTTATGCCCCATCCCCTCGCTGATTACTGAAATAGATATGTCCATGTTTCGCGCTATGCTTGCCCATGTATGTCGTGCGGTGTACGTAGTGAGTGGCATTTTCAGTCCTATTATATCACCTATTTTCTTCAAATTATAGTTGATGTTCTCCAACATACGATGATATTGTTTCCGTTCTGTTCCGTCTTCTTTTTGAATGACAGGAAGAAGATAAGGGCTGTTGGGGTTTATATGTGCATATCGGTTTATTATTTCTTGCGCCTCTTTCTCCCACTCCACCGTCAGATACTGGTTGGTTTTCTTGCGGTTATAAGCTAACATTCCATTTTTCAAGTCTGTTTTTCGCAAATAGGCTATGTCTACAAAAGGCATTCCTCTCATATAAAAACTGAACATGAATATGTCGCGGGCAAAAGCTATGGTTGTACCTTCGGGCAATGATAGCAAAGCTACGGCTTTCAGTTCTTTCTCACTAATGGCACGCTTGGCAGTCTTGACATATGCCAAGCGCACTCGCTTAAACAGATTGCTGTCTACCATCACTCCCTCATCTGTTGCCTTATATAACAAGGTGCAAAGTGTGCGCAGATAACAACATATACTGTTTTGCTTCAATCGTCGGTTTATAAGCCATGCCTCATAACACTCCATCATGTCTGGGGTAAGTTCAGCAAAAGTAAGGTCTTTGCCTTTACGAAATTCTTTGAACCGCCGATAGGCATTTACATAGGTCATGGCTGTGCCAAATCGCTTCATCTGCTCTTTCTTCATCACCTGCTCTTGCAGAAACATAAAGACCGTTTTTTGTGTCTCGGTTTTATTGAAGGCATCGCATAGTTCGTTTATGATAACATTCTTATGTTGGCTTTCCATCTCTACAATCATATTATCCCATCGCTTCAACTCCCTGTTTATCTGACATTGCACCATTTCTAATTCTGCTTTCCGTTTGCCATTTGGTGGTATCATCAATCTGCAGATCTTTGCATCCCACTCTTCGGGATAAATATGTAGCTCTGTGCTTATCCACTTCACCTTTCGCTTATGTATCACTTGATAATACAACGTACCTTCTGTTTTAGGTATTGACGACGGACGGAATTTCAATTTTATTGTTGTCATAGATATATGTTTTTATGGGGATGTTACTACTATAAGTAAGTTGACAAATTTAAATTTATTACTGTCCGCTAAAAGTGCTTAGTATGCCTATTTGAATGATTTATGCATTGACAAGCCCCTATTTAAATGATAGGATTGTTCTCCTTTCGTGATGTAGTATTATAAAATGCTCATATTTCTAAAAAAATCAAGCACCGACTGTCTTGGCTGATTTTATTAGAAATATGAGCATTTTAGATATATTATTGATAATCAGTAACTTACATCATTTCATCATTACAAAAAAACAAAAATAATGGTACAAGGATACGTATCCTTATACCACAAGAACGCGTATCCTTGTGCTACAAGGATGCGTATGTTTGTAAGACAAGAATACGTATCCTTGCATAATTAGAAAGCCTTTATAAGAAAATAAAGCAACGAAATGTTATCAAAAAGGCTACAATAATGTTAAAATCATTAACATTTCGTTTCTATTTGAGAAGTTCCGGATGTAAATAAATGTTCACAAAAAAGGTGTGCCTCCCCCCAAACGCATTGGAGTTTTGGCACACCTAATAAGATTGTATAATTAGAGATAGTTACTTTATGAGCATTTTTTTACCATTCACCACATAGATGCCTTTAGGCAAATGCTTAAGCGCATCAGCAATTGTTGTTGCGGTACGTACAAAGCGTCCGTTCACATCGTATACCATGATATTGCCGTTAGCTTGATGCTCAACAAATTGAATGTCGGTAGCAGTTGCGTGGGCATAGAGTTCCACTGCACTTTGTCCTTGTGTGTAAGTAGAGAAACGTGGCGATGACGCATTATAACGGATAGTGCGTTTGTTGTAAGCAACACTTGTGATTGTTGCCTCACCATCTGCAGTTACTGCAATGTCCCACAAAGCATTTTTGCTCAATTCAGCAACAGAGTTGAGTTGGTTTTTGTCTACGGTAAGAGCCAAATACACTTTGTTCATGCTGTCGTAGAGCGTCCATGCGCCCTTGCTGCCACCCAATGCAATAGCAAGCGGAGCATTCTCAGCATTCACGCTTGTCTCAATAGAGTTGTCGGTGTTTATGTCTACCTTTACACCCTTACGAAATCTTTCTTCCGAAGCATCACACGAAAGTGCAAGGCTCTTAGATGGGCATACCATAAGATAGTTCTTGCCAGCTTGCAATTTGCTTTCATCTGTTACCAAGGTATAAACGTTATCGCCTACAACAGGTTTGCTCGGAAGGGTGTAAGTAGCACTTACCTCTTCGCTCTTATTATCGCCAAGCATAGCGTATGCCTTGATTGTGCTATTTTCATTAATCTGCACATTTGCCGACATATAAGATGTTTGCAGTTCACCTTGATTTACAGTGTAATAAATGGTTGCACCTTGAGTAGTGGTAGAGATGGTAACAGTTGTACCCTTCTCAACTACACCAGCCACAGGACTAAAACTTGGAGCCACAACCTCAGAAGGCTCCGGTTTGGGATTGGGTGTGGGGTCTACCGAACCAGCATTGTAGTTATCGGGGTCGAAAGCAGTAGATGTTTTGCTACCCCAAACATACTGTTCCAATCCAGGATAATCAACATAAGGATTGCGGTTGCCCTGTATTTTATATACGGCGTTGTTGCGGTCTATCTCCTTTTGACTCACGGGGTCTTCTTGTGCCCAACGTAGCAACATTGTAATGGCCCAATCGGTGTATGCAGGATACGAATTTTTGGCCAACATGGGCGAACTCCACGACGAAATGCGATTTTCGTAACACGTAGCCATATAGAAATATATACGTGCTACATCGCCCTTATACTCATCGGCAGGTTCAAACACAATGCCCGAATATCCTGGCAAAGTGCAGTTGCCAAGCTTGCTAAACCCACCTTTCGACGAGAACCTCTCGCCATTTGTTTCGCCATAAGGATAGTTAGAACGGCGACCATTAATGTAGACGTCTGTAGGGATTACGTGCATCAAGTCTGTTACCATTGGCGCAGCCTTGCTAAACCAACTTTTAGGCATTGAGTGTTCACGATTGTATCCATCGCCCTCTTTCGATGCACTTGCACCTTGGCTCTTGCTACCTGGAACATAGTTTGTAGCATTCGAATAAATATCCCATATCTTTCCATCGGGACGCACGTCAGTGGTTTTATAAGCAGTCCACAGGTAGTCGTAGCTTAGCTGTTTATGTGCGCTTATCACCGAATAAAGGGCTGTTTTTAAGGCCTTCCCTTTAGCTCCTTTTGCCTTGTTGTAATAGCCCGAAGGCACCTGTGCTTGTACAAGCAAGGCAAAACAAAGCAAACTCCATAAAAGCGTTATACGCTTTAGCGAATTTTTGTACATCATTTATTTATTTTAATTAATGTTTAATAGGCTCTCGTGTTCATGCTGAGATTTTTATACAAGAAGCAAGCACTATGGCATGCTCAAATTATCGCTTTTATGCCATTCTGACATATTAATTAAAACGCAATCACAACGAAAATTTATGCAAAGTTCAAGATTTTATATTGTTTAATCAAATTTTCTACATTAAAATATCAATAAATCTAAAAGCGTAAAAGTATTTTCACCATGTTTTTAGATTAATTCAACTGATTGCAGTATCTTTGCATAGCGACACTACTATAAGGGTTGTTCTATAAATTCTGTTTATAGATTTTATCTATTCAACCGAATGCCTTACACACTCTCGAAGTGTCCTCGTGCAAATAGTTTCGGTCGCATAGCCCGTTATGTTCCCTTAACTACTTACCCAATATGGTGCAAAGCGAATGCAATAAAGCTTGCTTTAATTATTAAGTTGTAGCCCATATTCTCAGAGAGAAATTACACTTCTGATATTGCACAATACATTACGGAAGAATTTATAGAACCACCCATAACACTGCTTGTATGCGTAAATTACTACTTGTCATAACGTCACTATTCCTAACCACAATTGCGGCTATGGCTACAAAGTGGTCGGCAACAAATTTGCCCATGGAGTACCTACGCGATTACAGACAGATGGTGTGCAATCCCGATGGTGTGATGTCGGCAGCAGCAGTAGATTCTACCAACCAAATGTTGCTGTCTTTAAAAAAAGAGAACGGCATTCAAGCCATTGTAGTAGTGGTTAAACAAATTGAAGGAGACGATCCTTATCAGTTTGCAATGGAACTTGGCAAGAAATATGGCATAGGCGATAAAAAACAAAATTCGGGGTTAATTGTTGTGCTTGCCACCGAGGACCGTAGTTATCAAATACTTACGGGCAACGGACTCGAAGGCGCCCTACCCGACGCCATCTGCCGACGCATACAAAACCAAGTAATGCTGCCCGAACTGAAAGTTGGCAATTGGGATGCGGCTATTATTAAAACCATGGTAGCTATCAAGGCGTATCTAAACAACGATAAATCGCTCCTTGCTGATGACGATGCCAACGACGATATAGTAGCCATGTGGAGCATATTAGGTGGTGCAATAGCCTTTGTAATCATTATTACAATCATCTACATTGTTCAACAACAAAAGTATAAATGTCCCACATGCCACAAAAAAATGAGGTTGATAAAACAAGACAAAGTACGCATTACTAACACTGGTATCTACAAGCTAAGAGCTATATACCGATGTCCACGTTGCGGTAAAGAACGCATTTTCTACACCGATACTGACAATATAAACAATGGCGGTAGCGTGCCACCAATTATCTTTAGTAGCTCGTTGGGCGGCAGTTCTTCGGGTGGATTTAGTGGAGGAACATTTGGCGGAGGAACGTTTGGTGGTGGCGGAAGTGGCGGACGCTTTTAGTAAAATATCGCTAAAGTTGTACTTCTGCATTACATAAACCAATAATTAATAAAAGACTAATTAAATTCTTTAAATTCAAGGAATTATATAATACAAACATATGAAAAAAGGCTCAATAACCTTACTCGTCGTTGGCGTTATCATCCTTATTATTGCTGTTGGTACGCTAACAACTTACAACTCGTTAGTGGCTAAAGACGAAGCTGTAACAACGGCTTGGAGCAACATCCAATCGCAATATCAGCGCCGTGCAGACCTCATTCCTAATTTGGTTAATACGGTGAAGGGATATACTAAGCACGAGAGCGGCACACTCAATGATGTGGTAAACGCACGTGCCAAAGCGACCCAGATAACAGTGGATGCAGAGACTCTTACCCCTGAAAAACTCAAGCAATATCAAGCAGCTCAGGGCGAACTATCGCAGGCTTTGGGCAAGTTGCTGGCCATTTCAGAAAACTATCCCGACTTAAAGGCCAATGAGAGTTTCTCTGAACTTCAAGCCCAACTTGAAGGTACCGAAAATCGCATTAATGAAAGCCGCCGACAATACAACGAACTTGTAAAAGACTACAACATAAAGGTGAGACGTTTCCCATCGAACATCGTAGCCAACATGTTTGGTTTTGATAAAAAAACAGCATTCGAAGCTGAGAGTGGAACCGACAAAGCACCTAAAGTAGAGTTTTAATAAACAAACCATATATCACTGAAAATCATATCTATAATAAACCTCATGGATAGCAAACAACGTTACATGATGCGCGGTGTATCCGCCATGAAAGAGGACGTGCACAACGCCATTAAGAACATTGACAAGGGTATCTTCCCACAAGCTTTTTGCAAAATTATTCCCGATATTTTGGGTGGTGATCCCGAATATTGTAACATTATGCACGCCGATGGTGCAGGCACAAAATCGAGCCTTGCATACATGTATTGGAAAGAAACAGGCGACCTCTCAGTATGGAAAGGCATTGCACAAGATGCACTCATTATGAACACAGACGACCTGCTTTGCGTGGGCGCTGTAGACAATATTCTTGTTAGTTCTACCATCGGACGTAACAAGATGCTTATTCCTGGCGAGGTGATTTCGGCTATCATCAATGGTACCGACGAGTTGCTACAACAAATGCGCGATATGGGCGTGGGCATCTACGCTACAGGTGGCGAAACGGCTGATGTGGGCGACCTTGTTCGCACTATTATTGTAGACTCTACCGTTACTTGCCGTATGAAGCGTAAGGATGTTATTAACAATGCTAACATTCGTCCGGGTGATGTTATCGTAGGACTTTCATCGTGCGGTCAAGCCACTTACGAAAAAGAATACAATGGTGGTATGGGTTCAAACGGCTTGACTTCGGCTCGTCACGACGTGTTTGCCAAGTATCTTGCAGAGAAATATCCCGAAAGCTACGACCATGCAGTGCCCGAAGAACTTGTTTATAGCGGTGGTTATAAACTCACCGATGAGGTTGAAGGCTCGCCCATCAATGCAGGCAAATTGGTACTTTCGCCAACAAGAACTTATGCACCTGTAGTTAAGAAAATGCTTGATGAATTGCGCCCCGAAATACATGGTATGGTACATTGCACGGGCGGTGCACAGACCAAAGTGTTACACTTTGTTGGCGATAATTGCCGTGTTATCAAAGACAACATGTTCCCTGTTCCTCCCCTCTTTAAAGCCATTGCCGAACAGAGCGGAACCGATTGGGCAGAGATGTACAAAGTGTTTAACATGGGGCACCGCTTAGAGGTATATGTACGTCCCGAGGTTGCCGAAAAGGTTATTGCTATCAGTAAGAGCTTTAACATTGATGCACAAATAGTTGGACACATCGAAGAGGGTAAACGCTCACTTACTATCAAGAGCGAATTTGGTGAGTTTAACTATTAATTAAGTAAATGTGCAAAATTAAATTAGGAAGGAACGGGTTGAAAAGCTCTATAAACTTACAACATAGGATAGCGTCCTACCCCCTATACATATAGGGATGACGCTTTGCAAGAGCAAAAGATAAAGCCTATAACTATAAGTTAAGAGCATAACCTTGTATGGATGTCTTTTGCCCTTGTAAGAAGGCGTCATCGCACTATTCGTTATCACCCATGGCGTTGCCTTGGGCTATAGTTCTTTGGACTTTTAGTGCGTACTTTAATCCTTATTTTTCCTAATTTAAATTTGTCCACCTACTTACAACGATACTTGTATAAAAAGAATAGGGTGGAAACTTTAGAGCTTGCACCCTATTCTATCGTTTTTATTACTTACTCAAAAATACGACACAAATTTGAATACACTTTTAGAAAAACTAAATGGTTTGGTAGCACGATTTGAGGAGGTTAGCACACTTATAACCGACCCTAACGTTATTGCCGACCAACAAAGATACGTCAGACTGACAAAGGAGTATAAAGAACTTGAAGACCTTATGAAAGCTCGCAAGGAATATGCAAATTTGTTGGGAAATCTTGAAGAGAGCAAAGACATACTCTTAAACGAATCTGACCCCGAGATGAAGGAAATGGCACGCGAAGAGGTGGCTTCGTGCGAAGCACGAATTCCGTCGCTCGAAGAAGAAATTAAGCTTATGCTCGTGCCCAAAGACCCCGAGGACTCTAAGAATGCCATTCTCGAAATTCGTGGTGGTACGGGAGGCGACGAAGCAGCATTGTTTGCTGGTGACCTATTTCGTATGTACACTAAATTCTGCGAAAAGAAAGGTTGGAAAATGGAGGTTTCGAGTGCAAGCGAAGGTGCTGCAGGCGGCTTTAAGGAAATTGTATGTTCTATTACAGGCACAGATGTATACGGAACACTTAAATACGAAAGTGGTGTGCACCGCGTTCAGCGCGTGCCTGCTACCGAAACACAAGGCCGTGTGCATACATCGGCTGCAACCGTAGCTGTATTGCCCGAAGCCGAGGCTTTCGACGTGGTAATCAACGAAGGTGAAATCAAATGGGATACCTTCCGTTCGAGTGGTGCTGGCGGACAGAACGTTAATAAGGTTGAGTCGGGTGTGCGCCTACGTTACAATTGGAAAAACCCCAATACTGGCGAGGTTGAAGAAATTCTCATTGAATGTACCGAGACACGCGACCAACCTAAGAACAAAGAGCGTGCGTTGGCCAGACTGCGTACTTTTATTTACGACAAGGAACACCAAAAGTATGTAGACGACATAGCCAACCGTCGTAAAACACTTGTTTCAACAGGCGACCGCTCTGCTAAAATCCGCACATACAACTATCCACAAGGACGTATTACTGACCATAGAATAAACTACACCATCTACAATCTTCAAGCTTTTATGGATGGTGACATCCAAGACTGCATTGACCATCTTATTGTTGCCGAAAATGCAGAACGACTGAAAGAGGCTGAAATGTAATGAAATATACCTACTTGTTTTGCCTGCTTTGTGCTACCGCTATGCTTGGCTTCTCTTGCCATCGAAAAACCATTGAAGGCAAAGGCGAAAACGGGGCTTTTATGAAGGCCAAAACAGACGATGACACACCCAACATAAGCCGCATATCCGACTCAGGCGAACTGATTATTGCTACTATAAGCGGCCCCGACACCTACTTTGATTATCAAGGTCACGGCATGGGATTGCAGTATGCTCTTGCCGAAGACTTTGCAAACACATTGGGCGTGGGGGTTCGTGTTGAATTGGCCACAGACAGTTTGCAACTGATAAAGAAACTGAAAGAAGGCGAAGTAGATGTGATAGCATACCAGCTTTCGGATAAATTTCTGAAGAGTAATGGTCTTAAAGCCGTTGGCGCTACAAACAAGAAAAACAGCACGGCATGGGCCATTCTGCCCAAAGCCAAAGATTTGGCAGAAGCATTAAACGATTGGTATGGCGATGGTGTTGCCATAAGAGCTCAAAAAACAGAGAACACGTGGATGAAAAACCGCACGTACGTTAGACGTAGTGTGAGAGCCCCGTTTATCTCAAGAGCCAAAGGCATCATTTCTACATACGACAACTACTTTAAGACTGCTGCACGATATACTGGTTGGGACTGGAAATTGATTGCTGCTCAATGCTATCAAGAGTCGGGATTTGATCCTAACGCTGTTTCGTGGGCGGGAGCTTCGGGACTTATGCAAATTATGCCCGCCACTGCTCGGCAGTATGGCTTGTCTGAAGAAAGGCTCTTTGCTCCTGCTGAAAACATTGCAGCTGCGGCTCAACACATCAGATACTTGCAACGCCAATTTAGCGATATAGCGAGTGCTGAAGAGCGTATATGCTTTGTTCTTGCCGCATACAATGGCGGTTTGGGACACATAAGAGATGCGCAAGCTTTGGCACGCAAATATGGAAGTGGCAGCCAGAAATGGGCAGACGTAAGCTATTATGTTCGCAATCTGAGCAACGCTCAATATTATCGCGATCCTATCGTAAGATATGGGTATATGATTGGCAACGAAACTTGCAATTATGTGGCAAGTATCATGGACCGATGGCGGCAGTATGGGGGCAACATTCATCAAATGGGCATTTCTTCGGGCAACTCTCTGCCTAATATTGCGGGGGCTGTAAGAGACGATAATGGTTCACAACAAAGCGTTCATAAGCAAAACCGATATAGCAAAAAAGTAAAAATACTTTCGCCAGAGGAGATGCAACAAGAACAGTAATTTTAACTTGTGAACAATTTAAAACTCAATATCTATAAACCATCATGACTCAAAGACTCTTATCTTTTCTTGATGCTTCACCAGTTAATTTTTTAGCTGTAAAGAATATTACCAATGAATTAGAAAATCACGGATTTAAAAGGTTTGATCCATGCACGTCATTGGGCAAAATACAGGCAGGCGAGAAATTTTATGTTACCAAGAATGACTCCTCAGTCTACGCTTTTCAGATAGGCAGAAAGGCTTTAGCCGAAAGCGGTTTTCACTTGATATGTGCGCATTGCGACTCTCCTACCTTTCGTATTAAGCCAAATGCAGAAATGAAATGCGAAGGTGGGTTGGTAAAACTCAACACCGAGGTTTATGGTGGTCCTATTCTTTCTACATGGTTCGATCGTCCGCTCACTATTGCAGGTAGAGTTATAGTAAAGACAGACGATGTGATGCATCCGCAAACGTTTCTTTTACACATCAAGCGTCCATTGCTACAAATCTGTAATCTTGCTATTCACTTTAATCGACAAGTGAACGATGGCGTTGCCATTAGCAAACAAAAGGATGTTTTGCCCTTGCTTGGAACTATCACAAACCAACTTGAAGAGAACAATTTGCTGCTTAATGCTATTGTAGAAGAACTCAACAAGGAGCATAACATTAAGCAAGAAGATATCTTGGACTTCGACCTCTACTTGGCTGACGCTACACCAGCATGCACCTTTGGCATACACAACGAGTTTATCTCTTCGGGGAGACTCGACGATTTGTCTATGTGCTACGCGGGCCTTGAAGCGATGCTGCATGCAGAGCTTAGAGACTATACGCAAGTGCTTGCCATATTCGACAACGAAGAGACTGGCTCGCAAACAAAACAGGGGGCTGCGAGTCCGTTTTTGGCAAATATGCTAAAACGAATTGCACTGTCACAAGAAGGTACAGAGGAGGCATTTTACAAGGCTATTGAACAAGCATTTATGATATCAGCCGATAACGCACATGCGTGGCATCCCAACTATGCCGAAAAATATGACCCCACTAATCATCCCATGCTTGGCGGTGGACCAGTTATAAAATTTAATGC
>CAKQOG010000048.1 GCA_934255485.1 uncultured Prevotellamassilia sp. | reverse complement strand
CACAGAAACCTTCTCTTTAAAGCGCTTATCATTTAGTTCATATATATCGTTGTTCAACAGATTAGGAGCTATATGATTGGCCACGTCTGTAAGTTCTTTACGTGTAAAAGTATGCTTCCATAAATATATCGACACTGTCTGTTCTTTTGCCTTTTCAAGAGAATAAGGTTTTAACAAATATATGTCGTTATTTTGTAAATACATCTTTTTAAACAGCTTGTAGCTTTATTTTTTTCAACATAAATAATGCGTATAATACTATTTGTTCAGCATGGTATCATACGCATTATAGTTTGTTTAGAATGGACATTTTTGAGAAGGTTCATCCTTAGCTTTTTCTGCCGATGAGGGTGGAAAAGGATTGCTTTGCATGGTTGCATTATTAGCGGGTTGCTGCTGAACGCGCGGTGTAAGCAATTCTATATTAGTGCCCCATATTTCGACAACCTTATGAGTTGCACCACGTTTATCTGTATACGTGCGATAGCGCAATTCACCTTCAACATAGAGTTTATCACCCTTATGTACATAACTATCTACAATTTTTGCCAAATTACCCCACAACACAATGTTGTGCCACTCTGTGCGTTCAGGTACAGTTGTACCATTTTGCAAAGTGTACCCTCTGGTAGAAGTAGCAAAACTAAAATTAGCTGCGCAACTACCATTATCCATGTATCGAATTTCAGGCTCTTGTCCTACATTGCCGATAAGCATTACTTTGTTTAAAGACATAGGCAAAAAAAATAAATTAGGTTGTTTCTATAAGCATTGATATGTCATCTAATTCTGTCGGCAGCTCTCACCAAATTCTCATCGCGTTTGATGGCATGTTTAGCTAATACTTGCATCAAGATAGAGAAGAACGGAAACAAGCACCCAAACTCAAACGACAAATCTGTTGAGGTTCGAGATTTTACAGAAAAGGCATATACCACAAAGGTTACATACCAAAGCACATTTATCCATACCCCCCATTTAACCTGCTTCATCTGCTTTTTTCGGTTCTTAAAGGCGAAGATAGACAGAAGTGAAACCACTATTGAACAAGCCGCAAAGAATATTAAGCCATAAGGATGACGGCCTTGCATTTCGGCCACTTGTGTAATGCTTTCATATCCTGCCCCACTCATCGTAAAAGCTAAAGAAGCATTTGAAAATGCCACAATAGGCACGAAAAGAGTAAAGGCTGGAAACAATCCAGCCAATACTAAATATATGCTTTGAATACGTTGTATCATGCTTCGGTACTCAAATTATTCTTATCCTTAGCAGGATTGCGGAAATAGATGTTGTGATGCAAAAACTCGTCTGCTGCAATCAAAGTTGGTTTTGGCAACTTTTCATAGTAGCGTGAGATTTCGATTTGCTCACGATTTTCAAATGTTTCCTCCAAATTGTCGTTATTCGAAGCAAACTCTTTCAATTTCTTTGAAAGGTCTTCCTTCATTTGAACAGCAATTTGGTTTGCGCGCTTCGACATAATAACTACGCTTTCGTAGATATTGTTTGTACCATCACAAAAGTCCATCAAGTTGTGAGTTACTGTGTTGGTAGCCGCTTTGCTCTTTTTATAATCCATGTTGATATGATGTTTTACGATTATATTTCTGTTTATTTATTTTTTCTCGCTTGCCGTGTTTGTTGCTTCTGAGGTATCAGCATCCTCTTCTTCACCCGTCTCTACATACTTGCTTGCTTTAGCAAACATTTGCTTGGCCTCGCTCATATATTTCGATTCGGGATATTCTGTTACAAAGCCATAATATTCATCGATAGCATTGTGGTATCGTTCGGCCTTTTTGCTTTCAACACTAAATCTTGCGAGTTTAAACTTTGCACGGAGTATTAATATCGAGAAATCTTCGCGCCTTGATGTATAAGGATAATCCTTTATTGCATTCTCGGCGGTCACAATGCAAGCACCATAATTACCATTTGTACCATTACCAATATAGGTACCCAAGTCGTAATAGAGCTTTGCCGATAGATATTCTTTCTCTACAAGTTTGTCTTGCAACTTAAATATCAAATCTTGTGCCTGCGCACGATACTTGCTTCCCGGAAAAGTTTCGATAAAGTTTTGAAATTCCGTTACTGCTTGAAACGTGTCAGTCTGATCAAGTCTTGGTTCAGGCGTTATAGCATATAGCGACCTTCCGCAATTAAAGCGTGCCTCTTCTACATACTTGCCTCGTGGATAGGTTTCATAATATTTGCGAAACACCGTTGAAGCTGCACTATAATTGTGTGCCTTCATATTGCATAGTCCAGAGAGATAAAGAGACTCTTCACCTTGATCAGTACCTTTTAGCACCGAAAGAACGTCTTGCAACAACAAAGAAGCACGATTATATTGTCCTTCTGCATAATATTGTTTAGCCACTTCATACTTATATGAATAGTCTTGCGTTTTCAGCACACGATTGTAGTCGTTGCATGATGAAAGAGCCAATAATATGCAGCTATATGTAGCAATAGTTATCTTATTCATATAGTAATTTTGCTGCAAAGTTACAAAATATAATCGTTATACACGATTGACTTTGATAGTTTTATGACTAATTTTTCTTAAAGTTTCTACTTTCTTGTTTTGAATGTGCTCTGCATTTTGCTATGCAGCCGCAATCCAATAAGTTATGAGCGAAGCTACATAAGCAAACGTTGTGGTGTATACAGCCGTAAATATGGCCCATTTCCATCCACCACTTTCATTTTTTATGGCTGTAATTGTGGCTATACATGGAAAATAGAATAGGATAAACACCAAGTATGCAAGTGCCGAAGCCGAACTTATGTTGGCCTTGAGCGCTTGCGACAAGCGTGTATCTGTAGATGCACTATCGGTATCAACATCGTCCTCGCCTGCATACATCACTGCTAAGGTACTCAC
The DNA here is from genome assembly GCA_934255485.1 of uncultured Prevotellamassilia sp. Lineage (GTDB taxonomy): Bacteria > Bacteroidota > Bacteroidia > Bacteroidales > Bacteroidaceae > Alloprevotella. Next base: position 8,435 of record CAKQOG010000048.1, on the reverse strand, counting down.
CACAAGTTCTTTTGCACCGATACCTGAGAGTATGCCCACGCTCATCTTCCAATCGAAATGCATGGGCGACATTACAGGAGCTATTACATGACCTATTCGCTGCAAATACGAGGGCTCTGGCGCTGCAGAAGCTTGATTTGCTAATGCGTTAACACTCTGCACATTGGTATTATCAGCCTTATTCTCCACTTGAACTGTTGTTGGCTGAGCATCTGCCATTTGCGCTTCATCGTTGTGTGGAAAATAGTTTAAAGCCCATATTATAAGAGAGAACACAAGGATTATGCCGCCCATTTTTTGCAGATATTGACGACCCTTTTCCCAAGTGTGCATCGTTACAGACTTTGCTGTAGGCATGCGATAAGGAGGGAGTTCCATCACGAACGGTAGGTCCTCACCTTTCATCAAGAACTTACTAAACAAGCGTGCCATAACAATCGCTACAATTATGCCCAAAGCATACAGTCCCAACATAACCCATGCTCCTTGATGAGGGAAGAAAGCGCTTACCAACACCACGTAAATAGGTATTCGAGCAGAACATGACATAAATGGTATTATAAGCATGGTTATCAGACGACTTTTGGGGTTCTCGATTGTACGTGTTGCCATCACTGCTGGCACATTACAACCAAAGCCCATCACCATCGGTATAAAGGATTTTCCATGCAACCCCATGCGATGCATCAAGCGGTCCATAATGAATGCTGCACGTGCCATATACCCCGTATCTTCAAGAATGGAGATAAAGAAATACAATATCATAATGTTGGGCAAGAACACGATTACTGCTCCCACACCGCTGATTGCTCCTTGGGTTATCATATCCTTCAATACGCCATCGGGCATGGCATAATCCACAAATTCTGAGATCTTTGACACCAACCAATCTATCCAATCCATTGGATATTGTCCTAATTGGAATGTAATGAAGAATATCAAGAATAGCACCGCAAAAAAGAGCGGGAAGCCCAAAATGCGATTGGTAACAATGGCATCTATCTTCTCGGTTATAGTATGCCCTTGTTTGAGTACATGAGGTTCGTAAGTCTCCTTTAACGCACCTTGTATAAAACCATATTTGGCGTCTGTTAGGGCATTATCGGGGGTATCGTGAAGCGCTTCTTTAAGGCGTGCAGTTTCTTCGTAACGCGCTGCTACAAGTTCGTCGTGTTGTGGCAAGGTCTCTACAAAACGGTTTGCCTCGCTGTCGCCCTCTAAGTACTTAATAGCTAAATAGCGTGTAGAATATTTTGAGCGAATGTCGTTGTTTTTCTGAAAAATCAGCTTAATACGATCGATGCTCTGCTCCAACTCTTTACCATGGTTCACATGAATGTGTCGTTCAAGCGCTTCGTCTCCTTGATTTTCGTAAACCCTTATCACCATTTCGAACAAGTCTCTAATGCCTTTACCCGTGCGCGAAATAGTAGGAACCATTGGCACACCCAGTAGATGACCAAGCTGTTCGTAATCGAGTTTATCGCCACTATGTTGCAACTCATCATACATATTGAGAGCCACTACCATGCGTTGGTGCATATCGATGAGTTGAGTTGTTAGATACAAGTTGCGTTCAAGGTTGGAGCTATCTATCACATTTATAACCACATCGGGGGTTTCGTCTATCAAATGCCGACGAACATACAATTCTTCGGGCGAATAGGCTGAGAGCGAATAGGTTCCGGGCAAGTCTACCACACGGAAGTGGTACTGCTTGTCTTCATAACCATCAATATTGCCTTTTGTTGCGCACCCCTCTCCTATTTTGCACGATTCACAAGTGGCAGAACTATTATGGGGATCATCATGGTAAAACTCCACACCACCATCGGCACTGCGGCGCACCTTTACGTGCATATCCATAAATCCCTCCTTTGCATCAACTGTCACACCGCTATAATTTCCCACATGCTCGTGACCGCCCGACGCCATGTTGAACAATGAGGTCTTTCCGCAATTAGGATTGCCCACCAAAGCCACATTGATTACGCGATGCTGGTCGGCAGCCATCTTTTCCATGCGTTTGTCTAACTGCATGCGCAACTCTTCCTCCTCGTCTTTATCAGACAAGAGTCCAGCCAAATTTTCATTAGGATGCAAGCGCACGTCTGTTTCAGCTTCGCTCTCGCTAATCACTTCTACTAAACGGGCTTCTTCACGTCGCAGAGATATCTTATACCCCATTATTTCATATTCAATAGGGTCGCGCAAGGGAGCATTCAATATCACCTTAACGGTCTTTCCTTTTACAAATCCCATCTCTACTATGCGTTTGCGAAAGCCGCCGTGTCCAGCCACTTTCACTATTACACCACGTTCTCCCGTATGTAAATCAGAAAGCTTCATATATCTTATTGTTTTTTGTCTTACAGAAAATTAATTGCACCACTAACGATGCGAAAATTATTCACATTCATTCTAAGATTACAAAGATACGATTACTTTGCAATATTTTCAATACCTATATTTGGGTATTCTTTTAAAAAACTTAGTAACAGAAACTCTAGACTGCGATAATCAAAATCGTCAAAACTTCGTTGCTTTTGATAAAAAGAAACAAAGTCTCATTTTTTTAAAATATAGCGGATTTTCATTATTCATTGATAATCAATGGATTTGTGATTTATTACGTCATTTCATCGTTACAAGGATACGTATCCTTATAGGCTTATAAAGGCTTTATAAGCTCACAAGGATACGTTTGTAAGCACACAAGGATACGTATTCTTGTAACCTAACAACACGTTTATTAGAGTTTTTAGCCAGCGAATAAAACTTTATAACAGTCAAATGTATACTATAATATTACAAATTTTTCGCTATATTGAAAATTCAAAATGTCAATAAATGTTCACAAAACTAAGCTGTGAAACCTCTATTTTGAGGATTAAAAAAAATAAAAAAAGAGTATCAAAACTATCATAAGTTTGATACCCTTTTTATGTCTTTATAAGCGTAATGGTAGCGTTTTGAGTTTTAAAAAAACTTGTTCAATGACACAACTACCACGCTATAAGCGAATTTTGCTACTTCATGTCGTTTGTTTTCTCCATTAATATCTCTTCGCCTTTCATATCGTAAAAAGCATATTGCAAATAGGCAAGTTTTTGGTTAGGATAAACCTTTACACCCCAACCATAACGCATTTGCCAACGACGTTTGATAGAGAATACACCCTGATTGATATATGCTGCTACAAATGGATGAACATATAGTCGGAAATGCTTGATACCCAGTTTGTTTACTAATGTATCAATTTTTGTTTCTAACGAATCCGTAAACAATATACTGGGCTTTATTTTTCCCGTCCCACCACATGTGGGGCAAGTTTCCTCTACATTAACATCCATCACAGGACGAACGCGTTGCCTTGTTATCTGCATTAAGCCAAACTTAGACAATGGTAAGATGCTATGGCGGGCACGGTCGTTTCGCATATTTTCGACCATGCGTTCATATAGCTTTTGTCTGTTTTCGGCCAAATTCATATCGATAAAATCCACAACAATGATGCCTCCCATATCGCGCAACCTAAGTTGGCGAGCAAGTTCGTCGGCAGCACCAAGATTTACGTCTAATGCATTTACTTCTTGACCTTCGGGGCTCTTTGAGCGATTTCCACTATTTACATCAACTACATGCAATGCCTCTGTTTGTTCAATAATCAAATAAGCACCATGCTTGTAGGTAACGGTTCTTCCAAGCGAAGACTTAATCTGTTTGGTAACAGAAAAATTATCAAAAATAGGAACAATTCCTTTGTAAAGCTTGACTATATCCTTACACTCTGGAGCTATAAGACTAACATAGCCTCGAATTTCCTTGTAAATAGCTTCATCATTTACATAAATATTCTCATACGATGGGTTAAACAAATCACGTAACAAAGCTACAGTTCTGCTTGTTTCTTCGTAAACAAGCTGGGGAAGTTTATATCCCCCGCTGCGAGTTCTCTTTACTTTTTCAATAGCATTTTCCCAACGTTCGAGCAATATACGCATTTCGTTGTCGAGTTCTGCTACTCGCATATTTTCAGCTACAGTACGGATTATTACACCAAAACCTTTTGGTTTTATGCTTTGTATGAGTTGCTTTAAGCGGGTGCGTTCTGAGCCTGACTTTATCTTGGAGGAAACAGAAATTTTGTCACTAAAGGGAATAAGCACCAAGAAACGTCCTGCAAAAGATAGTTCTGCAGTTAGTCGTGGTCCCTTTGTGTTTATGGGTTCTTTTACTATCTGAACAAGGATTTCCTGCCCCACCTTCAAGGTGTTTTGTATGCTTCCTTCCTTGTCTAATTCGGGTTGTTTTCCTACCTTATCAATCGTCACGCTACGCTTGCCATCGCCTAAAAGTTGCAAGAATTTTTCTTGCGAATGATAGCGCGAACCTAAATCAAGATAATGGAGAAATGCGTCGCGTTCAAAACCGACATTCACGAAGCAAGCATTGAGTCCTGGCATAAGCTTTCTTACCTTTGCCAAATAGATATTTCCTACAGAAAAATGCTCCGAGCGCCCTTCGCGTTGATACTCTACTAAGCGCTTATCCTCAAGCAGAGCAATGGAAATATCTTTTTTTGTTACGTCTACAATAACCTCGCTTGTCATGAAATTTCGTTTGATAAAAGCGTTTCTAAAGCATCTTTCTTATGTATGGTGAACAACAAACAAGCCTTTATATCAAAGGTTTAAAAACGATGTATGTTGCTTACAATATATAGCAACTTCGTTCACAAACTTCTGTGCTTTAATATCTTTACTAAAAACAACGTTGTTGATGTTTGTTTATAAAAAAGAGGTTTAGAAACTACATATTCGATGTTATAAAAAGAAAGCGAGTAAACGAGGTAATGTTTCATTACGAAACATCAAAATAGCCCGTTTACTCGTCTTTTGTTTACTTGAAAGACTCATATATCAGAGCCGTCGAGTTTATTTGCTCTTATGACGATTCTTGCGTAGTCTTTTTTTACGTTTGTGAGTAGACATCTTGTGTCTTTTCTTCTTTTTTCCGTTAGGCATACCTATTACGTTTTATGGTTAATTATGTTAATTATATTCTCAATTATGCTTCAGTTGTCTTCTCTTTCACTGACACTGCAAACTCTTTGGCAGGCTTGAAAGAGGCTATATCGTGTGCAGGAATTATGATAGTAGTGTTGCTCTGCATATTGCGAGCTGTTTTTTCAGCACGATGTTTTAGATAAAATGTGCCAAAACCACGCATACTGACATTGTTTCCATCTAACAAAGCAGCTTTGATTTCAACTGTGAAAGCTTCGAGCACTTGTGCTACAATTTCGCGATCAAAACCTTTTTTGTTTGCGATAGCTTTGATAATTTCAGATTTAGTCATTCCAGTTTGAGTTATAAATTTAGTTTGATGTTTTATCGTAAAGCGTGTGCAAAGATAGTAAATATGATTGATTTATAGAACATTTATGCAAACTTTTATGTCGATTTTATTAAGCCTATGCGCTCCGACGTTCTATTTGCATTACCTATATTCTAAAATATCATTCAGCTTACATTATGCAAACAAGCTAAAAACACTAAACTGGAATTTTCTCGATGCGACGTACATGTCTGCCTCCTTCAAACTCTGTGTTGAAGAATTCTTCCATTATGTCGTGTGCCGTTGCTTCATCAATATATCGGCCTGGCATAACAAGCACATTGGCATCGTTGTGAAGGCGTGTCATGTGAGCAATCTCTGGTATCCAAACCAGAGCTGCGCGTATACGTTGGTGCTTATTAAGCGTCATTGATATACCCTCGCCCGAACCGCAAATTGCTATTCCTTGCGACACTTCACACTGCTCTATACCGCGTGCTAAAGCATGCGCAAAATCGGGATAATCGCAACTATCCGTGGTGTATGTGCCGTAGTCTTTATAGGTAATACCTTTTTCATCAAGGTATTTTTTTACATACTGTTTCAGTTCAAAACCAGCATGATCACTTGCTAATCCTATCATGACACTTTATTTATTCAAGTAAGACAATACTTCTTTGTGGATGTTTTGAGGAGTAAATCCAAGTTTTTCGTCAAGCACTTTGTAAGGAGCGCTAAAACCAAAACTTTCAAGACCATAAACACGACCATTAGAGCCTGCAAGACCTTCGAATGTTACAGGCAAACCTGCTGTTAATGCAAAGATTTTACCACCTGTTGGCAATAATGCCTCTTGGTACTCTTTGCTCTGAGAACGGAATAGGCCTTCGCTTGGACAGCTAACCACACGGGCTTTAACGCCATCTTCTTTCAGCAATTTGGCTGTATCTACGAGTGTTCCTACCTCTGAGCCCGAAGCAACTAATATCACATCAGGGTTGTCTTCTTCTACCACTGAATAGGCGCCATGTAATATGCCTTGGCGATAATCAGTCCCTGCTGGGAGGTCATTTACATTCTGACGACTAAAGATTAATGCTGTTGGAGTATCCATATTCTCCATAGCTAATCTCCAACATTCTGTTACCGCATGTACATCGCATGGGCGCAACACGCGTACGCTATCACGACCGCTATGATTTTTGAGTTTCTCCATCAATCTTATCTGAGCTTCTTGCTCTACGGGTTCGTGAGTTGGACCATCTTCGCCCACTCTGAACGCATCGTGAGTCCAGATAAATTTCACAGGAACTTCCATCAACGCTGCCATACGTATAGCTGGCTTCATATAGTCTGAGAACACAAAGAATGTACCCATGGCTGTGATAATACCGCCATGAAGCATCATACCTATGCAGACGCACGCCATTGTTAATTCTGAAACACCTGCTTGTAAGAAACCACCAGCAAAGTTGGTACGAGTTATTTCTGTGGTATGCTTTAAGAAGCCATCTGTCTTGTCTGAATTACAAAGGTCTGCAGATGATACAATCATATTTGGCACATACTCTGAAAGCAAGCTCAAACATACTGAAGAGCCATTACGAGTTGGAGAATTAGGCTTTTGCTCTACAGTTTCCCATGGAATGTTAGGCAATTTGCGAGCCATCCAATCATTGAGTAATGCCGCTTTTTCGGGGTTAGCCTCTTCCCATGCCTTTTCTTCTGCACGACGCTGTGCCACAATTTTGCGCAGCTCTGCTTTGCGATCATCATAGAGTTTCTTTACCTCTTCGCGTATAACAAAAGGATTTTCTGGATCACTGCCAAGGTTCTTTATTGTATTGATGTAGGCATCGCCACCTAAGGGAGCACCATGAGTTTTGCAATTATGCTCGTACGATGTTCCATCTGCTTTACGGGCACCCTTACCCATAACGCAATGACCTATAATGAGTGTTGGACGAGACTCTTCTTCGTTTGCCTTAATCAAGGCTTCGCGTATTTGTTCGCAATCATTGCCATCAATTTCAAGTACATTCCAATTCCAAGCACGATATTTCATACCTGTATCTTCTGATATCACGGCAGAGGTATCAGTTGAAAGTTGCACTTCATTGGCATCGAAGAACATTATCAAGTTGTTTAGACCTAAATGTCCAGCCATGCGTCCGGCACCTTGCGAAATTTCTTCTTGCACACCACCATCTGATATGTATGCATAGATTTTTTCTTTAGCAAAACCTGGATTGCCTGTACGTGCATACAAGGCCTTGGCTGCAATAGCTGCACCTACGGCAAAGGTATGACCTTGGCCAAGTGGTCCGCTTGTGTTTTCTATACCACGTTGTGGGCACACTTCGGGGTGTCCTGGAGTTGGCGAACCCCATTGACGGAACTGCTTAAGTTCGTCGATTGTAAAGTTCCCAATCAGCGCCAACTGCGAATATAGCATAGGAGACATATGACCAGGATCAAGGAAAAAACGGTCGCGACAACGCCACGTTGCCTCATCGGGATCAAAGTTAAGAAATTCGGAATAGAGCACGTTTATAAAATCAGCACCGCCCATAGCACCGCCAGGATGACCAGACTTTGCGCGTTCTACCATACTTGCAGCCAGCACACGTATATTGTCGGCAGCAAGGTTCATTAGTTCTTTTGAATGTTGCATTGACATTGCTATATTCGTTTAGATATTTGTAGCAAAAATAACTTTTGATTGCAAATTTACAAAATAATCATCACCTTTGCTATATAAGCATAAAAAAATGCGACTTTTATTTTTTAAAACATTCTTATTTTCTATAGCACAGTCTATACAAAAGAGAACGGACAAATATAAGAATAAAAGAATTACAGATAGTAGTTATATAAAAAAACAAATGCTTGATAAGCAAAGAAGCATTATCAAGCATTTGTTCTGAGCCGAAAGCGGGACTCGAACCCGCGACCTATTCATTACGAATGAATTGCTCTACCAACTGAGCCATTTCGGCAACCGAATTGGTTATTATTAAGAGCCTCTTGTCGGATTCGAACCAACGACCCCGAGATTACAAATCACGTGCTCTGGCCAACTGAGCTAAAGAGGC
>CAKQOG010000047.1 GCA_934255485.1 uncultured Prevotellamassilia sp. | reverse complement strand
GCCGTTCTTCATAATTGTGGCGTCTATACATAATGCACCCCAAAAGTTTTGTGTCTAACTTTTGGGGTGCAGTTCAATTAACGCCTTTGTACGTAAAGAGTTATGTGCTCTCATTTACATTAAAATGAGTATAACCCTTTCATTTTGCTAATAATTAGAGCTGAGGACCAGCAGCTACGAGAGCCTTACCAGCTTCGTTAGTCTCGTACTTCTTGAAGTTCTTGATGAAACGAGCTGCGAGGTCTTTAGCCTTAGTTTCCCATTCAGAAGCGTCAGCATAAGTGTCGCGTGGGTCGAGGATCTTAGGATCAACACCAGGAAGTTCTGTAGGAACAACGAAGTCGAAGAAAGGAATAGTCTTGGTAGGAGCCTTGTCGATAGAACCATCGAGAATAGCGTCGATGATACCACGAGTATCGCGGATAGAGATACGCTTGCCTGTACCGTTCCAACCAGTGTTTACCAAGTATGCCTTAGCGTCATTAGCTTGCATCTTCTTAACGAGTTCTTGTGCATACTTAGTTGGGTGCAATTCAAGGAATGCTTGACCGAAGCATGCTGAGAATGTAGGAGTAGGCTCAGTGATACCGCGCTCTGTACCAGCCAACTTAGCAGTAAAGCCAGAGAGGAAGTAGTATTGAGCTTGCTCGAAGCTTAAGATAGATACAGGAGGAAGAACACCGAATGCATCAGCAGAAAGCATGATAACTTGCTTTGCAGCAGGACCCTTGCTGATTGGCTTAACGATGTTTTGGATGTGATAGATAGGATAGCTTACACGAGTGTTCTCTGTAACAGTCTTATCTGCGAAGTCGATCTTACCATTAGCATCAACAGAAACGTTCTCAAGAAGAGCGTTGCGCTTGATTGCACCATAGATATCGGGTTCGCTTTCCTTGTCAAGGTTGATAACCTTAGCATAGCAACCACCTTCGTAGTTGAATACACCATTGTCGTCCCATCCGTGTTCGTCGTCACCGATGAGCTTACGCTTAGGATCGGTAGAAAGAGTAGTCTTACCAGTACCAGAAAGACCGAAGAAGATAGCTGAGCTAGTTTCGTCCATGTTGGTATTAGCAGAGCAGTGCATAGAAGCGATACCACGAAGAGGATTGTAGTAGTTCATCATTGAGAACATACCCTTCTTCATTTCACCACCATACCATGTGTTGATGATAACTTGCTCACGGCTTGTGATGTTGAATACAACAGCAGTTTCTGAGTTCAAACCAAGTTCTTTGTAGTTTGTAACCTTAGCCTTAGATGCGTTGTATACGATGAAGTTAGGTTCGAAAGTTTCAAGTTCTTCAGCTGTAGGACGGATGAACATGTTAGTCACGAAGTGAGCTTGCCATGCTACCTCTACGATGAAGCGGACAGCCATACGAGTTTCCTTGTTGGCACCGCAGAAACCATCGACAACGAAGAGACGCTTGTTAGAGAGCTCCTTCTTAGCAATTTCCTTAACAGCAGCCCATGCTTCTTGAGATGCAGGTTTGTTGTCGTTAGGATATTCAGGAGTGTTCCACCACACAGTGTCCTTTGAGTTCTCGTCCATTACGATGAACTTATCCTTAGGAGAACGACCTGTGTAGATACCAGTCATAACGTTAACGGCGCCGAGTTCAGTTTCATGACCCTTTTCAAAGCCTTCAAGACCAGCCTTGGTTTCTTCTTCGAAAAGTTGTTCGTAAGAAGGGTTGTGTACGATCTCAGTTACACCGGTAATACCGTACTTGGTTAAATCTAATGTTGCCATAATGATTTATTGATTAATAATATAAATGGATTACTTAAAATAAGTAGGTGGTAAAGCCACAACGCAGCAAACGTTGCACTAAACCACGGCAAAAGTACTAATTTGTTACTACAAACAAAAAGTTTTAACGCATTTTATTTATGTCTTTTTGCGCATATATCTTGCATATAAAGCTTTAAGTGTAAGTTCTGTTAGCAAAAACTTATGTTTTTTCTTTTTCAACCTTTATTTTATGTTAGTTTGTATAGTTTTTTTACGTTATACGCATACCAAATATTTTTATTTTTTATTTTGCCTTTACCTTATCAAGCACTACCTTTGTCTGTGCAAAACGCATGCAACAAGGCTTTGTTTCAGTTAGCTTGGTTTAACCTGCATTGCCCGTATTAGCTTTATTTTTATAAACTATATAATTACTCTGATCATCAATCATGGAATGGTTAATCGACACCATTTGCACTCCTTCAGCCATACAAGCTGTTATTATTATATGTCTTATTTGTGCCTTAGGCTTGGCATTGAGCAAGGTGCGCTTTCGAGGCATCAGTTTAGGCGTTACATACGTATTTTTCTTCGGTATTCTTGCAGGAGCTATTGGGCTACAAGTAGATAGTCAAATGCTCAACTATGCCGAGAGTTTTGGTCTTGTGCTTTTTGTTTACACCTTAGGCCTACAAGTAGGACCAGGCTTTATGAGCACATTCCGCACAGGTGGAACCACGCTTAATTTGCTAAGCGTTGGCGTAGTGGTAATAGGCACATTGCTCGCCCTTGTTGTGGGGTGGACACATTTATTGCCACTCGAGGAGATGCTTGGTGTGCTATGCGGAGCCACTACCAACACGCCTGCATTGGGTGCTGCCCAACAAACACTTAAGCAATTAGGCCAACCCACATCGGGTGCTGCTTTGGGTTGTGCCGTAACCTATGCCTTTGGTATGGTAGGAGTGATATTGGCATTACTCATGGTTAAAGGCTATCTGTCGCAACATGAGAAAAGCGAGGAAAAAGAGCGCGAAGACGAGGCTTACATTGCTTCATTTCTTGTGTGCAACCCCGCTATCTTCGGACATACATTAGGCGAGATTAGCAGCATGGACGAGAGCAAATTCGTTGTATCACGCCTATGGCGCGAAGGCAAAGTTATACTGCCTAACGCACAAACAACGCTCGAAAAAGGCGATCGCATCTTGGTCATAACACAAGCCAAACAAGTGCCTCATCTCACTATTTATTTTGGTCAGGTAGACGATAAAAACTGGAACCGAAACGATGTTGATTGGAATGCACTCGACTCTAAGCTCATTTCGCAACGCATTCTCATCACCCGTTCCAACATCAATGGCCGTCACTTAGGCGACCTCCACTTGCGCCAACGTCATGGCGTAAACGTGAGCCGAGTGCAGCGTTCGGGTATTCAACTTGTGGCTACTCCCAACCTCACTTTGCGCATAGGCGACCGCGTAACCGTTGTGGGCGAGGCCGAGAGCATCAAGCAAGTGGCAACAGAACTTGGCAACGTGGTGAAGCGCCTTGACGAGCCAAATATGGTAACTATCTTTATCGGCATCGTGTTGGGATTAGTGTTAGGAAGCATCCCCGTTTTTATTCCCGGAATGAGTTATCCCGTAAAGCTTGGTTTAGCAGGTGGTCCCATTGTGATGGGCATTCTGATAGGTGCTTATGGTCCGCGTTTTCACATGGTAGCATATACCACCACCAGTGCCAACCTTATGTTGCGTTCGTTAGGATTGTCAATGTATTTAGCATGTTTAGGCCTTGATGCTGGCAAGGACTTTGTAGCCACCGTTATGCAACCCAAAGCCTTGTGGTGGATAGGCATTGCCATGGTCATCACCTTGGTGCCAGTTATCATCATGAGCATTGTGAGTGTGGTTGGTGCCAAAAAGAGCTATGCCACAACTGCTGGCATGCTATGCGGTGCTATGGCCAACCCTATTGCACTTGAATATGTCAATGACTCCCTCCCCGACAACGACAAAGCCTCTGTTGCCTATGCCACTGTCTACCCTTTAGGTATGTTTTTAAGGGTGATTATAGCACAATTAATAGTGATGTTTTGGATATAAAAATAACATACATTTCATACACAAATATTCCCCTTTGCAATATGATATTCACTCATAATTATATTGTAAAGGGGAATATTTTATGTACAACCACTTACATTAAAGCCCTTACGAAAGTAACATTTGTTGCTTTTAATTACCTTTGCATACGCATAGCGCAATAAGCGCTCACTTATTTTTTCAAGAAAAAACTTTAAAACAATAAATATGAACTTTACAAGCATTCTAAAAAAAGCTGCACCCGATGCTATCATTGTGTTGCTTTTCTTGATTGTCAGCACGGTTTATTTCTTCACTCCTATGAGCGAAGGACTTGTGTTAGGCGGTCACGACACTGTAGCCTCTGTGGGCTTAGGGCAAGAGCAAAAAGAGTTTCGCAGCACACACAACGGCGAAACCTCTCGATGGTCAAACGCTATATTCAGCGGTATGCCCACCTATCAAACGGCTCCATCGTATGGTGCCACCGACACCGTCTATGCACTTTCCGAGGTTTATGCCCTCGGCACAGGCAAGTGGTTTCCTGCCATAAGCTACCTATTTCTCTATCTTTTAGGCTTTTATGTGCTGCTGCGTGCCTTCAACTTCAAGCCCTATTTGGCTGCATTAGGTTCCATTCTGTGGGCGTTCTCCTCTTATTTTCTCATTATTATTGCCGCCGGACATATCTGGAAGGTAATGACCCTTGCATTTATCCCTCCCACCATTGCTGGTTTGGTGCTATGCTATAGGGGTAAGTATCTTTGGGGCGGTGCTGTTACTGCACTTTTTACCGCCTTTCAAGTGGTAAGCAACCACTTGCAAATGACCTACTACTTTCTCTTTGTCATGCTATTGCTTGTAGTGGCATACTTTGTAGATGCGTGCATCAAAAAGTCGTTAGGCAAATGGGCTAAAGCCACAGGCGTACTGATTATAGCGGGTATACTGGGCGTTGCCGCCAACCTTCCTAACATCTATCACACCTACCAGTATGCGCAAGAGTCTATGCGTGGAAAGGCCGAACTAACACCACAAAAGCAGAGCGGGCAGCAAGCGCAACAAGCCACCAACGGACTCGACCGCGACTACATTACCATGTGGAGCTACGGCATTGACGAAACGCTCACCCTGCTCATCCCCGACTATAAAGGCGGTGGCTCTTCGTCAATTCTCGACCGCGAAGGTGTTGAAGACCTTAAAGGCTACGACGACTTTTACCAATGTGCTGGTCAAACGCAGCAAGCTCTTCAGCAAGCTAATATCCAAGCATACCCTCCCGGCATCATGCTCTACTGGGGCGACCAACCCTTTACGGTGGGTCCTGTGTATGTAGGAGCTTTTGTTTGCTTCCTATTTATTTTAGGTTTGTTCTATGTAAAAGGCCCTATTAAATGGGGACTTCTTGCTGCCACCCTCTTGAGTTTGCTCTTTGCATGGGGCAAAAATGTGCCTGGCATAACCGACTTTTTTATAGACCACATGCCGCTCTATGCCAAGTTCCGCACCGTAAGTTCGGCACTCGTTATTGCCGAATTTACCATTCCTTTGCTCGCCATTCTTTGTCTTTACGAAATATCTAAGAACAAGCGTCTCTTCGACCTTTTACACTGGAAAGATGCTACTTTAACCAAAAAGATTGGCCTACCCGTGGCATTAGTTCTCACCTTAGGTTTCTGCCTATTGGTATGGATTGCCCCTGGTGTAGCAGGCAGTTGCATCTCGTCATCCGACATGGAAACCTTCAGCATGATGCGCCAAGCTGGTTTCCCAGCAGAGCTTATTGGCCAATATATGGCAGCCATTACCTCTATGCACCATGCCATACTTTCGGCCGATGCCTTGCGCTCAGCCTTTGTAATTATATTGGGCATACTTGTGCTTTGGGCATACGCTTCAGATAAACTGCGAGGCGATGTTTGCTGCGCTACTTTGGCTGTAATATGCTTGGTAGATATGTGGCAGATTGACAAACGCTACCTCAACAACGATAGCTTTACCGAAGAAACAGTGCGTCAAGAAACCTTTACTAAAACACCTGCCGATGCACGCATTCTGCAAGACAAGAGCTATTATCGTGTTCTTAACCTCAGCACGGGTGGAAGTCCGTTTAACGAAACATCCAATGCCACATCTTACTATCACCACAGCATTGGCGGCTACCATGCAGCCAAACTTCATCGCTATCAAGACCTCGTAGACCGCCAACTCAACAACGAGATACAGCAACTGGCTAACGCTATCAACAATGCTGAGGGCGACATGACAAAGGTAAATGCCGACAGTGTGGCTCCTGTGCTCAACATGCTCAACACCAAGTATCTTATCTTTGGCAAACAAGCTAATCAGGTAGTAGAGAATCCACGTGCCAACGGCAACGGATGGTTTGTTACTAACTTGTCGTTCGTTGAGAATGCTGATGCTGAAATGGCAGCCCTCTCGCATCTCGACACCAAGCACCAAGCTGTGGCAGACAACAAGTTTAAAGCCACACTCGATGGCTCACCACTCGACTCTGGTACTGTTACACTCAATGCTTACGACACAAATGAACTGAAGTATACCATCAACAGTGCCAAGGGCGGTGTAGTGGTATTCTCTGAAATATACTATCCTGGTTGGACCGTAACAATAGACGGAAAGCCTGCCGAATTTGGACGTGTAAACTACGTGCTTCGTGCACTCAAAGTGCCTGCTGGCAAGCACCAAGTAGTGGCTACATTCCGCCCAGCATCTGTTAGCACCACCAACAATGTGGCCTATGCTGCACTTGCTGTTATCTTGTTGCTCTTTGTTTTTGCCATCATTTATAACGTTCGCAAAAACTCTAATAAAGAGTAAGCGCAAATAACTCCACCCTTAACATAACCAATAAGAGACAATGAGATACGACCTATAAAATAGGTACATTTCTCATTGTCTCTTTTTTTGATTTAAGAAACATGTGTTGGGTATTCATACAACGTTTACAAATATTTTGTTTACCTTTGCACATGCTAACGGATTAGGGAAACAGGTGCGAAACCTGTGCAGTCCCGCTGCTGTATGTCCATTCTTTTACTCAGTATTCCATATTGGCCACTGTTTTACCATGAGTCACCCACAAAGTGTGTGGTTTCATAGCTATTAAACGGGAAGGCGGATGCTGAGGGACAAGCCAGAATACCTGCCGTAAGCTTTGTTAGAGATGTAGATAAAGGCTCATGCTCTAACACGACACGCCTCTTTCATTCTCGAGGAAGAATAAATAGGCAAACTCTTCAACAAAGAGCTATATATTCACAAAACCACCTACCAATAACTTGTTTATCAAGAAGAGTACTGGTCCACAGACTATTCTTGGTAAGTTGGTTGGTACACTCATTTCAACACCACTTTGTTATCACTACTCATTACGCTATCTTTAGTCTTTGCATCTCCCGAAGATACATTGGGCACTGCCCAAATTACTGCCATGCGGCGCATTGCAACACTCAGTTCGCCCACCAGCATTCAGCGTATTAGTCAAAACGATGTTACCGAACGTGGCATTACCGACATGGGCGATGCTATGCGACGCTTTTCGGGGGTTAATCTGCGCGACTATGGGGGTGCAGGCGGACTCAAAACTGTTAGCGTGCGGGGCATGGGTGCGCAACACACTGTTGTTACCTACGATGGGTTGCCCGTTAGCGACATCCGA
Organism: uncultured Prevotellamassilia sp.; assembly: GCA_934255485.1. Taxonomy (GTDB): domain Bacteria; phylum Bacteroidota; class Bacteroidia; order Bacteroidales; family Bacteroidaceae; genus Alloprevotella. The sequence goes on along the minus strand of CAKQOG010000047.1, from coordinate 3,926 downwards.
CAAGGACAGATAGACATGGGGCAATTCAACGTAGATAGGCTTTCGGGCATAGAGCTACAAACGCTCGATAACCAAAATCTTTTGTGTCCCGTACGCTCTATAGCTGCGGCAGTTGTGGGACTATATGGACTTTCGAGCAACCATGCCGACCGCAAATGGCACGGCTCTGCAAGCCTTAAGCAAGCCTCGTTTTCCACCTATTCCCCCTCGGTTATGATAGAGAAGCAGGTGGCTAAACACACCGCATTTAGCCTTAGCCAAGACTATTTTTATGCGCTCAACAACTACCCCTTTACCATTGAGAATGGTGTGGCTACCACGCACCTAAGGCGCAACAATAGCAAGATGCAAACCGCCACTTCGGAAGCTTCGATGCGCATCACACCAAACGATAAAGGCGAAATCAGCCTTAAGGCTTTCTTTATGCACAACTATCGACACCTGCCTGGCATGGTGCGCTTTTACGTAAACCAAAACAACGAACGGCTAAAGGAGCAAACGGCTTTTGCTCAAGCCTTTTGGAGGCAACAACTTTCGCACATTAAGTTCTTTGCCGCCGTTAAATACAACTGGCAAAAAAGCCTTTACAACAACATCGATGCACAATATCCTGGTGGTGCCTTGCGCCAACACTATTGGCAACGCGAAAGTTATGCCACGGCTGGTGCCTCAACCAACCTGTGCAAACCTTTGCAACTGGCCTATTCCACCGACTATGCCTATGCCTCGCTCAACAGCAACCAAATAACCGACCACCGAGCAAGCCGACACACTTGGTTGCAAGCACTTTCTCTACAATTGCGCACGGAGCGAATTAAGTTCATTGTCCGTGGCATATACCACCACATTTGGAACCAAATGGAAGGTGGCAACTCTGCCAAAAACTGCTTGCGCTTTACGCCATCGGTTACAGCCTCTGTTAGGTTGCTCAATAATCCGTTGTGGCTTTATGTACGTGGTGGCTATAAAGAGAGTTTCAGAGCACCCACTTTTACCGAGAGTTACTACTACCATTTAGGGTCAAAAACGCTCAACCCTGAGTTGGCTCGTCAGTTCTCTCTTGGCACAACTCTGCAAGCTTCTCCCACGCAATGGTGGCCATTATTGGCTCTAACCATTGATGGTTATTACAACCGCGTGAGCAATAAAATAGTGTCTATCCCCTACAACCTTTTCATTTGGCAAACCGTAAATATGGGAAAGGTTCGCACGCTTGGAACCGACATCACGCTGCAAAGCAAATGGCGCCTTGCTACCCACCATGCACTCTCGCTCAGCCTTAACTACTCCCTACAACAAAGCCGCGACTACACCTCACCCGCCCTCACCACGTGGCACAAGCAGTTGGCATATACGCCCGTTCATAGCGGTGGGGGTTCTGTCACATGGCACAACCCTTGGGCCGACATGGTGGTGCATGCCACCTTTGCCTCAATGCGCTGGTGCACCAACAACCACATTGCCACTACCAATTTGCACGCATACAGCGAATGGGGCGCATCGCTCTTTCGCAACATTGGCATAGGGCAGAACGTGCTCACAGCACGCATCGACCTCATCAACCTGTTCGACAAGCGCTACGAAGTGATAGGCAACTATCCTATGCCTGGAAGAGCATATAAAATTTCACTGAATTATTCATTTTAATCATACAATACATCTATGTTCAAACATCTTAAATTTGCAGCAATTGCACTGATTGCAACGATTGGTTTCACCGCCTGCTCCGACGATGACCCCACACCCACTCCCTCTTATCCTTCGCGTGGTGAGAGTGGTTTTTATGTAGTAAACCAAGGTAATGCCTACTACAAAGTGGCTGGCAGCATCGACGAAGTTGTGTTTGGTGCTACCGATACCACACTGATTAGCGGTGTGTTTCAACAGGCCAACAACCAAAGCTTAGGCAATGGTCCACAAAAGCCCATCATTTATGGTTCAAAGGTATATGTACCTATGTACGATGAAAACCTTGTATGGGTTATCGATGCTAAAACCATGCATAAGGTGGCAAGTGTACCAACCAATCAACCAGAGGCTGTATGCGGCAGCAATGGCTATGTGTTTGTTACCAACAACGATGGCCACGTTACACGTTTCGACACTTTAACATATACCGCTTCTGAGCCTTTAGCTGTAGGCCCTAACCCTGCTGGCATCACTGCCTCAAACGGCAAGGTTTATGCAGCTATAAGCGATGGTTACAACTCTGCCCACAACTACGTAAATGGTTTCAGTGTAGCTCAAATCGATGCTAAAACCTTTACGCTCGACAAGTCTATCGGCGTGGGTATGAACCCCACCACCATCACCTCTGACAATCAAGGCAATGTATTTGTGGTTTGTCAAGGCAACTATGGCGATATTGTTCCTAAGGTATGGAAGATTAACAACACGGGCAATGCCACAGAGTTTTGCGACGGCTCAATCATTGCCACCGACAACCAAAACCGCCTTTCGCGCACCAGCGGAAAGCAGTCCGCTCTTTACGTGCTAAACGCTGTTACTGATTGTAAAACTGGCACCACATCTATTACAAGCAGCGTTTACAATGGCGTAAGTGGCGAAAAGGTTCAAGACAACCTCTTGCCAGCCGACAACCTACCAGGCAATCCTATTTGCATCGACATCAATCCTGCAACTAAGCAACTCTTTATATGTGCCGATGCCAACGCTTTTGGTTATGCAAGCCCTGGCTACGTGTTTGTTTACACTGCCGATGGTGCTTTTGTTAAGAAGTATGGCGTAGGCATCCACCCCTATGGCGTAATCTTTAAGTAAAGAGCACCCATTACTTACCAACTTTTTAGCCATGCAGCAACTGTCCTATGTTGCTGCATGGTTTTTTGTTTTATAGCGCAGCATAAATACTTGATAATCAATTTATTACGAATGCTATAAAGCCTCTGTTATTATACATGAGCACGTATCTTTCTGACCAAGGATGCATATTTAGTTGGCGTATCACGGCCGTGATACGAGCGTATCATGGGCGTGATACGTGCGTATCGTGGGCATGATACGAGCGTATCGTGGGCGTGATACGCCAACTATATACACACTCTTCATATACAATCCCTTGTATGCATCGATTATAAGAACACAGTGCTTGTGCATTCATACATAAAAAAGGTTGCAGTTTAGCATTTGAGATATATGCTAATCTGCAACCTTTAAATAAGTGCTTAAAATTAAATTAGAAAAGTAAGTAGGTGTTCAAAATTATTTTTACATTAAAAGTGCATTATCGGGATGCAAATGTTTCTTTCATTCGAATGAGCATAGCGGGCTATGTGACTGAGAACGAAGGAAACAGATGCGCCCGAGAAAGTGCTTTTAATGTGAAAATAATACCTATTGATAATATAAAATAATTTTGAACACCTACTTATAAACTATAACCATGAGCGGATTGATGAAGCCCCAAAAACTACAGTCCAAGGCAACGCCCTGGATAATAGTAAATGAAGCACTAACGCTTTGTAAAGGCAAAAGGCATCAACACAAGGCTAAGATTTTAAATCTTTAGGCTTCATCTTTTGCTCTTTCAGAGCGCCATCGTACAATTTGCTATTACCCAGGGCGTTGCCCTGGGCTGTAGTCTTTTGGGCTTTCAGCCCGTGCTATTAAATTCGCTCTATACCCCATCTTTATCCCATAGCTTGCAGATGAATTTATGGGTTATTCATGGTAATTCGTGTTCAAAACGTTTTTATCCTTGAATTACCATAAATTAATTACAAAATTACCTCGAAGTACGGGCTAAAAGCACAATAGACTATGTATAGAACATTATTGCTTTATGTCCTGAAAACAATTAAAATACGGGCTGAAAGCCCAAAAGACTACAGCCCAGGGCAACGCCCTGGGTACCTGTACATATACGAGGATGGCGCTCTGAAAGAGCAAAAGATGAAACCTCGAAT
>CAKQOG010000046.1 GCA_934255485.1 uncultured Prevotellamassilia sp. | reverse complement strand
TACCCTCAAACATCTTCTCTATATCAGCCTTTCTTACGAATGCCATTCTGCTGCTCAATCTTGATGCCTTCAACTTTCCGTTAGCCACGAGTTTGTAGATATACTGTCGGGTGCATCCCATCAGAATGGCAGCCTTTGAATTAGCTGAGCATATACCGACTGTCCGAAGAAATGTGTACTTATATAGTTTTTTATATACATAATTTCTTTTTGAAATTCAAAAAGAAACCAAAAGGACTGATACTTTATTATAAGTACCAATCCTATTTTTATTTGTTTATAAAATGTTTAGCAGACAGTAATAGGTTCAAATTTATAAGAAACTAAATTCGAACACTTACTTATCTATTTAAATATTAAACTGTTTGCCTTGTTTGCCATCTTCAAAACCTTTGGCATATCCTTCTCTATAACCATTGACATAGTTTTGTTTTTCGGCATTGGTCGAAAAATTACTTGATTCATCATAGGTGGCATGGTATGAGTGCGAGGCACCATCATCGCATCCACTGGCATAACCATCATCGTAACCAGCTTCGTAGGGGTTGCGTGTATCCTTACCCAAAATAGTATCGGGCAGTTGAGCAGATGGCATGGTGTCGGGAGCTTGTGGCATCACACTCGGATCGATAGTAGTGTCGGGTATGGCCACTTGCTGGTGAGTAGTATCGTTATTATGTAGGCCTATATACGATTTTTGCTCGTTTGCACTATGTTTCATATATACAATGCCTATGATAACCAAAAGACTGATGGATAAAATAGCCACGGTGCGCCAGCGATTTTCAGAGTTATTATGATTATTAAAGTTCATAAGTTTTTTAAGCTTTATAATAAAGGTGTATTATCGTTTTATTTTTCATCAGTCACCAAAGTTCTCTACTATAAGAGGCGATGATTGAGTTCTGTGTGTGTGTATATTAAACAACACATCTTTATTTTATTATCGTGTACCACTAATCGGACGTTTACGACTTGCATCCATTCTTAAGAATATAAAGAGCATGAGCGTGAAGCCCCATAGCGACGAACCGCCATAACTAAAGAATGGTAGCGGAATGCCAATAACTGGCGTTATGCCCATAACCATTCCAACGTTGATGAACACATGGAAGAGCAGTATGCTTGTAAGCGAATATCCATAGACTCGGGCAAAGGTGGTTACTTGCTTTTCGCTTAGATAGATAAGCCTTAGTATCATACATAAAAACAGGAGCAACACGCCTGCAGAGCCTAAGAAACCTTGTTCTTCGCCTACGGTACAGAAAATGAAATCGGTATCTTGTTCTGGTACATATTTGAGTTTTGTTTGTGTGCCATTCATAAAGCCTTTGCCTTCAAGTCCCCCCGAACCAATAGCTATCTTGCTTTGGTTTACGTTGTAACCTGCATCTCGATTATCCTCATTCATACCTAAAAGCACCTGTATGCGCACGCGTTGGTGTGGCTCAAGCACATTGTTGAGTGCAAAGTCGGCTGTATAGAGAAAAGCCGTGCTACCTAATGTAAAGAGGGCTATCAACAAACATGAATTTACGCGTTGCCCCAATGACTGCCATGCCAAATAGCCTGCCATGAAAATACATAACGAGAGCAAGACCCATGATATATCAAACTGTATGATAAACTCTGATACAAGCAACGACAAGCTGATAGCTACCACACCAACCACTAAGAAGAGATGGCACGCTTTGTTGCGAGGTACATATATACGCAACATGCCCATAGTGAATATCCATATCATAACTAGCACTACAAACTCGCCAACTGAGGAATAGGTACCTGGCAACTCTACCTCGCCAAAACGTATGCCAATCACAAAATAGGCTACTGCTGCCACTGCTGTAAACAGAATACAACCAGGCATGCCCTCACGATAAAACATAAGGAAGAAAGCTAAGTAAACCAAAGCCGAACCCGTTTCGCGTTGGAGCACAATGAGCACCATGGGTAGCAGTATAAGTCCTGCAGCCTTTGCAAAATTGTGCATATTGTCGAGCGTGAAACCATATTGGTCTATAAGTTTTGCCACCGCTAAGGCAGTGGCACACTTGGCAAACTCTGCTGGCTGAATGTTGCAAAATCCAAGACTTACCCACGACTTTGAACCTTTAATGTCGTGTGCAATAAAAGGGGTTATGAGCAAAACAAACATCATAAGCCAATAGAAGAAGCCTGCCAAGGTATCGTAATAACGGTCAGAACTCATCATAATGACAAACCCCAACGCAAAGGCACAAGCGATCCAAACTATTTGTTTGCCCGTACGTGCCGACCATGCAAAGAAATCGGTATCGCCTATTTCATGGCTTGCACCGCAAATGCTAAACCATCCGCATATAAGCAGCACAACGTAGAGAGTGAGTATCACCCAATCTGCATTAAACAGTGGATATTGTTTGTTTTCGTTAAGCATTCTTTTCTATTTTCTTGTTTGTTTTATTTTTCTCAATACCCTTACCAGCATCTTTTTTAGTACCTTTTTTGTCGTCTTGTTTGGCTTTGGTATCTTTCTTTGAATCGCCATATTTGATGTGCATGTTTTGGAAATGCTGAGCTTTTGCTTCAGAGCCTTTAGATAGTTTACCATTGAGATACTGCTCCATGATTAGAGCACCTATAGGCACACCATATACATTACCAAAACCACCATTTTCAACATATACCGAAACGGCTATACGCGGATTGTTCATCGGTGCAAAGCCCATAAACACAGAGTGGTCGTGACCGCGGTTTTGTGCAGTACCTGTTTTACCACACACCTCATAACCTGGCAAGTTGGCTGCACGACAAGTACCATCGAGCACAGCCTTACGCATACCAGCCACACAATATTCGTACCACCGACGGTTTACACCTGTGTAGCGACGTTTGTAATAAATAGGGTCTATGCGTCCATCTTGAATACTGTGTACCACATGAGGAGTAATAAAGTAACCTCTGTTAGCAACCGTTGCTGCAAGATTGCAAATTTGCAAGGGAGTGGCTGTTACCTCGCCTTGACCTATGGCAATAGAGATTACGGTTAAGCCATTCCACGATTTTTTGTAAGCTTTGTCGTAGTACTGTGCATTGGGTATCATGCCACGTTTTTCGCCTGGCAAGTCAATGCCCAATTTATACCCATAACCCATGCGAACCATATAGTTTTTCCACGTTGTCATAGCATTTTGTACCGAACCATATTTGCGTTTGTTGCTCAACAAGCGGAATAAATTCCAACAAAAGTAGGAGTTACACGACGTACCAATAGCAGGAACAAGGTTGATAGGCGATGCATGGCCATGACAACCAACATGAAGTCCCTTGTAGTTAAAACCATGATGACAAGGAAATGATATTTGAGGGTCGATTGAGCCTTCTTGCAATCCGGTGAGTGCTTGCGTTATCTTGAAAGTTGAACCTGGAGGATAAGTACCCATTATAGCACGATTGAGCAAAGGTTTTTGCGGATTGTTACTAAGCATGATGTGGTTTTTACCACGATCACGCCCCACCATAATGCGGGGGTCGTAAGTTGGTGCAGATGCCATACAAAGCACCTCGCCTGTCTGAGGTTCTATAGCAACTATTGCCCCTTTCTTTCCTTCGAGCAAGCGTTCGGCAAGTGCTTGCAAGTCTTTATCGAGACCAAGAGTAAGGTTTTTACCTGGCTGTGCTTGCTTGTCGTATTTACCGTTTTGATAGTGTCCTTGCGTTCTGCCGTGAACATCGCGCAGCATAATGCGCATACCTTTTACGCCGCGCAATTGCTCTTCGTAAGCACGCTCTATACCCAACTTTCCAATGTAGTCGCCCGATGCATAATAGTTTGTAGAATCCTCCTCAAGTTCCTTTTCACTTATCTCGCCCACATCGCCTAATATATGTGCACCTATAGCACTAGTATACTGGCGTGTTGAGCGTTTTTCAATGCTAAAGCCTTTAAAACGGAATAGTTTTTCACGAAACAAAGAAAACTCTGTTGCAGGTATTTGAGCCATAAAAAGCTGTGGTGTATAACGCGAATAGCCAGGATTTTTCTTAGGGTCTTTTATGTCTGCCATTCGTTTGATATAGTCATCCTTGCTTATGCCAATGGTTTGGCAGAAGTCGAGTGTGTCTATACCACGCTGGTCGTTCATTACCACCATAATATTATATGATGGTTCGTTATACACCAAAATACGCCCTTTGCGATCGAGTATTAAACCACGCGAAGGGTACTGAATGTCTTTACGGAAAGCATTGGAGTCTGCATTTTTTTTATAATCATCGCTCCATAGTTGCAAGGTGAATAGGCGTATCATATAAATGAGTATAATGCCTATAGCCACCCCTCCGATAACAAACTTGCGTATTTCAAAATTGTTTGATGCCAATTGATGAAATTGTTTTTAGGTTGGTTATTTATATGATGGGTCATTTTCCACGAATAAGTTCCATTGCAACAATAAACAAGGTTGTGAGCAAAGTGCTACCAACAATGTTAATAAGCAATATCAACCAATCAAAGAATGAAAAAGCTTCGAAAATAAAAAATACGACACAGTATATAAACACACTGAAGAAAACGTATCTAACAAATGCTCCCCACTCCATCGTTTTGTGTGAAGGTTCAAAACTATCGTTGTTATCACTTGGCGAAAATACCTTCAATAAAAGTGGATTGATAAGTCCCAACAAGCATAGTGCACCTGCTGCCATGCCTGGGGTGTTGGTAAAGATATCTACGCACAAGCCCAAAACAAAACCCAACAACACATAAAGCCAACGCAGTGTATTGCTTGGCATAATGAGCAAAAAATAAACATAGGGCATGGGAGTGGCAAAGCCTAATATGTGTACATGGTTAAAAACCAATGCTTGTAGCAATAGTAGCGAGATAAACCATCCCACTCGCGACATAACTGTTTGAAACACGGATGATAATTGTAGAGGTTTGATAATTCAATGAGGTGTATAAGTAGGCACAGAGAACTATGCTTACTTATACACAATAATATACGTTTAGTGGGTGCTCTCGGTTGCTTCGTCCACTTGTTGTGCATGTACTTGCAAGGTGTCTATCTCAGCCTTATAAGGTGTGGTAACAACAGATACATCGCGCAAGTTTGCAAAGTTTGTACCCAATGTCACGTCTAATCTGTACGACTGTCCATCAGATGAATTGCGCACTTTGCGCACACGTCCTACAAATATGCCAGGAGGAAATACCGCCGAGTAGCCGCTTGTTTCGACTGCTTGCCCTACATGTGGACGTGCATAACGTGGCACATCGTCAAGATAAGCACTCAACATACTCGAACCATCCCATTGCAAATAGCCAAAATAATTTTGACCTCGTATGCGGCAACTGATACTCGACTTGCGGTTAGTAACTGGTATTATCAACGAATGATGTGGACCTACCAGATACACAATACCTACAACACCACCTCCGCCTACAACGCCCATTTCAGGGCGAATGCCATCGGCCTCACCACGGTCTATTACAATATAGTTGTTTGTACGGTCGGAGCTGTTAGACACCACCATTGCAGGTATCATATTGTAACCAACAAGTTTTTCTTTCATCAGTTTTTCTGTGATGGTTGTGTCTTTTGTAGCCGTTATCAGTGCTTGGCGCAAATGTTCGGTTTCGCGCTGCAATGCAATATTTTGGTCAGTAAGACTACGGTTTACCTCTTGCAAATGGATAAAACTAACGGCATCTGTGTAAATGCCATTAACCTTGGCCACAAGCGAATTGGCAGCACTAAACCACACACTGCCTTGGTAGCTATTAAATCTAAAAAGCAATGCCATGCTAATTGCCTCGAGTATAACAAAAAGGAAGCAATAGCTATATTTGCCTATAAAGTCTACTAAATTGCTTTTTGAATTATTATCGCTCATAAATAAGAGAGATATCTATGTTGTAAAAGAAAGCCTCACCCACTTGGTCGCCCTCTCCCCTTGGAGATGGGGACCGAGAGGGTGAGGCCACTCGTCCTTATTTTAGTTATAATAGTAACTTACCTTTTGCATTCTTCATTATAAGATTTAGCTTTAATCAAGCCTTTATCCCATTTCAGAATAAAGCAATATGTACTATTGCATTATCGCATCAAGAAAGTAAAGTTCTCAACATTTTTGAGCGCAATACCTGTACCTTTAGCCACACAAAGCAACGGATCTTCTGCTACATGGAAAGGTATATTAATCTTGTCGCTCAAGCGTTTATCAAGTCCGCGCAACAAGGCACCACCACCTGTAAGATAGATACCATTCTTCACAATGTCGGCATACAATTCAGGCGGTGTATTGGCCAAAGCATTCACTACAGCCTGTTCTATCTTAGCAATAGATGTTTCCAAGCAGTGAGCTATCTCTTGATAGCAAACAGGCACCTCCATTGGCATTGTTGTGATACGGTTAGGACCATGAATAAGATAATCCTTTGGCGGATTAGGTAAGTCGGTAAGTGCAGCACCCACATTAATCTTAATGCGCTCTGCCATACGCTCGCTCACACGCACATTGTGCTGACGGCTCATATACTCTTGGATGTCGCTCGTAAAGTCGTCACCAGCCATTTTAATTGAGTTGTTCGACACAATGCCACCCAACGAGATTACTGCAATCTCTGTGGTACCTCCACCTATATCAACAATCATGTTGCCTTCAGGGGCATTCACGTCAATGCCAATACCAATAGCAGCAGCCATTGGTTCATAAAGCAAGAAAACATCACGTCCGCCTGCATGTTCGGCAGAGTCGCGCACGGCACGAAGCTCCACCTCGGTAGAACCACTTGGCACGCCAATCACCATTCGCAACGAGGGCGAGAACAAGCGTTTGCCCGAGTGTACCTTCTTTATCAAGCCGCGCATCATTTGTTCGCAAGCATTGAAGTCGGCTATCACACCATCGCGAAGAGGACGAATTACACGTATCTTGTTATTTGTTTTTTCGTACATGCGTTTGGCATCTTCACCCACAGCTATCATTTTTTCGCTATGTGTATCGAGTGCCACAACCGAAGGCTCGTTTACAGCAATCTCACTATCGGCAATGATAATTGTGTTGGCTGTACCTAAGTCAATAGCCAACTCTTGAGTAAATGAAAAGAACTTTGAAAAAATTCCCATGTTATGTATTGAGTTGCGAGATAAGCTTTAGAATGCATCTTTTATACGTGCAACATTACACGTCTTATCTCCGTCAATAAAATGCTTTATTTTTCAAACCAATTATGAATAGCAGTGTCGTAGTGACTGCTTACGCCAAAAGCCTTTGTAGCAAACCAACGGCGTTCTTCTATTTCGGTTTGAGCTCCGTTCTTGTTGATAATGTCGAGCAAAGGTTGGTATTCAGCCTTCGAGGGTACAATTACAACATCCTTAAAGTTCTTGGCACCAGCACGGATGAGCGATATACCACCTATATCAATCTTTTCGATGATGTCGGCCTCGCTTGCACCGCTTGCAACGGTTTGTTCAAATGGATAGAGGTCTACGATTACGAGATCGATTTCAGGAATTTCGTAGTGAGCCATTTCCTTTTTATCCTCTTCGAGTTCGCGACGGCCTAAGATACCACCAAAGATTTTGGGGTGAAGCGTTTTAACGCGTCCACCGAGTATTGAGGGGTATGTTGTTACCTCTTCAACCTTTTGGCAAGGATAGCCTAAAGATTCAATAAACTTTTGTGTACCACCTGTAGAGAGGAACTGAACACCTTCTTCATGAAGTTTAGCAAGGAGTTGGTCTAATCCATCTTTATGAAATACCGAAACAAGTGCGGTTTTGATTTTCTTTGTTGAGGACATATTGGGAATGTTTTTATGTGTATCCTATAATATTTATAACTTCTGCAAAAGTACTGCTTTTTTATGTGTTGTGCTAAGTTTTTATTAAATAAAATGAGGGTTTACTCATTTATTTTGTTAAACAACATTCTATCACTACATTTTATTGCTTCACTCTTACGTATAAAAATGCGTCATCGGCCCGCACTCGCCTCAAAGTTCCCACTCATACGTGTCGTAGCAAACGGCTCTGCCACCGAAGCCTTCTTTTTGATAGATGAGCGAGGTGTTGAGCACTTTACCTTGTTGTTCGTTTGAGGTGCCAAAGTCAAAGTAGGGGATGTTTTTGTAATCTTCTTGCAATATTTTGCGAAACAAGGCATCGATGGCATGGGCATGTTTGCCCTCGGGGGTGGCAGAGATGTATTGTGCATGAACCACTTGGGGGGTTACATAGAGCAAGGTTCCTCCCAGTACTACATCTTCCCTCTTTGACACATATAGCTTTATTTGATTGGGAAACCTTGATTTGAGCAATAAGATTTCATCAAGTGTATGCACGGGTTTAGCTTGATAGGTTCTCATGAGATTATCATCAAGCACTTGCCAAAATGCGGCATAGTCTTGACTCTCTGTTGCTACAATGCCATCGGTGTGAGCTTTGTTAGCTCCATAATGGCGGTCGCGGTTCCATTTTAGGGGATTGTGCATGTTGATAACCGATGCCACGTTGCGCACAGATATATGTGCATGACACTCTTTGATAATGGCATAAAGGTCTTCTTCGGCTGGTAGTTGTTGGTATATCCACGGGATGGATTTGTAAACCACTTTATTAAAACCATGTTCTCGCAGATAGTTATTGATGGATACAAACACTTGGCAAACATCGTTAGCTGTGGCTTTTGCATTGGTTATCAGTCCGCCATAGGTTAGTCCTTGGTGCGAAAACAATGTGCCCTCTTTTTGATTGGCAGGCAGGAGTGCATAGAGTTTTTCGCCCTTATACACCATGAGTGAATGGTCGGCAAATCTGTCGCTATGATAGTCCATATAATTGCGGTGAAACAAGAATGTGGCATTCTTTGCACTCGTTAAAAAATCGTTCCACAACTGCTTGTTGTTGTCTGAATATCGTTTGATGCTAAAGGCCATTATATGCTTAATTTAAAAATAGGAATTAAGAGTTATCGTGCTAACTCCTAATTCCTAAACTACTTTATATTTTTTATGTCACACCACCATTTATCTAAACGAATCGGTGAGCAACTTTATCTCGATTGTAGGCGAAATGCGTTCATATAGAATGTTGTAAACGGCATCGAGTATGGGCATATTTACATGATAATGCTTGTTAATGTCCTTCATACATTTGGTACCATAGTAGCCTTCGGCTATCATCTCCATTTCTATTTGCGCCGATTTCACACTATATCCCTTACCTATCATTGTGCCAAAGATGCGGTTGCGCGAGAAGTTTGAATAGCCTGTTACCAAAAGGTCACCTAAGTAAACACTATCGTAAACGCAACGGTCTATGGGATAGACGGCTCGCAAAAAACGGTTCATCTCTTGCACGGCATTCGACATTAATACACTCTGAAAATTGTCGCCATACTTTAACCCATTGCAAATGCCTGCTGCTATGGCATAAACGTTTTTCAAAACAGAGGCATACTCAATGCCTATTACATCGGCAGCCGTTTTTGTCTTTACGTAACTCGATGCCATAGTTTCGGCAAAAGCCGTAGCTTTTTCGTTGTCAGAGCACCCCACAGTTAAGTAGGTTAAGCGCCCAAGCGCCACCTCTTCGGCATGGCTTGGTCCGCCCAACACCGCAAGGTTCTCATCGGGTACATTATATATTTGCCTAAAAAACTCGGAGCATACAAGGTTTTCATCGGGCACTATACCTTTAATGGCTGTGATGATAAACTTGTCGTGCAGTTTTATCTTTAGCTTCCGCAAATGGTTTTTGAGATAGGGCGATGGCGTTACAAATACCAATGTACGGCAGTTTTGTACTATCTCATTGATATCGGTTGAGAAGGTAATGCGCGAGGTGTCGAAATGCACGCTCGTTAGGTAAGAGGGATTGTGCTCCATACGTACGAAGTCGTCGATAGCATCTTGTCGGCGTATATACCAATGCAGATGCTCCACCTTTTCGAGTAGCATCTTAGCGATGGCTGTAGCCCAACTGCCACTACCCATCACTGCTATGTTTCCTAAGTCGTACATATATATTTGTTATGTTTGCACATGTAATTAGATAAAGCATCTCTCCTTATTTTTTAAAGGAGAGTAATGCCCATCTTATTAAATGTTCCAACCCTCAATGTCTTGAACACTTGGTTTGGCAATATCGAGTTTATACTTCTTGATAATTTCACCAATTTGTTGCTGAATTTTTTGAGCCTTTACGTCCTTTAAGTCGCTCACAAGATAGTAGCCCACCTTTTGCAAGATAGGTACAAGTTCTTCGGCAATACCTGCTGCCACATACTTGTCTGCCTTGTCACGTGGAGCCTTCTTTTCGGGGCGCATTTGTGGGAAGAACAATACCTCTTGAATTTGTGTTTGTCCAGTCATAAGCATTACCAAACGGTCGATGCCGATGCCAATACCCGATGTAGGAGGCATGCCATATTGCAAAGCACGCAAAAAGTCTTGGTCGATAAACATGGCCTCATCGTCGCCCTTTTCAGACAAGCGCAATTGCTCTTGGAAACGTTCTTCCTGGTCGATAGGGTCGTTCAACTCTGAGTAAGCGTTGGCCAACTCCTTGCCATTTACCATCAACTCAAAACGTTCTGTAAGGTTGGGGTTAGAGCGATGTTTCTTGGTAAGTGGCGACATTTCAATGGGATAATCGGTAATGAAAGTTGGCTGAATATAAGTGCCTTCGCAAAATTCTCCAAATATTTCGTCGATGAGTTTACCCTTACCCATGGTGTCGTCAATCTCCATGTTGAGTTTCTTGCAAATCTCGCGTATTTCGTCTTCGCTCTTACCATCGAGGTCGTAACCAGTTTTTTCTTTGATGGCTTCAAGAATTGGTAAACGGCGGAATGGAGCCTTAAAGCTAACGGTTTTGCCGTCGATAACACTCTCTGTGCAACCATTTACTGCAATGCAAATGCGTTCGAGTAGTTTTTCGGTGAACGACATCATCCAATTGTAGTCCTTATACTGAACATAAAGTTCCATACAAGTAAACTCAGGATTGTGTGTGCGGTCCATACCCTCGTTACGGAAGTTTTTTCCGATTTCGTAAACGCCCTCAAAGCCACCAACTATCAAGCGCTTTAGATACAACTCGGTAGCGATACGGAGGTAGAGGTCGATATCGAGTGAGTTGTGGTGAGTGATGAACGGACGTGCACTTGCACCACCTGGGATAGACTGCAATATTGGTGTTTCAACCTCAGTGTAGCCAGCCTCATCAAAGTACTCACGCATGGTTTTGATAATCTTTGTGCGCTTTAGGAAGATGTCCTTCACGCCTGGATTAACCAAGAGGTCTACGTAGCGTTGGCGGTAGCGAAGCTCTGGATCGTTAAAAGCATCGTATGTTACACCATCTTTTTCTTTCACCACGGGGAGTGGCTTAAGGCTCTTTGACAAGAGTACCAACTCATGTGCATGAACAGATATTTCGCCAGTTTGGGTGCGGAACACAAAGCCCTTTACACCTACAAAGTCACCAAGGTCGAGTAGTTTTTTAAAGATAGTGTTGTAGAGCGTTTTATCTTCGCCTGGGCAGATATCATCGCGTGTAATATACACCTGAATTCGGCCTTTTGAGTCCATGAGTTCGGCAAAGCTTGCCTTACCCATTACGCGGCGTGTCATCAAACGACCAGCAATACATACTTCGCGCTTTTCGTCTTCTTTAAAATTCTCCTTTATATCATCGCTATATGCATTAACATGATATTCGGCTGCAGGATATGGATCGATGCCCATATTGCGCAATTCTTCGAGCGAATTGCGACGTTGTATTTCTTGTTCGCTAAGATCTAAAACGTTCATCGTTATATTATTTTTGATATTTATGTTTGCAAAGGTAATAAAAACATGCGAAAGCATTGTAAATAAGGCGTCAATTTTACGTTTGTACATACTTTGAGCAAACGCATCTTAATTTTATAAGACCTAAAATCCGCAACCTGTAATATTTTTGATATCTGGGGTTGCAGATACCTCTCTAAAACGACTCTTTTTCGTAAAGAACCCTTATAT
This sequence comes from uncultured Prevotellamassilia sp., assembly GCA_934255485.1. Lineage (GTDB taxonomy): Bacteria > Bacteroidota > Bacteroidia > Bacteroidales > Bacteroidaceae > Alloprevotella. The sequence goes on along the minus strand of CAKQOG010000046.1, from coordinate 413 downwards.
ACCACCAAAAGGATGTGAGTTTCTCGGATTTTGTTTGTATTTTTGCCATGCTTGATGAGGTTTTGATTGATTTTTATTGCAACACTAAGCTAAGTGATTCCTCTGACATTGCAAAATTCTGAGCCGCTTGGCTTGTCCAAGAACTTTTTGTTGTTTAGGATATTATAAAAGTTAAAATTTATAGTGTTGCGGATTTAAGACAATAACAATACTATGAAATCGTTATTCATATTACAACTTGTATGTTGCGTCATTACAGCCATGTTAGCATTGCAATTAGTCATGGCAAGTTTGCAGGTGAGATGGAAGGTGTGGCGCTACGAAATATCAAGATGGATTCTCGTTGCATCCATGCTATTCTTCTCCGTCCACTACCTCTTACAGATGGTTCATGGACTCCGTGCACAAGGTAC
>CAKQOG010000045.1 GCA_934255485.1 uncultured Prevotellamassilia sp. | reverse complement strand
CTTATCACCATATAAAGCTATCCGTGCCCTTTGGGGGAGCACGGACAGCTATGCTATGGCATTCGCTGAATAGTTACCATTTACCCCAAAAACTGTTTAAAAATGAAAAAAAGATTATTACTTTTGTTACCTCTTTTAATGTGTGGATTGATGCTTCAAGCCAAAAGTGCCCTTGTAGTGATAGCGCATGGATCGCCTATGATGAGTTGGCGCAAGCCAGTTTTAGCACTCGAACATAAGGTGGATAGCTTGGTTAAGGCAAAGGGCTTAAGCAATATTAGCTACGTGCGTGTAGCGATGATGGAGTATACCGAACCTTCGGTGGCATCGGTTATCAAAGATTGTGAGAAGCAAGGAGTAGATACTGTTTTTGCCCTTCCGCTATTTATAGCCCCTTCAAGCCATTCAGAGGAAGACTTGCCCAATTTGTTAGGCTTAAAGTTTACCCCCGATGTGCGTGAAGAATTGGCTGAAGAAAATGCAGAGTTAGTAAAGTCGCCCCTCCGCATTATACTCGGTCCAACACTTTATAGCACCGATATACTTGAAAAGGTGATGCTTAACAACGTGAAGCAAATGAGCCAAAATCCCAAAGATGAGGCTTTGTTGCTTGTGGCACATGGCGACCCCGAACGTATTGGTTTTTGGCAAATATTGCTCTATCGTACATGCGAATATGTAAAGAAACACACAGGCATTACTTATGCCGATGGCGAACTTATAGAAATGGGTACGGGCATGGACAAAGAGATGTTGCCCCTCATAGAAAAGGCTGCTAAAGAGAAAAAACGCGTATTGGTTCAAGGCATTTACCTCACTTCGACCATTGCAGGGATGGCGCGTCGCAACCAAATGGAAGTCAAACAAGCTGACATAGTAAAAAAGTATGGTACGCAAGTGGTATATAGCGAAAATGGCATTCTACCTAATGCATCAAATGCCATAGCCAATTGGATAGTTGAACGTACAGAAGAGTTTTTGAAACACTAATAAATGGAAAAAAATAGCATTATTGTATGCACTTTGGCAATGCTCTTTCCTTTTGTGGTACAAGCACAAGACATTGCAAAAGAAAGTGCCACTCAATCAGCACAATATAAACAACAAACGCTAACGGGTATTGTATTTAGTCCTGAGAAAGAGCCGTTGGTAGGAGTAGCCGTGCGCATTCAAGGCACGAAGTTAGTGGCTATAACCGATGAGAATGGACGATACACTTTAAACGGAAAGTGGAAAGCAAAGGCTGTTATACAGTTTAGCTGTTTGGGCTATAAGGCTGAGCATGTGGTTTATAATGGCCAGGATGTGATAAATGTCACCATGCAGTCGGGATCGACCAATTTAAAAGAAGCTGTTGTAGTGGCACGAACAAACATCAATGCTATTGATTTGCGTGCAAGAGCTGGTGTGGTAGAAGCCGTAGACGTGAAACGCATCGAACAGAAGCCTATGATTGATATGGCAATGGCTTTGCAAGGATCTGTTCCAGGACTGACCATTACCAATACGGGTGATTTGGGTTCTTCTCCTAAAATTCGTTTGCGTGGAAACTCTTCTTTACGACAGGGTAATGCTACAAACGAACCACTTTATGTGATGGATGGCCAGATTATATCTTCTGAGACGTTTTATAACCTCAATCCGGCAGACATAAAGAGTCTTAAGGTGCTGAAGGATGCTACAGCCTGTGCCCTTTATGGTGTAAAAGCTGCTAATGGTGTGATAGAGATTGCTTCACAACGTGGACATGAAGGTGCACCAACTGTGTCGTATAGCATGAATATGGGTATTACGGCACGTGGACGCAGGGGTATTAAGATGATGAACTCTGCAGAGAAGCTTGAGCTTGAGCGTCTTATGCAAAACCCCGAGGCCCCAGGCTATCTTTATAGCGAAGACTACTATCGTAAGTATTATGCCTCTTCGCCCAACCTCAACCAAATGATAGCAGCAGGCGCAGCAAAGCTTGATTCGATGCGTAACATCAACACCGATTGGTTTAAAGAGTTGCTACGCAATAGTATGTATCAACGCCACAACATCAGTTTGAGAGGGGGTAACGAGCAAACCACTTATTTTGTATCAGCTAATTATTCTTATCAAGGGGGACGCTTGCCAGGCAACAATAAACGGAGAATGAGCGCACGTCTTAATGTAGACCAAAAACTTGGACGATGGGGCTATGCCATGTTGGGCGTGACGGGAGCATATTCTAAGACCAAAACACCTTGTGGCTCAACCCACGACCCATCTTCGCTCATTTACGAACTTAATCCTTATGAGCAGAAATCGGGTAAACTATGGTCGTATAGTGGACAAACCTACAACGACCTCCTTAACCAATATCAAAGCGAAAGTAATGCCAACGAAGTGGGAGTGAATGGCAATATCACACTTACACCATTGCCAGGACTTGACATTGCAGCAGTGGCTGGTATAGACTTCTTGCTCGATGAGGGACACCAATTTACACCCTCTACTGCTTATAGTGAAACACATAGTGGTGTGGCTGAAGAGGCAAGAGGTATTTATGCAAAACAAAAAAACACTACTACTAATATATCGGCCAACTTGCGTGCTACGTACACGCACACGTTTCGTGAGATACACGACCTTACGCTTAGTGTGAATATGGACTATTACGACACGAATAGCGATGGACTTTCTACTACGGGATATGGTGTTGGCACGATTAATTCGGCTGCAGCCATCAATCAGTCGCTCACCGGAACGCGCCAAGTAAAGATGAGTGCGCCTCGTGACCATAGTAGGCAAATGGGTGTTGGTGGAGTGTTGGGCTATAGCTTATTGTCTACTTACGACCTTTATGCTACGTATAAAGCTGATGCCTCGTCGGTATTGCCTAAAGACAAACGATGGAATAGTGCGTGGGCTGTGGGCTTGGGATGGACTCCTAGCCGATACGACTTTTTGAAAGACAATAAGGTTATTACACGACTCAATTTTAAGGCATCGTATGGTGTTACTGCGAATTTGAATGGCGTGTCGGTATCGTCTACTACAGGTACGTTCTCATATACCACCGACTCTTATGAAAACCAGCGTCCGCTTGGTATCATTTCGCTTTATAATAAAGACCTCAAACCAGAGCAGAACAAATCGGTTGATGTAGGCATGACGCTCGATCTTTTTCACCGCATAACGATAGATGTAAACTATTATAATCGTCGCACCGAACAAGCATTGCTTGATGTTCCTATCCCATCGTCAGTGGGTTATACAACCTTGAAGCGCAACATTGGTGTGCTTCAGAACAATGGTGTAGAAATTGGGTTGAGTGCAAAACTCGTAGATACTCGCAATTGCCGTTTCAGCATTGGTGCTAATTGGGCTTATAATAACAATAAGGTGCTCGACCTCTATTATGCCGATCGCATCTATACATCAACCGATGCACTTGTGCCCGATTATGAGGTTGGCAAGTCATACGATATGCTCTATGGACCAGTATCATTGGGTATTAATCCGCTTACAGGTTATCCCGTTTTTAAGTTACCAAATGGTAGCGAAAAACAAGCTACAGAAAAGCTAACGAAGGATGATGTCGTGGCTTTAGGTCACCTTACACCTCCTTATAATGGGGCCTTCAACGTGAGTTTGTCGTATAAGTCGTTCGACTTTGATATGGACTTTTATTATGTTTATGGTGGTGTGCAACGCTTTAACTATAGTTATGTACGCGACAAAGACGACGTAATAAAAAATGCTGTTGCAGGGCAAACACAAAAGATGTGGTTTAAACAAGGCGATGAGAATAAACAGTATTGGACTCCGTTCTATACTTCGAGTACAGCCGAAGACAATATAGCGCTCTATGCAAACTCACGTACGGTGGGCAAGAGCAACTATTTGCGCCTTTCTATGTTGTCGATGCGCTATCGCTTCTCAGATAGTTTCCTAAGCCGTCACCTACCTTTTGTGAAACATGCAAACATAGGCTTACAAGCGTCTAACTTGTTTACGTGGAGTTCGTATAAAGAGAGTGACCCAGAAAGCGGAACACTTGCAGGTACCACACAACCTGTTTATACAATTAATCTTAACTTGACTTTCTAAATGACAATGCAAGTTTCTAAGTCTGTAAAAAACCAGGGTAGACAAGCATCAACTGTGCCCCATGTTTCACCCACGAGAATGTTCTTGTGTAGCATTTATCATTATTTAGGGATGCTTGTATCAATGCTACTTGTGAGTGTGATAACAGCATCTTGCTCGCTCAATGTGCCACCTCCCGATCAATATTCCGACCCTGATGCGGTAAAGGATGTGAGCAGTGCACGTGCTTTATTAGCATCGTGCTATATTAGTTTTCCACACTACGATTATGATCTTTCGGTCATGGGCAACGACTTTTGTCCTACATCGTTAGCAGGCAAGGATGTTAATGAGTTGAATGTTTACAACTGGAGTAATAAAGACCTTACAACTCTTGCTACTGGCATGTGGCAAGACTACTATACCTGCATTTCGAACTGTGATGTGTTGCTCGATCGTCAAAACCTAATTGCAGCAACAACTCCTGATGATGTAAAGAAGAAAAATGCCATATTAGCTGAGGTAAAAACACTTAAGGCTATGTGTTATTTCGATTTGCTACGTCTGTTTGCTACGCGCTACGATGATAATAGTTCTGCTGATGGAGTGGTTATTAAGAACGAATTTGGCTTTGAAGTGAACAAGCGGAGCAGCAAACAAGAGACGGTGGCTTATATTGAAAAGTTACTTACTCAAGCCTTAACAGTAGACAATTATCCAAGTGCTAATGGATGGCTATCGCGCTATGCTGTGCAATATCTGTTAGCTGAAGTAAATCTTTATAAGGGCGATTATGAAGCAACCGCGCTTTATGCAGACTCGCTGATTGATGTATGCCAAGATGATATGTTGGGACCCACTGCTTACCAGCGTTTGTGGAAGAACGATAGTTTTGATGGGCGTATTTTTGCTTTCAATACTAAAAGAAATTTCTATACGTCTATTCAATACGATGAGAAAGAAGGCGACTACTATGCACTAAACCCACAAATAGTATTTTCTACAACAGACTGTCGTGCTCAAAGCTCTGTTTACACCATGCAGATGAAGGGAATTGACCGTCGTTTGATGGGTAAATATAACATGATGAATAAGCAAGGCCTACAGCCAGCTTATATCAACCGCATGCGCTATGCAGGGGCTTATTATATGGCAGCAGAGGCTTATGCACGCTTAGGAAATACAGAAAAAGCACTATCGCGAATGAACCATTACTTGAAGCTTGTAGGAGCTGACGAATTATCACCATCGCTTGAAGGCGACGATTTAATCTCTGCAATATTGCATGAGAAGGCAAAAGAATATGTGGGCGAAGGGTGCAATTGGTTCATGCTTAAGCGTACGCATCAGTCCATGCCAAGGTTTACTACATGGGGCATAGCCACCTCATCGATGATTGCTCCCACAGACTATCGTTGGACTTTGCCCTTGCCAATGTCAGAATATAAGTATAACGACAAGGTGCAGCAAAATCAAGGATGGTAGTAGCTAATAAGTTGGCAAATACATACTTTTCATGCATATTGCTTACCTATAAATGGTGTGAAAGTGGTATTTTTACCATGTGAAAGAAGAAACATAATAAAACAATAAAAAACAAGAAAACTATGAGAAAGCAGAAACTATCGCTTTTGATTTCATCATTTGTTTATTCGTTGCTTGCTATTGTGGCAACCACGTTTGTGGCATGTAGTAGCGACAATAATGGTGATGGCGAAATGACTAATTATGTGCAATTTACAGCCGACAAAGCTTCGATTGCCGAAGATGACATGGATGGTATAACCGTGAATGTACTGTTGGCTAAAGCACCTGCAACAGCGCAGACCATTACGCTTTCGCTCGAAAACAATGAAGGCGATATAGCACAAGTGTCTCCTTCAGTTCTTAACATTGCTGCAGGGCAGAAAGAGGCTTCGTTTAAGATTTTATCGAACAATAAGTCATCGCTTGTTTCGGGTAAGGTGCTTACACTTAAAGCAACATTCTCGGATGCTAATATGCAGGTATCGGGAGAGCCTTTGCAGGTTACTTTTACTCCAGCTGCAAGCATGCCCACGCTTACAGATGCACAATTGCAACTTATTGAAGGGTATAAAGAAAAGTATGGCATAGACCTTATGCGCATTATTGGTAAACACGAAGTGCAGACTATAATCACATATAACGATGATGATAAAGCACTCTATAACGACAATAATGAAACGCGTACTCTTAAAGGACAAACTATCATTACGCTCAGTGATTATGCTACTGCCGATACCCCTATACTCAAAATGACGAGCAACCCTATGGGAATGCACGACTACTTGTATGAGATGTTTCGCAAGCAAACTGTAGATGATAATGAATACTTTATGCAAAGTCCTTATGGTGTAGCAGCAGTTGCAGCTAGTGGTTATGACTATAGCAAAGAGACTTTCTCATGCGAACTTGATAGCATTGTTATAGACCCTTCTGATATGAGCTTGCACTTTGTTGGGACTCGTGCTAATGCTTACGACGAAGATATCACAGTGGTTCCCTTTAAATTTGGTTTCACCGCTTGGGACCGTCTAAAGGCTCTTGCCGATGAGGGCAAAGAAGTAGAGGTAGACGAAGGCGAAGGCAACAAGAGCATGGTATCGCTTAGCGATATCATTGATATGGGTGGTTCGCTCAACCCTGATGCCTATCTCTTTAACTCTACTATTAGTGAAGATGCGTGGGACAATCCTGTGAATTATGTAACACCACAAGGCGCAATTGATTTTGCAACGGGCAAGATGTCTTTTACTTTCCCTTGGGACTTTTCTGTTGCTAGTGGCTACGAACGTATCAGTGTGGTATATGCATTCTAAATGTTAAGGCTTAACGGCCTAAACATTTTCAAAACAGGTAGTCAAAATACAAGATGTATGAGTATTTCTGTATTTGTCTGCCTGTTTTTTATATATCTAAAAATACTATCAAGGGGTTATAACTTTGTTCCAACAGATTGTGTCTTATCGGAAATATGCATAGCTCCTTTCCTTATATTATTCATAGAAAAGTATAATCAAACAATAATGAAGCAATTTATTTTAGTCATTGTTTCGCTCGTACTGCTGTTGTCGTCGGGACTTGTGCCTAAGTGTATTGCCCAATCGCAGCTGTTATCACATCCACCCCATACCATAGAGGGCACTCTTTCAAACGGGATGCACTATATAGTTTTGCCCAACAAATTGCCTCGTCATGACATAGAGCTACGCTTAGTTATGCGTGTTGGCTCGTTGCAAGAGCAGGCCAATCAGCATGGTGGAGCGCACTTCCTTGAGCACATGTCCTTTGCAGGTACAAAACATTTTCCTAAGGATCGATGGGTTGATTTCTTTGAACGCATGGGCATGAAATATGGTCGTGACATTAATGCTTTTACAGGTTTTGATCGCACCATATATTGGCTCACTTTGCCTACTCCCATCTCTGCAAATTTGATGGATAGCACTTTGCTTGCTGTGCGTGATGTGTTAGATGGCATATCGTTTGAGCCAGAGGCAATAAATAGTGAACGCGGTGTTATACTTGAAGAATTGAGAGGTTATACTACGGGCGATGATTTTTATAATCTCAAAATAGGTACGGGGGTATACCCTCAGCATATGCCTTTAGGCACTGAAGCAGACATTAAAAGTATCGGCCGTTCGCAGTTAATTGACTTTTATAATCGGTGGTATTTGCCACGTTATGCCACACTTGTTATTGTTGGTAATGTTGAGGCTACCGATATAGAAGCACGCATCAAAAGGGCCTTTGATGGTGTAACTAAAAAAAGTCATTCGGTGCTTGCTTCTCACCCTCTGACATATAATAAAGGCATCACCATACAGACGCAGATTGATGAGAATGCTACAACACAACGTTTGGAACTTATCATTCCTCACCCCACTATTGTGGGCAAGACCATAGCTTCGGCAATCGATAAAGAACGCAACCGCATGTTGGTGCGTGCGTTGAATGCTCGTTTTGCTGCATGCGGCATCAAATGCGATGTATCTGATGCATGGTATCTTGCAAACACAAACCATTGGGTGTTTGCTATAAGTGGAGCAAAGCGAGATAGCGTTTTAGGCGGTTTGCAGCGTGCACTCTCTGAATGCCAGAATGTGGTGAAGAGAGGGTTCTCTGATGCTGAACTTAATCATTACAAACAGTTGGCTATGCTGTCGTTAAAGCCAGACACTATGCTTTGCCTATCTACAAAATGGGTAGACGATTTTGTTGATTATGTTATTAGTGGAGATCGCTATATACATACTTCTAACGACGTGGAACTTGTGCGGAAAGGCATTATGCAAACCACAAGTAGCCAATTGCAAAAGCTTATGAAAGTTTTGCTTAATAATGGCAACAACACGCTCTTGGTTGCTAATAAGGTAACGGCAAATGATACTGACACGCTTGCGTCTACCACCATACGTAGTCTGTGGAAGCAAGCTCTGAAGCAACCTGCTGCCCCTTACATCTACAAGCCTAAGCAACAAGAAAAAGACGATCTTGCTCATTCATTCTCTTCCCCTTTGTGTATTGCAACACAACATGCCGACGTGTCCCCCTTGCGCGTGCAGCACTATGAGGATTTATCAGCTACGGAATATACGTTGCCTAATGGATTAACCTTGCTGTGTAGGCGTACTTACGAGCAAGACTCAACGGTGCATCTTTCATTACTTTCGCGTGGTGGACTATCTGATCTATCGCAACAACAATATCCGCTTTTAAAGGATGCTGCAAGCTATGTAGACATGGGGGGCTTGGCTCATGTTTCGGCCGATACTTTGCAGATGCTAATGGTTGATCATAACCTTTCAATGAGCATAGGTATTGATAGCTATTGGCATCAGTTACTTGCATCTTCGCCCACAGTTCATGCGCAGGAACTTTTCAATTTGGTATATGAGAAACTTACAGCTCCTGGTCGTGACTACAAAGGCTTCCAAGAGTCGCGCAAGGAGGAACTTGCTACTTATGGTAAGAAAAGCTATCTTGAGCGTATGCTCGAACGTGATCCCGATCGCATGCTATCGCGTACGCTCGACTCAATAGTAGGCAATGGAGGTGTTTATGGCTATACAGAAATTCCTCAAAATGTGGCAGAGAAGGTAAATCTTGACTCGCTTACAACCTATTATACTCGCCTTTTTAGCAACCCGCGACAAACGATTATCGTTTTGACTGGTAACTTTACAGACGATGTAGTGAAGAAAGCCATCAATACGTTTGCATGCTTGCATCCTGTAGCCGCCGATACCTTGCAATGTTCTGACCATGCATATAGCATTGAATTGCATCCTTTTGAGAAGCGTTTTGAAAATAGTATAGAGACGCAATCGGTACTCAATGTTGTGTATGCAGGCAATTATTCACCTTCACTAAAGAACACGCTGACTTTTAAACTGATGCGCGACCTTTTGCAAGACCGTATGTTGAGCATATTGCGTAAGCAGATGAACATTGTTTATTCGCCCTACGCAGACCTTTATTATACTGGTCGCCCGCAGCAGGTTTATTACTTTTGGCTAACAGTGGCAGTAAAGAAAGAAAATCGTGAAATAGCGCTTTCGGCACTTCGCAAGGTTGTGACGCAGTTGCAGCAAAATGTAGTGGATAGTGGAGAATTAAACAAGATGAAACGTGCCTTCCAGGTAAACAAACGCAAGATGCTCTCAGATGATGCTGCTGCTGAATGGAAGTCTACGCTTACCTCGCTCGTACGCAATGGCGAGAGCATTGCAGATTTTGACCATTATGATGAAATATTGCAAAGCATCACTCCTAACGACATTAGAAAAGCTTTTCAGCAATATATAAAACTTGAAAATACAATACTTTTGACTAAAGAATAAATTCATTAATGATGAATATCAAACACTTTTTATCTTCGCTAATACTGCTTGTTGCAACGTTTTGCGAAGTGCAAGCCCAATCGCAGCCAGAGGTATACAGGCTGTTCGATGCAAAGGGCAATGCTATTGCCTACGACAAAATGATAGCTACTATGGCTAAGGCTGATGTATCCTTTGTGGGTGAAATCCACAATTGTGCAATTACTCACTGGATGGAATTGAAGATGCTTGAGTCTGTAGCGCAAGCAGACACACAACAACATCAACCTCTTGCTGTTGGAATGGAAATGCTCGAAGCTGACAATCAACTCATTCTCAACGAATATTTGCAAGGCATTATTGGCTCTGACAAGTTTGAGGCTGAATGTCGCCTTTGGGACAATTATTCAACAGATTACGAACCTTTAGTTTATTATGCCAAAGCAAATCATTTGCCTGTGATAGCTACAAATGTACCGCGACGTTATGCAAGTGTAGTCAAAGATCATGGTTTGCCTTTCCTCGACTCATTATCGGCGGAGGCAAAGAGTTATCTACCCCCATTGCCTATTAAGTATGTGAAAAATGAAGAGGCAAAGGCCGGATTTGAAATGATGAAGTTGATGAGCGGAAAAGCTGAAAATGCAAATGCCGATTTTATGTCGCAGGCGCAAGCCATCAAAGATGCTACAATGGCATGGCATATTACGCAAACGCTTAAACAACGTGGTGGCCATCTTATTCATTTCAATGGAGCATACCACTCAGATGCACGTAATGGCATCATTCCTTATCTGCTGCAGTACCGCCCTGGAACAACCACTTGTGTTGTGCGTTCTGTGCGTCAAGCCGATATAAAAAATCTCGATTCAGACTATGTAGGACTTGCCGATTTTTATATCGTTATACCAGAAGATATGTCTATGTCTTACTAAAATGAAAAGATTGCTTCTCTGCAATAAGAGAAATATTAAGCAACAACCATAGCAATATTTATAATCTGTGAATAGAGCCTATGTCCTCTCATTAGGAGACGTAGGCTCTATTTTTATAGTGTACAAATCTGCTAGTGGAGTTAAATTAGTTCATACTTAGTTGTCTCTTTAAGTCAGCAATATCAAATTATATTGTTGATTTTAAGGGACGGCTAAATATATCCAATTCAAACAGTTGGTTTGCGACATTACATGAAAAAAGCAGTTACGACTTTCGTAACTGCTTCATTTTCAATGTGGACCAGCTAGGGCTTGAACCTAGGACCTCTAGATTATGAGACTAGCAAAGTGATATTCCATGAGATTTTGTTATTTGTAATCACTCCTGATTATCAGTGCTTTACAAAATTATCATCTTCTTTGAATCTCAAAAAATACCCCTAACTGAAATAGTCTGTTTACGCATTGTTTACGCAGAAAATATTGCACAATAGCACCAGACCCTTAGTGGATATGTATTCTCTGGTTCCTGCATACTCTAATGGGAGTGCTGTCCGCGAAACCTATCAATGGTTTATTTGGCTCAGTAGATACAATATTCTTTGGGAACTAATTTTGTGTTCAACTCATTTTATGGACTCCAATACAACAAATGTACTCCTTGAAAATTGCGAAACATAGGCTAAAATGTTAAAATTGCCAACGGGAAATTACCAAATTCTTTCCAATGTTTGCAAAACTGGAAAGTATTTGATAGCTTTGCGCAAAAAATCAATAGTATGGTAATTGAAAGAACTCCAGAAATAAATAAGGAAGATTTATTTAAAGCTATAACATCTCCTCCAAATATACAAATCGAAGAGATTGTGGAAAAAATCAATAATTCCTACGATTATTGGGATACTGTAAAATACAAAAAGTGCCCTGCCGGATATACACCTACGCGACTGTGGACCTTTGTCAAAGCCTCCAGACTAAAAAGTATGGTGAAAGTATGGGGGAAATACGGAGTGAATTTGAGTTTGACAAATGTGATGCAGAGAATGTGTCATGAATTTGACATGTTTTGGGGAGGAAGTTGGGGAGCAGACTCAACTATTGATTCCAAAAATAAGGAACAATATCTTGTTAGCTCATTAATGGAAGAAGCCATATATTCCAGTCAAATGGAAGGAGCCGCAACAACAAGAAAGGTCGCCAAAGAAATGCTTAAGAAGAAAATGACTCCGAGAGACAAATCCCAACAAATGATTCATAATAACTATCAAACAATTCAATTTATTGTTGGCCATAAAGATGAACCTTTGTCCGAAGAGTTGTTATTGCAGATACATCGTCTAATGACAGAGAAAACCATGCAGAATCCTGATGACGCAGGACGTTTTAGGAATAATAATGACGTTGTGGTAGAGAATGGTATTACGCATGAAATTGTCCATACTCCGCCTTCCTATACGGAAATTCCTCAGTTTGTAGATGATCTCTGTGAGTTTTTTAATGAAAGAAATAGCAAACAATTTATTCATCCTATCATTCGTGGAATAACCATCCATTTCATGATATCCTATGTTCATCCTTTTTCTGATGGTAATGGACGTACTGCTAGAGCTATGTTTTATTGGTACATGTTAAGACAAGGATACTGGTTGACAGAATACCTCTCCATCTCAAGAGTTATTGCCAAATCAAAAAAATCCTATGAAAAAGCGTTCTTATACACAGAGGCTGATGACATGGATATTGGTTACTTTGTTTCGTACAATCTAAGAGTGTTGGAACAATCTTTTAAGCAATTACAAGATTATATCAAGAGAAAACAAAACGAAAAAAAAGCAGCAAATATATATTTGCGCATGGGTGATTTCAATGAACGTCAAGCACAAATTATTAAATTATATGCGGATGATTCTACAGCATTAATAACGATAAAAGATCTGCAGGTGAAATTTGGAATTAGCCCAACCACTGCAAAAAACGACATCATTGGTTTGCTGAAAAAAAATATTATAACAGAGATCGCATTAAACAAAGTGAAAAGGGCTTATATTAGAGGAGAAGGGTTAGACTCTTTGCTATCCCAATGATATATCTTATGGGCAATCATTGTATCAAATTCTTTCCAGTTTTGCAAATATTGGAAAGAATTTGATGATTTTTGAATGCTTTGACTTATGCAAACCCATTTCACCAGTAGGAAGTGACAATTTGGCATTTCAAAATGCCTCCAATCACGTCCATCATTTTTTATCACATTGTCCTCTTCTGTTGCATAGCCAAGAGCATTTACAGCGCCATACCATACGATGTCTTTGTCTATGATAGTTGTGCACACGGAAACCTTACGGATTTTTCTATTCCTTACAAGCTCTCACTGTATAACAATAAATCCAGATAATCAGGCACTTACGTTATGTGTTCATCCCCTATTGCAAGTAAAAACCGCATGTAAAACCTTGTAAGCGCTTGTAAATTTTAGCCATTTACAAGCGCCCAAGTTGAT
>CAKQOG010000044.1 GCA_934255485.1 uncultured Prevotellamassilia sp. | reverse complement strand
TGCTTTGGGGCATGGCTTTGCCTTATTAGATAGTGCAAAAAGTGGGGGACAGTTTATCGCTTGATAAACTTAAAGTTCTTGAAGTAAACTTGCAACTCCTTACCGCTGATGTTGGTGATGCGGAGCTTAGAGGCTTGCATACCGCCGAGTTCGTTGCCAGTGTGGATAACAGGGTCGTCGGCCTTGTAGTGGAGCAGACTCACTTGTTTCCATGTGCCGTTAGGTTGTAAAAGTTCGAGTTTAAAGTTCTTGGCTACATCGGGGATGCCAAGATTGAACTCCATGCCTGCAAAGGTGATGGCTTGATCGCTCTCAATGGTGAATGCGGCGTTTTTGTCCCATTTGATAACCTCGAGCGATGGGGCTACGCTCACCTCGTTGCCGCGTACTGTGATGGGAAGCAAAGCGAGTTGAGGCACAGTGCTCTCAATCTTGTAAGGATTGTATTCGGCAGAGTTGATGAGCTGTGCATTGTTGGCCTTGTTGTAGGCATCAACGGTTTGCGTAAAGAGTTGGTTGAGTGTTGGCAGCATCACTTTGGTTGCCACCTTTATGCCCGGCTGTAGTGCATGACGCACATCAGAGTTTTCGAGCGCATACATCTGCTCTTGAATAGAGCGTGCCTGTTGGTAGAGGTTAATGAAACTCAATGTGCCATTGTCTGCAGTTTGACCTGTTTGCTGCAACATAGCCATGGTGCAAACAGCCGTACCATAGTCTGCCACGTTTTTAGCTTGAAGCAACCATGGGCGCAACTCGCGAACGAGTTCGGGGTTCGACTTGTCGGCAAGCAATACATCGGCAGCTACTTTAAGTTCGTAGCATTTGCCAAGGAGTTGAGTGATGCTTTGTGAGTCGCCCTTGAGTGCCGAGGTAGCTATGTCTTTTAGTTCATCGCCCTCTTCGCGGCGGAAGCCGTGTCCGTTAGCTCCGAGGTCTTTGTTATAAAGAGCAAAGGTGCGTAGAGCTGTGTAGTTGTTGGGCAATACGGCTTTCAAACCCTTTTCCCAATCAGTTTTGTAGTCGTAAGCCTTCATGTTCCATGTGTAGTCAGCAATGCCGTAGAGCGAAATTTTAGAAGCTTCGGCATGCTCCATGGGGTTAGAAACAAAGCCCGACATATCGCCTGCAATATCAAGACCATTGCCGTAGGCAGGACCGAGCAAAATGTGGTCGCGTACAAAGTCGGATACGGGGAAGTTCCACCAGATGTAAGCTTTGCGATCGATGCGTTGGTTTATCCACCCCATGCTCTCTTTGTCGATGCAATGAACAACAGAGTTGCCCGTCCACATAATGTGAATGCTCTTATTCATCTTAGAGCCAAGTGTGCGTAGATATCCCTTTTGGTCGTTGGCCCATGCACGGTTATATTCGGTGGGGCACATTACAAGAGGTTGTACACCCTTGTGAGTTTTAACAAAGTTATCGTCGATATAGTTGAGCAGTGCCGCCTGTTTGTCGGCGCGAGTGCCTTCGCCCCAAATGTCGTCGAAGAACACGGCAAACGAGCGTATGCCTAAGTCGTACATGTTTTGGAACTTCTTAATCAAGGCGTCGCGGTCCTCGTCGGTCCATTTAATGTCAACACCTGGGTGTATGGCCCAACAGAAGTTCACACCGTTTTGTTTAGCACATTCATTGAGTTCTTTAATGCGCTTGGCCTCTTCAGCAGGGTAGGGAGTGCGCCAGTGGTCGCGGTGGTAGGGGTCATCTTTAGGGCCATAGATATACACGTTCATTTTGTTACGACCATAAAATTCTATTTGGCTCAAACGCGCTTTGTGGCTCCATGGTGTGCCGTAAAAACCTTCAACAGTACCACGAAAATCAACGTCGGGCCAGTCGGTAATGGTGCAACACTCCAGTTTGCCCTCAGCTACCGAGGCAAGGAGCGTTTGCACACCATAAAATAGTCCCTCGTTGGTGTTGGCAGCAATGGTAGTTCCCTTATCGGTGATGTTAAGATAGTAGCCCTCGGGGTTGTTAGGAATGAATTTTTCAACTTTTTTTACCGCCTTGTCGCCTTTAACGCCGATGGTAACAGTGTATTTGGCATTGGGTAATTGCTTTACTATGCTACTACCGCAGAGCGCTTTGGCTGCAATGCTCGATGAGCGACCTTTGTCGCTTACGAGACGCCATGAGGCAGGAGCTGCTTTCAGTTCGCCAGTGGTGCTAACCTTTTGTGGTACAGGATTAACCAATTTAATTTGAGCAGAAGCCGAGCCAGTGCCCAATAGAGCCATGAGCAGGGTTGCTCCGAGAAGAGGATGTTTCATTGTGTATGTGTTAGATGTGTGTGTAAATACTATTTATTAATGTAGGGTAGTGTTGCGTAGTCGCGGCTATAGCGGAGCATTTGTTGGTCGTAAGGCTCGCTATAGTCGATAGTAACATCGGTGATGTTGCCCTCGGCATCGCGCACTGCATGGTAAACGGGGTTGATAAATCCCTTGTAGGGCGATAGGTTAAGTTTAGCGTAGCGGTCGAGCACCTCTTTGTGTAGTGAGGGGTCTACCTTTACGCCATAGCCCTCAACCAATCGGCGTGCACCCTCAAAGTCGCCCTCGCTCTTGATGCGTTGTATCTCAGCAAGTAGTCGGCCAAAGAGTTGGCGCAAGGCAGCATAGTCGTTGATGCGTACGTAGGTTTTGCCCTTATGTTTGATTAGTTCAACCACCTTGTGGTCCTTTCCCTTTTCGTATGCCCAGCGAGCAATGAGGGCACGATTGCGCATGTGTGCCTCCTCGATGTTGTTGCCCAGCTTGATGCGTACAAGTTGTGTGATCAGACCATTCATCATGTAGGTGTAGTACTGACTTTTATAAGCCTCGAGGTTAGGTGTAAGTCCCAGGTCTACGAGTTTTTGATCGGCAATGTAGTAAAGTCCAAAGAGGTCGGCACGTGCCTCCTCGATGGTAGAGCCATAGGCTTTGAGCGAGTCGGGGTCGGTGGTTGGCAAAAGGCGTCCGCTACCATGGCCAAGACATTCGTGAAGGTCGGTGTGAAGGTCGTCGCAAGCATCGCCATATTGAGCAATGAGTTGGCGGGTAGCATCGTCTATCACAAACTCCTTGTCCATGCCGCTACCATGCGAAGCCTTGTTGTAGGCATCGGTAAGGTTGCCTATCGTAACGCTCTTAGAGCCGTATTCGCGACGAACCCAATCGGAGTTGGGCAGATTAATGCCGATGGCGGTAGATGGATAAAGGTCGCCACCAAGAATGGCAGCAGTGATAACCTTGGCCGAAATGCCTTTCACCTCCGATTTTTTAAACTCGGGGGCTACGGGTGAGTGGTCTTCAAACCATTGCGCATTGGCAGAGAGTTTTTCGGTGCGTTTGGTGGCAGCAAGGTCTTTAAAGTTTACGATAGCCTCCCACGAAGCCTTCATGCCCAAGGGGTCGCCATACGACTCGGTAAAGTAGTTAGTAAAGTCTACAAGGCTCTCGGTGTCTTTGAGCCAATGAATAGAGTAGTCATCGAAGGTGCGGAGGTCGCCCGTGCGATACACCTCAACCAACAGGTCGATAACCTTTTGTTGTGCCTCGGTGTCGGCATAAGGGCGTGCCTTTAGCAAGTTGCTAACAATGCACTCAATTGCGGGCGAGTACATGCCCCCTACGCGCCATACGCGCTCAGTAAGACGGCCATATTCGTTGCGCTCAAGACGGCTATTCATGCCCATCATCACGGGTTCGGGGTCGGCAGTGGGCTTGCGTTGTGCATAAAACTCCTCGGCCTCAGCTTGTGTAATGCCCGGTGCATAGTAGTTGCAAGCCGAGGTTTTAATAAGGTCGGCACCATCGGCTTGGTTTACACGCATAGGCATCACCTTTGAGTCGAACATAACGGGGAACACCTCGTCGCACAATTGGTCGATACTCTGCCCCTTGGCCAATGGTAACTCACTTTGTGGCACCGCCTTAAGTGCCGTTCTAAACTCATCAGCACTAAACGTGGGCTGAAACTTTTCGCAACCATAGTGGTGGTGAATGCCCGATGAAAACCACACGCGCTTTAGGTAAGTGGATAAGCCCTCGTAAAAGTTGCTCTTCTTATTGCCCGTGTAGTGGGTGTAAACCGCCTCGAGCATGCGGCGTATGCGCAGATTGTAACGCCCGTTTTGGTCGAACAGAATGTCGCGCCCTTCGAGTGCCGCCTCTTGCAGATAGTAAATAAAGGTTTTTTGTTTTAACGTGAGTTTGTCAAATCCTTCAACCTTGTAGCGAAGCATTTGTATGTCGGCAAACTGCTCGTCGGTATATTTAAATGTGTCGGTGCTTTGCGCTTGTGCGCCAAGCGATGTTGCAGTAGCAAATATCATGGTGGCAATGGTGTGTTTCATAAGCTATGTGAGCTATATGTTGTAGATGTGTGTATCAAAGGGATAAATTGCTTAGTGTCTACGGATAGCGCGATTAATGCTGATAATCAGTGCTTTTGTAGCGCAAACAGTGCATGCTTCTGTCTAAGCATACGAAAGCAGTTGGCGTATCACGCCCATGATACGCACGTATCACGGCCGTGATACGCCAACTATATACGCATAGTTGCACCAGTAGCAACGTTTGCTTGATACAGCAGTATGCGAATGTATGAATTATTTAAGCCAATCTTTCACCTCGCTATAGTTGAGCAAGATGTTGATAGTGCCTGCGGCATAGCAGTTTTTAACGTAAGGCGGATAGGTAAACACTACGCCACACTCTGTGAGGGCAGGACGCGGATACCACTTGCCTTTGTATAATTGCATTTGTCCCGAAAGCACAGAGTAGTCATTGGCATTGGGAGCGGGCACAACCTCAGCCACTGAGGGCCAGGTGTCTTCGTCGTTGGCGGCTTGAGGACCTGTTTTGAGCTTTTCTCCTACTAATTTAAACACCTCGGGTAGCGCCTCTTCTTTAAAGATGTCGGTTAGCCCCATAAGGCTATCAGTTTGTTCATTAAGCGTGAGGCAATATTGGTAGAGCATGCCGTGGGCACCGCCCAAGTAGGTTTCGTCTTCAATGCCATAAGTGGTAAGATGCTTGTCGGCCCACTGCCATGCAGGGGTGATAGTGGTGTGGAATGAGTAGCTTACTGAGGGCATTTCGCCACCTTCGGCAAACTTAGCCATCTCTGCCATGTCGGTATTATATTGTGTTTTAACGGCCTTCCATTTGTTTTCAAACATCTTGTCGAGGGGTTCAACCTTCCATTTGGCAGCGGCAGCCGAATCGAGTGTGGCAGCGAGTATGTGGCTTGCCATAAGGTTGTAGCCTCCGTTCACTTTTAGTTCGCCATACTTCTCTTTGCTTGGTTTAAAGAGCGTGGCAGAGAATGTAACACTGGCGTTGGAGTCCTTTTTGTTTAGTTGGCTATAATCGGCATTTTCGGTGTCGTAGTTGGGTAGCAGGTTGTCGTCGAAGGTGCAAAATTCGCTTGCGTCCTCTACCGAATCAGCCGCCAAAGTGTCGACAGCAGCGTTGTCATCGTCGCCAGTAGCCCAATCATCATCTTCGGTATAATTGTCGTCAATGCTATCAGAAACAAAGGTATCGGTAGCCAATGTATCGGGGGTGTCGGGAGCAACGACATGGTTGGTTTTATGTCCTTGTATAGGTAGGGTAAATGCCAAGCAAAGGGCTGTTGGCACAAGTAGGGTTCTCTTTTTCATAATGTTGCTATATATTATAATGTGTATGGTGTTGTAGCTTATTGTGCAGACAAAAATACTACTTATATTTAATATATATGCGTATTTGACAATTGTTAAATAGGTGTTCATACTTATTTTTATAATTAAATTTTGTACACTTACTTATAAAAATAATTTTGGATACCTACTTATAAGTAGTTTTTGCCTACTTACAGACTAATCCCGTAGTCGTGTTTAATCTCGTCCATCACAAACGAACTTTCGAGCGAGCCAAGGTGAGGAATGGTGCCAAGCACATTGAGTACAAACTCTTGGTAGTACTTCATGTTGGGGGCATGTATTTTTAAAAGATAATCGTTGTGACCCGAAATGTTGTAACACTCAGTAACTTCGGGCACAGAGGCAATGGTGCGTGCCACCTCTGCAGCAATGTCGTGACCAATTTTGCTCATCTTGATAGAGCAGAACACCACAAAGCCTTGGTTGAGCTTTTCGGCATTGAGCACAGCAATGTATTGGCGTATAATGCCCTCACGTTCAAGCCTCTTAACACGCTCAAACACGGGGGTAGAACTAAGGTTTACCCTGACTGCTAACTCCTTGGTGGTGAGACGAGCATTGTGCTGAAGCTCTTGAAGAATTTTGATGTCGGTGGCATCGATAGAATATTTTTCTGTTGAAAGTGTTGTTTGATGGTCCATGGTGAATTAATTTTCTACTTACGTATACAAAAATAGAATTATTTTCTTAGTTTTTAAAAAGTATTGGTGAAATATTCCGTAGTTTGTAACTTTGCAACCGAAATCAAACAACAAAACAAAAAACTATAAAGACTATGGCAGACAATAAGAAATACCATTTTGAGACACTTCAGGTACACGTAGGACAAGAGCAACCCGACCCCGCAACCGATGCGCGTGCGGTGCCTATCTACCAAACCACTTCATACGTATTCCGCAATTCACAACATGCAGCCGACCGCTTTGATTTGCGCGATGCAGGCAACATTTACGGCCGTTTGACCAACTCAACACAAGGCGTGTTTGAAGACCGCGTGGCAGCCCTCGAAGGTGGTGTGGCTGGTTTAGCAGTGGCAAGTGGTGCAGCAGCAGTTACTTATGCCTTGCAAAACATTGTGGGTTGTGGCGACCACATAGTAGCTGCCGACAACCTATATGGTGGCTCATTTAACTTGATTACCCACACGCTTGCCACACAGGGTGTTACCAACACCATTGTAAAAGTGAATGATGTTGATGCACTCGAAGCAGCCATTCAGCCCAATACCAAGGTGGTATATGCCGAAACCTTTGGCAACCCCAACTCGGATGTAACTAACCTCGAAGCCGTTGCAGAGGTGGCACATCGCCATAACATACCCTTTATCGTAGACAATACCTTTGGTACTCCATACCTTATTCGCCCTATTGAGCATGGTGCCGACATTGTTGTACACTCTGCCACTAAGTTTATTGGTGGACATGGTTCGAGCCTTGGCGGTGTGATTGTTGATGGCGGAACATTCGATTGGAAGGCAAATGCCGACAAGTATCCCACATTGGCAAAACCCGACCCCTCATACCACGGAGCTGTGTTTGCTGACGTAGCAGGTAAGGCAGCATTTGTTACTCGCATACGTGCCGTTGTGTTGCGTGACACGGGTGCAACCATCTCGCCATTCAATGCCTTTATCTTGCTTCAAGGCCTTGAAACACTTTCATTGCGTGTAGAACGCCATGTAGAGAATGCACTAAAGGTAGTAAACTTCTTGGCTAATCACCCCAAGGTAGCTAAGGTAAATCACCCCTCTTTGCCAACACATCCCGACCATGCACTCTACCAAAAGTACTTCCCAAATGGTGGTGGTAGCATCTTTACTTTCGAAATAAAGGGTGGAAAAGACGAAGCTTGGCGCTTTATCGACAACCTAAAGATTTTCTCACTGCTTGCCAACGTGGCCGATGTGAAGAGTCTTGTTATTCATCCTTACACTACCACTCACTCGCAAATGTCGCCCGAGGAGCTTGCACAACAACACATCACTCCCTCAACTGTGCGCTTAAGCATCGGTATTGAACACATCGACGACATTATTGCAGATTTGGCACAAGCACTCGAAAAGGTATAAACCAAACTGATAAGTAACACAAAAACGAAACTATTAATTCTAATTCATTTCACACAAAAAAAGAGTTCATCACCTGCCAAGAGTGGCAAAAGATGAACTCTTTTTTATGTATCTCAAAATCTTATTTTTTCAAAGTTAATTTTGTCTACTTACTAATCAAAAAAGACATGTTTATATTAATAATAAGGCTACTTATTTTCGTCTTCTTTCTCAGCAAAGCCATTCCAACCTTGTGCTTTGAGGTCGAATTCATTGCCGTCGCGTGTAATGAGTTTGGTGCCAAGTTCGGGTTTAGTAATATGCCCAATTACCTTAACATCCTCTATTTGCGCAATGCGTTCGTGGTCGGTAAGTGGCACCGTAAAGAGTAGCTCGTAGTCTTCGCCACCATTGAGTGCTGCCGTGTAAACATTAAAGTTAAACTCCTCGGCAGTAACTGCAGTTTGGTAATCGATAGGTATGCGCTCTTCGTAGATGCGGCATCCCGTGTGGCTTTGGTGACAAATATGCATGGCCTCAGAAGATAGGCCATCGCTAATGTCCATCATGGCTGTAGGACGGATGCCAACCTCGTGTAAACGGTGGATAATGTCGCGACGTGCCTCTGGTTTTAAAAAGCGCTCAATAAGGTATTCGCGCCCAGCAAAGTCGGGTTGAGCAGCCGTTTCGGGGTTACCCTTTTGCGACTCAAAAATACGTTTCTCACGCTCCATCAACTGCAATCCCATATAAGCTGCACCCAAATTGCCACTCACACAGAGCAGGTCGGTATCGTTGGCTCCCGAACGATAAACAATGTCTTCGGCATTAGCCTCGCCTATGCAGGTAATGCTAATGGCGAGTCCGGTAAGTGACGAAGAGGTGTCGCCACCAACGATGTCTACCCCATGACGCTCACAAGCCAGACGTATGCCAGCATAGAGTTCGTCGATGTGTTCAACCTTCATGCGACGCCCCATGGCAATGCTCACAAGCAGTTGGCGCGGTGTGCCATTCATGGCATAAACGTCTGAGAGGTTTACCATAGCAGCTTTATAGCCCAAGTGCTTGAGTGGGGTATAAGTGAGGTCGAAATGTATGCCCTCCATAAGCATATCGGTTGTTATAAGCACACGGCGGTTGTCTGATGGATCGGAACTATAGTTAAGCACAGCGCAATCATCGCCCACACCACGAAGGGTAGAGGCGTTTTGCATCTTCATATCTGAGGTAAGGTGGTGTATGAGTCCAAACTCTCCAAGCGTAGAAATCTCTGTCATATATGTAGTGAATTGAAAGTTGCTCTCTTCACCCATATAGGGGGCGAAGAGAGCAAATAAAATGTGTGTTATAAATATTGTGTAGAGACTTATAAATAGGTGTTTTAATTTAATATTGAACACCTACTCTTATAAGCATAAATCTCAATATCTTTTAAAAATAGAAACCAAGCCCTATGCGTGCGCCAACGGTGCTCTTTTCAGAGAAAGAGTCGAGCGACATTTTGTAATAAACAGAAGGCTCGATGGTGATATAGCGATTGATAAAGAAGGCATAACCAATTTCGATAGGTATCTGCACATCGTTGCTATTAGGAGTGTAGTGCACATAGTCGGCACCTGCACCAAGGAACACACCGCATTGGTCAAAGTAGTAGCGAGCTGCTACACCAAGGCTCACATCGTCAATCTCTTTGGTATGGTCGTAGGTGACGTTGCCGCGTAGTAACAAACAATCGGCAGCAAAGTAACCAGCAGATAAATCAACTCCCATACGGAACTTCTGATTAGAACTATACGACAATCCGATGCCCGACAACGAAGCACCAACATACTTAGTTCCCTTTGAGAACTGTGCATTGGCAGATGCTGTTATGATGAACAACAAAAAGAATAGAAGGTATTTTTTCATGTAATGTAAGAATATAAAAATGATAAAGTTTAATTCTAATAAAATTGCTGAGCCGCAGCCTATCTTATGCAAAGATAGTGCAAGGTGAATGCAATAGAAAACTTGTTTTCATATTGTTGAGCCGCAGCCTATTTTATGCAAAGATAGTGCAAGCAATGCATTACACAAAGTGTTGCCCTATGGTTTAGTTAATTTTATGATATAAAGATTATTCCTCAGCGTTTATCACAATTCCTTTTCTATAAATATGTGGTGAGCAACCATACATTCGTTTAAATGCAATATAAAATCCTTGCCGCGAAGCATAGCCCGCCATAAAAGCAATATCCTCAATGGTCATGTGTTGGCAGTTGGCAGCATGCATCATGCGCATTACGCTGTTCATTCTCATAAGGTTAATAAATTGATTATACTTATACCCCGTACATTTAAAGATGCTTGCTATTACGTATCTTCGCGGAATATTAAGCTCCTCTGCCAATTGTGCTTGAGTGTAATGAGAGTTGCGATAACGATTGTTTTGTCTGAGATGTTTCTCAATTATCTCAAACAATTCTGTAGCACGGTCTTGGCTAAACCTCTTGCAATAAGTAGCGGTGTTAGTATGTTCTGGTTCGTTCTTTTCCATGATTACAAGATACAAAAGTAGCAAAAAATCTTTACTATTCAGCATAATCTAAGAGTTCGTCTACTTGTTATCTTACACCAACAAAAAAGGTTGGCTATACCCCATCTTTATGGTCGTATAGCCAACCTACTGGTCTTGTTCAGCAAATTTGTTTGCTGATTAAGCTACCAATATAAAGTTTCTATTTAACTTCGATAGAATGAGCTACCTTAGTTTCTGAAGGAGCAATCTTAGGCAATTCAACCTCGAGAACACCATCTTTAACCTCGGCTGCAATCTTAGTTTTGTCTACATCTTCAGGCAATACCAAAGTTTGTTGGTATTTAGTGTAATTAAATTCGCGGCGCAAGTACTTCTTGTTCTTCTTTTCATCTTTATTAGACTTTTCCATGTTGATAACCAAGTCACCGTTGTCATCGATATGGATGTTGAAGTCGCTCTTAGTCATGCCAGGAGCAGCAAGTTCAATGGTATAACTCTTTTCGTCCTCGGCTACGTTGATTGAAGGAGCTGTAGCGTTGGCACGTGGCATATAGTTGTTGTCAAAGAAATCGTTGAATACGTTAGGAAGCCAATCTTGTGAATAATGCATTGACATAGTAAATATTGTTTTAAATTTTTTTGTTTATCAGTTGTTTATTTCTTATGTTTGCACTCGATGTTGTTCAAGCGCGAACACCCTAAAGAGCGCAAAGCGCGTGCCAACTATTTTAAAAGGCTTTTGTAAATAATAAAGATTGACTTTTTGTCAGTAAAGTGAAGCAAATAGTGAAAATTTGTCCTATGCAAATACTTGCAGAATGACAATATTTATATTAAAACGAAACATTTTGTCAAAAATAACATATACTATTATGCTTAACAAAAAAATAGAACAAGCTCTTAACGAGCAAATTAATGCTGAATTTTGGTCGGCATACCTTTATCTTTCAATGTCTGCATGGTGTGCAGCGCAAGGCAAACCAGGCATGGCTAATTGGTTTGAAGTGCAGTTTAACGAAGAGCAAGACCATGCGCGCATTCTTTTTAACTACGTTATTCAACGTGGTGGCAGAGTGGAGCTAAAACCTATTGCAGAGGTTCCAACCGAATGGCAGTCTGAACTCGACGTGTTTCAATCAACGCTCAAGCACGAGCAACATGTAACGAGTCTTATCAACAACCTCTATGCTCTTACGCAAACCGAAGTGGACTTTGCCACACAAAGCATGCTTAAATGGTTTATTGATGAACAGGTTGAGGAGGAAGAGAATGCTCAAAATATCATCGACAACATCAAGATGCTCGATGGCAATGGTTACGGCTTGTTTATGCTCGACAAAGACCTTGCAGCTCGCGTTTACACACAAGCAGCTCCGCTTGCAGCTAAGGCATAAGTATGCTAAAAAAAAGCAACTGACGGACACAATAAAGGCTTGGTAATTGTTCTGTTTCAGAACGATTGTCAAGCCTTTATGTATGTATGCAGAGGTTTTGTGCTTAAAATCTTATTTCGCCACTACCAGCACATATCTTGCCATCGGCTGTGTAGAGCACGCCAAATTGTCCTGGGGCAATGCCCTGAACAGGCGTCTCAGAGGTGATGAGAAAACGGCCATCGGGCTGGCGAACCATGTGACCTGGGCGCGGACGCTCTGTGTGGCGTATCTTAAATAGAAGGTCGGTTTCTTCGGCACCATGCCAAGGGTCGGCTGTTACGAAATGGAAGCCTGTTAGGTGAAATTCATTTCCATACAATCCGTGGCACGCATCTGTGTGCGATACATACACGATATTCTTCTCAATGTCTTTGTCTGTAACGAACCACGGACCACCGCCTAATCCAAGTCCCTTGCGTTGGCCAACTGTGTGGAACCAGTAGCCCTTGTGCTTGCCAATAACCTTGCCCGTTTCGCGCTCAACCACGTTGCCTTCGCGCTCACCAAGGAGTAGACGCAAATAGTCGTTGTAGTTAATTTTACCCAAAAAACAAATGCCTTGGCTGTCTTTGCGGTGAGCTGGTGCAAGGTGTTCGCGGTCGGCTATCTCGCGCACTTCGTGTTTGAGCAAATGGCCTATGGGGAAGCATAGTTTAGATGCTTGCAAGTCGGTTAGTTGCGAAAGAAAGTCTGATTGGTCTTTCACAGGGTCGGGGGCGGGAGCAAGATAAAGCTGTCCGCTTTCGTCGTGATAAGTTTGTGCATAGTGTCCTGTAGCAATGTAGTCGTAGGCATAGCCAGCTTTTTCTTCAAAGGCACCAAACTTAATCAGTCGGTTGCACATCACATCGGGGTTGGGCGTGAGTCCGCGTTTCACTCTTTCAACCACATAGGCTGTTACGCGGTCGTGATACTCTTGTTGCAGGTCGATAATGTCGAGGTGAAGTCCGTAGCGCTTAGCTGTAAGTGTTGATAGTTCTATATCCTCTTCGGCACTACAACTTGTACCTTCGCCTTGCATACCTATTTTTATATAAAACAAGTCGGGCTTAATGCCTTGCTCACATAGCATGTGGCAAGCCACTGCACTATCTACACCACCCGAAATCAAAAGTGAATATTTCTTGTTATCTTGCATATCTCTTAATGAATGTCTACAAAGTTCTTTTTCATGTCTCTTTTACGCATGGTTATGCGCTAAAGCAAAACTTTTGGCAAAGGTACAATTTTATTTACATTTATTGAGTAGTTGTTAACATTCGCCGCTTTCGGAGCTTTTCATTAACTTTGCAAAACGATAAATAGCAACACATTTTATTCTTTATGGACTATCTTCCAAACGATCCTGATATATTGATTTCGAGCATCAACATGCTATTACGCGATGAAGAGTTTGACTCTCTGCAAGCGCTCTGCTATGCTTTTAATCGCGATCCTCAAGACATTATCAACCGCCTCTCTGCTCATGGATACGTATATAGCCAAGAGCAACGCCAATTTCGTCCTAAAGATTTTAATAAATGATTACAAAAGACAGCATACAAACAGCCTACTGCTTTTTTCATCAAAAAGAACGTGTTTATGCACATTCTACACTCGATTGGCAGAAAGATGATATCGAATATGCCATCTCCTCTTATGTTGATGATATGAACCCCGAATTATACCAATTGCTCTCAAATGGTAATAATCACTTTCTTCGCGATCACTCGCATTTTCATACAGACCTCATCTCTGCTACCGAAGTGTTAGAGGGTATGCTATAAGGGGGTAGCTATTCATCTTTTATTGCCTCTATATGCCTAAATCGTTGTCATATGCTGTGCTTGTATTTGCTAAGCATGTCTTTGGGTACATAGAGCGTTATATCATTGAGAAGTGATGTGTGTCTAACACATCGTCGATGCGACATGGCCAAATATCACTGTCTCCCTTTCCGCACGCAGCGCCTTTCCCTAAAATAAATCATCCCCCAATCATGATAATTCATGCCCCCAAACCTCCCAAAATCATCATCCCCTAAAATATCTCCAAAAATATTGAAAAATTTTTATCACACATTTCTCACTGATTATCAATCATTTGAGTAAATCTTCTAAAAATTTCTCAAAAATTTATTCAAAAAACATTTGGTCATATCAGAAAAACCCCGTACTTTTGCAC
>CAKQOG010000043.1 GCA_934255485.1 uncultured Prevotellamassilia sp. | reverse complement strand
TCTATGTATCTATTTTTTAATGAATATTGCAAATGTAAACATTTGTTATGTTTTACCCCCCCCGATAGCTTAATCTTTGTTTATATTTAGATAAAATCATTGAAACAAATATCATTAACTTCCTTACAAAAAAAGACTTGCAAGTATCCACTTGCGAGTCTTTTTGTAAGGAATAAGTAGGTTTATGTCGGATAATAACTTTCTGTTTAGGTTCAGTATACAACAAGGTCGTGAAAACGTGAGGTTGTTGCAAACAAAATTAAAGTTCAACAAAAGGTGATGTTGCTAATAACATTTGCTCCAACCTTATTGTTGAGTTGGCGAATGAGGTCGAGTCGCTTCATTTGCAGTTCATTGCGAAGTGCAGATGAACGCAAACCAACGTAAAGCACTTGATTGTATATACGCAAACTTTGTGTAAATCTTTCAGCCTGTTCTCCTGCAACTTCACTCCATGCTTGAATAAGGCGATATTCATTAAGAGGTGTTTCGAGTTGTGATTGACGCAAGTAGCGTAGTAACACATTGCCAATATTCTCTTCTTTACGGCGTTCCATTATTTATACTTTATTCGGGTCGTGCAGCCTCAATTTTGCTAATGTTGCCAGTTACAGGAGACAACTGCACATGTGTGGTGTTTTTCTTGTTAAATAGTTCACCACCAAGGTTTTCTACTCGTCCAAATTGTGCCATTGGGATTTGTTGTGCAACTATTTCTTTTTGATCTGTAAAGATAGTAATCTTTGCATTGCTCGGAATGTTGTATTTTAGATCTTCGTTGCTATCTTTCTGTTTTGCCTTAGCATTGGTGTTAGCAGCAGGTAGCGTTTGCAAATCTTTTACGCTTATGTAGTAAGGAATTCCAGCAGGGTCGTCGTTATCTACAATTCCAAGGTATTTAGAGAAGTTAAATACAATTTGTCTCTCAATATTTGCAGTTGGGGTAATGTCGAAAGCAAATACATGAGTCTCACTTGTAGTAGAACCTTTAAAAAGTTGCAATAACCCTTCTTCTTGTGTATCAAGATTAGCCAACATCAATTTAAGTTGCTCGCCGTCTTTAGGCATAAAGTCAGCTTGTCCTTTGGTTAATAGCCCACGATTTTCGCGAATGTCATATATTTCATTGGCAGTAAGTTCTGCCATCTTAGATGTGCTTCCAGCCGAAAGTATTTCTTCTGTCTTAAAGTCTTCTCCTTTTATAATTTTCTCTTTATTAGGAGTAATAGACGGCATAGGTAGTATAGGTTCTTTATCGCAAGCAACAGAGTTTACTGAAAGCAATCGACCATCAGGAGTAAGTTTAACAAGTGGTGCTGATGTTTTCTGCTTAAGTTTAATGTTGTAGGCTTTATTTTTGTCTGCAGTGCCGTATGCAACGAGTTGTATATTGTTGATGTTCCACTCATCATAGGGTGTTTGTGGCACATCTTTAAGGTGCAAATATCGATCAGCATATTCGCAAAACTCTCCAGGGGTATGGTGCTTTTTAGTAGCATTAACCACTATGCGTATGCAAGTGTTAGGCAAGAAATAAGTGATGCCATCTGTAGTTACACCTGGTTTGTATGAGGTTACTTCGGTCTGTGCATAGCTATTTATAGTCAAAAGTGCACTTGCAGCAAAAAGTAAGAAACGGTTCATTGTGTTTGAATGTATGTTTTATCTATGAAAGAATGATATTGAAAAAATTTATCACGATCAACAATGGTAGATATTAGTTGTCCCACACAATGCTTGTTGATGGAAAATCCTGCTCTTTCCCTTCGATAAATTTAAATGCTTTTGGCAGATAATTTATGATGTCGGAAGCTGTAACGGAGTGCTCCCCAAGATCTTGGGCTGCGTAATCACCAGCCAAACCATGAATAAACACACCTAAGCGGCAAGCATCTTCTTCGCAATATTGTTGTGAAAGAAGAGAAAGAATAATGCCTGTTAAAACATCACCACTACCAGCGGTACCCATGCCCGAATTACCAGTAGGGTTAAAATAAACTTTTCCATTAGGGGTACATATTGCAGTATAATGACCTTTGAGACAGATATAGAAATTATGCTGTTTGGCCATACTTATCGCCTCTATAAGTGTGCTGAATGAGTCAGTGTTGCAGATACCTAAGCGTTGCATCTCTTTAGGATGTGGCGTAAAGATTGTATTTGCAGGAACTTGGGGTATCCATCCCTTGTGTCCACCCAAAATGTTGATACCATCAGCATCTATGAGTAGAGGTAAATTGGTATGACTGATTTGTTCTATAAAAGCAAGTGCTGTGTTCTTGTGTGTGCCAATCCCCGAACCTATAGCCATGGCTTGGAAAAACTCGGTTTTGATAGGGCTTGTAAAAATTTGATTATCTTCGTCATGGCTTAGCACGGCTTCGGGTACAGCTATTTGCAAAACATCATTGTTGTCTATAGGAGTGTGTATGGTAACTTTGCCTACTCCTGTTTTCAAGCATGCTTTGGCTGCTAATATTGCAGCTCCAGCCATTCCGTATTTACCAGCAATGAGCAATGCATTGCCAAAGGTTCCCTTATGACCATATACAGGGCGAGGTTTGAGCAATGCTTTTATGTCATCCACATCGCTTATTTGATAAGGCACACTTTTGTTTTCAAGACCATCAATTCGCAAACCTATATTTAATACATAGGAACGTCCAACATATTTTTGGTTATCAGCAAGGATTAGGGCCAATTTAGGTAGTCCAAGTGTAAGTGTACAAGTGGCTCTTACAATGGCTGAAGGCGAATTATATGTATTATCTTCACACATTAACCCCGATGGCATATCAATGCTCAGTACTTCGCTTTGAGTGGCATTAATAAACCGAACTAAGGCAGCATATCCACCTCCCAAAGGTTTGTTGAGTCCAATACCAAACAATGCATCAATGATGAGTGCATTCTTGTCAAGAGTAGGGGCCTCAAATTGTTGTTGCACTTCTGTAAAAGGTACATCTGCACACTCTTCTGCAAGGCGGTCAGCGTTTATTTTACAATCCTCGCTAAGCGCATTGTTTGTATTGAAGAGGAATACTTGTATGTTATTGTATCCATTGTGGTAGAGTAGGCGAGCAGTAGCAAGTCCATCTCCACCATTATTGCCAGGCCCAGAGAAAATGACTATTTGCTTGTCTTTTTGAGGGTATTCTACGCAAATGAAACGAACTATTTGTTGTGCAGCTTGTTCCATAAGGTCAATGGATTTTATATCATTTTCTTGGATGGTATATGCATCCAATTCTTTCATCTGAAGTGCGTTTGGTATTTTCATTTAGAATAGCAACTATAGATAGGTTATATGTGTGCCATGTGTTTGAATGTAAATATAGGAGGATATCAGCATCAGAATTTCCACCAAGACTTTTTTTTGGTTGTGCCGTAGTTTCGTTCTTCTTCTTGTGCTTTTTGTAAGTCCTCGTATGTCATACGTCGTGATATCATTTGGTAGATTGTTCCCCAATCAGGTAGTCCACCAATATTTCGATCGTCAATAAACATATCAGCCTTTATCTTGCGGCTATAATGAGGAGATTGCGGCTGATCACAATCGTCTTCGTCAAGGTCCGCGTTTACTGAATAAAAGCGCACACCACGTTCCTCGCACCATTTTACAGCCTCTTTAAGTAGCTCGCCTTCGCGAACGCTCCATAAGATTAGTTTGTGTCCATCTTTAATCAACTGTCGCAATGTAGCTGTGGCAAAAGGCTGCTCTTTCCCAATTTCGGGATATTTATGCTCAACGATGGTACCATCGAAATCAACTGCTATAATCATAATATTTTTTAGGCGTTTTTATATAAATGAAGATGGTTGGACTATCAGTAGGTCGGTTCGTTTACCCTTCAATTAGGTAGCCCCCAAAAGAGTCATGATGCCTACATGTGGTATGTTTCGTACTCATCAGCCATTTTGAGCAAATACTTTCCGTATTCGTTCTTAGACATGGGTAGAGCTTGTTTTCTTACTTGCTCTGCACTAATCCAACCATTTTTAAGACCAATACCTTCAAGGCAAGCAATTTTCAATCCTGTTCGTTTTTCAATAACTTCGATGAAAGTAGAGGCCTCGCTCAAACTGTCGTGTGTGCCAGTATCAAGCCATGCAAAACCAATTCCTAAAGTTTGCACCATGAGTTCGTGGTCGTCAAGAAAACGCTGATTTACAGTGGTAATCTCCAATTCTCCACGTGCTGATGGCTTTATCTCTTTTGCAATTTTAACTACTTTGTTTGGATAGAAGTAAAGTCCTACAACAGCATAGTTTGATTTGGGTTCTTTGGGCTTCTCTTCTATGCTAATAGCTTGTCCGTTTGCGTTAAATTCAACAACACCATAGCGTTCGGGGTCATTAACGCGATAGCCAAATACCGATGCTTTTCCTTCAGTTTCAGCTTTCTCAACTGCTTGGCGTAACATTGATGCAAAGTTACTACCATGAAAGATATTATCCCCTAAGACTAAACATACACTATCGTCTCCAATAAATTTTTCACCAATAATGAATGCTTGAGCCAAGCCATCTGGTGAGGGTTGTATGGCATATTCAAAGTGTACACCAAATTCAGAACCATCACCCAATAATCGTTTAAAGCTTGGCATATCTTGTGGGGTAGATATGATAAGTATATCCCGAATACCAGCCAACATTAGCACGGAAATGGGATAATAAACCATTGGCTTATCGAATATAGGGATTAGCTGTTTGCTTATGCCTTTTGTTATAGGGTAGAGACGTGTACCACTACCACCCGCTAATACAATTCCTTTCATGTTTTAGTTTTTTAAGGGGGCTTTGTAAATGTTTTGCAAAGTTGTAATTATGTTATACAAAGGTAGTGTTTTTTGTTTATATAATGCGAATGCAAACTTCTTATTTTGTAACATATTCATGCTAATTCACTTGATAGTGTTGTTTGCAACTTTGTATGAGATTCTCGCTTATGATTATGGGGAAAAAATAGGCACTCCAACATATAGAAGGGAGTGCCTATTTCTGTATTCAAATTATTTAATTTTACTTTCTGAAGATGAGGATTGCAAGACTTGTTAAGAAAGATGAGATTGACAACCATGTTGAAATACTACGGATTGAATTGTCGTTGTAGGTAGATTGTCCGCTCTTCATTTTGTTGGGTTCTACATAGATAACGTCGTTTTGCTGCAAATTGTATACAGGCGAATTGAATATATCTTTAGAGCGCAAATCAACATAGTAAGTTTTGCTTTCATTGCCTTCCTGACGGATAACTTTTACGCAGTCACGGCGTCCAGTTATAGTTAAATCTCCTGCGCGACCAATTGCTTCTAGGATATTTAGGTTGTCGCGGGTAATCTCCAATTGTCCAGGATTCTTAACTTCACCTAAGATAGTAACATATTGGTTGTAAGTAGATACTGTAACTACAGCGTCGTTTATTATGCCATCTCTATACTTAGCTTGTATAAGTGATGCAGCTTCAGCTCTTGTTAAGCCAGATACCTTCAAGCGACCAATGCCAGGAAGATCTACGTTGCCGTTCTCGTCAAGTGTGTAACGATAGTTGTTGGCATTTATCGTGGCCGAAGTGCTTGCATTTCCTTGTGTAAGATTATAGCGCATAGCTAATTCGGGAGTGGTAGCGCTTGTTACGTTTACGCCAATTTTGTCGCCAGGAATAAGTTTGAGGGCTATTGCTTTTTGTGTTTCTATCGTTCCGTTGGCTTCAGTGTCTTGAAAGTATACTATCTTTTCTTGTGTTTTACACGAAGCCATTGTAAGCAGTGCTATGAAAAGTAAAATTAAATTTTTCTTCATTGGGTTATTAACGTTATGTGTGGTTGTAAAGTTCTATGTGAATGATATATAGTTGCAAAGGTAATATATTAAATTGAAAGTTCTAATGTTAAGAATAATTATTTTAAATTTGTGTTGTGTAATGCTTAAAAAATAACCAAGTGTAGGCTTCTTTACAATTATAAATGCTTACACTCGGTTATTTTTATAGTTCTATTCTTTTATTTCTTTGTTGCAGTTGTTTTGCGTGTGGCGCGTTTTTTGTTTGTAGAAGCAGAAGTTGTTGTTTTAGCTTCATCATTGTTTTCACTATTCTTTTCGAGTCGTGCCAACATGTTTTGGAGCTTAGATATTTCTTTATCTTTCATTTCCAACTCGTCTCCTTGATTTTTGATAGTTGTAAGAAGAGAGTTTAACTCCTCGTTATCAATATCAAGTGGGTAGCGTTCGTTTACACGTGTAATGAAGTCGCCTAAGATGTTCATGTAGTTGGTAAATGCATCGTAGGGCGAATCGTAAATACCGCGATAGCCACCATAACTATTTGACTTAGTGCTCATAAATCTTAGGTTATTAGAAGCTTGCAAATAGTCAAAGTCTTGCATCAAACGTTTGTCACGGCAAATACGCACTCTGTCTGCTATAGAATAGAGCTTGTTGAATGCTTCGCGTTGCATCACATTGCCTAACCAAGGCGAAAGGTCGCGTTCTTCATCAACCCACGAGGTTGGGTAAGTAACAGTAAGGTCGCCAGCAGATTTAACTCGGCTACAGATTTCGGATGGTGTGCTGAAAGTAATGCCTCTTTGTTTAAATTGAGCAGGCAAGGCTTTCATGAAGTCAAGAATATGTGATGACAAGGGCTGGAATATGCCTAAGGCGCATAGTTCCATAAAGATATTCACCACTTGTTCTTCTTCGGGCAGTTGAGCTATCCAATTGGCATAGGTGTCGGCAAACAAGGGGTATTCGCTCCATGATGAATCATTGAAGCGGAACGATATATCCTCAGATAGTGAATAGTCGCGTAAGAGAAGTTTAAGACGTGGGTCGCGGCAACAATTATATACAAAGTGCGGGCTTTTCCATCCTAACACATGCTTGGCACCTTCGGCAAGCATACCCTTAAATCCCATAGAGGCTACAAGTTCACCAATATCGTCTGAATAGATAAGGCAAGAGTTGCGGAATATTTTAGGTTCTTGACCAAATAGAGTTTTTATTTTCTTGCACAAACGTTGAACTTCGTCGCGGAAGGTATCCTCGTTAATAAGCGAAGAAAAGCCATGTGAATATGGTTCGGCAAGAAACTCTACACACCCTGTATCGTTGAGTTTTTGTAACAATTCAATGCACTGTGGCGCGTGGTTCTCAAGCTGCTCAATAGCACAACCAGACAAAGAAATTGCGCATTTAAATTCGCCAGGATTGGCTTGCGCCATTTCAATAAGTGTTTGTAGTGCTGGTACGTAAGAACGCTCAGCAGTTTCGCTTATTGAGCGTGCGTTCTCGTAGTCATCGTAGTAGTAGTGGTCTGTGCCGATGTCGAAAAAGCGATAGCGTTTGAGGTGTATATTTTGGTGTATTTCGAAATATAGACAAACAGTTTTCATGATAATAAAGTTTTATGTGTGTAAGGAAAAATAAGTGCTACTTAGGAGTTTTTATGGATGAGTTGGTTATAAACATTATAGATGCGTTTGCCAACTTTTTCCCATGTAATTTGTGCTACTTCGTTCTTTCCTTCCACCTTTAAATATTCGTGAAGCGATTCATTGGTACAAAGCGAGTACATGGCATCGGCCATTGCGTTAATATCCCAATAATCGGTTTTTATGCATTTGTCAAGAATTTCGGCACAACCACTCTGCTTAGATATGATAGATGGAACACCGCACTGCATGGCTTCAAGTGGCGATATGCCAAATGGTTCGCTTACAGAGGGCATTACGTATACATCCGAATCTGCAAAAGCTTCGTAAACTTGCTTGCCACGCATAAAACCAGGAAAATGGAACCTATCGGCTATGCCACGCGAAGCCACAAGGTTAATCATGTCGTTCATCATATCGCCAGAACCAGCCATGCAGAAACGTATGTTGTGTGTGCGTTGCAACACAAGCGAGGCTGCTTCAACAAAATATTCAGGTCCTTTTTGCATGGTGATACGCCCAAGGAAAGTTACAATCTTTTCTTTTCGTTGTTGATGCTCCTTGCGTTTTTCTTCAACCATATCAAGAATGTCTTGCGATAAGGGGTATACAGCGTTGTGCATGGTGATACACTTGGCAGGGTCTTGATGATAATGGTTGATAACGGTTTGTCGTGTGAGTTCAGACACACACATAATGCAGTCTGCATGGTCCATGCCGTCTTTTTCAATGCCGTATACAGTTGGATTAACGTGGCCACGTGAGCGGTCAAAGTCTGTGGCATGAACGTGTATTACGAGGGGTTTCCCGCTTACGTTTTTGGCATGTATTCCAGCAGGATAGGTTAGCCAATCGTGTGCATGGATAATGTCGTATTCTTGTTGTCGGGCAATTACACCTGCAACGATAGAATAGTTGTTTATCTCATCTTGCAAGTTGTCTGGGTATTTTCCTGAAAACTCAATACATCCCAAATCGTCTGTAAGTCGGTAGCTGAAGTCAGCATAGATATGGTCGCGCAGTTGGTAGTATTGTTCAGGTGTCATACGATTGCCCAAGCGTTGTTTAACGAAGTCGTAATCAACATCGCGCCAA
Source organism: uncultured Prevotellamassilia sp. (assembly GCA_934255485.1). Lineage (GTDB taxonomy): Bacteria > Bacteroidota > Bacteroidia > Bacteroidales > Bacteroidaceae > Alloprevotella. The sequence continues at coordinate 5,777 of CAKQOG010000043.1, read as the reverse complement.
ACAATTGGGGTTTCGCTCAGACCGATGATATTCATAAAACTTTTGTCTTCGTCACCCCATGGCTTAGGAAGGCAGAAAGTGATGTGAACATCGGGTTGAGCTGACAAACCTTTTGTTATGCCGTAGCTGGCAGTTCCTAATCCTCCGAGGATGTGCGGAGGAAATTCCCAACCAAACATTAGAACTTTCATAGTTATCTGTATTGTTTGTGGTATTAGAAAAGGATATTTCCTATTTGGTGGTCCTTGTGTAGTGATGAAATATGAGCTATAGTCATTTCAAACATCTTTTAGATGGGTACTTCAAACGGGCCACTGATTTATATATGATTATTGTTCTTGCTTTGAATATAAGTGTTTATTCGAGCGCATTATTATATTTTTCAAGCAGACGAAGTGCACGTAAAATGCCACTTACATTCATTGCAAATGAGATAGCTCCGCGTCCATGGAATGGGGGATTGCCATCGAATAATTCAGGTATGGTGCCTATGCAATGATAGTAGAGTTCCTCTTCAAAACCAATAAGCTGACGTTCGATATAGTTTACTCCGCTCATGCGATAGACGCGAAGGTAGGCTTCGAGATAAAATCCTGTTAGCCAAGGCCAAGCTGTTCCTTGATGATAGGCAAGGTCGCGCTGCGATTGTGGGCCTACATACATGGGGTTGTAACCACCGCTTTTAGGCGACAAAGAGCGAATGCCCTTGGGTGTAACAAGTTCTTTTGTGCAAATATCTAAGACAGTCTTACGCTCTTTCATATCGAGTGGCGAAAAGTCGAAAGCAATAGCAAAGAGTTGGTTGGGGCGTACGCTCCAATCCATCATTTGGCCATCTACATAGTCAAGTAAGTAGCCATATTCGTTGAGGAAAACATCTTTAAACGAGCGTGCCACCTTCTCGGCCTCTTGTGCAATGAAAGGTTTTAGTTCTGCTTGTTCATCGTTATGGTTTTCATCAAGCATTTGTTCCGTGAATTTCAATGCATTGTACCACAAAGCATTAAATTCAACAATGTATCCAGAGCGTGGAACAATGGGATGTCCGCCCATTTGCGAGTTCATCCACGTGATGGCTCTATCGCGTCCGTTAGCATACAACAAGCCGTTTTCATGTACAAAAAGGTTGGGGTGCTGTCCTTTCCAAATATACTCCATGATATCTTTCAAGAGCTTTCCGTACTTTTCGTAACAATTCTTACGCGAAGTGTATTTGGCATACTGCTGAATGGTCCATGTAGCCCAAAGCAATGTGTCTGGTTGCTCCATTTCATAGATATCTACAGACATAGGCTCCTTGTTGATGAGGTTATAGATAGCTTTCGAAGCTGTGTTCATATATTCCTCAAAGCGTTCAGTTTCGCCTATAGCAAGTGTAAGGCCAGGCAGAGAGATAAAGGTGTCGCGTGCACGTGGTTTAAACCATGGATAACCAGCAAGAATATACGATTCGCCATTCTTGTTTACTCTGAATTGGTGAGCAGCGTTTACCAAGCAGTGGTAGAAGCTATCTCTATGGTCTATGCTATCGATTTCCTTTTGCAGATAGTGCTCTATTTGTTGAGGCTCAATAGGAGCTATACCAGCGCTAAAAGTGATACTTTCGTCCTTTTTAATTGGCATTTCAAAGTAGCCTGGAACAAATAAATCTTCAGATGCATTGTATCCACGTTCGCGTTCTTTAGGATAATCAAGTCCTCTGTACCAGTCTGGACAATATACCCAATCAGCCTTTTTGCTTGTTTGCATATAGAGGTCTGGATAGCCTTGGTAGAGGCACATACGTATGCCATTGTCCACCTCATCGTAACTGCGATTGGCTACAGCGTTTTCGTGTGTCCACTGCCTTACACTACGAAATGCAAGAAAAGGACGCAAGCGCAAGGTTGTTTCAGAGTGGGCGTCAAGCAATGTGTAACGAACATAGATGCGATGGATAGAGGTGTCGAAACTAATTTCTTTTTTCAGCAATACACCGCCTACGCGATAGGTCCATGTAGGCACTTGCTCCCATTCAAAACTTACGATATATTTATGTCCCTTTGGGCTATAGTTTTCACCTTGATACTTATGAAGCCCGAGGTTAAATTCAGCGCCATGTTGAATAATAGTTTCATCGAGTGATGATAAGAGAACATGGTTTTCGTCGTCGAGTTCGGGTATAGGTATAACGAGAAGACCATCATACTTTCTGATGTTGCATCCCACCAAAGTTGTTGAACAGTAGGCACCCGACCTATTGGTAATAAGCATCTCTTTGTAAAGAGAATCTTGTAGGTTGGTCATTTGTGCCTTATCAAATCTGAGATAGCACATGGTGTTATATGGATTTTAAGGTTTAATTTTTTATCTAATGAAATAGGTAACATCTACTTACTTAATCATAGCCCTTATGAGGGGGATAATGAGGCTGTTGTGAGATGTTTTTCTTTTCAACACTCAAAAGTATAAAAAAAATGTCATGGCAAAAAGTTTTTTTATTTAAAAATGCATTTCTTTTGTATTTTATACCTCTACTTGTCAAAATAAGTGGTTATGTTGCAAAATCTTTAATATTTTGTAAACTTTTGGCGAATAATGAAGAGGGGATAAAAAAGGTTTCTCATTCATGCTATAGACGATGAATGAGAAACCTTATGTTTTAGTAGTGTACAATTTCATATCAACTGATTATGAACATTGTACTTCTTGCAAAGCAATTTATGGAATAATAAAATCTATTTCTTCAGGTATGATGCTAATGTAGAGTTGATTAGTGGGGGTGTCGATAATTCTGCCGTCAATGCTAAGTGGGGCATTAGATATGGTGGAAAAACTAACACTATTTGTGCGCCATACTTTGATGCCACGATGACTGAGAAAGCGTTTGGTAAAGAGCAACCATAACCCTTGAAATATTTGAAAAACTGCGGGTTTTGAAACTTGTGTGATGTCAAGTAATCCGTTGTATGGTACGGCGCTTGGCGTTTGTCCGTAACCATGTGCCGAGCCTATACATATGCCCATAGCATTGGCGTGAACTTCTTCGCCGCTTAGCTTAAAGTAAAGCTTGAAGCTTGTGCGTTGAAATAGCAGTAATAGTGCTGAAAACAAGTACGAAATAGTGCGAATGCCCAATACACGTTTGGTGTTGCGACGTAGTTTTGTTATAGAAGCTGCAATGCCAATGTTGATGCAATTTAAGAAGTAAAGACGCTCTTTATTCTTGCTATTGTTGTGCAAAATGTCGATTGTTCCAACATCTATTTTGCGTGTTTGATAGCGGCAGATGGTCTCTATATTAGCCTTGTAGTTGTCGGCATTCATCTCCCAATATTTGGCAAAGTCATTAACGTATCCGTTAGGGATAATGCCGAGGGTGGGGTGTTTGCCAGTGGGCGATGGGGTTTGCATAATGCCGCAGAGAGCATAGTTGAGCGCAGCATCTCCGCCTACAACGATGATGGTGCTATAGCCTGTTCGCGTCATCATGGCTGCAAGACGTTCAACTGATTCAGGTTTCTCGCTTTGTACGTAATCAAAGTCTACACCTTTTTCGTTTAGGTAGTGTAATATCTTTTTCCAACGACGATGTGTTCTGAATGAATTTTTCTTGGGACTATAGATTACTCCCCATTGTTTTGTTGGCATAATACGTGAACTTGATTTTATGAATTGACAAGCTTTTTTGTCTTAACCTCCCAACTTATGTAAATCCTAATTTATTTTGACCATATACTTAAACTATTACTTGAGGTGAAACCTCTTCTGCTTTCATCCAGTGGATAGGCACACCTCTTTTTTCCATACCTCTAAACCATGTCATTTGTCGTTTGGCAAATTGGTGTATGGCGATTTCGAGTTGTTTGAACATCTCGTCGTATGTCAGTTTGCCAATAACGTAAAGCGTGAGATATTTATATTCAAGTCCGTAATATATAAGATTTTCGGGACTTATACCTTCGTTGAGTAGGGCTCTTACTTCATCAACCATTCCGTTGTCAAGACGTTGCTTTAGTCTTGCAGTTATGCGCTCTCGGCGTGTTTCGCGGTCCACGTCAATGCCGATGTTGAATGAGGTAAGTGTTGGGAAAGGACGGTCGTCGATAGGTGTGTGCTGGTAGTAGTCGGCTATTTCGATGGCTCTAATGGCACGTTGTGCAGAGTCTACATCGGTTGTGTTGTGCAGCGATTTATATTGTTTAAGGATATAGGTGAGTTCCTCTAATGTTTTGTTTTTCAGCCTGTTTCTAAGTTCTTCGTTTTGTGGCACAGGCGAGAGACGGTAGCTACGCAATATGCTTTCGAGATATAGTCCAGTACCTCCACATACAATCACTTTCTTGCCCCTTTTGCGAATGTCGTTGTAGGCTTTGAGAAAGTCCTTTTGATATTCGTATACGTTGTATTTGGTGCCAGGTTCAACAATGTCTATCAAGTGGTAAGGTATGTTTTTACCATTGATTGTATACTCGTCAATGTCTTTGCCTGTACCTAAGTCCATACGTCGATACACTTGTCTGCTATCGGCGCTTATGATTTCGGCATCAATTTGAGCGGCCAATTTTACGGCTACGCTTGTTTTTCCTGATGCAGTAGGGCCTAAGATTGTAATTAAATCCATGGTAGTGTGGGTGTATGATGTTGGAGTGGGGGGTATTTTAGCTTGGTTCGTACATTACAACTATGGTTTTAGTGCAGAGAACCTTACGCATTTTGTTGTAGAAAGAGGTCTTTAAAAAATAGCCGCTGCAATACGAAAGTTGCATTGCAGCGGCTGTTTTGTTAAAGTTCAAGGAAAAGAACTTTCGCTACTAATTAGCCATTAACCTTAGCCATGTGAGCGATGAGTTCGAGAACCTTGTTAGAGTAACCGATCTCGTTGTCGTACCAGCTGATAACCTTAACGAAAGTATCAGTGAGGTAAACGCCAGCGTTAGCGTCGAAGATAGAAGTGTTAGTGCAGCCGAGGAAGTCGCTTGATACAACAGCGTCTTCAGTGTAGCCAAGTACACCCTTGAGTTCGCCTTCAGAAGCTTCCTTCATAGCCTTGCAGATATCTTCCTTAGTTGCAGGCTTTGCGAGGTTTGCAGTCAAGTCAACTACAGATACGTCCAAAGTAGGAACACGCATAGAGATACCAGTAAGTTTGCCGTTGAGTTCAGGAATTACCTTACCTACAGCCTTAGCAGCACCAGTAGTAGAAGGGATGATGTTACCGCTAGCTGCGCGGCCACCACGCCAGTCCTTAAGAGAAGGACCATCTACAGTCTTCTGAGTTGCAGTAGTAGAGTGAACGGTAGTCATCAAACCATTAACAATACCGAACTTATCGTTCAATACCTTAGCGATAGGAGCCAAGCAGTTAGTGGTGCAAGATGCGTTAGATACGAATTGAGTACCCTTAACATACTTGTCGAAGTTTACACCGCATACGAACATAGGAGTGTCGTCCTTTGAAGGAGCTGACATTACTACGTACTTAGCACCAGCTTGGATGTGAGCTTGAGCCTTTTCCTTAGTAAGGAACAAACCTGTAGATTCTACTACATACTCAGCACCAACTTCGTTCCACTTAAGGTCAGCTGGGTTACGTTCAGCAGTTACACGGATATGGTTGCCGTTTACGATGAGCTCGCTCTTTTCAACGTCAGCCTCGATAGTGCCTTGGAATGCACCGTGCATAGTGTCATACTTCAGCATGTAAGCCAAGTAATCTACTGGGCAAAGGTCGTTGATACCTACAATCTGAATGTCGTTGCGAGTCTGAGCTGCGCGGAATACGAAACGGCCGATAC
>CAKQOG010000042.1 GCA_934255485.1 uncultured Prevotellamassilia sp. | reverse complement strand
ACCCGTGGGAGAGTAGGTCGCCGCCAACTTTACAAATTATTTTATATTCCCCTTTCAACTATTTAGCTGAGAGGGGATTTTTTGTATATCAGCTTTTGCTTGAAGTAATTAGATGTAGAACTCATAAAGGACCTTTTTAGTTGCAGATTCTTGCTTTTGCATGAAGTTGCTATAGGTGATTGTAAGTGTTATTGCAGGCTTTTGTATTTATTGCAGGCTTTTGTTAGCCGTTACGAATAAAACTTAGACTTATTTATCGGGAGTATCTTTGGAAAAGTATTGAATATAAGCGCCATTTTCATAAATATCCCAACAAGGGATATTAGATTGTTTGCAGTTGTTTTGCCATGCTTTTTTCATTCTTGATGATAGAGAATAGGAAAGTACAATCTGTTTTGGTTTAAAAAAAGTATTTATGTCCTTATATGGTATCTTGCATCCTTCTTCAACAACTAATATATCAATTGGCAAAGGTTGTATGGTTGTATTAGGTTGCTTTGTAATTTGGTAATATGGTGAGAGTATATATATACGTTTGTTGTTAAAGACTATAAGGTTTTCATTTTTGTAGATCGAATGTGCTAAAGTAGGATTTTTCTTATTATCTCTAAGCAATAGAGGGGATTTCATGTTATTAACATGCCAAAAGTTTTGTTCAATATAGGAAAGTTTGGTATGTGTGTTTTGTGCATTGTTGTTAGAAAAAAGATATGATAATTGTTTTGAATGAATAAAATGTACTATTGTAGAATGAGGTGTTTTATACACAATAACGCATGGTGTAAAACTTTGTGTAGTATTCCATATATATTCAACTATGAGCGATAATGATATCAAACTAAAGAAGCAGATGATGATGTTTTTGCGCATTTTTCTTCTCCTTGTTTCGAATAGGGCATAGATAATAATGGGTAAAACTATAACAAGCATGAGGGTGAATATAGTAGCGTGTATATGCAACATACTTCCTGGCCACGAAGCAAAGAAGTTTAGACTCTTGGTAAGGATTGACAAAACACACTCCATACACCAGGCCATTGCCAATTGTACGGCTTTTATTGGTATTATAAAGAAAATCAATGCTCCACAAAGCAACAAATAAGCCGCAGGAATTACTATAAAGTTAGCTATAATGGTATAGGGAGAAAATGAATGGAAATAGTGAGCTACTAATGGCAAGGTGCCCCATTGTGCGCTCAATGATATGGTAACGAAAGGATATATTGTATTTCTAAAGAATAGATATAGACTTTTGCATGTTTTTGTAGCTATAGTAGGATCTTTATCTTTTTTCCATGTGGGCAAGTAAAAACGTTTCCATACGTACAGATTGCATAATAGTATGGCAAATACAGCAGCAAACGAAAGTTGGAAACTTACATCGAAAAGTGCTAAAGGATCGCATAACAAGATGATTATACCTGACAATGACAAATTGTTTATGCCGTTACCTTCGCTTCGTCGCATGGCTTTACCTATTTGTATAAAGCTGAGCATACAAGCAGCACGTATTAGCGACAGTGAACACCCAGATAGTAATACAAACATCCAAAGCATGAGCAGTATGCACATGGAGCCAATATAGCGAGTTCGACGGTTATTTTTAAAAATGGGCATAAGCATAAGGTTGAATACTGCAAAAATAATGCTTAAATGCAACCCCGATAGTGCTAAAATGTGATTGGTGCCCGTTTGGGAAAACATATTGCGAATGTCGGTTGTAAGCATTGATTTGTCCCCTAAAGTCAAAGCCGAAAGTATAGCAAGATTGGTGTTGCTGAAATAGTGTGCATAGGTGTTGATGAGCCTTTGTCTAATACGCAACATTTTAACTTTTAATGAAACATTTTCTTGTATTGGCAAAACCTTAAAGCGCCCTTCCTTTACATAACAATAACCACTAATATTGTGTGTGAGAAGATAGTTAGAAAAATCAAATTCTCCTGGATAGTTTTGCTCTTTTTTGATTTTTATAATACCTGTAAAGGCAATTTTATCACCAACATTAGGTAACAAGGTATGTTCTTTTTGTAAAAATAGCCTCACCTTGCATTGCTTGTGGCATGCACTTGATGGTTGTAGTTCTACATCGTAAGTGCAACTCTTATCCCCTTTCTTTTGTATGTTTATCACTTGCCCTAACCATATTTGTTGCTTATCATTCCAATCTATTTTTACTTTATGCCATGCGTTTTGCGTAAGTGATGCAAAGGTGAAAATTATTGTAAGTGAAGCAAATAGCCATGGCAAGCAACGTTTTCTTCTGTCGTCTTTAAATCGCAAATACCCAATAATGGATATGGCAGAACACAGACAAGCAATAATAGTCCATCCCATGATGTCAAGACCTACAAATGTGCCTACAATGCCACCTATAATACAGCAAACTAAATATGAGAACAAGGGGGCTTGTTTCCATAATGCTTCGGGAAGTTGGTTATGTGTTCTGCTATCTAACATAGTAAAAGAGGTTTTATTTACAAAAATATACATTTATCAAGACTAAATTCACTTATCGCGCCATGTTTGTGGAACATAAATAGTTTCATGGCAAAAAACTTGCCTTTTTCGCTTTGTACTTCTCTCGCCTTGCACTAATTTTGCAAAGCAATTACGTAGCCATGCAAAAAGCGAGAATATGAATCCAATAGACATCATCAATAAGTATTATGCTGACAACGAACCACTTCGTGAACTGCTTATAAAACATAGTGTTCAGGTAACAGAACGTGCATTGAAAATAGCAAATGAGCAAACAACAATAGCTATTGACAAAACGTTTGTGGCACAAGCGGCGATGCTTCACGATATTGGTATATTCTTAACAGATGCGCCAGGCATATATTGTTACGGCAAAGAACCCTACTTATTACACGGCTACTTAGGCGGACAACTCATGCGCAAAGAAGGATATGACGATATTGCTCGTGTGTGTGAGCGCCATACAGGTACAGGGCTTACTGCTACTACTATCAAGAATTTGCAACTACCATTGCCCCCAACCGACTTTCGTCCTGAAACTATTGAAGAGCAGCTTATTTGTTATGCAGATAAGTTTTATTCAAAGAGTCATCCTGATCGCGAGCGCTCCGTAGCAGATACAGCAAAGAGCCTCGAAAAGTTTGGAAACGAGGGCGTTGGCATCTTTTGGAAATGGGTAGAGCTCTTTGAACCCAATTTATTATAAAAAAAGGAGAGCCTTTGGTTCTTTTTCTATCTTTTTTCTCATATATTGAGCCTCTTAATGCGATTTATTTTCATCATATTATTCTCTTTATTCACTACGTTGGGTATCACTGCAAGCTATTGGCGCATCTCATCTAATATGGGCAGTGCGACGGCTACAAACATTTCGGTGGATAGTGCACGTACCGACTCTGAGTTGAATACGAAAGTGTCTAATGTTCAAGCCCAACCACGTATGCCTTATGACTCAACAAGTAAGGCAGATTCGTTGCATACAGATTCTGTGCATGCCGATACAGTAAAGGCAAAGCCAGGTATTGACTCACCTGTTGAATACCAAGCAGCCGATTCAATGGTTTATGATGCCTCAAGCGGCTTGGCTTATTTGTATGGAAAAGCACAAGTAAACTATCAGAATATGCAACTTTCGGCTGCCAAAATTTCCATGAATATGGACTCAAGTATGGTTCATGCCGAAGCACGTCCAGACTCTACAGCCGAGGGCGGATTAGCAGAGAAACCACTTTATAAACAGGGAGGAGATGAATATAATAGCGAGAAGATGGCTTTTAATTTCAAAACCAAAAAAGGCTTTATCCATAATGTAGATACCAAGCAGGGTGATGGCTTTATGAAGAGTGAACGTTCAAAGAGAGCTGCCGATGGTACGCTTTACTTAGAGCATGCTCGTTATACTACGTGCGATGCAAAGCATCCCCACTTCTACTTGGCGCTTTCGCGTGCCAAGGTGCGTCCTGGCAAAGAAACTGTGTTCGGTCCAGCTCACCTTGTAGTTGAGGATGTTCCCCTTCCTTTAGCAATACCTTATGGTTTCTTTCCGTTCAATAAGAAATACTCTTCGGGCTTTGTCATGCCCTCTTATGGTGACGAAACCTCTCGTGGTTTCTACTTGCGAGATGGGGGTTATTACTTAGCGTTAAACGATTATATGGATCTCAAACTCTTGGGCGAAATCTACACCAAGGGCTCTTGGGGCGTAAGTGCCGAAACCAACTATAATAAGCGATATAAGTATCGTGGTAACATCTATTTTAGTTATTTGCGTACAGTAGAGGGTGAGAAGAACATGCCCGACTATGCAGTGACTAAGAGTTTGAAACTGCAGTGGACCCATACAAAGGATAGCAAGTCGAGTCCTAACACCACTTTCTCAGCACGTGTAAACTTTGCATCCGAAAACTACGAACGTAAGAACCTCGAGAGCCGTTACAATCCGCTCTCGTACACACAGAGTACGCGTGCAAGTTCTGTTAGTTTTGGTCATAATTTCTCAAACATAGGACTTAGTATATCGGCGTCTGCCAACCTCACGCAAAACATGCGCGATTCTACCATAGCTATGACTCTTCCCGATGTTAGCATATCATTGGCTAGGTTCTATCCCTTCCGTCGCAAGCATCAAGTTGGCAAGGAGCGTTGGTACGAGAAAATATCTATGTCGTATACAGGTCAGATGTCTAATTCAATCACAACTAAAGAGAGCCAGTTGCTAAAGTCAAATCTCATTAAAGATTGGAAAAATGGCTTTCAACATCGCATACCTATCGATGCCACTTTCCAATTGTTTAAGTATATCAACATTTCGCCAACATTCTCGTTTCGCGACATCATGTATGCTTCGCGCATTAATCGCTCGTGGGACCAACGCCTACAGCAAGAACTTCGTGATACCACGTATGGCTTTTACAACGTGTATGATTGGAATGTAGGTGTATCTGCCAATACCACCCTTTATGGTTTTTACAAGCCATGGAAAAAGCTCTTTGGCAGTAAAATACAAGCCATTCGTCATGTATTCAAGCCTTCGGTTACCTTTAGCTATGCGCCCGATTTTACAACATCGCGTTATGGTTATACCAAACACTATGAGCGCATCGATGCCAATGGCAATTCAACCCTTGTGAGTTATTCGCCTTATTCAAACGGCATTTATGGCTATCCTTCGGGCAGTAAGCAAGGACTTATCTCTATGTCTGTATCTAATAACTTAGAGATGAAAGTGAAGTCAGATCGCGACTCTACGGGCTATCGCAAGATTTCGCTTATCGATGAACTTTCAGCCTCTCTCTCCTACAACATGGCGGCTAAAACGCAACCTTGGAGTAATCTGAGCACGCGCCTCCGCTTGAAACTAGGTAAGAATAAAACCTTCTCGATGGCAGCAGTATTTGCCACTTATGCTTACAAATTCAACGAAAATGGACAGGTGGTAACATCCGACCGCACAGAGTGGAGTTATGGACGTTTTGGTCGTTTCCAAGGCATGTCACAAAACCTTTCATACACGTTCAATAACCAAACGTGGAGCAAATGGATGGACTTTTTACATGGTCGAAAGAAAAATACATCTTCGGCTACAGATAGCAAATCAGATGCTGATGACACCGATTCCGAAGATGCTAATATCGACCCCGACCTAAAGAATGCACGACATGGAGGAAACAAAAAGAAGGAGAAAGCTAAGGTTGATGCTGATGGCTATTTGGCATTCTCCATACCATGGTCGCTTAGTCTGTCTTATGGCATAACTATGGCAGAAGACCGCACCCGACAGATAAACGTACGCCGCATGCGCTATCCCTATTCGTTTACACAAACGCTTAATGCTTCTGGTTATGTGCGCATATCTGAGGGGTGGAACATCACGTTCTCTTCGGGCTACGATTTTGAGGCACACAAACTCTCTATGACCACTATGTCGCTCGCTCGCGACCTCCATTGCTTTGAGATGTCAGCCTCTATTGTACTAAAGCCTTATTCTTCATTCAACTTCACCTTCCGTGCTCGTGCATCCGAACTTGCCGATGCGTTGAAGTGGGAGAAACGTAGTTCTTACTCAAGTAATGTAGAATGGTATTAATAAATAAAAAAAGGTAAGTGCTTTAGGCAAGAAAAATCATTAAAAGCCGTTTTATGTATATATTGGCATTTAGGACCTCATGCGCAATCCTATGCCAAAACAAAAATTATTAATAGAAAAAAAATGAAGTACATCAAATCTCTTTTTACCACCACATTAGGGGCTTTAGCATTTGCAGCCTCTTTTGTATCTTGTAGCAATGATAACAATGGTAGCTACGAATTGCACAACACTTATTTCTATCCCATTTCGAATGGCAAACAAGTGTATGCCGACCAAACAACCGATTCTATCAAGGTGGTGAGCACAGACAATTTTTCTTTCACTACACCCGATGATGCCACATGGTTCACTGCAACAGACAAGAATAATGTAAAGGCTCCTTTCTCTGTTACAGTTCCTGCTGGTTATATTGTCACCACTCCTATCTATCTTAGCATTCAGCCCAATACTACTGGTGCTTTGCGCAGAAGTTACTTTACTGCCACCAGCGTATTTAGCAAAGTAGGTGCAGTTAGCCAGATTATTTCGCAAGCTCCATACCTGAACATATCAACGCCTTCGTGCCAAGCAGCAACGGATAACACAGGTACTACTCGCTATACTTTCACGTTAGATGGAATCTCATCCGATGGTTTGTATCATGCCAAGGATGCGCAGGGCAAAGACATAACTTCTACTCCCTTTATCACCTTTACCGTATATTCAGATGATGCCACACTAACATCTTCTGAGTCGTGGCTTAGTGTGAAGCAAGAGACTGCAACAGGTACAACAACGGCAACACCTTCGTTTAAGTATGGTGAACTACAAAAGGTAAATTTGTCTATAGCCAAGAATGAAACAGGCTCATCACGCTCGGCTGTTCTCACCCTCACCTCTAATGGGGTTAGTACTACTGTTACGGTAACACAAAACAAATAAAATTGTTTGCATGGCATGTCTTGGTTCAATTTTAATTGAAAAAGTTAATTTTGAACCATTACGCAATATGCCATATCGTCAATAATGTTTATCTTTGCCATTGCAATGGCCTCGTAGCTTAGCTGAATAGAGCATCAGATTCCGGTTCTGAAGGTCCAGGGTTTGAATCCCTGCGAGGTCACTTTCAATCAAGCAATGGCGCATAAAATAGACGTACATCTTTGTATGTTTATAAGAAAAAGAGAGTGAATCTTACTTGTATATATGGGTAAGGTTCACTCTCTTTCTTTATTCTTCTGTCAGCAGTCCCTCTTCTTTGAGCATTGTCTTGTAAAATGCAGCTTTCTTCTCAATTTTTAGCGGATAGGCACGGCTACTGCTTGGCATGCGGTAGAGGCGCATAGGCCTTTTGTCGAACACAAAGTCTACCCAACTTCCCACTTTAGGCTCAGGTATGTCAAACAATGTGCGCAGTGTGTCGGTGGCCTTTTGCCCTGTAGTAACGATGGCATGACATAGTGGAATCTGTTTCAGTAGTAAAGAGATATCAGTGGGTTCTACAATCTCAAGAAATTTGTCAGAAGCGTTGTTTTGCAGTCTGTTCACCACCGTAGCCGTATCAAATATAGCTACTCCTTTCTTGTGTAGAAACTCTTCAAGTAGCGGTTTGTTAAATCGCTTGTTGGGCAAGTCTACAAAATAATCTTTATCGTGAAAGAAGATAAGACCATAAATGCGCCACATGTCGTTTTGCATATTGGGATAGAAAAAGTTGATTGACCATCTCTTTTGTGGAGGTGGAAAGCTCCCAAGCATCAATATGCGTGCATTAGGTGGCAAGAAAGGTTGTAGAGGATGTCGTTCCATTGAAATAAGAGAAATATAAAGCAGGTGCCTAATGATATTACCCATAAGAGCAATACACTTTGGCACCTGTTTTTTAAAATCGTTGTTTGATTGTTTATTTCACAATCTTAAATGTCTTTTTCCCAACTTTTGCAATGTATATTCCAGTGTGCTGAGGCAATGTGTTCAGTGGCAACATTTTGCCACTAATATCGTAGAGTTTAGCAGGCTCAGCCATACCATTTATATAAACCTTGCCATTGACAATACGTAGGTCGTCTGCGCTAACTTCGGGTGTATCAATACCAGTAGTAGTATCAGTAGTAGCATCACAAAGCACGGCTGCATACAGACATCCTGCATCGGTAGTATTGGTGCCATTGCCCCAATTCAGCACCATAAAGTTGCGACCACTTTCTGCTTGATTAAGTTGCGATGTGCCATTCGTCACAGCATAAAGGCAACGCATAATGCCATTAGTCTTAAACTGCCATCCGCTTGTGGGGGGAGTTGCCGATGTGAGTAGTTGCAAGGCTGGCTTCTTAACTTCGCCAGGCACGATATACGCCCCATCTTTGCGGTTTACAATATCATAGGTTTCGCCGTCTGTACGTTTCACAAATTTCCATTCGCTTGCGCTACCATCCTTTTCTGTTTTGCCCACAATGCCTTTTCCTACGCCCGTAGAAGTAGCATAGCGCGACCCTCTGTTAGGTGTTACCAGGTGATACCAAAAACAAGTGTCGCCGCTTGCGTAGGGTTGTCTCAGTTCGGCCAAAAGTGTGCTGAGTTGTTTAGCCTCTGCAGGGCGCGATGCATAAACGTTTGTAGTCTCGCCCTTGTTGGTTGCAATATTGTAGAGTTGAGGCTTAGCATTGTAGCCCGTCTCAATCTTTGTGTCGCCTTGCAGTGCACCACCATTGCTCGGTTCTATATATTTAAATTGGCGTGTGCGCAGTGTGAGCGTACGGTTTTGCGCCATAGCAGCAACGTATGCACGCGAGTTATCGTCTTGTCCCAACCAAGTGCTTAGGTGGTCTTGGCTGTCTATACCTGCAAGAAGTGGAAGTTTTGCACCAATCAGAGCTCCGAGTGAAGCCATATAGTCAATGTGAGAAATCAAGGCGTCGCTCACCTTGCCTTTTGGCGTATGTCCTGCCCAACTTACGATGAAAGGAACGGCAGTTCCCGCTTCAAAAGCACTATATTTTCCTCCACGCCATGGGCCGCCAGGCTTGTGACTCCCTGCAAGTTCAACAGCCTTATCTTGGTATCCATCGTCGAGCACCGGACCATTGTCGCTGGTGATAATGAGCAATGTATTGTCGGCAATGCCAAGGTCTCTTAGCTTCTGTGTTATTTGGCCTATAGTGTAGTCAAATTGCATGATAGCCTCGCCTCTCAGCCCCATCACACTCTTTCCGCGAAAGCGTTCGTTCGGCATGCGTGGCACGTGTACATCGTTTGTGCAGAGGTACATAAAGAAAGGTTCATCCCTCTTTTGTTCCATAAATCTTGTAGCACTCACGATGATAGAGTCTGCAATGTCTTCATCGCGCCACAGAGCCTTGCCGCCACCTTGCATGTATCCTATGCGGCCTATGCCGTTCACGATTGCTTGGTTATGTCCATGACTTGATTTTAGTTTAGTAAGCAACTCGGGGTTCTTTGCGCCAGTAGGTTCACCCGCAAAGTTAGTGCTATAGCTCACGCTGATAGGGGCATCTTTGTCATAGTTTACCACCTCTCCGTTTTCAATATAAACGCAAGGCACGCGGTCGGCAGTAGCAGCCATGATGTAGTAATAATCAAAGCCAATACTGTCAAGTCCCATATCCAATTTCTTATTCCAGTTTTGCTTACCCGTTTCGCTACCCAATCCCAAGTGCCATTTGCCTATAGCGGCAGTGTGGTAGCCTTTGCTTCTAAACATATCGGCCAATGTGTATTGGTCGGGACGGATAATCATGCCAGCATCGCCAGTGGCAATGTCTGTTCCTGGTCGTCTAAAGCAATATTCACCTGTCAAGAGCGAATAGCGTGATGGCGTACTGGTAGATGCCACAGCATGTGCATCGGTAAATCTTATGCCTGCATTAGCCACGCTGTCTACGTTGGGGGTGCTGATACGTGTGGCGCCATAACACGAAAGGTCGCCATATCCAAGGTCGTCTGCCACAATCATTATCACATTGGGGCGTTCGTTTTGTGCTTGTGCAGTGGCAAATGATAGCAAGCCACTTCCAAGCAGAATAACAGAAGATTTTGTCATGATATGAGGTATTAAGGATTTTCTTAAAAAAGAAGAGTTTAAGGGCAATGCTAATTGTGTAGTTTTGCCCTTAAACTCTTATATAATTTGTGTTTAATTACATACTTTTCAAATACTTGTCCACTTCAATTCCCGCTTTGCATCCTGCTGCAGCCGCAGTAATAGCTTGGCGGTAATGAGGGTCGGCCACGTCGCCAGCAGCAAACACCCCAGGGATGCCCGTACGTGGCGATCCATCTTCAGTAATGATATAACCCACTTCGTCTGTCTTTATCCAAGGCTTAAACAGGTCGCTATTGGGCTTGTGTCCAATGGCAAGGAAAAAACCATCTATAGGCAAGTCGTACACCTTTTCATCGCTTTTGCCTTTGCGGTAAACCACATGAGCACCTTCCACTCCGTTCTCGCCATATAGTCCAAGCGTATTGGTCTCAAATAGTACTTCAATCTTGTCGTTGCCAAACACACGGTCTTGCATAGCCTTCGATGCACGCAGATAAGGTTTGCGCACAATCAAGTATACTTTGCTCGCCAGTCCAGCCAAGTAGGTAGCCTCTTCGCAAGCGGTATCGCCGCCACCAACTACAGCCACCGTCTTTTTGCGGTAGAAGAAACCATCGCAAGTAGCACATGCGCTCACTCCTTGCCCTTGATACTTCTTTTCGTCTGCCAATCCCAAATATTTAGCAGATGCACCAGTAGCTATCACCAGCGTTTGGCACTTCACCACGCTGTCATCGTCTAACCAAATGGTGTAAGGCGATGCCGACAAATCTACCTTTGTAGCTATCGAAGAGCGTATTTCAGCGCCAAATCGTTCAGCTTGTTGGCGCATGTTGTCCATTAGTTCGTTGGCATCAATGCCTTCGGGAAATCCCGGAAAATTCTCTACTTCGGTAGTAATCGTAAGTTGTCCTCCAGGCTGTAGCCCTTCGTAAATAACGGGCTTATATCCAGCGCGTGCTGTGTAAATGGCAGCTGTATATCCAGCAGGACCAGAGCCTAAAATAACGCAAGGTATGATGTTGTTTGTGCTTGACATATAGGGAAAATAAAAAGTGTATGGTTTAAAAATCTTATCTCAAATCTATCACCTCTATATTGGGGTGATTTTTTTGGTTAAATCTAAAATTGGCATCGTTCCAACGTTTGTGCGTGTGTATGCCGTTGATGCGTATGCGCGTCCATTCTCCGTGATTATCTTTCATTCTCAGCGAGAGTGGCATTTTGCTCTGTTTATCTATCACGGCTATTACTAATTGCAGGCCATTTCCCTTATTTTGGGCTATCATTCTCACCTCGTGGCAAGCTTTGCCGTGATAGTATACTGTGGCAAGTTTTAAGTTGTAGCCTTGTTTGTAAAGGTTTAAAAAGGTGTAAGGGTTCACCTGTTGTAGTTCCGTAGCCGAGGGCTTGCTTACGTTCACCTCGTCGCTACCATTCATCAGCGTCCATTGTGTATGTCCGTCAAACCATGTGGTCAGAGCGTTCGATACAATCTTAAATTTCGAACCTTGCACCTGTATGTTTCCTGTAGCAGAGCCAGCCTCGTGAGTGCCTTTAAATTGTGTGCCTTCAAACGTAACTTCTATGCCACCGCTATTGCGCAGTTTCGTGGCTGTTTGGTCTAACACTTGGCGTGCCGTTTGTGCCATGCTTGAAATACTTACAGCAAAAGCTGCCGTAAGAGTTAAGAATATGCGTCGTATTTTCATACTTTTCTGTTTCTTTTGTAATATGTAAGTGCAAATATAAACAAATGTGACTTATTTTAGCGCATGAAAATGCTTTTTTATAGTTCGCGTTTATCCAATATTGGGCTACTTCTAATCTTTATTTGTAATTTTCTGCATTCTTATTTAAACTAATCCAACTAAAATGTATAAGTTTGCCGTTATTAAATGCTTTTTTTATGAAACGTCTTTTTATATCTTTCATATTCGCTTGTGCTATGAGCATTTCTGTTTCGGCACAAAGCAACATTAAGTTTGGCTATGTCAATGTAGACTCATTGCTCAAAACCTTGCCCGACTACCAACGCATTGAGCAACAAATTGAGCAACTAAAGGGTAAATACAAGGCTGAGGCCGACTATAACGAACAAACCTTTAGGCGTCAGTATGCAGAGTTCCTACAAGGACAAAAGCAGTTTACCCCCAACATCATGGCCAAACGTCAAGCCGACCTTCAGCAATCTCTTGAGAAGAACATGGCTTTTAGGCAGCAGGCCGATTCTCTACTTAGTAGCACCCAAAAGCAGTTGCTTGCCCCTATACAGCAACGCATGGCGCATGCCATACGCATAGTTGGGCTTGAGCATGGCTATGAGTATATACTTGATACATCGCTTCATACAGTGCCTTTTATCCATCCCCAAGTGGGCGAAGATGTAACTTCTTTTGTGCTTGAAAGGTATAATAAAATCAAGTAAAACACATTTGTTGAAACAATTAAGTAGGTGCTCAAAAAGGCATATCAATTAATGCAAAATATGATTACATAAATTGGTTTTGAATACCTACTTAGTATAAAATAATAGTCTTGATAATGTCTACAGACAACAACAACGCAAATACTAATAAAATCTCTCACCTTCAAAGTAAGGGACTTATTGGTGTGTTCGACTCGGGGTATGGAGGTTTAACCATCTTACGCCAAATTCGCCAAACGCTTCCGCAATACGATTATCTGTATTTAGGCGACAACGCACGTGCCCCCTATGGCTCTCACTCATTCGATATCATCTATCGCTATACCTTGCAGGCTGTTCAAGCACTCTTTGCACAAGGTTGCCAATTAGTAATACTTGCGTGCAACACAGCATCAGCTAAAGCCTTGCGTACTATTCAGCAAAACGACCTCCCACACATCGACCCCGAACGCCGCGTCTTGGGCGTTATCCGTCCAACAGTCGAGGCCATTGGTCCACTCACCCATTCACGCCACGTGGGGCTACTCGCCACGGCGGGCACCGTCAATTCGGGGTCTTATGCCATGGAAATTCACAAACTTTGGCCCGATATCGAGGTTACAGGTCTTGCATGTCCCATGTGGGTTCCGTTGGTCGAAAATTATGAATTCGACTCTCCAGGTGCCGACTACTTTGTAAAAAAACGTATCGATGGCATTATGCGCCTTGACCCTCTTATCGATACGCTCATCTTGGGTTGTACGCACTACCCATTGTTGATGAACAAAATCGTAAAGTATGTGCCTTCGGGGGTTCGCATTGTGCCTCAAGGCGAATACGTAGCTGCATCTTTGAGCAATTACTTGCAGCGTCATCCCGAAATACAAACACGCCTTTCGCAGCATGGCACATGCCATTATCTCACCACCGAGAGTTCTGATAAATTCAATCAGAGTGCAGCCCTCTTTATGCACGAAAAAGTTGAGGCTGAAACGATTAATTTAGAATAGAATTTTGTGACAATAATCCTAAACCTTTATCATACCATGCACAAATCCTTCTTTGCTCTGATTTTGGCTATACTCCTTGTTGGTTCGTGCGGAAAGATTGAACTTCCCTCCGATAATAATGGCAATGGCGGGGGAGTCACGCCCTCAACTCCCACCAACTCTGATAGTGTGTATGCGGTTCAAGACCTTGCAAAGATCGATAACGAGGATATAGTCTATGTAAAAGGCTATATTGTGGGCTACATCCCTAAAAGCGGATCAATGGCGCGTACCATTTTCTCAGTTAGCGAAGCAGACATTTCGGCTACCAACATCGTTTTAGCCGATTCTCCCACCGAGACCGACTATCACAAGTGTGCCCCCATGCAGCTCCTTGCCAACTCCGAAGCGCGCATCCAACTCAACTTATCCGACAACCCCGATAACCTTGGCAAACTCGTCATCCTATGTGGAAAAAGGCAGATCTACTATAATTATCCCGGCCTCAAACCTGTTTACTCTTATCAGTTCTCCGACGATGATAGTGGCTCTTCGGGCGAAGAACCGCCATCCGAAACCCCCATTTCTTTTCCAACCATTAATACCGAAGAGTCCGAAGTATTCGATGGATGCTGATCTCCCCTTTTTTTAGTAACAAATATTGACATCCAAAAATTTTGAAATAGAAATGAGATGTTAATTTATTTAATAAATGGGTTAGACAATTAACCATTTTACACATTCGTTCAAAAACCAATCGCCTTCCTTTTTTACAAGGATACGTATCCTTATAGTCTTATAATGCGTTTCTATCCCCCTAAGGATACGTATCCTTCAGAGCTAAGGACACGTATTCTTGTCCTCTTATAAAGGCTTTATAAGCAAAATCTCCTTTCCCTCTCACCTACTGCAATGCTGTAAGTTATTGAATATCAAAGGCTTAAGAATTAGCTCTCAAAATTCGCGTAAAATCGTCCAAACTTCCCGTTCATCAATTTTTTTCAAATTATGAGCATTAAGCAATGTTATCTAATAATAAATGGAACACATTTACTCCTTGCATTTTCTTTGAATCCATATATTCTCTATTGCCTCCCATCCATCCCATTAAACATTTCAGCAAGAACGAATGAATGACCAAATTAATGTCCAATTAATGGCCATTTATGTTTCCCTTTCCGCGTTCAACACCAATTCCCCTAAAATAAATCATCCCCCAATCATGATAATTCATGCCCCCAAACCTCCCAAAATCATATTCCCCTAAAATATCTCCAAAAATATTGAAAAATTTTTATCACACATTTCTTACTGATTATCAATCATTTGCGTAAACTT
>CAKQOG010000041.1 GCA_934255485.1 uncultured Prevotellamassilia sp. | reverse complement strand
AAGACGCCGATATTGATGATAAACAGCTTGTGCGTGTTGAATCAATCATTTACTCAATGACTAAAAAAGAGCGTGCTATGCTCAGAAGAGAAATGGGAATGATATTTCAAAATGCCGCTTTATTCGACTCTATGTCGGTACTAGAGAATGTGATGTTTCCTCTTGATATGTTCTCGAACGACAGTTATAAGGATAGAGTGCGACGAGCTCAGTTCTGTCTTGATAGGGTGAACCTTTCGGATGCTGGAAGCAAATATCCAGGTGAAATATCGGGTGGTATGCAAAAACGTGTAGCCATTGCGCGAGCTATTGCATTGAACCCCAAATACCTATTCTGCGATGAACCAAACTCAGGACTTGACCCTAAAACATCTTTAGTTATAGACGAATTAATTCATGATATTACCAAAGAGTTTAATACTACCACTATTATCAATACGCATGATATGAACTCTGTAATGGGCATTGGTGAACATATCCTTTTTATCTACCAAGGACATAATGAATGGGAGGGAACGAAGGACGATGTAATGTCTTCTGACAACGAGTTGCTCAATAACTTTATTTTTGCATCTGATTTATTTAGAAAAGTGAAAGAGGTAGAACAAGTAGAAAAAAGAAAGTAAAGAGAGCGCATATAAAATAAATTAACAAACTATTCGTACGTTTATATTTATTAAAAAACAAGTTACAGGCGGAATTATATATCATAAAAATCAAGAAATATGACAGACAAAGAACATATAAAAGAGATACTTGACCGAACATTTGAGGTTATCAAGAATGTCTATGATACTCAGAAAGAAGAAAAAGGAAATAGTGGAAACTTTTGTGAGTCTGGTTCAAGAATTTTATTTCCAAAGTATAGTGAGCAATATCGTAATGGAGAAACTCGTATTAGTGAGCAAGAGTTGAGATTTATTTTCGTTGAGCAATTCAATAAATATTGTCAGGACAAATTGTGGAATGTATATTATTCCGTAGAAACTCCTACAGAAGAAAAGTATGTGTTTAGTAAAGATAAGGAGAAAATAGGTCCACGCAAAGTTAAAGGAAAAGAAGCTGATGGACAGTCTGCAATGATAGACCTTAGTATT
Source organism: uncultured Prevotellamassilia sp. (assembly GCA_934255485.1). Lineage (GTDB taxonomy): Bacteria > Bacteroidota > Bacteroidia > Bacteroidales > Bacteroidaceae > Alloprevotella. The sequence goes on along the minus strand of CAKQOG010000041.1, from coordinate 14,531 downwards.
CACAATGATAAATTCGAGAGAATTGCCCTTATCGAGTTCAAGGCATTGAATCCTGATGAGTCAGCCTTTGTTAAGGACTTCTGTAAATTAAGCAATGAGCCTAGTTGTTTTACTTTTTTTGTTATGATTGTAAAAAGTTATAATGAGGGTACTATAAAGTCTATTCACAAGAAGATAGAAACAAAGGGAACAGATACTGATTTTTATTGTTATGAATTAGAAGAAGGGAAAGATATATCAAAAATAATAGAGGATTATCCTAATTACAATAAATGAAAATACTCGATTATCCGATATGCATAATCATCATCGTCAGCTTCAGTAACTCCCATAAGCAGAGGTGATAGTTCATTCTGGTGATATTCAAAACTGATAATAGATACTCATATTAATGTTATAAAAGAAAAATCTCGCAAACTCAAAGCTTGCGAGATTTTCTTGTTAATATATTTACTTTGCTTGTGGACGAACGTCTATCATCAGTTCATCAAGTTGCTTTTGGTCTACCCTTGAAGGAGCATCGAGCATAACATCTCTGCCTGAATTGTTCTTAGGGAATGCGATACAATCTCTGATGCTATCCAATCCAGCAAACAATGATACCCAACGATCTAAGCCATATGCCAAACCTCCGTGAGGTGGTGCACCATATTTAAATGCATTCATCAAGAAACCAAATTGTTCTTGTGCACGCTCGGGGGTAAAGCCAAGCACTTTGAATATTTTAGCTTGAAGTACAGCATCGTGTATACGGATTGAACCACCGCCTACTTCAACACCATTACAAACCATATCGTATGCATCGGCAAGTACTGATGCAGGGTCTGTATCAAGCAAAGGCACATCTTGAGGACGTGGTGCAGTAAATGGATGGTGCATAGCTAACAGACGACCTTCTTCTTCGCTCCACTCGAACATGGGGAAATCAACTACCCAAAGAAGAGCAAATTTGTTGCGGTCACGAAGTCCTAAGCGTTCGCCCATTTCAAGACGGAGTTCGCATAGTTGCTTACGCGTTTTCATTGCATCATCACCAGACAAAATCAAGATAAGATCGCCTGGTTTCGCATCCATCTTTTCTTTGAGTTGTTCAAGCACATTGGCTTCATAGAACTTATCAATAGAACTTTTGATGCTTCCGTCTTCGTTAATCTTGGCATAAACCAAGCCTTTAGCTCCAATTTGTGGAGACTTAACAAAGTCTGTGAGTTGGTCGAGTTGCTTGCGGGTGTAGTGTGCACATCCAGTGGCGCAAATGCCACCAATGTATGTAGCTTCGTTGAATACGCCAAACGAACCTGTGCCTTTAAGCGTATCCATTAGTTCTACGAACTCCATACCAAAGCGCATATCTGGTTTGTCAGAACCAAAGCGTTTCATGGCTTCGTGCCATGGCATACGAATAAATGGTGTGTCACCGAGGTCGCAGTTGCGAATTTCCTTGAAGAGGTATTTGGCCATTTCCTCAAATGTTTTGAGGATATCATCTTGTTCTACAAACGACATTTCACAGTCAATCTGTGTAAACTCAGGCTGACGGTCAGCGCGAAGGTCTTCATCTCTAAAGCACTTTGCAATTTGGAAATAGCGATCCATGCCTGCAACCATAAGCAATTGCTTAAGTGTTTGTGGGCTTTGTGGTAGTGCATAGAATTGACCAGGGTTCATACGTGAAGGTACGATGAAATCGCGTGCACCTTCGGGGGTTGAGCCAATAAGTACAGGAGTCTCAATTTCAAGAAAACCTTTTGAATCAAGGAAATTGCGAACTGCTATGCAGAACTTATGACGTAATTCAAGATTAGCTCTAACGTTTTCGCGTCTGAGGTCAAGATAACGATACTTCATGCGTAAGTCATCACCACCATCTGTATTCTTCTCTATTGTGAATGGAGGAATAAGCGATTCGTTGAGAATATTTAGTTTGCTAACAATGATTTCAATGTCTCCTGTGGGCATCTTGTCATTTTTAGCATATCGTTCATTAACGTTTCCTGTTACTTGGATAACAAATTCGCGCCCTAACTTGTTGGCTTGTGCACAGAGGTCTGCATCAGTCTCTTCGTTGAAGACCAACTGTGTGATGCCATATCGGTCGCGCAAATCAACGAATGTCATGCCACCCATTTTACGGCTACGTTGCACCCAACCAGCCAATGTAACTTCTTGGCCTACGTTTTCAATGCGCAATTCGCCGCAAGTGTTTGTTCTATACATAATCTTATGTGTGTTATTTTGAGTTTTCTGCTACAGTGATAAGTATGTGCAGAATGTCTTATGATTTTTACTCTGCGAATTTACGAATATTGTTTGATTCAAAGAAACGTGTGCTTATTTCTTTTTACATTGTAAACCTCTTGGTGTATTGTTTTTACGAAGTCGGCATATTTATTTGATATATCATTAGTGTTTAAACACATAATTTTTAGAGGTGTTTCTTTTTCATTATGTCGATAAGGAGGTTGCTTGTATTCGTATGGCAAAAGTTCAAAGTGATGCCTTTTATAAAAGTCTATTCGTTTTATAGCAATAGGCGTATGGGGTAATTCAACCTCCAATATAATGGGTATGTTTGAAAATTGATTTACAAAGAAGCTTATAGCCTTGCTTCCATAACCCTTATTGCGCAGAGAGGAGGATATAGCAAAGTGTTCAATGTAAATAAAATTCCTGAAATCCCAATGTGTAATAATGCCTACAAAAGTGTTTTTATCGTCTGTAATGACTTGAATGTGAAAATAGGGTTTATTCTTGCAGAGTGCAATCCATTTACTGCTTTCTCTTCGCTCTTCGATAGGAAATGCTTGCTCGTATAAGCTAATGGCTTGTGATATGTACTCTGCTGACAATGGTTTAAATTGCATACTCTAATAGTGGCTATTCTGCATTTTGTTTAATAAACGTTAGAGAAAGAATTTTACTTAATCTTTCTCGCAAATTAAGTTCATCGTCCAATCGGACTTCAACAGTCATGATGGTATCTTGTGCCGTATAGTCGCGTTGTGTAATTATAGCTCCAGCCTCTCTTATAAAACGCATTGCGGTATCGGCATCAGCATAAGGTGCAGCTATTTTAAATGTGCTTGTAATAATCTTTTCTTCAACCTCAGAAAGTGCAATAGCTTCGCTAATAGCTGTTTTATATGCAACTCCTAATGGGCCTGTGCCTAATTTAACCCCACCAAAATAGCGAACTACGATACCTAAGCAGTAAGTAAGATTGTGCGATACTAATTGTCCTAATATAGGTCTGCCTGCCGTTCCACTTGGCTCTCCATCATCGTTAGTGCGTGTATGTTCACCTTTATTCCCTATAACATACGCATAACACACGTGTCTTGCATCATAATATTTCTTTTTATATGTAGCAATGATGGATTTTGCTTCTTCTTCAGTTTGAACATGCAGTATAAACGCTATGAAGCGGGAACGCTTCTCGGTTATTTGTGTTTCGGCAGATTGTTTTATCGTTAGATATGTATCCACTTTTAAATAGTTTGGTGAGTAAGAAATCTAATTACAACTCTTTTTTGTTGTATTATAGAGAATGAAAGCTATATTTAATCTTGGGTAGATTGCAATTTTATTTAGAGCAACTATATGATTTACCAATCAAAATCAAACCTCTCAATGTCTTCTTCGATGAGTGGATTGCCTATTTGCACTTCAATAAAAGTTAAATCTGTTATAGCTTTTATTGCATGAAAGTGGCCAAGAGGTATATTTACAACGTCCCCTCGCTTAACCTTTTTGCGCTTGCCGTCAAGAACAAAAGTTCCTTCACCATCAACGAATGTCCATATTTCGCCACGATGGTGGTGTATTTGGTAGCTTATGTTCTTACCAGCTTTTAGTGTTATTGATTTTGTTAAAGAGCGGGTGCCATCTTCATATTCAATATCATCTAGTACGCGATAAGTTCCCCATCTGCGTTCTTCATACATGGGGCGGTTGGAGAGTTGTCCAACATAATCCTTAATTTTTTCAGAGTCTTTTTTATCGCAAACTATTATGCCGTCTGGCGATGCTGCAACAATAATATCCTTTAAATCATTGCAAAAAATGGGGATGCCTAATTCGTTCACAGCATGTGTGTTTACATTATTATCTCCCATTATAACATTGCCTATATGCGTATTGGGTAGTTCTTCGCACAACTCATTCCAAGTGCCAAGATCCTTCCATTTTCCTGAATATGGAACAACGGCTACTGAGTTTGCTTCTTCTGCTACTTCGTAGTCAAAACTTATTTGGGGAAAGTCCTTATAATGAGCGTAGATATCATCGAACGAAGCATCCTTCATATATCGATCTATAATATCTGTTATATATCCAAGCTTAAAGGCAAATACCCCACCATTACAATATGCACCATTTTTTAGTAGTTGTTTTGCTTTGCTTACAGAAGGCTTCTCAACAAACTGTATGACCTTTTGTAGCCCATTAGATGTTGATTGTTTGCCTGGTATGATATATCCAAAAATATCACTGGGATAAGTAGACGTAATTCCCATGAGGATTAGCTCGGCGACACCTTCTTTGGCTGCTTTTGCCATTTTTGAGATGGTGTGATAGTAATCTTCTTCGGTATATACATCGCAAGGCATTACAACTACGACTTCATCCTTGTCGCACTTTTTTTCTTGACTAAGATAGCATGCAGCAAGAGCTGTTGCAGGAAACGTATCTCTTCGTTCGGGCTCGGTTACAATATTAACGCTTTCCCCTAATTGATTGATTATGCTATCTTTTTGAGTAGAGTTGGTGGCTATTGTTATGTTATCAGTAAGGCCAGTTTCTCTGATTTGACGCACAACTCGTTGTATCATAGACTCTTTTCCGCCATTAGGAGATGGAAGTAAAGGTAAAAATTGCTTACTTCTTGCATCGTTACTTAGTGGCCAAAGACGTTTGCCTGAACCTCCTGAGAGTAATATAAGTTGCATGATCTTTTAATTTTTATCAAATCTTATAACAATCCTTTTCTGATGCTGTTGTATGTTGCCAAACAATTATTGAAGATAGAATGAAATAGTGCCTTATCAGATAAATAGATTGCTTGTAATGAAGGGGTAGCAATAGACAATATTTTTATAAAATACAATTAAAAATGCCTATGACTATATTTAATGATAACGAATTGTGGCGTTATTGTTAGATTGGAGATACTAAATATAATTTATAATGAGGTAATCAAAACACCTCATTATAAATTATGGTAGAAATGTAGAAACATTCGGACATAGAATGTATTACACAATTAATTAAAGTGATACAAGAATGTGGCAATGCCCGTAAGAGCTGGCTTCTTTTGGTCTTTAATCTCGATAGTGAATTTTATTTCGACTTTGCATATACCTCTAAGGTTGGCGATACTATGCAAACTTGCAACCAAACGAACGCTTTGACCACTTAGTACAGCTTGTCCATATTTCATCTTGTCCATGCCATAGTTAACCATCATCTTAAGGTTATTAACCTTAATGATTTGTTCCCACATATAGGGTAGGAGAGATAAAGTGAGATAACCATGAACGATTGTTTGACCAAAAGGTCCACTCTTTGCACGTTCTGGATCAACGTGTATCCATTGGTGGTCAAGTGTAGCATCCGCAAATGCGTTAATGCGGTCTTGGTCTATTATTAGCCAATCAGATTTACCAAGTTCCTGACCTAAATATTTCTCAAATTCTTCGTAAGAGTTGATTGTCAGCATAATTCTTTACTTTATATAAATTAATTCTTTGATATTTCTTGCATTGTAAGCGAGGTGATGAGCATTTGAGAATTAATCTCAGCAACACAACGATATTGACCATAGGTTTTGCCTTCATCATCACGCTGAATATGTTGGTCTACTGTAAAAGTAGCAACAAAACTTTCTCCGTTTGCGGTGTCAGCTTTGCGCTTAACCTGTAAATCGCGATTTACATTAAACTGGCATCCTTTAATGTCCTCATTAAACATTCCATGAATGATATTGAGAACTGTTGCTTTACTTGCATTTTTTTGATGCAAAAATGTGGTCATTGTTGCAGCAATGTTCATGCATATTTTGTCGTCATCTTCTGCTGCAAAACCATTGTAAAAGTCAGTAAGGATATTTGCTATTTGTGAACGATCGGCATCGGTTACTTCTTGATCATGAATGCTTCCTTGTGCAATAGATGCTTCGGATGCATAGCGTCCGTCTGGGTGAGCATTAAGATACTGCTGATAAGCCTCTGCTGTACCTAATTTTTGTGCTGTGATGTAGTCTAAAGAGTCTATCTTTATATCGCAAAGTCTGCCATATTGTACGTCTGAATAAGTATTCTTGAAATCTTTAAAGTCGTTTACGTTGTCAGACATTGCTATAGATCTCCATTTATCAATCATTTCTTCAAGTTTAGTCAATCTTTGGCGTACCTCGTCAGCGTAGGCACTATTGGGGTATTTTTCCAAAAAATCGCGATAGTCATCGGGATTGTCGTTATTCTCTAATACTTCGTAAGCCATTTCTTCTTGGTTTGCAGCCTTTTGAGATGAAACAAAATAACAAACACCACCTAATAGTGCAATAACTATAATGGCAATAATGATGTAAAGCTTCTTATTGCTTTTAGTCGAATTATTGTTACTTAATTGTGTTTCTGTATGACCTTGTGCCGAGAATTGTGAGTTCTGAGCAGATGTCGCATTATTTTGAGAAGGTTGAGTTTGCTGAATGCCTCCATTGGGGGTGTTTTGACTATTGTCATTTAAATTCTGTTGTGTCATAATGAATTTAATATAGTGTTTAATGATTATGATATGTCTTTGTTTATATTCCGTGCAAATTTACAGTAACATGCTTAAACAAACAAAGTTCTTGATTGTTTTTTCTCTCAATATGTTAAATGTTATTACTTTTCATTTGAACAATCCGTTTTTTATGAGTATTTTTGCACATATATATGTATATTATATTTTAAGTGAATGAAAAAAACTTTGTACAAAATTAAGAAAGGCTTAGACTTTAAATTGAAAGGCGAAGCTGAGGAAAGTCTTGTGGTTATAACTCCAAGTGAGGAGTATGCCGTGATGCCTACAGACTTTCCTGGCATTGTACCTCGCACTATGGTGAAGGAGGGCGATAGCGTTTTAGCAGGTCAAACCTTATTTGTGGACAAGGCTACAGAAAGCATTCATTTTGTTTCACCAGTGAGTGGAACGGTTGTGGGTGTTGAGCGTGGCGATCGTCGCAAAATTCTAAGATTTCGCGTAAAAGCTAGTGGAAAACAATCTTTCAAAGACTTTGGTTCGCAGCAGTTAGATAGTCTGTCTGCTGAAGAATTAAAAGCCTTGATGCTTGAGTGTGGTATTTTCTCTTTTATCCGTCAGCGTCCTTATGATGTTATCGCAAATCCCGAGGACACTCCTAAGGCAATCTTTATTTCAGCATTTAGTAAAATGCCTTTGGCTGCAAACTTTAGTTTCGTAGCTAAGGGACATGAGGCTGATTTTAAACTTGGTGTTCAAACTCTCGCCAAACTTGCTAAAGTTCACATAGGAATTTGTCCAGACCAAATTAACTCAAGTTTGCTTCCAATACAAGAGGCAGAGGTTAGTGTTTATGATGGACCAAATCCTTCGGGCAATGTAGGTGTGCAGATAAACCATGTATCACCAGTAAATAAGGGCGAAATCGTATGGACAATTGGTCCAGAAATGGTTATTACACTTGGACGCCTAATTCGTACAGGAAAAGTTCTATTATCGCGCAGAATAGCTGTTGCAGGCTCTTGCATCGACACTCCTTGTTATGTAGAAACCTTGATTGGTGCGCCTATAGCAGATATATTGAAAAATAAACTGCTGAAGAGTGAGCATGTTCGCATTATCAATGGTAATCCATTTGTAGGATATAAATCAGAACTCATTGATTTCTTGGGCGCTTTTAGTACTGAATTGTGCGTAATCCCTGAGGGGGACGATGTTGATGAAGCATTCGGATGGATCGCACCGCGCTTAAATGATTTCTCTATAAGTCATAGCTATTTTTCTTGGTTGTTGGGCAAAAATCGTGCTTATAATTTAGATTGTCGCATAAAGGGTGGTGAACGTCACATGATTATGAGTGCAGAATATGAGCGCGTATTCCCTATGGATATATATCCAAGCTATCTGATAAAAGCTCTTCTTACGGGCGATATAGATCGCCAAGAAGCATTAGGCATTTATGAGGTTGCTCCTGAGGATTTTGCTGTAGCTGAATTTATAGATTCTTCAAAACTTGAACTTCAACGCATAGTACGTGAGGGACTTGACATTTTGAGAAAAGAAAATGCTTAATAGTCTATAATAGTATACAATAGGGATAATGCTAACTATTTTATTGTTGTATACAAAATAGAAAACATTGAATAATACATTCAAAATGATAAAACAAATATTCGATAAACTGCGTCCTAACTTTGAAGAAGGTGGAAAACTTAAAGCTTTCCGATCTGTATTTGACGGAATGGAAACCTTTATGCTTGTTCCAAACACAACTTCCAAGGTAGGTGTAAGCGTACACGATGCCATCGACTCAAAACGTATTATGTCGTTTGTGGTGATAGCATTATTACCAGCATTGCTCTTTGGTATGTACAATATTGGCTATCAAAATGCAGCATTAGCAGGTAAATTGGCCGAAACGAGCTTTTGGTCAATGTTCATATATGGTTTCTTGTTGGTTTTACCCAAACTTATTGTATCATATGTAGTGGGCTTGGGTATTGAATTCGCTGTAGCACAGTGGAAACACGAAGAAATACAAGAGGGTTACTTGGTAACGGGTATTCTTATTCCTTTGATTGTACCTGTAGGTTGTCCCTTATGGATGATTGCATTAGCCGTAGCATTCTCTGTAATTTTCTGTAAAGAAATTTTTGGTGGTACTGGTATGAATATATTCAACCCAGCACTTGTAGCTCGTGCATTTTTGTTTTTCTCATACCCAACAAGTATGAGTGGTGACAAAATATGGGTAGCAACACAAGAGGTTTGTGGTTTTGGTTATACTTTACCTGATGGTGCAACTATGGCAACCCCATTGGGACAAGCAGCTGCAGGCATCACACCTAATGCAAGTCTCAGTGATATGGTAATAGGCTTGATACCTGGTTCAATTGGCGAGACCTCTGTAATAGCTATAGCAATAGGTGCAATTATATTGCTTTACACTCAAATAGCATCATGGCGTACAATGTTTAGCGTATTTGTGGGTGGTGCAGTGATTGCAGTACTCTTCAATATGGCAGGTATGAGTAATAATGTTGTTGCAAATATGCCATGCTATGAACATTTGGTAACAGGTGGTTTCTGCTTTGGTGCGGTGTTTATGGCAACAGACCCAGTAACAAGTGCACGCACAGAAAAAGGAAAATACGTATATGGTTTCTTAATCGGTGCCTTGGCTATTCTTATCCGCGTGCTCAATCCCGGTTATCCAGAGGGCATGATGTTGGCAATTTTGTTCATGAATATGTTTGCACCGCTGATAGATTATTGCTTTGTTCAGAGCAATATTAATAAACGCTTGAAGCGAGTAAAAAAATGATTGTGAATAAGAGTATAGTATATAACAAAAACTAACTCTTTAACAAAAAAAGAAAAATAACATGAATACAAACAAAAATTCATACACCATCATTTATGCAGCGATAATGGTTGTTATCGTAGCATTCTTGCTCGCTTTTGTATCGTCTGCATTGAAGCCAACGCAAGATAAAAATGTGGCGCTTGATAAGAAGAAACAAATACTTGCAGCTTTAAATATTCGTGGACTTAAAGATGCACAAGAAATAGAGGCAAAATACAATGAATGTGTTGTAGCTGATATGATTGTAAAGCAAGATGGTTCGATTGTAAACAAAGGTGAGGAAAAAGAAAATGCTGGCTTTAAAGTAGAGAACAAAAGCATTTCTGCAGATTGCTTACCTGTTTACATATGTAATGTAAGTGGTGAAACTAAGTATATAGTTCCAATGACAGGTCGCGGTCTGTGGGGTGGCTTGTGGGGCTATATGTCTATCAATGCAGACTTACAAACTGTATATGGTGCATATTTCTCACACGAAGGTGAAACTGCAGGTTTAGGTGCACTTATTGCAGATGAACCATTCCAAGATCAATTTAAGGGTAAACACCTTTTTGCTGATACTGCAAGTACGCAAATAGCCTTGACCGTTGTTAAAAATGGTAAGGTTGAACCTGGTAAAGAGAACTATGAGGTTGATGGTGTTACGGGTGCAACACTTACTTCGAATGGTGTGGCTGAAATGGTCACTCAAGGATTGCAACAATATATGGGATATTTTAAAAAAGTAAAATCGCAAAACTGATAAAAATTTTTTCTTAAGGTTTACTATCAGAGAAAATATTAAATTTTACTTTTCAATAATAGGATAAAGGTTTAAAAAACTTTTTCATTTAAAATCCTTATAAAAATGAGTTTATTTTCAAAAGAGAATAGAGAAGCACTTACAGGTCCTCTTAATTTGAATAACCCTGTGGCTGTTCAAGTATTAGGTATCTGCTCTGCTTTAGCTGTAACATCTAAGTTAGAGCCTGCAATAGTAATGGGACTATCGGTAACGGTTATTACAGCATTTTCTAACGTAATCATATCACTTCTTCGCAAAACAATTCCAAACCGCATTCGCATAATTGTGCAGTTGGTAGTAGTTGCAGCTTTGGTTACTTTAGTATCACAGGTGCTTAAAGCCTATGCTTATGATGTGAGCGTACAATTGTCAGTATATGTAGGTTTGATTATTACAAACTGTATTCTGATGGGACGTCTTGAAGCTTTTGCTATGATGAATGGTCCTTGGGAGTCATTCCTCGATGGTATAGGTAATGGTCTTGGCTATGCTTGGGTGCTTGTAGCAGTCGGCTTTGTTCGTGAACTTCTTGGAAGTGGAACCTTGTTAGGCTTACGCATTATTCCAGAGTGTATTTATGCCGAAAATGGTGGTTTCTATGTAAACAATGGTATGATGACAATGCCCGCTATGGCGCTTATCTTATTAGGTTGCTTAATTTGGGCGAGTCGTGCTATCAATGATCGTGAAACTAAGAAGAAGTAATCAATAGAGCTATTTTAGCTTACTATTAAAAAAACAAAATAATGGAACATCTATTAAGTCTATTCGTCCGCTCAATCTTTGTGGACAATATGATATTTGCATTCTTCTTGGGTATGTGCTCATACTTGGCAGTATCAAAGAATGTAAAAACGGCTCTTGGATTAGGTGTGGCTGTAACTTTTGTCTTGATAATCACAGTGCCTGTTGATTATTTATTACAGACTAAGGTACTCGGACCAGACTGTATCAGTCCAGGAGTAGATTTATCATTTCTCTCTTTCATCCTATTCATTGCTGTCATTGCAGGTATTGTGCAGTTGGTAGAGATGGTTGTTGAGAGATTTTCTCCATCGCTATATGCAGCGTTAGGTATATTTTTGCCTTTGATTGCAGTAAACTGTGCCATAATGGGTGCGAGCCTATTTATGCAACAACGCATTGGTATGGAGCCTGGCAGTACACAGTATATTGGTAATGTAGCAGATGCATTTGTATATGCATTAGGCTCTGGTATTGGTTGGCTTTTAGCCATTGTAGCATTGGCTGCTATTCGCGAAAAGATGGCATATACAGATGTGCCTAAACCGCTTCAAGGTCTTGGCATCACTTTTATCACCGTTGGTCTTATGGCTATGGCGTTTATGTGTTTTTCAGGTCTTAAAATTTAATCACGAGAAGAAACAATGAATATCAATTTGATTTTATCAAGTATCGGAGTATTCTTGGTGATTATACTCCTTTTGGTTATCGTTCTGCTTGTAGCAAAAAAATATCTTTCACCAAGCGGAAAGGTAAATATTACAATTAACGGAAAGGATAAGGTTGAAGTAGAGCAAGGTGGTAATTTGCTTGGAACTCTTTCCGAACAAGGCATTTATCTTCCTTCTGCTTGTGGTGGTAAGGGTAGTTGCGGACAATGCAAATGCCAAGTTGTTGAAGGTGGTGGCGAAATTCTTGATTCAGAAAAGGGCCATTTCACTCGCAAGCAGATAAAAGAAAACTGGCGATTAGGATGCCAATGTAAGGTTAAAGGTGATTTATCTATTCAAGTTCCTGCAAGTGTCCTTGGCGTTAAGGAATATGAGTGTACAGTTATTTCAAACAAGAATGTGGCTACATTTATCAAAGAATTTAAGGTACAACTTCCAGCTGGCGCACACATGGATTTCTTACCAGGTTCATACGCACAGATTAAGATACCAGCATTCTCAATGGACTATGACAAGGATATAGACAAGAGTTTGATTGGTGATGAATATCTGCCAGCATGGAAAAAGTTCGGTTTATTTCCACTGAAGTGTGTAAATACAGAGCCAACCGTTCGTGCTTATTCTATGGCAAACTATCCAGCAGAAGGTGATGTATTTATGCTTACTGTTCGTATTGCAACTCCGCCATTCAAAGCAGATCGTAGTGGCTTTATGGATGTTAATCCTGGCATTGCATCTTCATATATCTTTACACTTAAACCAGGTGATAAAGTTATTATGAGTGGTCCTTATGGTGATTTCCACCCACATTTCGACTCAAAGAAAGAGATGATTTGGGTTGGTGGTGGTGCTGGTATGGCACCATTGCGTGCACAGATTATGCACATGACTCGCACACTCAACTGTCGTGATCGCGAAATGCATTATTTCTATGGCGCACGTGCTTTGAACGAAGTGTTCTATTTGCAAGACTTCCTTGAACTTGAAAAGGAATTCCCTAACTTCCACTTCCATTTAGCACTCGACCGTCCAGACCCAACAGCAGATGCCGCAGGTGTAAAATACACAGCTGGTTTCGTACATCAAGTTATGTATAACACTTATTTGAAGGATCATGATGCACCCGAAGATATCGAATACTACATGTGTGGTCCTGGTCCAATGTCTAAGGCTGTTGTAAACATGCTTGATGGCTTAGGTGTTGAACCTGAAAGCATCATGTACGACAATTTTGGTGGGTAATGACTGAACTCCATTAATTTTAATAACAAAACAAAATAAAGCCGCTGATACCCAGCGGCTTTATTTTGTTTTGTATGTTCGGTATAAGCATTATCTAACGGGTGTAACTCCATAGTAATCCATATAGCGGGAATTACATAGCCAAGAACAAGGATGTTTATAGTGAGGTGAAATATGAAAGAAGTTGGTGGTAAACACCGTCCTAACGAACAGAAATAATAGACCTATATTTATCTGAGTTTAGATAGAAACGACGCATACATAATAGAGTGTAGTAATCTACTTTTGAGTGGTTGTTGTATATTTTATGTTTATTTTGCAATCATGTTAGTCAATGCATAGATCATTCAAATAGGCATATTAAGTACTTTTAGCGGACAGTAATAATGCATAATAGGAGTTGGACTATTTTTCCATAAATTCAAACACAAACTCAGTTCTAAAAGTTAGGTTCTAATAGGCATACAGACACAAAAAATCCTCCATAATCACTACAAGGACTATGGAGGATAATTCTATATAAATATCTGACAATCAGATAATTACTTCTTATTGAGAGCGAGGTCAGCCTTAACTGCGCAAGCTACAGAGCAACCTACCATTGGGTTGTTACCAATACCGAGGAAGCCCATCATCTCAACGTGTGCAGGAACTGAAGAAGAACCAACAAACTGAGCGTCAGAGTGCATACGACCCATAGTATCGGTCATACGGTCGGCAAGCCGTTTCTATCTCGCTTTATCCTTTGTCCATAATCCGTTGTAAACCAATAGCATATTTCAGCATTTCAGTCTTCGGAGTTAATATTTAAAAGAACTATTTTCGGACTGTTGGCATCATCTTGTACCAATAACGCCTGAATCCGAGTGCAAAATTACAATATTTATCTGAGCTACGAGTAGTAAGTTCCCTATATGTAATAAGGTGAAATATTATTGTTCTTACTTCTCCTCGTTCTTGTCTCCTCTCATCAACCTCTTCTGTTCACGCTCAAATTTCTCCAAAAAATGAATCTCTACAGGTGAAAGGTCATTATTGGTACGTTCCTTGAATTTGTCGTATTCATGGTCGGCTTTCTCTTTGGCGAGCTTGGCGGAGATTTTACCTGCATGAGTGAGGATGTCTTTACGGGAAATACGGAGGAAGTCATCAAGAATATTTATCCAGTCCTTCATATACATAGGGCGGTGTTCCTCGGCTTGCATTTCGGCAAAGTCAAGATACAGGCTCACGATGCGGTTCAAGGACTTTATTTCTTCGTGGGTGAGATAGTTCTTGGCTATTTCTGCTTCGGGTTTTGTAGGCATAGCTCCAGACCACGTTGTAAGTCCCATAAAGTCTTTCTCGGAATCAGCTCTCTCGTATATTATTTCCGCCGCCGTATGACCGTGAACCGAATAGTGCATTTTGTTCTGTACTGTCTTGAAGAACTTTTGTGTCATTTCCACTCGTGGGTCATAGTCGATACTGAGGGCATAAATCT
>CAKQOG010000040.1 GCA_934255485.1 uncultured Prevotellamassilia sp. | reverse complement strand
AAGAGCCCGGTGCAATACCGAACTCTTTCTCAAATCGGATAGTTAATAACCTGTCCAACTTTTTGGGGTCATTTCAATTGGGCAGTTACGCAACATTCTTATAACTTATTGGGTGGCAGTGTTGGTGGTAGATGGATCGCTAACATTGGGTATGATGATGAGTATTTCTACTATTATAGGCATGATAGGTGGTCCGTTAGAGCAACTGATAGGTTTTGCACAGCAGTATCAAGATGCTAAAATAAGCCTTGAACGTTCGCAAGAAGTGCACCTATGCAAAGACGAAGACGACTGTAATAAAAAGCCCATACCTAATGAAAAACCATTAGATATAAGCTTGCAGCATGTAACGTTCAGTTATACTGGATTAACAGAGCGGCCTGCAATAGCAGACGTATCATTTACCCTTCCCGCCGGACAGATGACAGCTATTGTTGGTGAGAGTGGTAGCGGAAAAACCACACTTATGAAGTTGTTATTAAAATTCTACATCCCTACATCGGGCACAATAAGGTTGGGCGATAACGATTTGCAAACATATTCTGCAAAGTCTATACGCAAGGCTTCAGGTATTGTAATGCAAGACAACTACCTATTCTCTGATACGATACGGCAGAACATAATATTGGGCGAAGATGCAGATGAAACAAGGTTGCAAGAGACTATCAATGTAGCTTGCCTAAAAGATGTATTTAGGAGTCACCCATTGGGCATAGATACAAAAGTTGGAGCAGAAGGTATAGGCGTAAGTGGCGGCGAGAAACAGCGCATAATGATAGCGAGAGCCGTTTATAAGCGCCCCATGTACCTGATGATGGATGAGGCTACTTCGTCGTTAGATGCAGAGAACGAAGCAAACATAACAAGGAATATTGCAGCATGTTTTAAGGGGCGCACTCGTGTTGTAATAGCACACCGACTAAGCACCGTGAAGCATGCCGACAACATAGTGGTGCTCCGACAAGGTAGAGTTGTAGAACAAGGAACACACGACGATTTGGTCAAACTACATGGTTATTATTACGAACTCATTCATAATCAATTGGAGATTCCTACTGCATGAAAGATTTTATAGTAAAGTATGGCACGTTCTTGATATTGCCTTTGGTAATAGCACTCATCTCATTTATATTGTGCCATTTGTCTGCCAATATAAAAAGTCCAGTAACAATGTTTGTTTGTGCCAAAAATCATGGTGTTGTGTATATGTCAAAAGATGTATATCACGCTATCATTCCAAAAGACACCATTACATTGACTTGTGCCAATGGGCAAATAAAATGTAAGGTAACAAAGGTTGAAGAAGAAACTGACAAACTGCGCTTGCGTGTGGCGTTTGATGCTGATACGCTATGTTTGAATGGCAATACCCTTTGTAATGCTTATATCGTAAGGGGCAAAATACCCATGTATGAATTGGTTTTTCAAAAACTCTCGATAGCAAAATAGTGGGACTATGTAATGTCGATAAGAACAATTAAAGTGCGAGGTTAAGAGCATTCAATATACAGCTCTTAGCCTCGCATTTTGGCCATTATACGTACTCTTTGGCTTGGCGTTCGCCCCTAAGCACTGCGAGGGCATTGAGCGCCAGCGACTCTATTTCGTCCTCGCCAGGGAAGATATGTACGGGAGCTAAGTAGTTTACGCGCGAGGTGATACCACTCGTAATGTAGTCGGCATGCGCCATGCCTCCAGTTAGTAGTATGGCATCTACTTTTCCGGCAAATACTGCGCCCTCAGCTGCAATGGCTTTGGCTGTGTGAAATATCATGGCATCGATAAGCAAGCGTGCTTTCTCGTCGCCTCGTTCAATGCGACTAAGGATGTCTACAAGGTCGGTCGTGCCAAGGTGAGCCATCAGCCCAGCTTTTCCAGCAATGCGTTTTTTGAGTTGTTCTTCGGTGTAGCGACCACTATAACACAAGTGAATAAGGTCGGCAGCGGGTAATGTTCCCGCACGTTCGGGCGACAATGGCCCCTCGCCATCGAGTGCATTGTTGGCATCTACAGCACGCCCATGCATGTGTGCTGCTATCGAAATACCCCCACCCAAGTGGCACACAATGAGGTTGAGGTCTTCGTAGCGTTTGCCTATCTCTTTGGCATAGCGGTGGGCAATAGCACGCTGATTGAGTGCGTGCCAAATGGCATGGCGCGTCATTAGGGGAGAGCCGCTTATGCGTGCTTCGGGCAAGAGCTCGTCTACCGTCACGGGATCGGCAATGTAGGATGGGCAGGTGGGCGAGCCTTGCTCGTGTGCCAACTCGTAGGCAATGAGGCAACCCAAGTTGCACGCATGTTTGCGCACGGCATGAAACATCTCCTCGCACATCTTTTGATTAACCCTGTAAACACCGCCCGAAATTGGTTTTAAGAGTCCGCCTCTGCCTATAATGGCATCGAAGTTGAGCGGTATATGGTTTATTTTGAGCCAATCCAACACCACTTTACGGCGAAACACATGTTGGTCGGTAATGTGCTTGTATTGGTTGAGTTCGTCGGGGTTGTGTCGGATGGTAGTAACGCAAAAAGGCGTATCGTCTATGTAAACTCCAATCTTTGTTGAGGTAGAACCAGGGTTGATAACTAATATTTTGTAAGGCATTTAATCGGTGTTGTGATAAGTTTCGTGCTTATTGGCATCCCATAGTAGCAAGCGCAATGCTATGGTATTTGGCATCGGCATCGTCGCCACGAGAGGGCAAAACCACGGGCACAATGGTGCCTTGTAGTATGCCTGCCACGCGTGCTTGAGCAAAGAGGGGGAGTGCTTTGTAGAGCGCATTGGCCGACTCTATGTCGGGCAGAATAAGAGCGTCGGCATCACCTTGTAAGCAAGAGTTGATGCCTTTTATTTTGAGCGTCTGTGGGTCGCAAGCAGAGCGAAGGTCGAGCGGTCCATCCACCAAAAGGCGTCCCCAAGTGCCGCTCTTAGCTTGTTGGCAGATAGCAGCATAGCCTAATGTGTGTGGAAACTTAGCATTTACCGTCTCTGCACAATGGATGAGTGCCACCTTAGGTTCGGCTATACCAAAGGCATGGAGCAATTGGGCAAGATATGCTACTTGCTGCGCTCGTTGCTCATCAGTGGGGTAGGGAATAACCGCAGCATCGCTCATAAAGAGCAGTTTGTGGTAGTTTGGCATTTCGCACATGGCGATGTGTGTAAGCACATTTCCATTGGGCAGAATGCCCCACTCCTTGTTGAGCACAGCATGTAACAGCGTGTCGGTATGTATCAGTCCTTTTACTATCACATCCGCCTGCCCGTTGTGTGCCATCTTAATGGCTTTTTGTGCAGCATCTTCGGGGGTGTTGGCTTCAATGTAGTGTACCATGTTTCCGTTGTAGGTCTTTACCACTTGTTGCGACTGAATGGCATGGCAATCGCCAACAAAAAAAGCCTCAGCATAACCAAGCATAACGGCTTTCATCACAGCTTGCAATGTGCTATCGTCGCTTCCGCAAACCACGGCAAGCTTAAATGTGCGGCCCGTTTGCTGCAAATGGGCGGTAAGGCTATCGAATGTGAGAATGGGATACATTTTCTGTATTTTTCTTGGGGATTTAGTTATTAAGAACATGCAAAACTACAAATAAACTATCTATTATTGCACATTTTTGCCGTTTTTATGCAATAAATGAGCAATATAGTACAATTGTGTATCAATATGTATCACTACTTAGATTTTTAAATGCTCATATTTTCAAAAAAATCGACGACGGACGATGTTGGGTCATTTTTTTAAAAATATGAGCAATTGTCGTATATGCTTGATTATCAATACGTTATGTTGTATTGCCGATACTTATTCATGGTGTTATATCCTTATAAACGTATGCTTATACCCTAAGGATACGTATCCTTAGGTACAAAGAACACGTATCCTTAGAGGGTAAGAACACGTATCCTTGTATGATAAGGATACGTATCCTTGTGTACAAGGGACACGTTTATAAGTAAATCTGCACACAATCGGATTACACAAAAGAACCTATTTAGTTAAAATAATTAACATTTCGTTTCTATTTCAGAAGTTCAGAATGTCAATAAATGTTCACGTTTTTAAGTTTCAAAAAACTCGTTTTGAGTAAAAAAATCCTTTTGTAAATCGACAATGTCAAAGCACTTGTGCATAGTTTTAAACGGCAAACTTTCTGATTTCAACAGAAATTGTTACTTTTGCTTAAGTTTTTAGGTTATGACCTCAAACAAAATTGAAGGCTATATCCAAAAACATAGATGCGCCCTTGTAGTTCAATGGATAGAACACCGCTCTCCTAAAGCAGTGATCTGAGTTCGATTCTCAGCGGGGGTACAAATTTAAAGGGTTGAGTGAATGCACCGCACAATGGTTGCCACACTCGACCCTTAAATGTTGAAAATAGTGTGTGTACCCCCCTTGTGCATGCCACCATGTTGTGTAGAATATCTGAAAATTAATATTGAAAATGGCTACAACTGAAAACCTAACCCCAATGATGAAGCAGTTTTATAGCTTAAAGGCTAAAAACCCCGATGCCATATTACTGTTTCGTTGCGGCGACTTTTATGAAACCTATGCCAAAGATGCTGTTACCGCATCGCAGGTGTTGGGCATAACGCTTACGCGTCGTAACAACAAAGGGCAGAGTGCTACTGAGATGGCGGGATTTCCGCATCATGCACTCGACACCTATTTGCCGCGCCTTATACGTGCTGGCTACAGAGTAGCTATTTGCGACCAACTTGAAGACCCCAAATTGGCTAAAAAACTGGTGAAGCGTGGCATTACAGAACTCGTAACACCGGGTGTGGCCATGACCGACAATGTGCTCACTGCACGCGAAAACAACTTTCTCTGTGCCATTCACTTTGGGGCAAGTGCAGTGGGTATCTCTTTTTTGGATATATCTACGGGCGAGTTCTTGGTGGCTGAGGGTAGTACTGCATATATCGACAAACTTTTGGCTGGCTTTCAGCCCAAAGAGGTGCTGGTCCAGCACGGACTGAAAGGCCGATTTGAGGGGCTATATGGCTCAAAGAATTTTATCTTTGAACTTGATGATTGGGCATTTACCGCTGCCACAGCCCATGAGCGCCTCACCAAACACTTTCAAGTGCGCAACCTAAAGGGCTTTGGTGTAGACCACCTAAAGGATGGAGTTGTGGCAGCTGGAGCCATTATGTGTTACCTCGAAATGACGCAACACACGCAAACAGCCCACATAAGTTCGTTGCGCCGCATCGAAGAAGATAGGTTTGTTAGGCTCGACCGCTTTACTACGCGCAACCTCGAACTTGTGCAACCTATGGCTGAGGGTGGCACATCGCTATTGCAGGTGATAGACCATACACTCACGCCGATGGGCGCACGTATGCTGCATCGTTGGCTGATATTCCCCCTACGTTCGGTAAAGGATATTGTGTATCGTCAAGATGGTGTGGAACACTTCTTTAAGCATCCCGACTTTAGAGAACTCTGCGAGATGGAACTGCCTAAAATAGGCGATATGGAACGTATTGTGAGCCGTGTGGCAGTGGGTCGTGTCAATCCTCGCGAACTGCAACAACTGCGTGCTGCTCTCGAAAGTGCTGCACTCCTAAAGTATGCATGCGTACATGCCGATTGCGAAGCTATTAAGCAAGTGGGACTGAAACTTGACGCCCTTACTCCCTTGCGCGACACGATTAAGCAAACCTTATGTCCTGAACCACCTATATTGGTGAACAAGGGCGGAGTAATAGCTAATGGTGTGAATAAAGAGCTTGACGAACTGCGCCACATCTCAACATCAAGCAAGGACTTCTTGCTACAAATTCAGCAACGCGAAAGCGAAACAACGGGCATTCCCAGCCTAAAAATAGGCTTTAACAATGTGTTTGGCTACTACATTGAGGTGCGCAACACGTATAAAGACAAAGTGCCCGAAACATGGATTAGAAAGCAAACCTTGGCACAAGCCGAACGCTACATTACGCAGGAACTAAAGGAATATGAAGACAAAATACTTGGTGCCGAAGACCGCATACTCGACCTTGAGGCACAGTTATATGCCGAACTCGTTAGCAATGTGGCGCAGTATATTGCTCCACTACAAGCCGATGCTTCGGCACTAAGCCACCTTGACTGCTTGCAGAGTCTTGCGCGTGTGGCAACCGATAACCATTATGTGCGCCCCATAGTAGACGAGAGTCTAACGCTCGATATTCGCGAGGGTAGGCATCCCGTGATAGAGACGCTTATGCCTCCTGGCGAGGAATATGTGGCTAACAGTGTAGAACTCGACACCAAGAAGCAGCAAATCATTATCGTAACTGGTCCTAACATGGCGGGTAAGAGTGCTTTGTTACGACAAACAGCCCTTATCACGCTTTTGGCGCAGATAGGTTCGTTTGTACCAGCTGAGTCGGCACAGATTGGAGTGGTAGACAAGATATTTACGCGTGTGGGTGCAAGCGACAATATCTCTGTTGGCGAGAGTACCTTTATGGTTGAAATGAACGAGGCTGCCAACATTATGAACAACCTTTCGGAACGCTCGCTTGTGCTTTTTGATGAGCTTGGGCGTGGCACATCTACCTACGACGGCATCTCTATTGCATGGGCCATAGTTGAGTATATCCACGAAAATCCTAAGGCACATGCACGCACGCTATTTGCCACACACTATCACGAACTCAACGAAATGGAGAAACTCTTTCCGCGCATCAAAAACTGGAATGTGTCGGTTAAGGAGGTGAATGGGCGTGTGGTATTTTTGCGTAAACTTCAGCCAGGTGGCTCTGAACACTCGTTTGGTATACATGTGGCTCGCTTGGCTGGTATGCCGCAATCTATCGTAAAACGTGCAGAGCAAATACTTTCCGACCTTGAACGTGCAGGCTCACAAGCTGGCATGAACGTGCCTACGGCAGAGAGCAACACTAAGCAAACTGAGGGTGTGCAACTGAGCCTTTTCCAACTCGACGACCCTGTGTTGAGCCAAATACGCGACGAACTCCTCCATTTAGATGTAAACAACCTTACCCCCGTTGAGGCGCTAAAGAAACTCGACGACATTCAGCGCATACTGAAGGGCAGATAGTAGCACATAGGGGCTTAAAAGCTAAAAACTTATACATAAAAAGTAATCTCCCAACCTAACCATATAGCATGGTTTGGTTGGGAGATTACTTTATTGTTTATCCTAAAACGCCTTGTGGCGTGAGTGATGTATTAATCGCGTCCGGCGCGTTTACGTGCCAAGTGGTCGAGGATAACCTTACGCATACGCATTGACTTAGGAGTTACCTCAACATACTCGTCTTCCTTGATGTATTCAAGAGCTTCTTCGAGCGAGAAGATGATGGGTGGAATAATTCGTGCCTTCTCATCAGCACCCGATGCACGCATGTTAGTGAGCTGCTTAGCCTTGGTTACGTTTACTACAAGGTCGTTTTCATGAACATGTTCACCTACAACCTGACCAGCGTATACTTCGTCTTGTGGGTTGATAAAGAAGCGGCCACGATCTTGCAAGTGGTCAATGGCATAGGCAAATGCAGTACCCGTTTCGAGCGAAATCATTGAGCCATTAGAACGGCGTTGTATTTCGCCCTTGAATGGCTGATATTCCTTAAAGCGGTGTGCCATGATAGCCTCACCTTGCGAAGCTGTAAGCACATTGGTACGCAAACCGATGATACCACGTGAGGGGATGTCGAACTCAATGTCTACGCGCTCACCCATGTTTTGCATAGAGGTCATTTCGCCTTTACGACGTGTTACCATATCAATCATCTTAGAGGCAAATTCCTCTGGAACGTTGATGGTAAGTTCCTCGATAGGTTCGCATTTTTGTCCATCAATCTCTTTGTAGATAACCTGTGGCTGTCCTACTTGGAGTTCGTAACCTTCGCGGCGCATGGTTTCAATAAGTATAGAGAGGTGGAGCACACCACGTCCGCTAACAATCCATGAATCGCCTGTATCGTTGCGTTTTACGCGTAGGGCAAGGTCTTTTTCAAGTTCCTTTTCAAGACGATCGTTGATGTGGCGAGAGGTGCAGAACTTACCTTCACGGCCAAAGAAAGGAGAGTCGTTGATGCAGAATAGCATCGACATTGTAGGCTCGTCAATAGCGATAGTAGGCAGTGGCTCTGGGTTTTCAAAGTCGCAGATAGTGTCGCCAATCTCAAAGTTTTCAAGACCTACAACAGCACAAATATCGCCTGAGCTAACAGCATCAGTCTTTTGGCGTCCCATACCCTCAAAGGTGTGTACCTCCTTGATTTGAGTCTTTTCGAGCGAGCCATCGCGGTGAGCAATGGTGCATTTCATGCCTTCTTTGATAGTGCCACGATGAACGCGTCCCACAGCGATACGGCCAGTATAGTTAGAGTAGTCGAGCGAGGTGATAAGCATCTGTGGTGTACCCTCGAGTTGCTTAGGAGCAGGGATAACCTCAATAATCTTGTCGAGCAAGTAGTTGATGTTATCGGTTGGCTTGTTGTAGTCTTCGCTCATCCAGCCATTCTTAGCCGAGCCATATACTACGGGGAAATCGAGTTGGTCTTCGGTTGCATTAAGGTCACACATAAGGTCGAAAACCATTTCGTATACCTCTTCAGGGCGGCAGTTTGGCTTGTCCACCTTGTTTACTACAACAATAGGTTTCAAACCTATTTGGAGTGCCTTTTGCAAGACAAAGCGTGTTTGAGGCATTGGACCTTCGAATGCATCGACAAGCAGAATGCAACCATCTGCCATATTGAGCACACGCTCAACTTCGCCACCAAAGTCAGAGTGACCCGGAGTGTCGATAATGTTGATTTTAGTGTCCTTGTATCGGATAGAAACGTTTTTAGAGAGGATGGTTATACCGCGTTCGCGCTCAAGGTCGTTGTTGTCGAGAATAAGTTCGCCAGCATTTTGGTTCTTACGAAAGAGGTGGCCGGCAAGCAGCATTTTGTCCACGAGTGTTGTTTTTCCGTGGTCTACGTGGGCAATGATTGCAATGTTACGAATGTCTTGCATGTTAATAAATTACTAATACCTAATTGTTTATGGTGCAAAGTTACTGCAAAGTGAATTTTGTGCAAAGCGAATAAAAGATATTTTTATGTTTTGTGCTTATTTGCTGTATAAACTTTGCTAAAACGGCGTTTGTATGGGGATAAAATAAAGTAGATGATGCAACAAATGCTTCACATTCAGCATTTGTTGCATCATCTGCAAATATTATATGGCTATATTTAAGCCCTAATTATTTTTGAAAATTATTCAAGCCCGTTTGTAAGAAGTTTACGAACTTATCTACGCTTTCGTCGTAAGAGTATGAACCATTAAGAGGTTTGCCTTCGTCATCAAGAAGCACGTAGAATGGTTGTGCGTTGGCACCAAACTTAGAGCGTTGTAAGTAGCTCCATTTGTCGCCAATTGTGCGTAGTGTTGTGGTTTGTCCGTTCTCTTCTACCTCTTGTGGTTGTGCAAGCGGTGTCTTTTCGTCTACGTAAAGCGAAATGAGCACATAGTCTTTGTTAATCAAGTCGCGCACCTTGGCATCGTGCCATACAGCAAGCTCCATTTTACGGCAATTTACGCAGCCATGACCTGTAAAGTCGAGCATTACGGGTTTGCCCATTTGCTTGGCATAAGCCATACCCGTTTCGTAGTCGGTAAATTTGGCTTCGACCTTTACGGGGTCAAGGTTAAAGTCTTGAGTAGACATAGGTGGTGCAAATGCGCTTACGGCTTTAACGGGTGCTCCCCATAATCCAGGCACCATGTAAACGGCAAATGCAAGCGAGATAAGTGCCAAGAAGAAGCGTGGCACAGAGGTGTGGCGCTCGTCTTCGTCGTCGTGAGGAAACTTGATTGCCCCTAATAGATAAATGCCTAAGAGGGCAAAGATTACAATCCATAGGGCAAGAAAAGTTTCTCTATCGAGCAAGTGCCAGCCGTATGCAAGGTCTGCCACAGAGAAGAATTTAAGGGCAAATGCCAATTCAAGAAAGCCCAGCACTACCTTAACGTTGTTGAGCCAACCACCGCTTTTGGGGGCACTCTTGAGCCATGTGGGGAAAAGGGCAAACAGCGTGAATGGCAATGCCAAGGCAATGGCAAAGCCCAACATGCCAATGGTTGGTGCAAGGGCTGAACCGCCAGATGTGCTCACCTCAACGAGTAAGAAACCAATGATAGGACCCGTGCATGAGAAACTTACCAACGAGAGTGTGAATGCCATCAAGAATATGCTGAGCAATCCTGTAGTTTTCTCGGCCTTGCTATCTACTGCATCGCCCCATTTAGAGGGCAGTGTTATCTCAAAACCACCAAAGAAACTTGCGGCAAACACCACGAGCATTAAGAAGAAGAGGATATTGAAGATAGCGTTAGTTGAGAGGTCGTTGAGCGCATTAGCACCAAATATGGTAGTTATGATAAGGCCCAATGCCACGTATATCACCACAATGCTTATGCCATAGGTGATAGCATCGCGTATGCCTTTCTTACGGTCGCCCGAACGCTTTAAGAAGAAGCTAACAGTCATAGGTATAATGGGCCATACGCAAGGGGTAAATAAGGCAACAAGCCCACCCAAAAAACCTAAAAAGAAGATGTAATACCAGGCTTTGCCCGTAACGTCGTTGGCGTCTGTTCCAAAGCTTTTAAGTTCTTTTATCACGGGTGTCCATAGCGCTTTTACGCTTAAATCGTCTAAAGGTTGTACCGCTTGAGCCTCGGTGGTGCTGTCGGCAAGTGCGACTGTAGCGGTGTCGGTAGGCGCGGTTGGCAGAGTGTTCCCAGCCTGTGTTGCAGCAGCTTCGGCCTGTGTTGCAGCTGTAGGCTCAGGACCATCGGTGCCATTAAGTTTGGCGTTCACACTGGTTGGTGGCAAGCAGTTTTGGTCGTTGCAAGCACCGTATTGCAGGTACCCCTCCACACTATAGTCCTTGTCGAGCAGTTCTATGCGTTGGGTAAAGGTGGCATGCCCTTCAAAAAACGATACGGGCATATCAAATACGGGGTCCTGCATTGTTTTGGCTCCAGGACCAGCCTTTAAGCCTCCCTTGAGTTTGGCACCTTTTATCTTATCAACACCAAAGGTGGCACGTGTAGGACCGCCTTCGCCAATGTTAGTAGAGTAGATGTGCCAACCGCTTTGCGCTGTGCCATTAAACACAATGTCTATGGTTGTAGCGTTCACTCGCTTGTAGCTTACGGTGAAATGAACCTGTGCTTGTGCAGCCGTAAACACGGCAACAAGTAATAGAAATGTCAGTGAAAGAAACTTTTTCATTGATAGTTGCAATGCTGTTTTAATGATAATTGATTGCAAAATTACAACATTTTTTGTTTGATATACATTATTTCTGCTTTTCGTTTTGTACTTCTCTTGCCTTGCACTACCTTTGCCAATGTCTATGTAGGTAAAATATCCCAAACTGAGCATGAAATGCCTGCATACCCAAAGCTACATATTACCTAATCTATATACCAGAAAATAACATGGAAATAATGAACCAATTGGCAGAGGTACTTTCCTCTTCATCTGGTCAGGTGGGCATAGTGATAACGGTGTTTGCCTTGACTATTGCCGCATTTATTACCGATAAGGTACGGTCTGACATTGTAGCACTTTGTTCACTGGCACTGCTTTTAGTAACGAATGTGCTCACGCCGAGCGAGGCTTTAGCGGGGTTTTCAAACTCGGCTGTAGTGATGATGATAGGCTTGTTTGTTGTTGGAGGCGCCGTATTTCAAACGGGCTTGGCACGTATCATATCGGGAAGATTGCTCAAACTTGCTGGTAAAAGTCAGATGAAATTGTTTTTCTTAGTGATGCTCGTAACAGCTGTAGTAGCAGCTTTTGTGAGCAACACGGGTACGGTAGCACTGCTCTTGCCAATTGTTTTAGCAATGGCAAAGAGCGCAAGCATCAGCCCTGCACGGCTCATGATGCCTTTGGCATTTGCCAGTTCGATGGGCGGATTGCTCACACTTATAGGCACACCACCAAACTTGATAGTAGATGGCTACTTGCGCGACAACGGGCGCGAGGGCTTCTCTTTCTTCTCATTCCTTCCCATAGGTTTGATATGCTTGTTAGTGGGATTATTGTTGCTCTATCCGCTCTGCGCTTTCTTCTTAGGCAAGAAGGTGCATGATGGCGAAAGCACTGATGGCGATAATAGTTTGGCATCTTTGTTACACGAGTATCACATAGCCGACCTTGTATTTCGCCTTAAAGCGCAACACGGCAATACGCATCTTGAAGGACTCACGGTGGGCGAACTCGACGTTCGTCGGCAGTATGGAATAACCTTGCTCGAGGTTCGTAGGTCAAACCGCACCATGTTTAGTTCCAACATACAAGAGGCTGTTGATGCATCAACCGTGCTGCAAGCCGACGACACTTTTTATGTGTTGGGCCACCGCGAACAGGTAGATCGCTTTGCTGCCGACCACAACCTTTCGGTTTTTGAAGACGAAGAACGCGAAGGCAAAGGCAAGCTCGATTTCTACGAAATAGGATTGGCCGAAGTGCTCATATCGCCCGAATCATCGCTTATCAATCGCACCTTGCGCAAAGCCAACTTTAAGGAACGTTTCGGTGTGAACGTTCTTGCCATAAAGCGCCAGGGTAAATATATATTCGACAATGCACTCGATTCTATCGTTAAGAATGGCGATATGATATTGGTGCATGGCGAGTGGAAAGGCATAGAAAGCATGGCAAAGAAAAATCGCGAGTGGATTGTAATAGGTTCGCCAACTGCCGATGCAGAGAGCGTTGCGCTCGACCACAAAGCACCCCTTGCTGCAGGCTTTATGTTGCTCATGGTGCTTTGCATGGTGTTTGCCGACCAACTTGGCATTAAGCCAGTGGCAGTAGTTATCATAGCCGGACTGCTGATGGTTCTTACCCGTTGCGTGCGTAGTGTTGATGCAGCATACAAGATGATAGGGTGGGAGAGCATAGTGCTTATAGCTGCCATGATGCCCATGTCTACGGCATTATCAAAGACGGGTATTTCGGCATGGATAGCCACCTCGCTTGTTGAGATGTTGCGTGCATACGGCCCCATAGCAGCTATGGCGGGGGTGTATGTAGTTACTTCGGTGCTCAGCACATTTATAAGTAACTCAGCTACCGCCATACTTGTGGCACCCATAGCATGGGCTGCTGCAACGCAGTTGGGTGTGTCGCCAACCCCCTTCATGATGGCGGCAGCGGTGGCAGCAAGTGCATGTTTTGCCACACCAATATGCACACCTCCCAATGCTATGGTGATGAATGCAGGCCACTACACCTTTATGGATTACGTAAAGATTGGTTTGCCATTACAGCTCATAATGGGCGTAGTTGCTATCATTGTGATACCTTGGTTCTTTCCATTTTAAAACCATTTAGAACAAGAAATACAACAAAAAATACACAAAATGAACATTCTTAAAAAATTTTTTGCCGCCTTTGCCTTGTTGCTTATCAGCACGGTTGCGGCACAAGCTCAGTCGTTCTCTTACGGCATAGTAGCAGGTTTCGACCTCTCAAAGATGAAGCTTTCGGGCACTGCAAAGGAGAATTTCTCGTCAGACAACAAGGCGGGTTGGTATGTAGGTCCTAAGGTTGCATTCAACACCTTGCTTGGCATTGGTTTTGATGCCTCGTTGCAGTATTCGCAGCGCGACCTCACGTTGGTTGCGTATGGCTACGAAATCTCTGAGACTGAGAAATATCGCACCATTGAAATACCTATCAATATCCGTTACAACATTGGTCTTGGCAAGGTAGCAGGCGTATTTTTCTATACAGGTCCACAGTTTGGTTTTGCTCTTAACAACATGAAATGGAGCAACTTAGGCACGGGCACTAATTTTGAAAAAGAGAACATGAACACAACGTGGAATATTGGTGCTGGTGTTCGCCTACTCAAGCATCTTGAGGCAAGCATAGGCTATAACTTTGCACTTGGTAAGGCTGGTAAAGCCATTTTTTCCAATTGGAACGGAACAAGCACCGACCGCGAACTAAAGTATAAGACTAACACCTTCCAGGTGCAGGTTGCTTATATGTTTTAAATATAAAAACAAACGCGTTTGGCAGTCTTTTTAATAGCTATTTTTCTGTAAGACAAAAAGCACATTAAAAGGTAGCTGAACATAAAAAATCAATACAAAAATGCTAAGATTAAACTGTTTTTTCCAGGCAAAAGAAGGTAAGTACGATGAGGCTCTTCAAGCTGCTATCGCCCTTACCGCAGCATCGTTAAAAGACGAAGGCAACATTGCCTACGACACTCTTGAGAGTGCCACTCGTCCCGACGTCTTTATGATTTGCGAAACATGGCAAGATGAAGAATCGCTCAAAAAGCACATGGCTGCCGACCACTTTAAGCTTTACGTTGGTAAGCTCGAAGAGCTCGGAACCTTGAAGCTTGAGCAATTTGTATTCCCCGAGAAGTAAAGCAAAAACTAAGCGTAATAAAAAGGCTATCGCATACAGAACAATGCGATAGCCTTTTTTGTAATGTTAAGTTGGTTGGACTATAAGTTTACTCTATCAGTCCGCCCTCTTTGGTTATGCCTCTCACAGTGATGTCGAGCATTTGTTGCGGGCGCGAGTTGGTAAAGAAAAGCACATTGGCGCGTCCCTCGTCGTTAGTTCTTACTGATGGATTCCAGTAAAGTGTGCGTCGCACATCCTTGTCGTTGGGCAGGTCGGTGTCGCTATAGTTTGGCGAATAAAAAGCCTTGTGAGGGGCAAATCCCTGTATGCGTCGGCGGTCAATGCCACGATTTTCGCGAAAGCGATAGCTCTCAGGCAAACTATAGATATACATGCTGTAGCTTGTTCGGCTATTGCGTTTATCTTGTCCGGTTATGGCATCTTCGCGCAAGCAACTGCCTACAATTGCCACCGATTTAATTTCCTCTGAGGTGCTTTCTTGAAAGTTTTGTTTGTGTGCTTGGTTAAAGAAGTCTTGGTCGCCATTGTTTATCAAGGTGTTGTCAAAATAAATGTGTCTTACTTGTATCCCCTTGTACGTAATGCTGTTGAGCCAATCGTTTAAGTCCTTTTCAGCACCCTTAAGCTTCCTTTTTGAATCCGTTCCCACAATGTTGGGGGTTGTCTCTCCACCACTTTCTTTCTTTTGGTTAGAGTCTTCTCTACTATCATAGTTTCCCTCCTGCTCATCATCTAGACTGATTCTTACATACTGCGAACTCTCAAGCGCATTCTCCATGTAGCCAAGTGTGCTTATCACGTTTTCGCTACAGTCGTGTCCGCGGTCTTTGAGTTCTTCAACCGCCCACTCTATGTTGTAGTATTTAGTGGCATTTTCCATGCCATGCTTCTCGCCGCCGTTCCATGTGTAGCGGTTTCCCGTAAAGCCCTTGTAGCGTTTGTGTGCCTTAACCTCGGCAGTGCCAAGCGTGTGGTTTACGGAGTATGAGAGTGTATCTTTCCATGTAAATGTGTCGGCATTGCGCTCAATGGTGCTTACTAATGCGCTATCAATGGGTGTGGGCATACGTAGCATAAGGTCGTTGGCATACAAAGGGCGAGGCTGAGGAGCAAACCAGCGGTCGAGTGTGAGTTTGCTCCATCGGCGCTTATTATTATCGTTTTTCATGATGAACTGTGCGATGTAATCGCCACAATAGTTCACGTTCGACTCAAAGGCAAAGCGTCCTTTCTCGTCTGTAACTGTTTCGCCCTCAATGCAGCCACCATTTAGCGAATAGGCCTTAAAATCTAACGTAAAGTTGGGTTGTGGCCTTAGTTTCGTGTCCATTTTATAGAGCGTGCCACGTAAGATGAGTTTGTCCTCGATAGGTTGTAACAACTTAAAGGTATCGGTGCCACACATCGTAGCAAATGAGTCGGCGGTCCACCCTTGCACCAAGAGCAACATGTCGAGCATGCGCTGATGAAGGGCATCGTTTTTCACAAAGTAGAGGTCGGGGCGGTGGATATAGCCTTTTAGTTCTGACGAGAGCAAGAGGTCGGCGCCGATGCCCCCATCGTTGGTTTCGGTAAGATTGCCAGCGTGGTCGCGAACCGCCAATGAGAAGGTAGTCTTCACTGGGCGGCTTTGTGCATCGGTAAGTTCGATGTCGATCACAGCAGGCGAAAACGCATCATACACTGCTTTGTTTTGCCTAATGCGTGTGGTGATAGTGCGGCTTTCGGTGGCCGAAGGTTGTGCCCACACCATGCGCGATGCCATGCTGTGTCCCTCGGTGTCGAAGAGTTCAATGCGGTTTACGCCTCCCCTTAGAGCCTTTTGCGGAATAAGTAGTTCTACTCCCTCGGTGCCTACGGTGAGTGTGTCGAAGTAGCAAGTTTTTTCGCGGTTAATCACAGCCAATCCCAACAACTGATTGGCTGCTACGGGGTCGGCAGTGGCAATGTCTACCAACACCCCCTCTTTGCAATAGTTGGCGGTAAGAGCAAAGTTGGCCGATGGTTCGGGTAGGTTATACTTTAGTTTGCTCACGCTCGCACTCAAGCTACTACCCGCAACACACGCATAGCCCTCGCCGAAGGTGGCGGGAAGTGTAAACATGCCCATGCCGTTGTAAAGTGGCTGCGTGCTAAGCACAAGGTTGCCATCTTTGTCGTAAACGTTCACGGTGTCGGTGGTGTACTGCCCACGTCCGTCGGTAAGTTTGTAGGCAATGCGTTGCTCCAAATCCTTGGCTCGCCAACCGCCTTCTGGAAAGAATGTTAGCATACGTCTCTTATTGTCTGTCATTCGGTACGGACGTGGTGCAGCCATCGAAACCTTCTTGTTCACCTCGGGTTCGGGTATTGATAGTTGCATGATGTCGGTATTTATCGTATGCTCTTTCTTCTCATTAGGATTGTTGTCGGTAAACACAGGTATTACGCGCGAAAAACATGCTTCTGTACCCCAATTTGTCATCTCTCTTGTGTAGGCTCTCACCTCATAATAGCCAGCTCTAACGGGCAGTTTCAGTGAGAAACAGCCATCGGCTTGCCCCATATCGTCGAGTTGCAAGGTTTGTTTCTCCATGAGTTGTCCGTCGGCATTGAGCAGGTCTACATAGAGCACATGGCTCAGCGTTGTGGGCAATAGGCTCGATGCGCGTACCACGTAAGCTTTGTAGAAAATGCTGTCGCCCTCGATATACGATGAGTTATCGAGGTGAAGATACACCTTTTCGCGTGGGTAAGTGCGGTCAAAATTCGATGCAACCTTAAATTTGTCGAATAGTTTTTCAACATCGGTTTGTGCCTGCACATGAATGCCCGATAAGAGTATGATAAACGTAAAAACAATGTGTTTGTAATACATAAAGGGGAGTGTTTTAAATATATGCAAATTTAATACAATGTTGAAAAAAGAGAGAGAGCGTACAGAATAAAAATTAGTATGTGCTTGTGGGTTCATCTTTTGCCCTTACAGGGCGTCATTGTAGGGGCATGAGGACCCAGGGCGTTGCCCTGGGCTGTAGTCTGTAGGGCTTTCAGCCCGTCATAACTATGTGCTGATGGTGTTTTGCTGTAGTTTGTTGTAGACTATATTTTAGTGTTTATAGCCCGTCA
>CAKQOG010000039.1 GCA_934255485.1 uncultured Prevotellamassilia sp. | reverse complement strand
TAACTATGCTGAAGCGTTTCAAGTGGTGTTGCGCAGATATTAAGACAAGATGAAAATATTAAAGGCTCTTTGGGCATTCTGCTTCTACCTCTTTGTTCCAAGAAGGGCGAAGCGGATGCCCAATAATTGATTATTAAGGTATGGAAATAAATAAAGAATTGCTTGACAGGTTGTTTGAGCAGGCAAAAGAGAACCCTCGTTTACGTCAGAATTTGGATTTGCGTACATCGTCGGCTGATACTAGCCAGCGTATGCTGAATGCATTGCTGCCAGGAACCGTTGTTCCTATCCACAGACATCCACAAAGTACGGAGAACGTTTTTCTCTTGTGCGGTAAGATTGTTGAGATTATCTGTGATGAAAACGGAAACGAGATAGAGCGTATTCATCTTGACCCCACCGTTGGTAATTATGGTTGTGTTGTGCCACAAGGTGCATGGCATACTGTAGAAGTACTGGAACCATCGGTTATATACGAGGCAAAGGATGGTAAATATGGTGAGGATGGCAGTGAGACGTTTGATGCTTTCAAAGCAAAGGAAGCGGAAAACAAGGAACAGGCTTCAGCTACATTCTCAAACAGTCTTGGCGATTTGAAAAAGAACATAGAGTATCTGATTGGCATGGAACGCCAGTCGGGAAGCATGGATGTCATTACACCACTTTATGTGTCGCGTATGTTGAATGTACCTTTGGAGGAAGTGGAACGAGTGATGAAGGACATGGTATTGTGATTTTTAAAGTTGAGTCCACTTTTAAAAGTGGGCTCAAACAATTAACATGAAGTTAAGAGAATGCTTTACATGGCTAAGAGATGTGACTATCAAACCTATATTAATTGTACTGATAGTAGCATTATTAGACAAGCCTATTGATTATCATTTACTTTCTCCGTTATGGGGCTTCCTTAATTTGGAATATAGTAAGACATTGCTACTGTTTGTTGCATTGATATCCATTATCATAGGGTATAATGGCTGGCAAATGTACAGATGCAAATATGATAAGAAACACATCAGTTTGTATCTTTTGGCATGTGGCCTGTATGTGCTATATTATAAGCAATGGTCATACATAAACGTATGGTTATGGATAGATTGTTGGAATATATTGCTTTCTGCTTATCCTATAGGAGTCGGAACACATTGGTTTTACAAACGCATCAAACGTAAAGAAGACAATAATACGTTTGAGAATGTACCACCAATAATACTACTTGAAGATGAGCCTGTGCAGACTGAATCTGAAGACGAATTCCGATATGCAATATTCGCACAACGAATAGCACGAACTTACCTACTTAAAAACAAGAAGCATCCGCTATACTCATTTTGTAAGTATAGCGGATGCCGTTTAAAAGATAGCCATTGAGAGGCTAAAAAAGTCGTATATTAGAGTTCGTTGGTAACAACGTTACCCATTTGCATAACGTAAGTTAGCTTCAAGTTTTCATCAAACATCATGAGATCGGCATCCTTTCCAGCCTCGAGCGATCCCTTGCGATCATAAACACCCATAATCTTAGCAGGAGTTTCGCTTGCCATGCGGCATGCATCTGCCAAAGGAATATTTGCCATTTGCACACAAGTACGAATAAGTCGATCCATTGTAGCAATAGAACCTGCAAGTGCTGAACGATCTGCAAGTTTACATACACCATCTTCAAGGATAACGCGTGGGTCGAATGCAGCGTTTCCTTCGGTTGCAGCGCAAGCCAACGAGTCGGTGATGAGCGCAGTTTTTTCAACGCCTTTGATTTGGTAAATCATGCGTAACATAACGGGAGGTACGTGTATGCCATCGGCAATCATCTCTACAGTCATGTCTTGTTCAGCAAAAATGCTTTCGACGGTTCCTGGAACCTTGAACTCACGATTTTTGTAAACCACAGGCATAGCATTGTAGAAGTGGGTTGCATGGGTCATGCCTGCATCGTGAGCAGCTACCACATCCTCGTATTTAGCACGAGTGTGTGCAATAGCTGGCAATACACCATGCTTTTTGCAAGCTGTGATAAATTCAACAGAACCAGGGAGTTCGGGAGCCTCGTCCCAACGCTTTAGGCACTTGTATGTGTCGAGTAGAGGTTCATATTCTTCGGGCACAGGAGCTTTGATCCATTCGGGAATTTGAGCGCCAGCTTGTGCTGGATTAAAGTAAGGTCCTTCGAGGTGTAAACCCAATACTGGGCTATTTTCTTCGGCCATCAGTTTGTCGCATGTTTTGCATGCAGCCTCAATCATGGGTACTGTTGAAGATGACAATGTGGGGAAAATAGATGTGGTGCCATGCTTCATGTGAGCATTGATAGCCACTCTGAAAGCCTCTTCGGTACCTTCCATAAAGTCACGTCCGCCGCCGCCATGAACGTGCATCTCAATACCACCAGGTACAACAACACACCCCTTGGCATCGATGATTTCGGCATTTTCAACGTGTAGGTCACAATTTGATACGGCTTTAATTTTGTTGCCTTCGATGATTACAGATCCGCCCTCAAGCCAGCCTTGTGGGGTGAGAATGCGACCATTGATAATTTGCTTGAGCATGATAGATATAAAGTTTGTGGGGGTTGCACGACGAATGAACAATAAAAAACTTTGAAAGAAGTGAATTTAGTTCATTAACTTGCTCTACGCCTGCAACTCATGTTTGTTATGTATAGCAAAGGTACGTATTAATTTTTTAACTTTGCACTCAAAACAAAAAGAAATAACAATGAATGAACGTATAGACAGACGCCTGCTACCTCGCCGACGCGGATGGGTGGCATTGTTACCACTACTCTTTTTAGTGTTAATGATGGTTGTAATAGGTGTAGTGATGGGAGAATTTTCAAAGGTCCCCATGACGATTGTGTTTGCAGTTACAGGGGCGGTTTCGCTTTTCACTCTCAGAGGTTATCATGTTGAAGAAAGAGTAAAAGTATTCTCACATGGTGCAGGAAGTAGCAATCTGCTCTTAATGGTATGGATATTTATACTTGCAGGTGCATTTGCATCGTCGGCAAAGGCTATGGGAGCAGTTACAGCTACCGTTGATTTAACCATGATGTGTTTGCCCAAGTCTATATTGCTTGCGGGCTTATTTGTTGCATCATGTGTTGTGTCTATCTGCATTGGTACTTCGGTGGGCACAATAGTAGCTTTGGTCCCTGTTGCTACAGAGATGTCAGCGCGTACAGGTATACTATTACCGCTTATTGTTGCAGCCGTAGTTGGTGGTTCGTTTTTTGGCGACAATTTGTCGTTTATATCAGACACAACGGTAGCTGCCACACGCACACAAGGATGTTCTATGCGCGACAAGTTTCGCACAAACTTCTTGATTGTACTACCAGCAGCATTACTTTGCTTCGGTATCTATGTTATGATTGGGTTAGAGAGTAATCAAACGGTTTATGCGTTTGACAATGGTTTGCACTTATGGCGTGTGTTGCCCTATGTGGTGGTGCTCGTAACAGCTATATTGGGCATGAACGTATTATTGGTGTTATGTATGGGTTTGCTACTTACAGGCATTGTAGGCATTGCAGATGGTGTATATGATTTAGTTGGATGGATAGATGCTATGGCTCAAGGCATATCAGGCATGGGCGATTTGATACTGATATCCATGATGGCAGGCGGACTGCTTGCAGTGGTTCGTAGCGGTGGTGGTGTTACCTACTTGGTAAGGGCTTTGACCAAAAGAGTGCACTCAAGGCGTGGTGCCGAATGTTGCATATCAGCTCTTGTCGCTCTAACCAACTGTTGTACAGCAAACAACACGGTGGCCATTTTGTCAATCGGTTCGATAACAAAGGATATTAGTGAGCGTTTTGGCGTAGACAAACGTCGGGCTGCAAGCTTGCTCGATATTTTCTCGTGTGTGGTGCAAGGCATTATTCCTTATGGTGCTCAGTTGCTTATGGCAAGCGGGTTAGCACTCATAAGTCCTGTTCAGATAGTCCCATATCTGTATTATCCCATGCTGCTTTCGGTAGCAGCATTAATTAGCATCGTGTTGTCTAAAAAAAGTAAATAATATAGAAATAATGGTAAGACGAAAAAAGAAAAGCAATATGCGTTGGGTGCTCATTAAGTTGTTATTGATATTGGTACTTGCATGTAGTGTTATCTTTATGTTGCGCCGCTGTGCAATGGGTGATGCAACATCCTCACAAGAGAAGAAAGAGGCTTTGATGCCTCACATCAACGATTCACTATCGAACGATATGAGCAACGTTCCAGCAATTGCCGAAATGGATAGCACTATAAAAAAATACTTGAAGCGATGGGAAATTAATGGTGCACAAATAGCTGTTTCACGCAATGATTCATTGGTTTATGCCAAAGGTTTTGGCTGGGCAGAAAAAGAAAAAAACTTGCCAATGAAACCTAGTAATATCATGCGCATAGCCTCTGTGTCAAAATTACTTACAGCTGTTGGCATAATGAAATTGCAAGAGATGGGTAAGGTACATTTGTCTGATTATGTGTTTGGTCCTAAGGGAATACTTAACGATACGGCTTTAACCAATGCCATTACAGACAAACGCTATTTTAACATCACTGTGGAGCAATTATTGAGACATAAGGCAGGCTTTACGCGCTATGCGGGCGACCCTATGTTTTCTACACGTTACATCATGATGCAAAATCACCTAACTACACCGCCCGACCACAAGCAACTATTGAAGATTGTGCTTAAGAGACATTTAGGATATACACCAGGCGAGGGACAGAAGTATTGTAACATTGGCTACACTTTGCTATCGTTGATTATAGAGAAGCGTTCAGGCATGTCGTACGAAACATTTATGCAAAAGAATGTGTTGCATCCTGCAGGTTGTTTTGGATTTAAAATAGCAGGCAATTACTATGAAGATAAGTATCCTAACGAGGTAAAATACTATATGCACAAAGAGGCACAACCAATCGAAGAGTTTAATAATAGCGGACGCATGGTTGTGAAATGCTATGGCGAAAACAACATTCCTCAGCTCTTAGGAGCAGGTGCATGGTGTGGTTCGGCTGCAGAATTGTGCCATTTTGTTTCGACTATTGATGGTGATACACATTATCCCGATGTTATCTCAAAACAGTCGGTAGAGGCTATGACCAAAGATATGGGCGACCATCATTTTTCGCTTGGTTGGAACTTTACACCTGTTGGCAAACCTTGGACACGTACAGGAACTCTCTCTGGCACTAGTGCCTTAGTGGTTCGTTTTCCCGATACCAACCAGTGTTGGGTGTTACTAACCAACACAAGCACATGGAAGGGGCAAGGATTTGCTAAAGACACAATGGCCTTATTTGAGAAGTTAAGAAAAAAGTATGGCAACTTCATGAAGCCACTCGGCATAGAGTACGCTCGGAAGTAACGATTAACTGCTAATCAGCATATACAAAAAGTGCTGGGTACATCAAAATTAAAATGTATCCAGCACGTTTTATATATGGTTGTTTGTATGATTATTCCACTTCAAGAACCAAACCTTTTAGGTATTCACCCTCTGGATGATAGATGTTGATAGGATGGTCAGCAGGTTGATGAAGTTGATGGAGTATGCGTACGTGGCGTCCGCTTTGAGCAGCAGCAGTAAAGACAGCCAAGCGGAATTGGTCTTTATTTACAGCTTGTGAGCACGAGAATGTAAAGATAATGCCGCCTTTTCGAATTTTACGAAAGGCTATAGCATTGAGGCGTGTATATCCCTTTAATGCACGAGGTAAAGCGTCTTTGTGCTTAGCAAATGCTGGGGGGTCGAGCACAATGAGGTCGTAGTTGTGACCAGCTTGTTCAAGAAACTTAAAGGCATCCTCGGCAAATGCTTCGTGACGTGTGTCACCAGGAAAGTTGAGTGAAGCATTGGCTCTGGTGAGTTCAATAGCCTTGGCAGACGAGTCTACAGAGTGAACTAATTTAGCCCCTCCACGCATTGCATATACGCTAAATCCACCTGTGTAGCAAAACATATTGAGCACATTGCGACCCTTTGCATAATGTTCGAGCAGAGAACGGTTCTCTCTTTGATCTACAAAGAAACCTGTTTTTTGGCCTTTAAGCCAGTCAATATGAAATTTTAGTCCATTCTCTATAGCAATGTTGCCATCGTCTTCACCACGCAGAAAACCATTTTCTTGATGTAGATCGGCCTTGAAGGGTAGGGTAGTCTCTGATTTGTAATAAACGTTTTCAATCAATCCGTTTGATGCCTCAATAAGGGCATCTGCTATGGTTTCGCGGCAAACGTGCATACCTACGGAATGAGCTTGCATTACAGCAGTCTTGCCATATACATCGATTACAAGCCCTGGCAGACGATCTCCCTCGCCATGAACAAGGCGATAAATGTTATTATCCTCACGGTGTGTGAGTTGCAAGGCTGTACGCAAACTAAAAGCCTCTTGTAGGCGTGTTTTCCAGAAATTTGCATCGATAGGTTCCTCGTCAAACGTAAGCATACGCACAGCTATCGAACCAATTTGATAGTGACCATATCCCATAAGTTCGCCCTCGTTTGATACAATGCGTACAATATCGCCCTCATTAAGTTTGCCGTTAGCACCAGCTATGGCACCAGAAAATACCCATGGATGAAAACGCTTGAGACTTTCACTCTTTCCGCGGCGAAGAAAGATGGTTGTAATGCTTCCGTCGTAATTATCTACGGCAGAATTGTTGTATAAAGGTATACTATGGTTCGATTTCTTCATTTGAATGTATGATGTATTAAGTAACTACTCAATTTTGTTATAAATGCGAAGTATAAAGACTTTTTATCCCACAATTTCGTAGGTTTTAGTCTCTTTTAGATGTTTGAGTTCTTTGTAGAGTTGAATACAAGTAACGGCATCAGTGGCAGCATATACTTTTTGTGTTTCAGTGAGTACATCAGCTTCCCAATTAGAGAGTTGAGCATTTTTAGATATACGCATGTGAAAGATGTTGGCATATATTTTCTGAAGGCTCATGTCCTCAATGTGCATGTCCTTTACATAGTTTTGCAGGTCTATATAGCCAGCAGGCACAAATTTACTATCTCTTTGGCGGAGCATCATAAAGTCGTCTTTTAGCGAAAGTCCCACCTTAAGAATATTGGGCGATGAGAGTAGCTGAACAAGGCATGGCAAGAATCCCATTTCGTTGATACGGAAAAGAAAACACAACTCCTCGTTGGCCACTTGCAGTAGTGCAACCTTATGACTTTCGCCTTTCCTAAATGTAGGTCGTGTCTCTGTATCAATTCCTAAGATGCTCGATTTAGCTAAGACTTGTACAGCCTTGATAGCTTCGCTTTCACTTTGTATCACAACTATTTTGCCTGTATAAGCATATCGAGGGAGCGAAGCAACAAAAGTTTTCTCTGTTTTCTTGAATATTTGTCGCACGGAGTGTAGAAGTATTAAACGTTGTTTACAGAAATATCGTGTAATGCTCTCAATGCATTCAGCAACTTTTGTCCCCATTGCATATTAAATTCGTCAATAGTCTCGTAGAGTGCCACATACATAGCCTCTTCATAACCTTCGCGAAATGTTTCAACAAGCTCGCGCAACTGTTGGTAGATATCAGCAAGGTTTTCGCTAATAGTGCAAAGTACGGGATGTTCAGAATATTTAAAATCCTCAACAAAAACATCGAGGAAATCGTCCTTTTCACCCAATATGCGTGCTACCGAAGAGCGAATAAAATTATAGTCATCTTCAGTAAGTTTCTTCTCATTCCAACCAACTTGTTCTGGCACATTGCCAAGTAGCGTAGCTTTTAAGTAAATCATGGGCAACAAGCCACGCATGACGTGTGTAAAATCATCGAAATCCTTGTTCTCACATTGTTCGATGTATTTGCAAAATTCTGTGCAAACCGTGATAAAATCAATAACAGGTTGCGAGTATAGATATTTATCTTCGTTCATATTAAGTGCAAAGGTAGTAAAAAAATAAAGTTTCCCAACCTCTTTACAAGGCAAGGAAACTTTATTTATTGTCTTATTCTTCTATATTGTCCCATGGCGAAGCAATATTCTTTTTTACTTGCGAATATTGTTCTTCGTCTTGATCTTTTACAGTGTTGAATTTATCAACGCTGCTTGTTTGTAGCATATCCTCTTCTGCATAAAAGCTATAGCTTTGAATGTGAGGGGCTATGTAGGCCTTTTTCATTATTAAATGTATATAAATGTTTTTACTTAATTATCTTTTTCTTTCCGTTGATGATATACACACCTGCGGGAAGACTCTCTGCATTCTTAGCGTTTACTTTCAAACCACTTATGGTATAGATATCCAATGGCTTAGTGTTGCTCACAACAATATCGTTGATGCCAGTAGAGAAGTTCATAGGCAATGAAAAACCTTGTACCATATCTGCCATATCGGTGGTCAAATCTAAGTAAGCCTTGTGAGCTTTATTTACGAATGCACCGCCGTTTTGCGTACCAAAGAAGAAACCAAACTTGCGTTCACCCTCAATTGTGCCATAGCTGAGTTGATAATAAACATGGTTTGTTTCAGCTTGTATCATTTGGTCTTTTGTAGTACCTTTGAGATAATTGGTTGTAGGAGCAGAAGCCTCATCGCTACCTTCGGCAGGAGCAAACAAATAGTATGTTCCCAACTCACCATATACAAGTAGTGCAACCGATGCTGGCACAATGCTTCCAGATGGGTATGTGGCATTACAATGTAATTTGCTGCTTTCTACACCATCGATGATGCAACCTGTTAGTCCTTCGGGCATAACAAAAGTTTGGTCGGTGAAGTAAGTACCCCATTGAGCTGACGACTTTATAGCAGTATTGCCTACATAACCAGGACCGCCAAAAACAGCATCAAGTCCATCGGTAGCAATCATTGTTGCCGAGAAAGGATAAAGTACCTTTCCGCCCTCTTCAGCCTCGTGTAATGTAAAAAGGTTGGTCTTTGCATCATAGGTGTAGTATGCTTTATCAGTGCTTGCTGATTGGGTTGAAGCATTGCCAAAGAAGCCTTCTACATCGCTTTGAGCAACATTAGCATTGGCAAAGCGTAAAGTTATTTGCTTGCCGTTCCAGGCCTCAGGCACAGCCATAAGGTAGGAACCTGCTACGGGTGAACCGCTCAGTTTTTGAAACGAAGTACCATTCCAAGCATAAAGTTTCAGACTGCTAACAGGTGTTTCGCTAACTGATAAACCCTCAACCGTAAGACGAGTGGGGATGGTGGGAAAGGTTATAGGCATATAACCATCTGTTGCATTAACCAATGTGGTGAGCCATATTTGTTTTGTAGCATCGAGCGTTGGTGCAGTGGCAGTACTTACAGATGTTGCGCTAAAGTCTACGGCATCATTGTCAGCAACTTGTGTTGCATCACTCTCCGACATCACAGCATTGGCAGTAATGGCGTGTACCATGGGGGCATCCCAAGCCTGTCGGTATGTAGCAATAGCCGTTGAAGGAACTTGCACGTAGTAAGTAGCGTTAGCAAAATCGTCCGATACAGCCGAAGCCGGAGTGGTGCTTGTGCATACAATGCGATCGAGTTCGGGAGCCGAAGTTATGGCGCACTCTTTGATGTGA
This sequence comes from uncultured Prevotellamassilia sp., assembly GCA_934255485.1. Taxonomy (GTDB): domain Bacteria; phylum Bacteroidota; class Bacteroidia; order Bacteroidales; family Bacteroidaceae; genus Alloprevotella. The sequence continues at coordinate 8,940 of CAKQOG010000039.1, read as the reverse complement.
GAAACCTGTGAAGGAAGTGAGAAACAATGCGTTACTTTCCCCTCAGGATATGCCACTAAAGTTTTTTCGTCTTGCGAATAGACCACGTTGTCATTGGCTTTAAAAGCCACATTGCCATTTGTTATATTCACGCTTGTAAGCGCTGTGCAACCGCGAAAAGGAGCGGGATCAGAAGAAGGATTAATGAGGGTTAAGCCCTTGATATTTACACCAATAGGTAAGGCATTACTAAAGTTAGCAATGTTGCCAAGTTCGTAGTTCTCAAAAGAGTGGCTCTCTGTTTTAGTGCCATTAGAAATTGCAACACTAAGCGTACCATCAGCAGTATGATTAAGTGTAACATCAAAGTTTTTAGCATTTTGAGTTACGGTATAGGTTGTTTCATGATCACCTCTTTTCAGAATAACATTGCCGTTTTTGGCAAGATAAAACTGAAACCCTTGATAATAACTTGCCGCTAATGGCGAAGAGCCTGTAGCAAGTAGCGAAGAACCCCATTGATTGAATGTAGCTCCGCTATTCTCAACCTTAAAACGAATGCCCCAATCTGATTTAGCCTCTAAAGTCTGGTTTAGAGCAATAGCATTGTTCTCTTTCTGTTCACCATCGATGTCGCCCAACTTGTTGCGGTAAGGCGTAGATTTAGGCGAGATAACAGTAATAGATGCGAGGTTAATTCCCGAGGGTATTGCTGTACAAAGTTGGTTTATATCGTTGAGTGAGTGGTTCTCAAGTTTGTACGTTTCAGTATCTGTGTCGTTATTTACATAAAAGGTTATGTTGTTGTCGGCAGTGTGAACAAGGTCTACATGGTAGGTTGAATGCCCTTTTGTGCAATTGAAAGTCTTCTTTTCCCAATCGCTTCCAGTTTTTATAATCAAAGATCCATCAGCACTTTGGTAAAATTGAAAGCCTTTGCTATAATTCTCTGCTAAGGCGTTATCACCCGTTGATAACAACCCCGACCCCCATTGGTTAAGCGATGCGCCATTGGTGGTTGTTACATCAATGTGAATGCTCCATGTAGCACCATCTTTCAGTGTTTCGTTGAGTTTTACAACATCGTTTTGAACGCCCGAACCTATATAAGTGTAGGCACTCACATTTTCGGCAGATCCAAGAGTATAAACAGATGCTGGTATACTAACAGATGTCAGTTCCTTTTGCTGAGCCAATGCGCTTGCTTTTATGCCGATAATGCTGCAATCGTTTACTTTAGCAGGAATTGTGAGTGCGCCCGAACCTTGGATAGCTTTGGTAAGCAGAATGTTGTCATTACTCTTTTCGTACTGAAACTTCCAGTTATCAAAGGTAAGTTCTTCTGTAATGTCGGTTGTGAAGTAAGCCGTGTAAGTGCCACTCTCTGAAGCCTTAAAGCGAATAGTGTTACCATCTACCCAACTTGTAGGGACCTTTCTTCCATACTGGTCTGCCCAATAGTCGAGTTTGTAATTTGCAGATGGATAACAGCGCAACACAACATCTTCGCCCACTTTGTAAGTAAATGTTTCGGTTTGTCCGTTAGCATCCACAGTACCTTTGTTTTTATCGCTACTCTTAACAGTTACGGTGCAAGCAGTTTCGGCATAAGCAATAACGTTTACAGGAATGTCGTACACCATGCGAGTAGTTTTGTTCTTGGCAGGCATGGCACCATTGCTATCGTATCCATCTTCCCATGCACCATCAAAGCGCAAACGGATATGAGTTATACCCTCTGGCACATCATAAGGAAGTAACACTTTGAGCGTGTAGTCGTTAAGTTGTCCGTTGTCGGCAGAACTTTTCTTACCCTCAGTTGCAATGAGTTCGTCGTCAGCATTAAACTCTCCGTCATTATTCCAATCAGCGTATGTCGAAAGGTTACAATAGTTCATTCCACCTGCACTCTTCCAATGCAAAATGAGCTGACTACCCTTGGCAGCTTTCACTACTGTGGCAGTTTGGAACAATTGTTCTGGACATTCAGTAGCAGAGTAAATAGTTTGCTCATCGCCACCATTCTGTGAGATGGCGAGTGAGTTTAAGTATTGTCCATAATTCTTTACAGTACTCAGTTCCCGCTTATCTTCTGTAGGACTTCCCCACTTGTTTACAATGAAGTTTGCTGTAAAATCGGCAGCATCCTTGCCATAATAAGTGTAAGGATTATCTGTGCTTACCACATCTCCCTTAGCATCAGTCCATTTTGTAAAGTCGTAGCCAGCAGCAGGGGTTGCTTTAACTGTCACCTCGTTAGTATTAGTCACGCTGAGTGCATTGCTACCTTCGATAGCAACACTACCTTCTGCCTCGTTATCCGTTTTTACGCTAACAGTGCGTGGGGTGGTGATTTCGTCTTTAAGCACAACTGAAAACTTAAGTGTAGAGCCATCACTGAGTGTGAGTAGGGCTTTAACCTTTGAGCAAGTAGCATCTGCAGGAACATTTGTAGTGAGTCCTTTGCTTGTTTCGTCAGCAGAGATTACGCCATCATTATTAAAGTCGATGCCTAAAGTTGCTGTAATACCTTCGGGCAATTGGATAGGGAGTGTATAACTACTGCCACGCAATGCGCTTTCGATTTTAGTTTTGCTCAAATCGTTGTCCATATAGCGGTACATGTAGTAGGGCGTGCCATCTGATTGCGTCATGGCAATGAAGTACTTACCAAACAAACGATTTGCAACGTCGGCAGTGTTGCCTACAGGAGTGTCGCTATAACTCAAGTCTTTGTTGTGTGCCCAAGCATAGTCGTTGTCGAACCAATTGGGAAGAGTAGCTCCGTTGTCACGACTGTTAAAGAAAGCCTTCCAACGTTCGTAGTAGAAGCCTTTGAGCATGCCACCCCATTCGCGGTATGAATAGTCGCGTAGACCAGCCAACTCTGAATTATTGCGTCCACCCCATGTGGTGATAAGTGTGCGTGCATTATTGAGCTCGAGCCATTGTTTGTCACTTTCGGTAGTTCCGCTCTCTTCGTCAGCAATGGCACGAGCCAATTTTGTCCAACGACCGAGCATAAAGCTCTGATTGGTATTGAGCAGTTCGTCGAGGTCGAGAATAAGTTGTAGATAAGCATCACGGCGCTTTGCATAAGCCGCATCATCATGACTATTAGCTGCATCATTTATGCCTTTAAGTAGATAGTAGCCATAGTCTGTAAATGCTTGACGTGTAAAGTCGGTAAGGTCGTAACTATAGTTCTGACCGCTAAGCGACGACTTTGCTTGCAACATTTTGTATGCAGCATCTACTACATCTTGAGGGTTGTAGAATATATCCGTACCGCCCCAACTTGACACCTTTCCAACCGTTAGTGAAGGACGAGCGCAAAGTACTGCCTCGTGGGGACCTTGCAGACCTGTTAGGCAGTTTAGAGCCGAATTTCGTATCTTTTCCCATGCCTTTTGAGCTTCAGTATTTTCGGTTCCATAACGTGCTTGCGCATAGTCTGCCATCCACTTTTTAGCATCGGGTTTAGATGCATACCAAGGCAGTTCAAACAGCGCATCATACAATACTGGCACTTGTTCGATACCCTCAGGAGTAGCACCTACACCATTGATGCCGCTATATTGCTTCTTGTAGTCATAAAATTCGCTAAGCGTTTTATTTAAACGGCCGAACAAGCCCGTACGAGCACCAAAGTTTGGTAGATTACAGTAAACAGATTCGTGTCCTTTGTAGCTATTAAAATTAGGTACAGCCTCGCTAAAGAGGTCGAGTATGATGAGTTTTCCTTCTTTTACCTTATCAAGAATGTTGTATTGTTCACCGCTCCACTGCCAGAACTGAACAACCCATTTAGCGTTTTCATTAACGTTGTCGTATAAGGCACTTGCAAGCTTTTCGTATGCAGCAGGCACATCTATACCCGATGTGTTAGCACCTTCATGAAAAGGGTCGATACTGTAGTAATCTGAGGTTCCCATCAACTCTTCCAAGCGGTTGTAGTACTTTTTAGATACCTCAGCAAATGCCGCTTTGTTAGGGTTAAGGATATAGGGACGAGTAAAGCCACACCATTCGCCTTGTGAGTTAGCTTCGATGCCAGTTTTACTTGTAAAGTCGCTTGGCACCATGCCTGCATAACCAGGTAAAACGGGTTTCATGCCCAACTCGCGTTCGCGTGCAAGGATTTTTTTTGCAAGTCCCTCTTGTCTCTTATACCACCAATCGGGGTTAGGACCGCCCCAACCTTGAAGGTTGTTCATGCCAAACCAACCTTGGAAACATGGACCAGCTATAAACTTATTAGCTTCGGCAGGAGAGTATCCATAGTCCTTAGTAAGAAGGTTTTTCCACACAACATCCAAGCCGATAATCTGTAGTGGCATATTGATACCATGCAATGCCATCCAGTCAATCTCCTTTTGCCAACGCTCCCATGTCCATACCGACATAGAGTAAGAGAATGTACAGTAATTGAGGTAGTAACGATAGTCTACCGAGCAATTGTGCTTTTCTTCTTGTATTGGAACAGGCAAACCAATCGACGTAAGGTCGGTTGTTAGGTTGTTCCATGCAAGGTTTACATGAGCATAGTGGTTAAGATACCAATTGATGCCCGTAGTAACAGCCAATGTGCAGTTACCTTTGACGCATGGTTTGCCATCTTGCGATGTGATGACAAATACGTCTTTTCCATCGGTAGACAACGACTCGTCAACAATCGTAACAAAACGATCGGATGTGCCACTGCCACCAATGCGATTAAGCAAAGCCGATACTACTTCGGGGTTTCTGGTTTCTGCGGCAAATGTTTGCCCTAATCCACAAACAAACAGAAGCAGCAATAGGCAAATGCTACAAACATGATATGAGATTTGTTTCATTATAATTGTTTATAAATGTAATTGATAAATTCTTATGTATAAAGTTATGTGGGGGGAGGATAATCAAGGCTTGGTAGTCTTTTCGAGTAACCTTGATGAAAGAAAATCTGCTGCGTGCACAATGCTTACAAGCGGACTTTTATCGAGTGCAGCGTAAAAGGAATAGCGCTGTGAAGTGCCGTTTTCGCCTATGTCGTACATGCCCATGTGCCAACGTATGGCCAGCATTTCTTCGGGCTTAAGGCGCATGTACCAACTCAGCATAAGACATGATTTTTCGCCATGTCCGAGCGGAAAATCATCGTTAATTTCGTAGCCCCAATAGCTTTGCCATCGGTTCTTTTCGTCCTTTTTCCATCTCTCTGCTTTATGATATAGTTTTATTTTGCACAGGTCGTGAAAGAGGGTGGCAATAGCGATGCTCTCTTTTGAAATCTCCTCTGTAAAAGGTGAAACACCATTTTCAATGTTGGGTTTGGCTATATTGTCATACAACTTGCATGCCGTTTCAAACACATTAATAGAGTGTTTGCACAAGCCTCCATCCTCATTGAGATGAAAGTTTGATGAACTTGGTGCAACATAAAAATCAGTCTTTTCAAGATATGCCAAAACCTTTTCAATGCCATCACGTTGTATGTGTTCACGACAAAGGCGGATGTATAATTGTTTGTTCTCTTCTATTTCGTTGTTTGTCATTATAAAAGCGTGTTTTCAGTTAGAAAGTTAAACTATAGGATAAGGTTAGCCTTAAAATAAAGATAAGATATAACGCTCAAATTTGTAGTTCAAATAAAATTGAGCGTTATATCCAAACATTTATTCTGTTACGAGCGAAAGTCCCATTTGTTTGGCTCTTTCAATAACAAATTGAAGGGCTGGCTGACGCTCGTTGGAAATTTTTCCGTCGAGAATAGCATCCTTTAGTGCACTTTTTAGAGCACCCACTTCGCGACAAGGAGAAAGGTTGAACATGTGCATAATTTCGTCGCCATCAACGGGCGGTTGGAAGTTGCGTATGCGGTCTTTTTCTTCTATATCTACGAGTTTTTGGCGTACTATCTTAAAGTTGTGAAGAAAGTTTTGCTTGCGTTGCTCGTTTTTACTCGTTATGTCGGCTTCGCAAAGCAACATAAGGTCGTCAATGTCGTCGCCAGCCTCAAATAGCAATCGTCGCACGGCACTATCTGTAACAATATCATCGGCTATAGCAATGGGGCGCATGTGCAGTCCGACAAGTTTTGCCACATACTTCATGCGTTCATCAAGGGGCAACTTCATCCGACGAAAGAGAGGTTTAATCATCTTCTCTCCCAAATAGTTGTGGTTGTGAAATGTCCACCCGATGTTAGGTTCCCAACGTTTGCTACGTGGCTTACCTATATCGTGAAGTAATGCAGCCCAACGCAAGTAAAGTTTGTCGCTATTTTTTGCCACAGTGTCGAGCACTTCGAGTGTGTGGTAGAAGTTATTTTTATGCGATTTGCCATTGCGTGTTTCCACATTGTCGAGTGCTGCCACCTCGGGCAATATAAGTTCGAGCAAGCCACAGCGTTGCAGATGCACAAAGCCTATTGAGGGGACGGCCGACATCATAATTTTGTTGAGCTCGGTAATGATGCGTTCGCCGCTTATTATCTTAATGCGTTCGCGGTTACGACTCAGAGCTTCAAAGGTTTCGTCTTCAATGCTAAAGTTCAATTGGGTGGCAAAACGCACACAACGCATCATGCGCAAAGGGTCGTCGCTAAAGGTTATATCGGGGTCGAGTGGGGTAGCAATAATGCCATCTTCAAGGTCGAGCAAGCCATCAAAGGGGTCTACAAGTTCGCCCAAACGATTGGCATTTAGGCACACGGCCATAGCGTTAATCGTAAAGTCGCGACGATTTTGGTCGTCTTCGAGTGTACCATCTTCAACAATGGGTTTGCGCGAATCATGTGTATAACTTTCTTTGCGAGCACCAACAAATTCTACTTCATGGTTATGCCATTTTACTTGTGCAGTACCAAAATTACGAAACACCGAGAGATGTGCCCCACGGCCAAGTTGTTTTGCAAAGGCTTCGGCTATTTGAATGCCACTACCTACCACAACTACATCAATGTCGTTGGTGGGACGTTCCAAGAATAGGTCACGCACATATCCCCCTACAAGGTAACATTCAAGCGATAGCTCATCAGCCACTTCTGTTAGCTTATGAAAGAGATTTGTATCAATTTTATGCTTAATTTCTTCTTTGGTGAGAATTTTCATTCTTGTTTATTTGTATATAAGCATAAAGGTGTGGCTTTTGCGTAGGTCACACCTTTACGGAAGTAAAATATGCACATAGTTTTTCACTATTGACGCATTTTACATGCAAATTTACAAATGTTTTTCCATATAGTCTGTTTTTTTTGAATAAAGTGAAAACAATGTCAAGCATAAAAGGATATAGTAAAGCTCATTGGCAAATTAATAATTTACTTTATTTCGCCAATGGGCTTAAAAAATATGTTTACCATTTTTCAATTCTAATTGTTATACCAGAATTTTGTCACACCATTAGGCTTGTTCATTGTATGCTATTTTTTTAAAATCCCCTCTGTTTACGTCGTTCGTTGTACATTTGCTCCTTTATTCCACCATTTTCTTTAAAATAACTTTTCTGCCATTCTATCAGTCCCTTTATCATCACATCTGTCTGAAGTATCAGCGTTATGGCAATGTTGCAAATTGTTTCGGCTGACCGCTCAGCTATTTTCTGTGTGTAATCTTCTGGAGCATTGTGTGTGCGGCAGTAGCGACGTGTTTGCTCTGCCTTAGGCGAGTTAATAGGCCATTGTTGCAAGCCATGCACGCGTAAGTAATCCTTATAGTCCTCTAATAGCTCGTGCAAGCTGGCACGATTTACATTGGTAAGCTTTATCTCCATCTCGGTAGATGTAATACCATCGATATTCCCCTCTACAATATTCTGCTTACCCGAACGCGCGGCCTGTATCATTTGGTCAATGGTGCGGTCGCCACGCTCTAAGTATTTATGGGCAAAGTAGTAAGTAATGTCATAGATAATGACAGCCTTCTTATAGCAAACGAGTGTGGTATAGTCCTTGCCTTGGCGAAGAAATTGCTTATCAACGGGATGCTTTTCCATATGAGGTGATTAAGATTCTTTATAGTTGATGTTATTTTTTTCTCTCTTATTATGCCTCATATGCTTATTATGCCTAATATGCTCACTTAAGCTAAGCCAAATATGCCAATAAGCCCATAAGACACACAAAGATAAACAATAAAAGGCAACCACCAGAAGTAATATCCTAATATTTAATCTGCCTCATTTTTTTTAAATACCTCTATCTTTTTGTGAACATTTATTGACATTTGGAACTCGTAAAATAGCATAGAAATGTTAATGAATTTAACTAAAATAACTACAAAACGATACTATATCTCCTTCTGTTTTTTGTATAAAAAGACAAGAATACGTATCCTTGTAACGCTAAAACACGCTTATAAGCATACAAGAATGCGTATCCTTATAACCTAAGAACACGTATTCTTATACTACAAGGATACGTGTTCTTGTAAAATTTCCTTTCGGCGATGATTATAAAATAAGCGTAACTCGCTGATTATCAATGATATATAATAATCGTTCAAAAATTCAAAAAAATGAAGAAACTTTAATTGTAGTTATTACTGTCCGCTAAATACAAGATATCCACTCCCAACTCACTGAAAATTATGAATTGGGAGCATTTTATTTTCTGTACAAGCCCCTAAAGTTTTAGGAGTCCTTTTCTGGCGGTCCTTTCCGTAACCCGAGAGTTGTGCGATATTGCGGGGGGTATTTAGTTTCGGATCGTTTATGCAGTACAATTATAATCCCCAAGGCTATAGCTTCACTTCTTCCGCTGCATCTCGCTTCGATATGACTTCTACAAAGGCACGAGAAGGATGAAACTGCTGGATAGCAATGAAATCCGACAGTTGAGAGATGTGTGCGTGTTTGAAATCAATGGTATGGAGGTGTTTATATGATTTAATTTATTTGTAATTTGCTTTTCTCAAAAATACTTCGTACTTTTGCAGTAACAGTTCCCACCACGCTTCCCATAGAACAGCGAACCAGGGT
>CAKQOG010000038.1 GCA_934255485.1 uncultured Prevotellamassilia sp. | reverse complement strand
TGTTAAAAATCAAAGAGTATTGAAAATCAAGACTTTATGGTTAGTTAGTCATAGTAAGTTATGGTTAGTTATAAGGTTCTAAATACAACAGTAAAAAGCATATTAAATGGTTGGAAGAATTCTATTGAGAAGTACAACAAACTCGACTCTTGGAAGCTTAGAGAACAACTTTCTACAATAGGAAAATATTTGCGTAGTAACGACGATACTAAGGCTATTGTAAAAATGGTACATCTTGTACGAGACTGTGCAATTTGTCCGAATCCAAAAATGGTACAAATTCATTCCCAGATTAACAAAATCTTGAATATGGATGAAGTATCCAAAATGTCAGCCTGTCTTTTTACGAAAAAAATCAATGGTAGAGTTAAACTACAAGGACAGGGCGAACGCTTTAAAGGAGAGACAAGGCGTTTGTTTGATGAGCGTCTGCGTTTTAAAGACAACATGCTTTTGAGAAACTTTGACATTGAAACTGAAAATTCAAAGGACTCACGCAAAGTTCGTAGAATTGTAGAAAAACGCATGTGCCAAGCGTATCATCGTAGAAACAGACGAGCAGATTATGATGGTTCACAAAGAAGAAATGAGCATTACTGGATGAATAGAGCAACATCTTTCCAACTTTACAACATCGGACAAATGGAAAATGTCGGTTCTGTTTCCAGAGGCTACTCGACACATTGGAAACGTGAATATGACGAACTTACTGGACAAGTCGTCTTTAAGAAGATGGTGTATTCATCGGAAGAAGAGGCTATGAGGGCTGTAAAGGAGTGGAAGATAAATCATTTAGAAGATAAACGTGACATAACAGCTTATAAGTGTGCGATATGCAAAAAATGGCATATTGGGCATAAGTCGGATATAAAAGAATGTATGAACGAGGCTTCTTGTGTGGAAAGTTAAATGAGGCCTCTTACACAGTTTATGAAGAAATTTTTGTCTGAACCTCCGTCATCCTCTACAAAATACCTTTTAATAGTGAAAGAGGTGGCGGTGTATGATGAGTATGTCAAATCGAAATGGAAAATTTGCCAGAGTTTGCTCCCTATAGGAACTTCTTATAGGAGTGGCAACCTAACAGGGTTTTCAAAAACCGGTAATTAGGCTTACCGATTTTTAAAATTGTTGTTTTAGCGGCATCGAGATAGCTTGTTGGAAAAGTAAAAGCCAGTGCTCTTTGTGCATCTTATGTGAGGTGCGCATTGAGCATTGGCTTGACATTTATGAACAATTATTGTTTCTTAGCCTCTGTATGAGCCATTCAAGAAAGGGACAATCTTGGTTGTCTCTTTCAATCGGTCACCGATACGCTTGCCGTACACCTCTGAGATTTGTTGAGGGGTGAGGTTGGAGGTGATGATAGTTGGCAGTTGGTGTTCATAGCGGTAGGAGATGAGGTCGATAATGGGACTGAGCACATTGCCGTATTCGATGATTTCGCGAGGCTCGGTACCAAGGTCATCTATTGCCAGGATGTCCTTGTCCATGAGTGACCGCCAATCTTTGGGATGTGTTTTGCAGATGTTGACAATGTCTTTGGCATTGTAGAGGCTGATGCCGAAGTCCTGACCTGTCGCTTGATTCTTGATGCCCAAATGATTGACGAGGTTCTGCATGGCATAGACAAATGTGGTCTTACCATTGCCACAACCGCCAGCAAGCAAGAGGCTGTTCTTGCCAGACATGCCACAAAGCCAGTGGGCAACACTTGCAACTTGTTTATGCAACTCACTACCATTCCGAAATGAATGGTTGCGATATTCCACTTCTGCCGAGATGACTGATGTCAGATACTGAGCTGCCGTTTCGCTGTTCATCGGCAATTTAAAACGAGCCTTCATAGGCTTCTTTTTCCGTTACCTTGCTGATGCGGAAGTAGGCGAAGAACTTGTGTATGTATGGAATGAGGTGTGCTGGCTCTGATATACGATGATTGTTCAGTTGGCAGATGATGCTTTTTTGCCATTCCACATCTTCAACCAAAATCTTTTCCAAATCATCAATGCTCATACGTGTGTGGTGATTAGAGATTTCTTTGTTTATGCTGTAGTCTTTAATATTGGTTGCATAAGTGGTTTCACCATCAGTCTTATGAGTTGTTCTGTCAGCAGTTTCGCCGTCGGTTTCAAATGTGCGGATATGATAGGTTGGTGCACGAGAATGTTGAACACCCTCCGTAAACCAAATGAACTCTTTCTTCAGTCCGTTGCGAGCACGGATGTATGTTGGAAACAATGGAATGATATATGCTTCTTGATGCTAGCTGCTGCAATCCATTTGCGGAGTGGATAATTCACAATATACTGGCATCGGCACAGCATTTGCATTCAGGGCTTTCAAGAATAGCCGGTACCATTTCAGAACCTCTGTGTATCGTGGTTCCACACTCATGTCGAGATTCTTCAAGATAGGGTGCGTCTTGATCTTCCTGCGAAATTCTTCTACGTCATCAATTTCTGTAATATCGTAGATCGACTCGTACTTGGTGCCAAAGTAGTCATTGAGCGTATTGGGTATAATACGCTCTGCCGTTTCAACGGTCAGACTTACTTCTTTGGCATCACCATCAAAGCGTTCCTATAGATAACTTCGGAATACCAAAAAGATAATAGCCGTTCCCCATAATACTAATCTAATATATCTTTTCATTTCTCACTAAAACTTTATTTGTTCTCATTTGTTTCATTATGCCAAGGCACACTTGTCCTCATTGCCAGAGTGATAGCTTCTCCAACTAATGCCATATTTGCTAACAAATAGTGGTTAGTGTTCCATCCACGAACTGTAGAACCGGCAATCTCTCCTGTCTTTAATAATTTGTTCCTGAAATCAGTATCGCCAAAGTATGTGGCAGCTCCAATCGCAAATGCAGTTCCTGAAGGGCTAAGGTTGAATATGATTGGGCCAGAATCAATGTCCATACCTAACCAGCATGTGCGGTCGTAATATTCTCGAATTCCTGCAAAGGGACTACGTTGCATAAAATGCTTCTTTAGTAGTTCATACTGCTCATGCGCAAAGTCTTTATCCACGAAAGTCAGGTAATAGCAAATTAGGGCAGTGTAGGAGCCTTTTATCGGTTCAGATAGTTCCGTGCCATTGTAATCCAAGAAAGATTTCAAGATACCGGTTTCCTTGTCCGTCCATTCTTTCTTTGCCTTATTCAGCCATTCATTTACAGTGCTCAGGTATCGGTCATCACATTGCCACGTAAAGTTACTCAAAGCGACTAAAGTCACCAACATATCTGGAACATATACTGCTTCATTTGGATAAGTTTGCAGGTTCAAGGTTGGGCTTTCTTTCATCCGCCAATTCAATGTACTGCATAGCTTATAATATAGATCGTCATATTTGTCATCACCTCCAGCCGTTTTATAACCACTAATCATCCAGGCAAGAATGCTCAAATACGACATGTGGCTCTTTTCGCTATCCCAGCTCTCCAATGGGTCTTCGTCCCATCTTGCAGCATCATATTCCCGTACTTCTGGTGACATCACTATATTTATAAGCCTGTCAATCTGCTCAACAGACTTTTCTCTTTCGTCTGGATATAGAATACTGATATTCGTTAACGCTGCTGATAACATGGAACAGGAATACATTGCCCATTCACCCTGAAACTGAGAGCCAATACCTCCCGGCATTTCGTTGAGTACTTCCTCTGGTGATACCAAAAGTTTATTCGTAAGATAATTTCTCCTACGCAATATCTCGGTCTTTTCCCCCTCAAACGTTCCGTGTCCCATGGTTGAAATGGTCACCCATAGCCATTTCAGAACAACAAAGACTACTATGACGGTAATTGTTTTCAGTATCATCCTATATGGTTTCTTTAGTCGTCTTGCCATAATTATGTTACTCAAAATTTGGGTACCAATCTAAATTCTCACAGTGTTTAGCCCAGATTATATTGAATCTTGGGTAATCGAAAATGTTTTATATCAGTTTAATTATATGATATTCAATGCTTTTTAGTTCTACTTTCCTACTTTTTTCAAGTATCTTTTTAAGCCCTTTTCTACGCCTTTCACTTGCCCACGCAGAAATTTTTAAATATGTTTCCAAGCACTTGGTCGGTAGTTACTTCGCCAATGATGTCGCTGAGGTGGTAGATGCATTCGCGGAGATCTTGGCTGATAAAGTCGCCAGAAAGGTGCTGGTTGAGGCCGTTGATTACTTGCTTGATGCACGAAAGTGCGGCAGAGAGTGCTTCATAATGGCGGAGATTGCTCACGATGGTTTCAGTGCCGTTGGTCTGTGTTTGTTGCTGCAATAAAGATAGCCCTTCTGATAGTTTAGAACGCAGGAGGGGGATGTCTGTTGCGTTTTGAGCACTGATGTTGAGAACTTGTATGGCGGATGAGTGTGAGGGAAGGTGAGAACTGATATAGGTGTGTGCTCGCTCTGTGGTAACGTTATCGGCAAGGTCGGTTTTGTTGAGAATAACAAATAGCTGTTTGCCGTTGCTACATTCGAGCAGTTTTGAAGATAGTTCATCGAATTGCTCTTGGTAATGGCAAATGTCGATGAGCCACAACACGATTTCGGCCTCAGCCAATTTCTCAAAAGTGCGGTCGATGCCCATCTTTTCTACCACATCGGTGGTGGTGCGTATGCCAGCGGTATCAATAAAGCGTACCAAGGTGCCAGAAACGTTGATTGTTTCTTCTATTGTGTCGCGTGTGGTACCATGTATGTTGCTCACAAGTGCGCGTTCTTCGCCTACAAGTGCATTGAGTAGGGTAGATTTTCCTGCATTTGTTTCGCCCACAATGGCTACGGGTATACCTTTTTTCAATGCATTGCCTAAGCGGAAGGATTGACAAAGCGACGTGAGTCGAGAGGCTATTTTTTCAGCAAGTGAAAGTAGTTCGGGACGCGAGGCAAACTCAAGCTCTTCGTGATCTGAAAAGTCAAGTTCAAGCTCCATGAGCGATGTGATGTGTAAGAGTTGGTCGCGTAGTTGGCGCAGTTCGTTGCTAAATCCGCCCTTCATTTGCTGCATGGCCATGCGATGGTTGGCAGCGGTGGTAGAGGCAATGAGGTCTGCCACAGCTTCGGCTTGACTAAGGTCCATTTTACCATTTAAAAAGGCTCGTTCAGTATATTCGCCGGGGCGTGCCATGCGGCATCCTTGTGCCAAGAGCAGCTGTATGATGCGGTTGAGAATATAGGCAGAACCATGGCAAGAGATTTCGGTGCTATCTTCGCCCGTATAAGAGTGTGGCGAACGAAACAGGCTAACAAGTACTTCGTCTATTACTTCACCACTTTCGGGGTCAGTAATGTTGCCAAAGGTGAGTGTACTTGTAGCTTTGTCTTGCAAGGGGGTCTTTCCCTTAGCTTTAAAAATGTTTGCAGTATAAGCGATAGCATTTTCTCCCGACACACGCACCACGGCCAAAGCACCGCCAGCAGGAGTAGATATTGCGCAGATAGTTTCCATTCGTAATTTTATTATCTTATTGTTGCGAATTTACTAATAATTTTTGAGTTCCAATATTCTCTTTCTCATAGTTTAGAGCATTTTTAAAGGGAGTAATCATAACATAATGCAACCTTGTTGCAAGCCATACAGATATCTATCCACAAGCGTTTCTTAGGAGATTTAACATCGTCTCTTCGTGCTTAGAGCACGTTTCCTCTCGCCACAATTGGCTATTATCTGTAGTGAGTTTGCTCATTTCGCGTAGTTTCAAGCTTCCTTTGCTTATCATTTTCTGAAATGTAGACTTTTTAGCGCAAGGATGCATGTTCGAGAATTTAGAGTTTACATTTCGTTGGATTAAGCATAAATTGCCAAAGCGATTTACACCTTCGTCGTCCCAACGAGCAAAACTACCTTCTGAAGGATTGCGAGGATACCAATGTTCAACAGAGTTGCGAAACTCAAAGTTAAAGTCAATACTTTTATTTTGTTGCCATAGTAAATAATCAAGATAGTTGAGAACTATATGTGGGGTAGATACGCCTAAATAGAAATTCTTTTCATCATTCAAAAATTCAATAATAGGCTCTTTAGCTATGTTGTTTACAAAATCTTCATAAATCCATCCTTCAGCAATTCTGCCAAGATAGCAATCGGTTAGCCATGTTAGTAGTTTTGTTATCCAGTGCATCACTTTGGGTGATGTGTATGATACACGCATAGCTGCTTGAAGCATCATAACCTCTTTGTTATGACTTTCATTGTACCAACAACCTTCAGCCACCACTTTAGTCAGTCCGTATATAGCCTTCTTTTTGCCCCCTTGTCCTTGCGAATACATCTCCTTGAGACTCCACTCTCCATCTTGAAGTGCGTCACCTATATACTCACGTTTGATAATGTAACGGTCGTATAAATAGCGAGTTCTGAGCAAACATACTATAAATTCTTTTGCAAAAATCTGAGCGTTAATAGGTTTACCATTAATATTACCATTGCTAATTACAGAGTCAAAAGAGTCTACTAATTTTTTATCATCAAGCATTGAGTTGAATAGGCTATTTTGTGCTTTGATGTTTTTAAAGTGGACAAAAACTCGAAGCGTGTGTAAAAGAAAGTAAGAAAAATCAATAATAGATTCAAATCGCACGTTATGATTATAGTCTTTATGCAACTCTGTTGCATCAACAGCAAAGTTTTTTGCAATGGCCTCTCTCATTGTGTGCCCTTCAGTTTGTTTATTCAACACAGAAAGAGCCTGATAATCTTTTATATTGTCACTTGGTATTTCGTTCCAATAACTACCAAAGAGTTCTTCTCTTACATTCTTTGGAAAGTGCATCTGAACGTACCCATCCATGTCTCTACAGGCATCCCAAATAGTAGCAAAAATGCTTTGCCATTGTTTGTTGTTTTTGAGCATTCCCATTAATTGAGCTTTAAGAATATCGCTTTGTTCAAGTTGTTCTCCACGCGTATTCATAATCTCAAAATAATGGTTAAGGTCGGTATGTTCGGGCACTTCAATG
Organism: uncultured Prevotellamassilia sp.; assembly: GCA_934255485.1. Lineage (GTDB taxonomy): Bacteria > Bacteroidota > Bacteroidia > Bacteroidales > Bacteroidaceae > Alloprevotella. The sequence goes on along the minus strand of CAKQOG010000038.1, from coordinate 12,066 downwards.
CGATATATAATAGTTCTGCTAAGTTTCTCTTTCAGTAGGCTTTCATCTATATTGCAAATTTTTTCTTTAATAATATCATAACTACTCAAAAGTTCCTGTTGAACTCTATTGTCATCTATTTGTTCTGATCCGCCTATATGTTTCAATGTATAGTTGCTCTTTTCTCTGCAATCAAAGCGTACTGCTATAGTTTCCGTTTCATGTATAACGTTCAGAAATTTCAGTAGCAGATAAAGGGTGGTAAGTCGTTGCTGTCCGTCAATTACTTCAAACTCATTATCTCTTTTGTATACAATTAATGAGCCTATATAGTATTGGTCGTTAGAGTCAATGTCCATCACATCATCTATCAGTTGAACAATATGTTTCTCTTCCCACGCATATCCACGTTGGTATAATGGCACGACGTAGCAATCATTAGAAAATATGTTTGTATTATCGCTTAAGATATGCAACTCATTTACCTTTTTGTTCATGGCTTACTTACTTCAAATTAGTCATAAGATTATATAGATTGTTGCGTTCCTCTTTACAATGATTAAAGTTTACTTCGTTAGGAATTTGAATAACAAGATTACCTATTTCAGTATGCTTTCGGGCTTGCGAAATGATAGCAAAAATTGGCAGACTATTGTATATACCATTTCCAACAGCGTATTTGTTAATAGAGTCATAAGACAGCGTGTCAATTTCTATACGCAACATAAAAGCCCACATAAAGAGTTTCTTCATAGCCAAAGGGTCGAGCATATGAAAGCGGTCGTAATACAAGAGCAAGGCAGCTTTGTAAAGTCTTTTTACGTGCTTCATTCCCACGCTGCATGGCTTATCATCAAAATAGCTGCATATATCAGGCAATATAAGATTGTTTTTCAGTTCTCTTTCAAGATTTTCAATCAATCTTAAATAATGGTCTACCATATCAAAAAAGTCTTTCCCTGCAATGAAAGGTTCTGTTATCTGAAAACACGGCATGGCCTTATAAGTGCGCTGAGCAAACGTATACGGGCAATTAGCAGAAATGCCTTTATATGTATCAATGTCTTTGTTTGTAAATGTCCATGTTTTGCGTTTTCTTGACCAATTCCAAATAGGGAAAAGATAGTCACAAAATAGCTCTCGTATCTTAGCCACATTCTTCATTTCCCATTTGTTTACGGCAAACTCCATATCGTAAGCATCACTTTTCATTTCTCTAAGGTGGTATGCTTTAAGTAGGTCATGAGGGTCAAGCGTGCGGCCTCTTGTGTTTTGAGAGTCGAATAACTGAAAGGCTTCAGACTCTTTCTCTACATAAATAACAACAACCTCGAGAATTTCAGTCATAGCATTTATAAATTCATTTTTTTCAGTTTCATCTCGAAGCGAGAACCACTCCTTAATATGTTGGTAGTTTTGATGTATATGGTATAGAGATGAAGCATCTATAAATGTAGTGCCGAGAATGCTATTGTTAAAAGCTACATCAAGATAAGAGTTTAAAAGCGTAAGCGAAATCATGCGTTGCTGCCCGTCTACCACTTGCATCACGTTGCCCTCTTTGTGCAGAATAATAGTACCAATTCTGTATTTAAAGTTTGCATACAACTTCTTTTCGCTGATAGCATGCTTTATGTCAAAAAGCAAATCAGAAATGTTTTGAACACTCCATTTATACGGACGTTGGTAGGCAGGAATTGCCAAATTCTTCTTTAAGCAATCACTTACAGAGATTATTTCAATATTGTTGTTTTCCATTGAATTAGTGTTCAAAATAAAACAAGTTGGTGAACAAAATTATTTTAGAAGCATTTATATTCTGAGTGGGCTAAGTAGGTTTCTAAAAAAGAATTATCAGTTCAGGTAAAATATAAAAACAAGCAGTTCTTTCCCCTCTATCCTAAAATAATTTTGAACACCACCTTATATTACTTATTCAAAGAAAGTCTTATTTTTAAACCAAAAATCGATAAGATGTCTAGCAAGGCTTACTTCGCCAGGTATTGCAGGCAGATTATTACGGTTAAACCATCCTCCTTTATTGAGTTCAGAGCGTTGTAGCACAATGTCGCCATCGGCATATTCGGCTGTAAATCCCACCATCAGGCCACAAGGGTAGGGCCATGGTTGCGAGGCAAAGTAACGGATGTTTTTAACCTTTATATGCGTTTCTTCCATAACCTCACGTTGCAAACATTCCTCGAGTGTTTCACCAGTTTCAACAAATCCTGCAACGAGTCCAAGGTAGTCTTTCTTAAATTTATTGCTCTGTACGAGTAGTATCTCCTCGCCTTTATTGCGTGTAACTGCCACAATGATGGCTGTAGCAAGTGCAGGCCACACTTCCTTTCCGCAGTTGGTGCATCGTTTAGAAATGTCGGTATGCAGTTTCATGGGGGCACCACACACACCACAATAGCGTGTGTTTTGATCCCAATACAAAATTTCGCGTGCTTTGCCTGCCATGTTGTAAAGAGATGTTGGCAATACATCGAACGAGGCGCGCAGAGGCATCATTTGGTATCCTTCTGCATTGGTTATGGGGGCGTCAAGGCGTGCTGTGTAACAAGCACAATTGTTGAGGTCGGGCAGATGATGTAGCGTTTGCCATGCCTCGAGTGGAACAGGGGGCGTGTTGCCTTGTGGTATAAGGTTATCTTGAGTAAGCAGTATTTCGTCTTGACAGAAAAGAAAATAATAGTTCATGGTGTAGTGGTATTTAAGTAGATATTCACACCTACTTAAAAGGGTGAGCAACGCAATATGTTTAGTTGCTCACCCTTATTTATCTATTAATAACAAAAGGCATTAAAGTCCAAGGCTCTTTGTTACCTTTTCTATCTTTTCTTGTGCATCGTCTACAGCACCAACATAGCATTTGGGACAGTGCATGTGGCCTTTCACTTCAATGTAGAACTTAATCTTAGGTTCAGTACCAGAGGGGCGAACACTTACCTTTGTTCCGTCCTCGGTGTACCATTGTAGTACATTGCTCTTTTCGGGGAATAAAACTGGGTCGAGAGCCTTTTCTGTACCATCAGCATCAAACTCTTTAAGTGCCTCATAATCCTTAGTGCATACCACACGTGAACCAGCAATTTCGGTTGGACGATTATTGCGGAAGTTCTCCATCATAGCCTTGATTTCGTCGGCACCAGTCTTACCTGGTTTAACAACATTGATAGTCTTATTCACAGCAAGACCATATTCAAGGTAGATTTCCATAAGGATGTCGTAGAGTGTTTTACCTTGGTCCTTGGCCCAAGCGCATATTTCAGCAAGCAATGAGCATGCAGATACAGCGTCCTTGTCGCGACAGAAGTCCTCTGCCAAGAAACCGTAGCTTTCTTCGCCACCACCAATATATTGCAACTTACCTTCGTTCATGCGGATAAGGCGAGCAATCCATTTAAAGCCAGTGTAGCAGTCGAACATCTTGATGTTGTTCTTGTTTGCAATAGCCTTGATAAGTTCAGTAGTAACAATAGTTTTAACAATAAAGTCGTTGGGTTGCATCTTTCCTTGAGCCTTGCGGTTCATAATGATGTAGTAGAGGAAAATCATGCAAGTTTGGTTACCATCAACGAGCACCCATTCGCCCTTATCGTTCTTGCAAGCCATACCCACACGGTCGGCATCGGGGTCAGATGCCATTACGATGTCGGCATCAATACTCTTAGCCAAGTTGAGCGCCATAGTGAGTGCTTCGCCGTTTTCGGGGTTCGGACTTACCACAGTTGGGAAGTTACCATCCTTAACCATTTGTTCGGGCACACAATGTACATTTTCAAAGCCCCAAAGTTTCAAAGAATCGGGGATGAGCATCATACCTGTGCCGTGTAGTGGGGTATAAACAATCTTGAGGTCCTTTTGACGTTCGATACAAGCAGGGTCAATGCTCAAGCTATGTACCTTGTCAAGATATATCTTATCGATTTCTTTACCAATGGTTTCGATGAGTTCAGGCTTGCCTTCAAACTTAATGTCTTCAACCTTAACCTTATTAACCTCGGCTATGATACCCGTGTCGTGTGGTGCAAGCACTTGTGCGCCATCGTCCCAGTAAGCTTTGTAGCCATTATATTCTTTAGGGTTGTGGCTTGCTGTGAGGATAATACCACTTTGGCAACCAAGATGACGAATGGCAAACGACATTTCGGGGGTTGGACGCATATCTTCAAATAGATATACTTTGATGCCATTGGCAGAGAAGATGTTGGCTGCAGTTTCTGCAAATAAACGGCTGTTGTTACGGCAGTCGTGACCTACAACAACGCTAATTTGGTCGCGGTCCTTAAAATTGAGGTTTAAGTAGTTAGAAAGTCCTTGTGTAGCAGCACCTACAGTGTAGATGTTCATACGGTTTGTACCAGGACCCATTATGCCACGCAAACCACCTGTACCAAATTCAAGTGTTTTGTAGAAAGAGTCGATGAGTTCAGTTTTATCGGTATTGGCCAACATAGCCTTTACACCCTCTTTAGTTGCTGCATCATAGCAGTCTGAATTAAGCCACTGTTGTGCAACTTGTTCGCAGTGTGCAATGAGTTGATTATCCATATTGTTTTATAAACGTATTTACGATGTTAGAATATAATTGTGATTGTTTTTACAATGGTAGAATTTCCATCCAATAGCCATCGGGGTCGTTGATGAAATAGAGTCCCATATCATCGTTTTCGTAGCATACGCAGCCCAATTCTTTGTGGTAAGCGCGCATCTCCTCATAGTTGCCAGCGGTGCGCAGGCAGATGTGAAACTCGTTATCGCCCAAGTCGTATGGTTCTTTGCGGTCGGCAAGCCACGTAAGTTCAAGCTTAAAGTCGCTTTGGGGGCTTTTTAGGTACACAATTTTAAATGCACCTTCTGGACCATTGATTTCGCCGCAAGGCACTAATCCTAACGCTTTTTTGTAAAAGTCAATGCTTCGCTCAAGGCTGAGTACATTGATGTTGAAGTGGTCAAACTTAGCAGTTACTTCCATGGGTTGAAAGAATTGTAATTTAGTTTTTCTGTTTGGCAAAGTTAGTGCAAAGCGCATTGAGAGCAAAGCATTTTTGATATTTTTTTAGTGTTGCTATGATATATAGCAAGCTTGCGTTCTGATTAATACCAAATATGTGGTGTAATTTTACAAACAAAATCGCATTCGAATAGTTCATTATTAAAATATTTATGGACTATTCAAATGCGATTTTTATTGTATTAAAGCAGAGCTTATATAAATGTGTTTTTAGTGCTTATTGATCCAATCAACAATCCAAGCACCAACCTCTTTGGTGCCATACTTTTCACCACCTTCAACTTGAATTTCGGGAGTGCGAACGTGGGCGTCGAGACTGGCATCAACAGCCTTGCGGATGATAGCTCCCTCTTCGGTTAGGTTGAAATATTCAAACAGCATAGCCACCGACAGAATTTGTGCCAAAGGGTTAGCAATATTCAAACCTTTGGCTTGTGGCCATGAGCCATGAATGGGTTCAAATACAGGAGTGCTCTCGCCAGTAGATGCCGAAGGCAATAGGCCCATAGAACCTGTTATGCACGAGCCCTCATCGGTTAAGATGTCGCCAAAGGTGTTTTCAGTTACCATCACGTCGAAGAACGTTGGCTCTTGAATCATGCGCATAGAGGCATTATCTACATACATAAAGTCGGTGGTAATGTCGGGGTGTTGAGGTGCCATCTCCTGTGCCACTTTGCGCCATAAGCGCGACGATGCCAACACATTGGCTTTGTCTACAACCGTTAGGTGCTTGCGTCGGCGCTCGGCATATTGGTATGCTACTTTAAGTATGCGTTCAACCTCGGTACGCGAGTAGGCGTTGGTGTCGTAGGCATAATCATCGCCCTCTTTCTTCTCGCCAAAGTACATACCACCTGTGAGTTCGCGTATGCACACAAAGTCTGCACCTCTTACAAGTTCGTCTTTCAGTGGCGATTTATGGATAAGGCAGTCAAATGTTTGCACCGGACGGATATTGGCAAACAGTCCCAACTTTTTGCGCATGGCAAGGAGTCCCTGCTCTGGTCGTACCTTGGCATTGGGGTTGTTGTCGAATTTGGGGTCGCCTACCGACGAGAAAAGCACGGCATCGGCAACCTTGCAAGCCTCGTAGGTTTCGGCGGGGAAGGGGTCGCCCACAGCATCGATGGCAGCAGCACCAACAAGTGCATGTGTATAGTTTACTTCGTGGCCAAACTTGTTGCATACGGCGGTCATTACAGCCACGCCTTGTTCTGATATTTCGGGGCCAATGCCATCACCGGCCAAAACAGCTATGTTGAGTTTCATAAGTTTCGATTTTATTTTTAGTGTTTACAAGAAAGTCAATGTCGTCGAGTCCGTTTTCAAGACAATATTTTTTATACCCATTAATGTCGAAGTGTTCGCTATTACCTGTGGCCTCGTTGGTGATGGTTTGGTGGGGCAAATCTACCTTTACCTTAGCCTTTGGGTCGGCGGCTATGCTGCTAAACAGTTCCTTTAAAAAATCCTCGCTCACCACTACGGGTAGCACAAAGTTGTTGAGTTCGTTTTGCTTGTGGATGTCGGCAAAAAACGAACTTACCACCACTCTAAACCCATATCCTGCAATGGCCCAAGCAGCGTGTTCACGGCTCGAACCACAGCCAAAGTTCTTGCCTGCCACAAGAATTTCGCCACCATAAGTGGGGTCGTTCAGCACAAAATTCTTCTTTGTACCATCGGGGTTGTAGCGCCAATCGCGGAAAAGGTTATCGCCAAATCCCTTTTTGTCGGTAGCTTTAAGAAAGCGAGCCGGTATGATTTGGTCTGTATCAATGTTGTCAAGAGGCAAGGGCACGCAAGTGCTCTCTATGATGTTGAATTTTTGTTTCATGATGAAGAATGATTGCTTTTTGTGGGTGTGCTACATCAGTTCTCTCGGGTCGGTAATAACACCCGTAACGGCTGCCGCAGCTGCTACAAGGGGCGAAGCCAAGCAGGTGCGTGCACCAGGTCCTTGGCGTCCTTCAAAGTTGCGGTTAGAGGTAGAAACACACAATTTGCCTGCTGGCACCTTGTCGTCGTTCATAGCCAAGCATGCCGAGCACCCTGGTTGTCGTATCTCAAAACCAGCCTCTGTAAGCACCTTGTCGATGCCTTCGGCTTGTATTTGTCGCATAACGGGCCACGAACCCGGCACGAGCCATGCTGTAATGCCAGGAGCCTTGTGGCGGCCTTTGACAATGCTTGCAAACGCTCTAAAGTCCTCAATGCGCCCATTGGTGCAAGCTCCAAGAAACACGTAGTCTACGGGTTTACCCACCATTTTTTCGCCTGCTGCAAACTGCATGTAGCTGAGTGCTTTTTCGTCCGAAGCATTCTGTGCCGAAGGCATGGTTTGGCTGATGCCAATGCCCATGCCAGGGTTTGTGCCGTAGGTAATCATAGGCTCAATGTTGGCAGCATCAAACGTAACTTCTTTGTCGAACACGGCATCGGCATCGCTCTTTAGTTTCTTCCATTCGGCCACAGCCTTGTCCCATTCTTCGCCCTTAGGGGCATAGGGCTTGCCCTTTATGTAGGCAAAAGTAACTTCGTCGGGAGCCACAAAACCGCCACGTGCACCCATTTCGATAGATAGGTTGCAGAGGGTGAGTCGGCCCTCCATGCTCAAAGAGCGAATGGCAGAACCTGCGTATTCAACAAAATAGCCCGTTGCACCGCTTGTGGTGAGTTGGCTCATAAGGTATAGGGCAACATCCTTGGCAGTTACGCCTTTGCCCAATTTGCCATCAACGTTGATGCGCATTGATTTGGGCTTGGCTTGCAAGATACATTGCGAGGCCATAACCATCTCAACCTCTGAGGTGCCAATGCCAAAAGCCACTGCACCCACAGCGCCGTGGGTAGAGGTGTGAGAGTCGCCACACACAATGGTCATGCCTGGCAATGATAGTCCTTGTTCGGGGCCTACCACATGGATAATGCCGTTGTTAGGGTGCATCATGCCCCAATAGCTCAGGCCAAAGTCGCGTGCATTCTCGGTGAGAGCATCCACTTGCTTGCGCGACACGGGGTCGGCAATGGGCTTATCTTGGTCGTGAGTAGGCGTGTTGTGGTCGGGCATACAAAAGATTTGTTGCGGTCTGAAACATTTAATGCCGCGTATTCTAAGGCCCGAAAAAGCTTGTGGACTTGTCACCTCGTGTGCATAGAGACGGTCGATATAAAGTTGGTCGGGACCATCGGGCACGTGTTGCACCACGTGCTTGTCCCATATTTTGTCAAAAAGCGTGTTCATGAGTTAAGCGTGTTGAAATCAACGAGTAGAAGATGTGAACTCGTGTGGTTTATTTAAACGAGTTTATGGCATCGATATATGCCTCGACACTGGCTGTAACGATGTCGGTATTGGCACCAAAGCCATAGTAGATAGAGCCGTCATACTCTACTTGCATGTGTACTTTGCCCACATCGTCTGAGCCCTTGTTGATGGCTTGAATGGTAAACTCTTTGAGCACCATTTTGCGCTTAATAATGTCTTTAACAGCCTTAATAGCTGCATCAACAGGGCCATTGCCCTCGGCAGCAGCGGTAAACTTTTCGCCTGCAATGTCGAGAATGATTGAGGCAACGGGACGTACGCCGTGGCCCGAAACCACCTGTAGATAGTCGAGCTTGATGCTATGCGATGCAGCGCGTTCAGCCCCTGCAAGCATAAGCACATCGTCGTCGGTAACCTCCTTCTTTTTGTCGGCAAGCAGCAAGAAACGTTGGTAAATATCGTTGAGTTTTTCGTCGCTCACCTCTACGCCCAACACCTCAAGACGATGCTTCAAGGCAGCGTGTCCAGAACGTGCGGTAAGGATGATAGCGTTGTCGTCGATGCCCACATCCTTAGGATTGATAATCTCGTAGGTCTCGGCATTTTTGAGCACACCATCTTGGTGAATGCCGCTTGAGTGAGCAAAAGCATTGCGTCCGACAATAGCCTTGTTGGGCTGGATAGGCATGTTCATCAGCGAACTTACCATGCGCGATGTAGCTGCTATTTTTTGCGTATTAATGTTGGTTTCTATGTCGAGGTGGTGACATTTAAGAATCATAGCAATCTCCTCTTCGGCAGTATTGCCAGCGCGTTCGCCAATGCCGTTGATGGTAACTTCTACTTGGCGAGCGCCATTGAGCACACCCTCAAGGGTGCAGGCAGTAGCCATGCCAAGGTCGTTGTGGCAGTGGGTAGAGAGGATAGCTTTGTCAATGCCATCAACGTGCTCCATGAGGTATTTAATTTTCTTTCCGTAGTCGCGTGGCAAGCAGTAACCTGTGGTGTCGGGGATGTTTACCACGGTAGCACCGGCTTTAATAACAGCCCCTACCACACGTGCCAAGTACTCATTGTCGGTGCGTCCGGCATCCTCGGCGTAAAACTCTACGTCCTCAACGTAGCGCTTGGCATACTTTACGGCTGCTACAGCACGCTCTATAATCTCTTCGCGTGTAGAGTTAAACTTATACTTAATGTGGCTATCGCTGGTGCCAATACCTGTGTGTATACGCTTGTGCTTAGCATATTTAAGGGCTTCGGCAGCACAGTCAATGTCTTTTTCGACAGCACGCGTAAGTGCGCATATAGTAGGCCATGTAACGGCTTTCGAAATTTCGATAACAGAATTAAAGTCGCCCGGACTCGAAATAGGAAAGCCCGCTTCGATAACGTCAACGCCCAAAGACTCGAGTTGTTTGGCCACTTGAATCTTTTCTACCGTATTGAGTTGGCATCCTGGCACTTGTTCGCCGTCGCGGAGTGTTGTGTCGAAAATATAAAGTCTGTCGCTCATAGTATATGTTTTTGTATGTTTTTATTCTTTGTTAAATGATTGAGGCACCCCTTATAAAACAACCTCACTCCAATGTTGTAAGAGCACGGGAGTGAGGCATTGTTTAGGTGCTTATCAGCACAAGTATTCATTTTTTAGAATAGTGCCGTAAGTTGTTTCTTTCTGTATGATGTATGTGCATAATTTCTCACTCCCGCGTACCTTTTGTACGCAAGCTAAGCAATGTGCAAAGTCGGAAGGTTGAGAAATGTATCATAAGTTTTCTTTGTTTTATCCTTTAGTGTGGGCAAAGTTATAAATTAATTGCAAAATGCAAGTATTGAATGCGATTTTTTTGCAAAATAAAATGATAATATACGTTTATGCAACTATTATGAGCATAGCACAGAAGTTTTAGTATATAATAAGTAGGTGTTCAAAAATTCATATCAATTAATGCAAAAGCATGATTATATAAATTAATTTTAATACCTAATTAAATGCAAAGTATTGCGGCAAGCGTTGATAATAAGAGGTATGGCAGGTTCACGCAGATTGGTCAATATTTCCTTAAATGCTAAAACTATAACCTGCCATAATTCGTTTGTTTTGAGCAATAAAATTTCTGTTCCAAAACAACGGAAATATGAGTAATTAATGTAAATTATTGGAAATCAACGAGATACGGTGCTGGTAGTACAAAAAAGATATCAAGTCTTTGCTTAAAAGCGTGTTCTTACACCACAAGGATACGTGTTTTTATACCACAAGAATGCGTGTTCTTATGCCATAAGGATACGTATCTTTGCACCATAAGAACACGTATCCTTGTGGTGTAATAGCTCTAAAATGGCATTTTTAGCATGCTCTATTACCATTTTTATCTCTGTTTTTGCGCTATTTCAAGTCAAATGTTGTACAAAAAATATTGGTCATTTTTTCGGATTTAAAAAGACTTGTTGTCGGGTATACCTAACAATAAAAGAAAAAGAAACGAAGTTCTGAATGTTTAAATTACTCATCTAAGTAAGAGGACAAATTTAAATTAGGAAAAAAAACAAATCTTGCATGTGTGATATTCATTAAAAAGCAAAATACAATGTGTAGTGTATATTTACAGATTTAGCGTTATGCAAGCAAATCGTTTGATTTTGCATAACATAAGTAATATTTAACACTAAGAAACGCTGATAATCAAATAAATAGTTGTAATTTTGTGGCGTTTTCGTGAAGTTTGTAAAGTATTTCTTATTTGCATTTATGAAAACGCTCAATAGCATTCTCTTAATAAAGATGAATAAATAATCAATGTTTAAGCATCTCTATCATCAATAGCGAATGCGCAAAAATCTATTTACAAAAGCACTCTAAATGAAAATGAATTTTCTGCGTCGTGCCGCTCTGACCATTGCATTGGTTGGGGTTGGAGCAACGGCTTATTGTCAAGATTTAATAGCTCGCCAAGCACCTGTAGACCGCCGCTTGCGTGCCGTCGATTCAATTGCCATACAGCGTGCAGTAGACCGCGATATGTCAGGCAATCTCAGTAGCGATATCTATACATCGTGGGTAACAAACAGAGCTCACCCCTACAAGCGCGACGAGGTGCCCGAAAGCTATAAAATCGATTTAAGAGGCTTTTGTATGCCTACACCCTCGCGCAACATAACCTCGCGCTATGGATATCGTGCAGCATTTAAGCGTGTACATAAAGGGCTCGACATCAAGGTGTGTACAGGTGATACCATTGTGGCTGCTTTCGACGGAAAAGTGCGCGTGGTGCGCTACGACGAGGGCGGATATGGCAACTATGTGGTAATACGTCATAACAACGGACTTGAAACTATATACGGACACCTTTCAAAGCAACTTGTATGTGGCGACCAAATGGTAAAGGCTGGCGAACCTATTGGCTTGGGAGGCAATACAGGACGCTCTTTTGGGTCGCACCTGCACTTTGAAACACGCTTGGCTGGCGAACCTATCAACCCTGAATTGCTCTTTAACTTTCCAGCTCAAGACGTAACGGGCGATTTCTACACCTTCCACAAAAGCGATGCAAGCAATGCTACCAACTTGCTTGCTGCTCAACATAAGGTGTCGAGCGAAGACGTTGTAGCAATGACTGCCACACATTTCTATAAGGTGAAACGCAACGAAACAATTAGTTCAATTGCTGAAAAGTTGGGCGTTAGCGAAGAAACACTTGCCAAAAACAACCGCATGAACACTGAAGCCCGCTTGCGTGTTGGTCAAATTTTAAGATACTAATTCTTGAGAGAGGAAAAGGGGACTTTG
>CAKQOG010000037.1 GCA_934255485.1 uncultured Prevotellamassilia sp. | reverse complement strand
CTTGCTATAACTGGACTAACCGCTCTTTATGTAGCACAAAGCGGACTTGTATTTACCATTGCAAATAATACAGCCTACTTTTGGGGGTTGTTGATTGCTGAACTTGCAGTTGTTTGGATTTTGTCTGCCAACATTATGCGTCTATCGTTTCCTGTTGCAGGCATTATGTTTGCCATATACTCCATACTAAATGGTGCAACTTGTTCGTTCATCATATTGGCATACACGGCAGAAAGTTTAGCTACTACATTCTTTGTCACAGCTGGAACATTTGGTGCTATGAGCCTTGTGGGTGCTTTTATTAAAAAAGATCTTTCTGGCTTTGGGCGCATACTTATGATGACCCTTATTGGCTTAATCATTGCCACTATTGTTAATATATTTGTGGCAAGCTCGGCTCTCAGTTGGGCACTGACATATATTGGAGTATTGCTTTTCTGCGGTCTAACGGCATACGATACACAAAAGATGAAAGAGATATTGTACCAATATCAGCATACAGGAAATCAAAATATCATGAAGATAGCACTCATGTGTAGTCTTTCACTTTATCTTGATTTTATAAATCTATTTCTGTATCTATTGCGTATCTTTGGCAAGCGTAACTAAAATACACCGACAAAGCAACATAAGCACACCTTTCAAATTAAGAAATTACACATTTACAGAACGTATGAGCAATGCATCGCATTTGCATAACACGTTTTTAAACCATTAACACACTATAAAATGCTTTCATCACTCGTAAATCGCTTGGCACCTTCTGCCACGTTAGCAATGTCGCAAAAGAGTGCCGAACTCAAAGCACAAGGCATTGATATTATCAACCTATCAGTTGGCGAACCTGACTTCAACACCCCCGACCACATAAAGGCTGCAGCCAAGAAAGCAATCGATGACAACTACTCACGCTATTCACCCGTTGCTGGCTATCCAGCTTTGCGCAAAGCCATTTGTGCAAAACTCAAGAATGAAAATGGTTTGGATTATAGCATCGACCAAATAGTTTGTTCAAATGGTGCCAAACAATGCGTTTGCAACGCTATCATGGCGCTTGTTTCGCCTGGTGAAGAAGTTATTATCCCTGCACCTTATTGGGTAAGCTATCCACAAATGGTACTTATGGCTGATGGTAAACCCGTATTTGTTGAGGCTAAAATCGAACAAGATTTTAAGATTACTCCCGAACAATTAGAGGCTGCCATCACACCTAAAACACGCGCCATCATTCTATGCTCACCAAGCAATCCTACAGGTTCTGTTTATAGCCAAGATGAACTCGAAGGCTTAGCTAAAGTATTGCGCCAACACGAAAACGTCTATGTCATAAGCGATGAAATCTACGAACACATTAACTATGTAGGCAAACATGCTTCTATCGCATTATGCGAGGGTATGAAAGACCGCACAGTTGTTATCAATGGCGTTTCTAAAGCTTATGCTATGACTGGATGGCGTATTGGCTTTGTGGCAGCTCCTATCGAAATTGCCAAAGCTTGCAGCAAGTTACAAGGTCAGTACACAAGTGGCCCTTGCTCTGTTAGCCAAATGGCAGCAACCGAAGCTTTTGCAGGTCCACAAGAGTGTGTAGAAACAATGCGTCAAGCTTTTGAACGCCGCAAAAATCTCATTGTGAAGTTGGCTAAAGAGGTTCCAGGTTTTGAGGTGAACGATCCTCATGGAGCTTTCTATCTCTTCCCTAAATGCAGCTACTACTTTGGCAAAACTGATGGCAAACGCACCATTAAAGACTCTATGGACTTTGCTATTTATCTTCTCGAAGAAGGACACGTTGCCACTGTAGGCGGTGCAGCTTTTGGTTCGCCCGAATGCTTCAGAATGAGCTATGCCACAAGCGATGAAAATATCGTAGAAGCATTACGTCGTATCAAAGAGGCTGTTAGCAAGCTTAAGTAATAACAATGTTGTTAGGGAGAAATGAATACCATTTAAAAGAAACAACCGAATGGGTCTCTGATACTCCCAACTAATTATTGCAAGACTCAAATAGTTATTTATCACATAAAGAGAGGATTTAGGAAGCCGATAGTCTTTGCTTTTTAAATTCTCTCTCTTTTTCTCTTACCAATCCATTTTCTTCTGCCATGAACATAGTTGATATTATATCTAAAAGACTCGGACTACGCAATAAACAAGTTGAAAATACTATAAATTTACTTGCCGCTGGTGCTACCATACCATTTATTAGCCGCTATCGTAAAGAAGCTACCGGAGGACTAAACGAAGTGCAAGTTGCGCAAATTAAAGAGCAAAACGAGAAACTCGAAGAACTTACACACCGCAAGGATTATATACTGCAGACCATAGAAGAACAAGGTAAACTTACCGACGAACTAAAAGTGCGCATCACCGAATGTTGGGATGAAACATTGCTCGAAGACATCTATCTGCCCTATAAACCCAAGCGCAAAACCAAAGCTGAAGTTGCACGCAAAAAGGGGTTAGACCCCTTAGCTACCATTCTATTGCTACAGCCTAATAGCAACCCCGAAGAGGCAGCCAAACGTTTTGTCAAAGGCGAAGTAAAAAGCATTGAAGAGGCTCTGCAAGGAGCGCGCGACATATTGGCCGAACGATTTAATGAAGACGAAGCAACTCGACAAACAGTCAGAAAATCATTTGATATAACAGCTATTATTCAATCTAAAGTAGTTAAAGCTAAAGAAAGTGAAGCTACCAAATACAGAGATTACTTTGATTGGAACGAACCCCTAAAACGTTGCACTTCTCACAGACTTTTAGCTATGAGACGAGGCGAGGCCGAGGGATACCTGCGTGTTTCTATTGCACCCAACGACGAGGAAGATTGTCAAGCACGCATTGAACGCCGTTATGTAAAGGCTGGTTCAGCCTCAGCTCAACAAGTAGAGACAGCTATTGCAGACGCTTACAAACGTTTGCTGAAACCAAGCATTGAGACAGAATTTGCAGGTTCAAGCAAGACACGAGCAGACGAAGAAGCAATCAAAGTATTTGCAAACAATCTTAAACAATTGCTATTGGCTGCACCACTCGGACAAAAACGCATCATGGGTATTGATCCTGGCTTTAGAACAGGATGTAAGGTTGTATGCCTTGATGCTCAAGGCAATCTTCTTCACAACGAAACCATTTATCCACATGCACCTCAAAACCAGTATGCTCGTTCAGGTTTCAAAGTAGCTTCATTAGTAGAGCAATACAAGATTGAGGCAATAGCCATCGGCAATGGCACTGCAGGCAGAGAGACTGAAGAACTTGTTAAAAGTCTTAAACTCAAAAATGTCGATGTATTCCTTGTAAGCGAGGATGGAGCATCTGTATATTCAGCTTCTAAAACAGCACGCGAAGAATTCCCCGATTATGATGTTACAGTAAGAGGAGCAGTTAGCATTGCCAGACGATTGGCAGACCCTTTGGCTGAACTTGTTAAGATTGACCCTAAGGCCATTGGCGTAGGACAATACCAACATGATGTAGACCAAACTGCCTTGAAAAAAGCACTCGATCAAACGGTTGAAAGTTGTGTAAACACAGTTGGTGTAAATCTTAACACAGCTTCTAAGCACCTACTTACTTACGTTTCGGGCTTAGGTCCATCGCTTGCACAAAACATTGTAGATTATCGTGCTGCTAATGGCGCATTTACATCGCGTAAAGCATTGCTTAAAGTGCCACGCCTTGGTGCTAAAGCTTTTGAACAATGCGCAGGTTTTTTGCGTATACCGCATGCCAGCAATCCACTCGACAATACAGCCGTTCATCCAGAGCGCTACCAGCTCATCGAACAAATGGCTAAAGACGCTGGATGCGATGTGTCTACACTCATTTCCTCCAAGCAAATAAGAGATAGTATTGACCTAAAAAAATACTGCAACAATGAGGTGGGTATGCCCACATTAACCGATATTATGCAAGAACTTGACAAACCAGGTCGCGACCCTCGTGGCACAGCGAAAGTATTTAGCTTTGCACCAAATCTGCACACACTCGACGACTTGCGCGAAGGTATGGAAGTGCCAGGTGTTGTTACCAACATCACCAAGTTTGGTTGCTTTGTAGATATGGGCATCAAAGTAAAGGGCCTTGTACACATATCGCACATGGCAGACCATTACATCAAAGACCCCGCGGAAGTGGTACACATTCAGCAACAAGTAATGGTAAAAGTTCTTGACATAGATGAAGAAAGAGGACGTGTAGCCTTGCAACTGCTTAACTAACAAGCCTTTTACTTCAATCACTTAAAAACAACTTTTAAGTAGGTGTTCAAAATTATTTAATATGAATTTGTGCATTGCTTTATTCATAAGCATAGACTAAAGAGAGAGTAACGAGCTATGTGCCCAATGAAACCTATGCTTATGGGTAAAAGGATGTACTAAGACGTATCAATTAATGCAGAAAATGATTATGTAAATTCATTTTGAATACCTACTTATATAGCAAGAAAAATCATGACCGACGAAGATTACATGCGCAAAGCTTTGGAACAAGCCCGCTTAGCCTTCGACAATGACGAAGTGCCTGTAGGGGCAGTTGTTGTATGCCGCGACCGCATTATAGCTCGCGCATACAACCTTACCGAAACGCTCAACGATGTCACGGCACATGCTGAGATGCAAGCCATAACTGCAGCTGCCAATGCTCTTAATGGCAAATATCTTGATGTTTGTACACTCTACGTTACTGTAGAACCATGTGTAATGTGTGCAGGTGCTTTAGGGTGGGCACAATTAGGAAGATTGGTCTACGGAACTGGTGATGCCAAACGAGGATACTCTCTTATAGCACCTCAAGCACTACATCCTAAAACCCAAGTTACACAAGGAGTACTTGAAGACGATTGCGCACAATTGATGAAAGATTTCTTTAAACGTAAACGCTAATGGCGGAACATAATTTGTTAGGTAGAGAAGGCGAAAGACAGGCCATGCTCTACCTTTCACTTAAAGGATACACCTTGCTCGATTGTAATTGGCGGTACGAACATCTTGAGATAGATATCATAGCCGAATGGCATGGCGAGATAGTATTTGTCGAAGTTAAAACTCGTAGCAATGAATATTTCGCCCCTGCTATCGAAGCCGTAAACTTGCAAAAGAAACGCAATATCATAAAAGCGGCTCGCGCTTATTTGGCATATCACAGATGGATGAAAAAAGCATATAGTTTCGACATTATCACTGTGGTTGGAACCCAAAAGCCATTCACAATTCAGCACATTAAACATGCTTACAATGAAGACGAAGTATGGAAAGCCACTCATCGTAAAAGACAATTTGAAGTGTAATTCTAAGCAAAGGAAACAGCGATGAATATAGAAATAGTACGTAATTATTGCCTTTCAAAACCCCTTGCAACAGAAGATTCTGCATTTGGTCCCGATGGCATTCTTTTTAGAGTATACAACAAAATATTTGCATATCTTGACTTGCAGCGTCCCGACCTTGTTGTTCTGAAATGTGCACCCGACTATGCTATAGAATTGCGAGACAAATATAATGGCATTCGTGGTGCATGGCATTGGAACAAAAAGTATTGGAATGAGGTTTACTTTGAAACCGACGTTCCCGATCAACTTATATTTGAACTTATAGACCATTCGCTCAACGAAGTCTTAAAAAAATTGCCTAAACGACTACAAAACGAATATGCAACACTTAAAGCTACCCACTAATTGGCATCACACACATTTGCAAGAAACCATCTCTACAATGCTCGAGTTGCAAAAAGACGATTTTGTAAAAAGTACATTCCCATTTGAACTCCTTACAACCGACTACCAAACAGCTGGCAGAGGGCAAAGAGGCACATCGTGGGAGGCTGATGCAAATGCCAATCTGCTTTTTGGTTTTATATTCCACCCCACTCCATTGCTTGCCACTCAACAATTTTTTCTTTCAGAAGCATTAGCTTTGGCTGTGCGTTCTGCACTGAGCAACTACACCAAAGATGTAATGGTAAAATGGCCAAACGATGTATATTGGCGCGATAAAAAGATATGCGGAATGCTTCTTGAACACACACTTTGTGGCAAGCACATTGCCACAACACTAACAGGTGTAGGTATAAATATCAATCAAGAAAGCTTTAAGAGCGATGCTCCCAATCCCATTTCTTTAAAGCAAATTACTGGACAAACTATCAACAGATGTGAAGTACTCGAACACATCATTGATAACTTTAGCAAACGCTATGATATTATAGTAAATGGCCAATCATCTACACTCCATAAAGAGTATATGCAACATCTCTATCGTGGCAAAGGACTTTATCCCTATAAAGACATAAATGGTACATTCAATGCCCAAATAGAGCATATATCTCCAATAGGAACACTTTCTTTAAAAAGAGAAGATGACACCACCACGCATTACGCATTTAAAGAAGTAACATTTATATAAAATCATCTCCACCCTTTTATAAGCAAGAACTTAATATAACAAAATAATGAACAAGCAAATACTTCATATAGCTATTCCAAGCATTATCTCTAACATAACAGTTCCACTATGTGCTATGGTTGATACCATCATCGTAGGACATTTAGGAGATGCTGCCTATATTGGAGCTATAGCTGTAGGTGGGCTGCTTTTTAATATGACTTATTGGCTTTTCAGTTTCTTGCGTATGGGTACAGGCGGACTTACCGCACAGGCTTATGGGGCAAACAACACTGTATCAGCACAAAACATACTACTTCGCTCGCTCACAGTAGCCTTGAGTGTATCATCATTACTCTTGTTATTCCAATCAGCCATACTCCACATAGCCTTTCATTTTATTGATGCCACAATTGATGTTCAAACTAATGCAAGCTTTTACTTTAATATTCTTATATGGGGAGCTCCTGCCGTGCTCTGTCTATATAGTTTTATCGGTTGGTTTTTAGGCATGCAAAATGCCCGAATACCCATGGTAATAGCCATTGTACAAAACATAGTAAACATTATTGCAAGTACCATTTTGGTGTTTTGCATGCACTTAAAGGTTGAAGGTGTTGCAATGGGAACCCTCATAGCACAATACACAGGACTACTACTTGCATTAACGATTGGCTGCTACAAATACCATTGGCATAAAACAATCATTGTATGGAAAAACATTTTCAGAAAAACAGATTTCATGCAGTTCTTTAAAGTAAATCGTGACATATTTTCTCGTACATTATACATTATATTGGTTACTACCTACTTCACATCTTTTGGCTCTTCACAAGGCGAAGGCATTTTGGCTACCAACACTTTGCTAATGCAATTCTTTATCATCTTCTCCTATTTTATGGACGGATTTGCTTATGCAGGCGAAGCCATTAGTGGCAAATGTTATGGCGAGAAAAATGTGAAACAGTTTAGCAAACTTACATCACGTCTATTTATATGGGGTATAGGCATAGCCACACTCTTTACACTTTTATATAGTATGTTTGGAAAAACATTTTTGCACATACTAACCAACGAACAAAGCGTGATTGCTCAAGCATCTCATTATCTTTTCTTCGTTTGTCTTATACCCATTGTTAGTTTCTCAGCCTTTCTTTTTGACGGACTCTTCATCGGCACCACCTCTACCCGAGAAATGCTCAATAGCATGCGCATAGCTTCGCTTACGTTTTTCGCTATTATCCTTATTTTCAGCAAAGGAAACTGCATTTTATGGACAGCTTTTTTGACATATTTAGGAATGAGAGGACTCA
Source organism: uncultured Prevotellamassilia sp. (assembly GCA_934255485.1). Classification (GTDB taxonomy): domain Bacteria; phylum Bacteroidota; class Bacteroidia; order Bacteroidales; family Bacteroidaceae; genus Alloprevotella. The sequence goes on along the minus strand of CAKQOG010000037.1, from coordinate 12,054 downwards.
TGCAATTTTTGCTATTTAAAAGCGTAAAAAAGAAATTTAACATATAAAGCAAAGACAAAAATAAAATCGTTATCTTTGCATATATATTAACGCATTTCATCCACTAAGGAGAAGAATGCACATCATCAATGATACAAAGTTGATGAATGGTTATCCCCCTCTACTAACCTAATTATCTTAAATTAATATGGCTAAATTCAAACGTATCTTGCTAAAATTAAGCGGCGAAAGCTTAATGGGCGAGCAAGGTTATGGAATAGATGTTAAGCGCCTCAACGACTATGCAACTCAGATTAAAGAAGCCCTTGAAATGGGTGTTCAGATAAGCATTGTCATTGGTGGAGGCAACATATTTCGCGGACTCAGCGGTGCTGGCAAAGGTTTTGACCGCGTTAAAGGCGACCAAATGGGTATGTGCGCCACAGTTATTAACTCACTTGCATTAAGTTCTGCATTGGGTGCTATAGGCGTTAAGAGTCGTGTGCTTACAGCTATCCGTATGGAGCCTATTGGCGAATTTTATAGCAAATGGAAAGCTATTGAAGCTATGGAAAACGGCGAAGTAGCTATTATCAGTTGCGGCACTGGAAGCCCATATTTTACAACAGATACAGGTTCTTCACTCCGTGGCATCGAAACCGAAGCCGAAGTGATGTTAAAGGGCACTCGTGTAGATGGTGTTTACACAGCTGACCCTGAAAAAGACCCCACTGCTACCAAGTTCGACGAGATAACATACGATGAAGTGTTGTCGCGCGGACTTAAAGTGATGGACGTTACAGCCACAGCTATGTGTCGCGAAAACAAACTGCCTATCTATGTGTTTAACATGGATGTATATGGCAATCTCAAAAAAGTGCTTAGCGGCGAAAACATTGGCACCTACGTGCATGCTTAAGCATTACATACACAACAGAAGAATAAAATATTTGACAGACAACAAAAGTCTGCCACAGAAAGATATCATATAATCTTTATGGAACTCATTGAACAACTTATTGCGCGTGCTAAAGCTAACAAGCAGCGCATCGTACTTCCCGAAGGTACAGAAGAACGCACTCTTAAGGCCGCAAACCAAGTGCTTACTGACGGCGTAGCCGATTTAATTATTCTTGGCAACGTTGACGAAATTCACTCTCTTGCTAAACAATGGGGACTTGGCAACATTGACAAAGCCACTATCATCGACCCTACTACAAGTCCTAAAAAGGAAGAGTATGCCCAACTACTCGCCGAACTTCGCAAGAAGAAAGGAATGACCATCGAGGAGGCTCGCAAAAAAGTTGAAGATCCTCTCTACTTTGGTTGCATGATTATCAAGAGTGGCGATGCCGATGGTCAATTGGCTGGTGCACGCAACACTACTGGCAACGTATTGCGTCCTGCACTTCAAATCATCAAAACAGCTCCTGGCATTACCTGCGTAAGTGGTGCTATGCTTCTGCTCACCCATGCTCCCGAATGCGGCGACAATGGCGTAATCGTAATGGGTGACGTGGCTGTAACTCCTGTTCCCGATGCTAACCAATTGGCACAGATTGCCGTTTGTACAGCACGCACAGCCAAAGCTGTAGCTGGCATCGACCCACGTGTAGCCATGCTAAGTTTCTCAACCAAAGGCTCTGCAAAACACGAAGTTGTAGACAAAGTTGTTGAAGCACTTGGTATTGCAAAGGAACTCGACCCAACACTCAAAATTGATGGTGAACTACAAGCCGATGCAGCTCTTGTTCCATCAGTAGGCGCATCAAAGGCTCCAGGCAGCGAAATTGCAGGTAAAGCAAATGTGCTTGTAGTGCCAAGTCTTGAAGTTGGTAACATTGGCTACAAATTGGTTCAGCGTCTTGGTCATGCCACTGCAGTCGGCCCAATCCTTCAGGGTATTGCACGCCCAGTAAACGACCTTTCACGCGGTTGCTCTGTAGATGATGTATACAAGATGATTGCTATCACCGCAAACCAAGCTATTGCTGCAAAGGAACAAGAATAAACGTATAATAAGAACCCCTATATGTGTGTGCAACACATGCCACAATGTGCTTGCACACACTTTTCTACTTTCAATCATAACAATCATAAAATGAAAATTCTCGTAATCAACTGTGGTAGTTCATCTATTAAATACAAACTCTATGAGATGAACGACAAGTCGGTTCTTGCTGCTGGTGGCATTGAAAAAATAGGTCTTGAAGGCTCTTTCTTGAAGACTAAAATCAATGGTGAAACTAAAATTATAGAGTCGCCATGTCCTACTCACACTGAGGGTATCAAACTCATGTTCGACACTTTGTTAAACCCCGTTTATGGCGCAATTAAGAGTCTCGACGAAATCAGTGCTGCAGGTCATCGCATCGTGGCTGGTGGACGTTTCACTAAGAGTATGGTGGTAACACCCGATATGCTCAACGAGTGGAAGAACTACATGGATCTTGCTCCACTCCACTCAGAAGCTCACCTCAAGGGCTATATAGCAGTTAAGGAAATGCTCCCCAACCTTCCACAAGTATTTGTATTTGACACTGCATTCCACCAAACAATGCCAGCCAAGGCATATATGTATGCTGTTCCTTACAAATATTACGAAACACAAAACATTCGCCGTTGGGGTGCACACGGAACAAGCCACCGCTTTGTCACCGCACGTGTGTGCAAAGTGCTTGGCGTTAAACCCGAAGATGTACGTATCATCACCTGTCACATTGGCAATGGCGCATCAGTTTCAGCTGTTAAATATGGCAAGTGCGTAGATACCTCTATGGGACTTACTCCACTCGAAGGACTTATGATGGGTACCCGCTCTGGCGACATTGATCCATCTGCTGTTCTTAGCATCATGAAGAAGGAGAACCTTACTCCCGACCAAATGAGCGACCTACTAAACAAGAAGAGCGGTGTGCTTGGCATCTCTGGCATATCAAGCGACATTCGCGAGGTAGAAGCTGGTATTGCTCAAGGCAACGAACACGCTAAATTGGCTATGGAGATGTATGATTATCGCATCAAGAAGTACATTGGTGCTTATGCAGCTGCCATGGGTGGTGTAGATATCATTGTGTTCACGGCTGGTGTGGGCGAACACCAATGGGATGTTCGTCAAGGTGCTACCGAAGACCTTGAATTTATGGGTATTGAACTTGACAAAGAAAAGAACCGCAAAAATTGTGGCGAAGAAGAGATTATCTCTACCCCCAACAGCAAAGTTAAGGTAGTGGTTGTTCCTACCGACGAAGAACTTCTTATTGCAAGCGATACGCTCGACCTTATCAAGTAATGAACAAACTTTCATTTTAACATTTAACCTAAAAGGATGCTTTCACAACAAAGCATCCTTTTTTTTATTGTACACGATTTGGAATAGCAACATATAACATTGTAAACACGTTTTTTTTATTACCTTTGCACGTAGGATGCAAGCACCAACAAGGTGCATCGAGGTGCATTTATGTAAAGGAAACTTTATACGAAAGTATGACTATCAACGATTTTTTTAAGAAAATATTTAGCCAAGTCATTGTCAGAAACATTGCAGGCGTAATTGTTGCCACAATTGCTTTAGGCTTATTTGGCTTGCTTTTTATAAACATTTACACCCACCACGGCGAAGAGATAATCGTGCCCAATGTGTGTGGTATAGACCAAACTGTTGCCGAAAAGAAGCTCGAATCCATGGGGCTAAAGATGGAGGTAACAGACACGGGCTATGTGTATAATGCCGCCCCTTTTTCGGTGCTTGAGCAGAGCATCAAGGCAGGCGATAAGGTAAAACCAGGCAGAATTATCTACGTTACTATCAATGCCGATGGACCACGACAAATAGCCATACCCGACATAGCCGACAACTGTTCTCGCCGCGAAGCAGAGGATAAACTGCGTGTGTTAGGTTTTAAACTGGCTGCTACCGAATATATCGTAGGCGACCCCGAATGGGTATATGGTGTAAAAGTAAACGGAAAGAATGTACAAGCTGGCACAAAGGTTTCGGTAAACACCCCTATTACCTTAGTAGTAGGTAAAGGCGGAGTTGACGAGGAATACAACGGAAACGATAGCCTTGACTACATACTCAATGCTCCCAAAGAACCTGATGTAGAAGAAGAGAGCACTGACGAAAGCTACCCTAAAGCAAACACATCTGCCACTGAAAGCAACGAATGATCAACAACGAAAGATAAGATAAAAAGACTATGAGTCTTCACGACGAAGAAGTTCTGAACAACGATATTATAGACGAAGAAGATGGCGACGAAGGTGCTGAACTCTATGAACACTACCGAGTTGTAGCCGACAAAGGGCAGCAACTGCTGCGTGTTGATAAATTTCTGCTCGACCACCTAAAAGATACTTCGCGCAACCGCATACAAGCAGCAGCAAAAGCTGGGTTTATACACGTAAATGACAAACCTGTAAAAAGCAATTACCGCGTAAAACCCTTTGATGTAGTGACCCTATTGCTCGATCGCCCACGCTACGAAAACAAGATAGAAGCCGAAGACATTCCGCTCGACATTGTTTACGAAGATAGCGAATTGCTCGTGGTGAACAAGCCCGCTGGATTAGTGGTACACCCCGGATGTGGCAACTACACAGGTACGCTTGTCAATGCTATTGCATGGCACCTTAAAGACGACCCTAAATACGACCCTAACGATCCTGCCGTAGGCTTGGTTCACCGCATAGACAAAGATACCTCTGGACTACTTGTTGTAGCCAAGACCCCCGATGCTAAAACCAAACTGGGTGTACAATTCTTTAACAAAACCACCCGACGCAGATACAATGCTCTTGTATGGGGCAACTTTCAAGAAGACGAAGGGCGCATTGAGGGAAACATTGCTCGCAATCCGCGCGACCGCATGCAAATGGCTGTTTTCGACCCATCATCGGGCATAGGCAAACATGCCGTAACCCACTATAAGGTACTAAAACGCTATGGTTACGTAACCCTTGTAGAATGTATACTCGAAACCGGACGTACACACCAAATAAGGGTGCACATGAAGCACATTGGACATCCACTCTTCAATGACGAGCGCTATGGCGGTGAACAGATACTGCGCGGAACGCAAAGTGGTAGTTACAACAGTTTTATCCGCAACTGCTTCAATATATGTCCGCGACAAGCACTACACGCACGCACACTTGGGTTTAAACATCCACTTACGGGCAAAGAAATGGACTTTACCACCGAACTGCCTGCCGACATGACGACTCTACTAAAAAAGTGGGATACCTATTTAGAAGGAGCACAAAATTTAAAGTAAACCAATATCTTTCAGCAGAAAGATTACCAAGTTATTCACACCTCGTCACACGAGGTTCACTGATTGGGACATAAAAGCAATCAACGCTAAAAACAAGGCTAACTCCCTCAATAAAAGGGAGTTTTCATTGTAACTTACGTAAAGTCCCAGCGTATCACGCCCACGATACGCGCGTATCACGCCCACGATACGCACGTATCACGCCCATGATACGCGCGTATCACGGGCGTGATACGCTGGGATTTTACGTGCTTTAAGCTGCAAGACCCCATATTTAAGCAATAGCAACACATTTTTATAGAACAAACAATGTGTTGAAAAACAATAATAAGAAAGTAATATTACATAATATAGCATATAGCATTATGAAACGCACAATCGCTATTGTTGCTGGAGGAAACTCCTCTGAGCACGATGTTTCTCTGCGCTCGGCAGAGGGCATATCGTCTTTTATGGACACAGAAAAATACAATTGTTACATTGTAGAAATAACAGGTGACCAATGGCATGTGTTCTACAAAAATGAAGAATGTAACATTGAACGTAACGACTTTTCATTTACCGCTTCAGATGGTAAACATAAGTTCGACTTTGCATACATAACTATCCACGGCACACCAGGCGAAAATGGTATACTTCAAGGTTACTTCGACCTTATCGGTATGCCCTACTCTACGAGTGACGTGCTTGTTGAAGCACTCACATTCAATAAATTTGCACTCAACAACTTTTTGCGCGCCTACCCAAACCTTCACATATCAGACTCTGTTTTGATACGCAAAGGCGACGAAATTACACCTGAGACCGAAAAAGAATTGGCTCAACGTATGGGCATTCCTTGCTTCGTAAAGCCAAATGCTGGCGGCTCAAGCTTTGGCGTTACAAAGGTAAAATTTCCCGATGCTCTGCGTGCTGCTATCGAAAAAGCCATGCTTGAGAGCGACGAGGTAATGGTAGAAAAAATGATGACTGGCACCGAAATTACGTGCGGTTGTTTTAAGAGAGCTAACGGCGAACTCTACACTTTGCCTATCACTGAGGTGGTAACAAGTGAAGAGTTTTTTGACTACGATGCCAAATATAATGGCAAGGTAAACGAGATTACACCTGCCCGCATAGCCCCCGAAACTGCCAAACGTGTGAGCGAAACTACCAAGTTTATCTATCACACCTTAGGTTGCTACGGCCTTATTCGCATTGACTACATACTATCGGGCGAAAAAGGAAATGAACAAATCAACATGCTCGAAATCAACACCACTCCAGGTATGACTCCAACAAGTTTCATACCTCAACAAGTGCGTGCTTCGGGACTTGATATTAAAGATGTTTTGAGCGAAATTATTGAGGGAAAATTTTAATTATCCATACAAACGAGCCACCCAACGCAACTGACAAAATATGCCGTTGCTTGTTGGCTCGTTTGCTCTTTAGGAACAGAAAAAAGTATTTTCTTAAAAAAGTATACAAGTAGGCTTTCAAAACTATTGAATATGCTCATGTTCTGCATTAATTAATATGAATTTTTAAACACCTACTTAAATAAAAAACATGCCATGAACATACACGATTTTGACGCCATACGTCCATTGCTACCCGAGGAAATTCCTGCAGCAATAGACCAGTTGTTTGCCGACCCACAATTTTGTGGCATCGTACAGCAGTTTTATCCCAATGTACCACTTGAGGCTCTAAAAGCGCAACTTAAGCAATGCCCAACCACATTGGATGTGCAGAAATTAGCTTTTTATCCGCTACTAAAGCAACTTGCAGCCAAGTGTTCAACTGGCCTTTCACTCGATGCCGATGCTATACCCGCATCAGCACGCAATGAGAGCTATACCTTTGTGTCGAACCACCGCGACATCGTGCTCGACTCTGCATTTCTCGACATACTGCTCATCGACTCTGGATTTAGCAACACTATAGAGATTGCTATTGGCGACAATCTGCTTATTTACCCTTGGATAAAAACGCTAGTACGACTTAACAAGTCGTTTATCGTACAGCGTTCTGTTGGCATGCGCGAAATGTTGCTCTCAAGCAAGCGTATGAGCGAGTATATGCATTATGCTATTGCCAATAATGGCAACGGCATTTGGATTGCCCAACGCGAAGGTCGCGCAAAGGACTCAAACGACCGCACACAAGAGTCTATACTCAAAATGATGGCTATGGGCGGCGAAGGTAGCATTATAGAACGACTAAAATCGCTCAACATCGTTCCGCTAAGTATCTCTTACGAATACGACCCCTGCGACTACCTAAAAGCTAAAGAGTTTCAGCAAAAACGCGATGATGCTACATTTAAAAAGAGCCGCCAAGACGACCTTACAAGCATGCAAACGGGCATTATGGGTTACAAGGGAAAAGTGAAATACCGCATTACCATGCCTATCAACTCGTGGATTGACGAATATTGTTCTCTGCCTAAAAACGAAATATACAAGGCCATAGCCGAACGCATGGACAAGCAAATTCATGCTGCATACGAGAGCTTTGCCAACAACTATGTGGCCCTCGACTTGTTGCACAACTCTACTGAATTTGCTGCTCACTACACTGATGAAGAGAAACAAAAGTTCGAAACTTATTTGCAACAACGCATTTCGCTTATCGACCTACCCAGCAAGGACGAAGCTTTCTTGCGCGAGCGCATACTCACTATGTATGCTAATCCGCTGATTAATCATCTCAAGGCTAAAGGGTAAATGCACAAATTTCTGTTGGTACTATTGGTCTCTGCAGCCATAACCACCTCATGTAGCAACGATGAAGAGCCACTCGATGCCTACCAATTTTCGCTTGCCGAAATTACGGCTAATGCAAACGGAAGAGCTGCGAGCATGGAGCTTGATAATGGTAAAGAATTGCTCCTTCGCTCCCCTATTAACGGGCTAAAAGCCGATTCTATTTACCGCATACAAGCCTTGTATGTAGTAGGCACTGACGGCAAAACAAGCATTAAAGATGTGGCATCTGTACTTACACCTAAGGTTATGAAATTCAGCGAGGAAAAGCATATTTACGATGCCCTCGATGTGACCACTTGTTGGAAGGGAAAGCACTACATCAACCTTCGTTTGGCAGTGAAAGGAAGTGCTACGGGGGTGCACTATTTTGGGTTTAATCAAACAGACTTCGTTGCAAATGCCAATGGCAGCAAAACGATGAAAGTACATTTAGTACACAACCAAAACAAAGACCCTCTTTACTACACTCGTGACACATACCTCTCCCTTCCACTACGCCCATTGGCAAACTTGCTGCAAAACGGCAGAGATTCTATCTCGTTAAGCGTATCTACCTTTGAAGGAGAAAAGTGCTATATCTTTGCGTTGTAAATAAGTAAAAAAAACATTAGTTGTTTACTCAGCTACAAGCATTTACTACACACAAAATTCTATAGACTACATTCATTTTATGATACCTTTTCATACACTCAGCATTGATGATAAAGATTTGGTGCAACGATGCGTTTTTCCCTCTGAAATGCGCATCTGCGATTTGAGTTTTATGAACCTTGTATGTTGGCAATTTCTTTACGATACAGAAGTGGCTTTTTACAAGAACTTCTTACTGTTTCGTTTTTACTCAGATGGACATTTGGCTTACCTGGTTCCTGTGGGTAATGGTAACTATAAAGAGGTGCTTTCAGACATGATGGAGGATGCTAAGCAACAAGGGCATCCGTTTCTGATGCTCGGTGTATGCGAGTCATCGTTTGCTATGCTCGATGAAGCTATGCCTGGCTACTTTTATGCCACATCCGACCGTTACTACTCTGAATACATCTACTCGCGACAAACGCTCTCAACACTTGCAGGCAAGAAATTACAAGCCAAGCGCAACTTTGTAAATCGTTTTATCAATCAACATCCCAACTACCAATTCAGTGCTCTCACCCCCAACCTGTTTGCTCAATGCTTGGAACTTGACAGCCAATGGATGGAGAACAAAGAATTTGAAAACGAGGAAGAACGCATCGACTCGCAACACGAGAGGAGGGCGCTTGAAAACGCTTTTAAATATTGGAACAATCTTAGTGCACAAGGAGGCGTACTGAGTATAGACGACGAGATCGTGGCTTTTACCTACGGCTCGCCCATCAACCACGACACGTTCGACGTGTGTGTTGAAAAAGCAGATACGCAGTACGAGGGCATTTTTCAAACCATTAACCGCGACTTTGTTCGATCATTGCCCCAACAGTATGTACACATCAATCGCGAGGAGGATATGAGCATACCTGGCTTGCGAAACTCTAAACTCTCTTACCACCCAGAGATTTTACTACACAAATATGCCGTTATGACTAAGCATCCCTTAGGGATGTAACAAATGGGTACTCACCTCTCCAAAAACACAACTGATAAATCATTTATATTCACTATAAATAAGCTAACCATGTTACTTTCACCTGAAGAAATAAAACAGCAAACACGCGACTTGTGGCGCACTTGCTTTAACGATAGCGAAGACTTTATAAACATCTATTTCGACGAAAAATATACTGACGATAACAACCTAACCATACGCCACAACGGACAAGTGGTTGCTGCCACTCAACTCATTCCTTATCGTTGGACATTTTATGGTTCGGTACTTCATGTGGGCTATATTTCGGGACTTGCCACACTGCCCGCATTCCGTAACCATGGATTTGCCTCAAACCTTATACACGAGGCTCATCGCCGACTATACAAGCAAGGAGCTGCCATAAGTTTTCTTATCCCCGCAGACGATGAAATGCGTCACTTTTACGAAAAACCGCAACATGGGGCATATTGGACATCGGTATACCGCCAAGAGCTTCCACTCGATGTGAGCAATGATGGGGCTTTTGATAAGATTGAAGTAACACGTCCCGACGAATGGGGACAAGAACTCTATGTGTTTTACCACCGACTAACAGCCGACTTACCCTTCATGATTCACCCATCAGAAAACGACTTCTTTGCTGCACTCGAGGCTGCTGATGCCGAAGATGGCTACGTGCTTGTTGCTCGTCGCAAACGTCGCATAGTAGGTTTTTGCTTGGCCGTTAAAGAGCCTAATGGACGAGTATATGTGCGCACTCTTGCCATCACTGAAACTGCAACACGCGCTGCCTTTGTTGACTATCTTTGCCGCGAATGCAAGGTTGATAAAGTGTATCGCCGCTTTTGCTTGCCAGGTTCTGGCAAAGATGTTCAACCTTATGCTATGGCACGTGTGGTGAATGTTCCACGTTTTCTCTCGGCAATAGCCATGCCCAACCCTGGCTTTCAACTACACATCGGTGTGGATGGCGACTTTGATGTACCCGAAAACAACGGATGGTATAAGGTGGAAAATGGACGCGTGAGCCTAACAGACGAGAAACCCGATAGCATTGTTACTCCTGGTGGCTTGGCAGCCATGTTTATGGCAGCGCAACCTATGGTTATGGACCTCTTGCTTGACGAGTAAACATTCTGTAAAACTTTGATGAGATAATTAAAGATAGAGCACGTATATGAAAAAACTATCTGCAACTATTTGTAAAAAAGTAAAAGGCCTTCTTGCCACAACATTCTTTATGCTTTTGTCATCATCACACTTGGTGGCACAAACAGCCTTGCCTCTTAAACAGCAGTCGCTTGCCAAATGGCATATTGGTGCAGCCCAATATAGCGGCATAACTGCGTTGGGCAACAACCGCTACGCACTGGTGAGCGACAAAGAACCAACTGATGGTTTCTTTATATTTAAAATAGAACAGAGTAAACTCACTGGGCAAATAACCCATGTACAACTTGAAGAGTTTAGAGGTAATAAAAAAGCTAAAGTTGATGCCAACGGAATATGCATTCGCGATTGTGAAGGTGTGGCATACTTCCCCACCGAAAAGACAATTTTTATAAGTGGAGAGGGAGACCAAAAAATACTTGAATATAGCCTTGTTACAGGGCAACCTACAGGACGCGAACTCAACATACCAACAGCATTTTCAACAGCCAACATTTATCCAAATTATGGCTTTGAGGCTCTATGCTATGATAACAAGCACCATTTATTTTGGACAACAAGCGAAAGCACCTTGCGCTCTGATGGTTATGCTGTGAGTGCACTTACTCCAACCACCATGGCTAATGTGTTGCGTTTGCAAGCCTTCGACAACCAACTGCAACCCGTAAAACAATACGCCTATCGCATGGACAATAGGCAAATATCGAACTTTGGAAAAATATACGTAAATGGTGTGACGAGTTTAACTGCATTACCCGACGGCCGTTTGCTTGTATTGGAACGCGAAGCCAATGTTACACCAGCAGGCCTTGGTAGTAAGGTGATTTGCAAACTTTTTGTGGTAGACCCATCTAATGGTAACCCCATCAATGCAACCACTAAAATCAATAGCGAAGATTTTACTCTTTTTCTTAAAAAACAACTTCTTGCTGAATGGCAAACGGCTGTATACCCATTTAAGATAGACTTTGCTAACTACGAGGGGATGTGCCTTGGGCAGACTCTTCACGATGGCAGACAAACGCTATTGCTTGTAAACGACTCACAAGGAGGCTACCGCAAAGGCCCATTCAGGCTGAAAGATTACATCAAAGTGATTGTAATTGGTCACTAACAAAGATATCGGCAGATTGAACACAAAAGCTCAATCTGCCGATGCTTTTATATGGTTTATATAAAAGGTTTCATCCATACAAAAGAAAATTAAACTACCCTAATATTAGAACATGAAATGACCCCAAAAAGTTGGACAGGTTATTAACTATCCGATTTGAGAAAGAGTTCGGTATTGCACCGGACTCTT
>CAKQOG010000036.1 GCA_934255485.1 uncultured Prevotellamassilia sp. | reverse complement strand
TGCTTAATTAGTGGATGTGCCATAACGTAATGAGTGTTAATGGGTTATTGTATTGGTAGATAGAGAGAATGTTGTAATAGTGATTTAATCTCAATTTCTCACCCTACGTATGTATGTTGTTATAGTATTCTCGCTAAAAGCGTAGGGAGTAAGTGTTTTTTAATTTTTAAGGTTTGCTATAGAGCAAATGTACAATATTTTTTTATTGTTTGCAACATTAGTTTATATTTTTTCTCATAAATATATATGATGTAAACTTGTAGTATTCAACAAAAGTATATAATTAGAAAAAATGCACATAGTTAGCAACCGCTTGTTATAGGTAATGAAATGCATAATTCTTTTGATTGTTTTTTACAAGTTCGAAAAAGCAAATAAAATCTTTTGCCTTTCACAAAGCAACTACTAACTTTGCAATATAAAAATAAATAGGTAGATATAAAGCAAGAAAATTATATACAATTATATCATAGTGTTTGGATTAAATAAGAAAAAATCAGAACACTTGTCCTAACAAGAAAAGGATTTATGGAACACTCATTATTTCTTTACAATACGCTGACTCGTCGCAAGGAGCTATTTGTGCCTATTCATGAGGGTCATGTGGGTATGTATGTTTGCGGCCCTACTGTATATGGAGATGCGCACTTAGGTCATGCACGTCCTGCCATTACCTTCGACCTCGTATTTCGTTATCTTAAGCACATTGGTTATAAGGTGCGCTATGTGCGCAACATTACAGATGTTGGTCACCTTGAGCACGATGCCGATGAGGGTGAAGACAAAATAGCTAAGAAGGCTCGTCTTGAACAACTCGAGCCTATGGAGGTGGCACAGTACTATACCAACCGCTTTAATGCTGCAATGAGCAAGCTCAATGTGTTGCCACCAAGTATTGAGCCTCATGCCACAGGTCATATCATTGAACAAGAACAACTTGTGCAGCAAATCCTTGATAACGGCTTTGCTTACGAGTCGAATGGGTCGGTATACTTTGATGTGGTGAAATACAACGAAAAGTATCATTATGGCATACTTTCGGGTCGCAATCTTGAGGATGTGCACGATGCCAGCCGCGAGCTTGATGGTGTTGGTGAAAAGCACCATCAAGTAGATTTTGCTCTTTGGAAGAAGGCACAACCCGAACACATTATGCGTTGGCCCTCTCCTTGGAGCGAAGGTTTCCCCGGTTGGCACTGCGAGTGCACGGCTATGGGACGCAAGTATCTTGGTTCGCACTTCGACATTCATGGTGGTGGCATGGACCTCGTTTTTCCGCACCACGAGTGCGAAATAGCTCAAGCAGTAGCCTCGCAAGGCGATCAAATGGTAAAATATTGGATGCACAACAATATGATTACCATTGCTGGTAAAAAGATGGGCAAGAGCTACAACAACTTCATTACCCTCGACCAATTCTTTACGGGCAGTCATCCGTTGCTCACGCAGCCTTACTCGCCTATGACCATTCGCTTCTTTATTCTGCAAGCGCAATATCGTTCGACGGTAGACTTCTCTAACGAGGCTTTGCAAGCATCTAAAAAGGGATTTGACCGCTTGATGGACGCTGTGGCACAACTCGACCGCATCGAAGCTACCGATAAGGGGACACTTACTGAGGCTTATGCCAACGAGCTTGCCAAGAAGTGTTATGATGCTATGGACGACGACTTTAACTCGCCCATTGTTATCAGTCACCTATTTGAAGCATGTCGCGTTATCAACCAATTGCTCGACAAGCAGCAAACTATTACTCCTGTAGGTTTAGAGGCATTGAAGAAGATTGTACATACGTTTGTATTCGACATTTTAGGTTTGAAGAGCGAAGCTGAGGGCGGCAATGCTCAGCGCGAAGAGGCTTATGGTCATGCTATCGACCTCTTGCTCGACCTTCGTGCCAAGGCTAAGGCAGCCAAGGATTGGGCAACGAGCGATAAAATTAGAGACGAACTTGCAGCTTATGGTTTTGAGGTGAAAGACACCAAAGAAGGTGCTACCTGGAAACTCAATGAGTAATGTCTTGGTATAAGTAGGTGCATAGAAATGTTATTCAACCTTCTTATGCATCCACGTATTTTGAAAAACGAAATGCTCATAATTTTAAAAAAATCGATCAGCGCTTATGTTGGTCGATTTTTTTTGATTTTTGAGGGATTGTTTATAATATGTTGAATATCAATGAGTTATATTTCTGGTGAATATTGCGTGCAAGTGCATTTTTCACAAGGATACGTATCCTTGTGTCGTTACAAACGTGTTATAAGCACCTAAGGATACGTATCCTTGTGGTAGAAGAATGCGCATTCTTGTGGTGCAACAAACGTGTTATAAGCATATAATAGGGCTGTTGTTACACATTTAGCGCTATCTCCAGTGTTAAAAAACGTACTTTTATTGTTTATTTAGTTAAATATATTAATATTTCAATTCTATTTTACAAGTCCTGAATGTAAATATTTGTTACCATTTTAAGGCTTACGAATGGGGTTTTTAAATGAGCTGAGATGTATGCTAAAAATCGGAATTTTTGTGCCAAAAAGCAAGCCATTAATCTTTTTACAATGTCTTAACATCTTGTAAGCAGAGAAAAATGTATATTTGACCAAACATTCGCAAAATGCCTATTGATTGCATAAGCGTTAAAACACTTAATGAATAATAGAATGGGAAAAAATATAAGCATACGTTGTAAAAACACGGGGCGCACCCACAAGGTGCCTATAGGCTTTAATCTTGAAGAGGTATATGAGATGCTTGACCTACAAATGCCATATGGTGTTACCAGTGCCAAGGTGAATAATAAGGTAGAGGGATTGCATTTTACGCTATTTAATAACAAGGATATAGAATTTCTTGACATTACCTCCTCGTCAGGACTGCGCACTTACACGCGGTCGTTGTTTTTTGTGCTCTACAAGGCGGTGCGCGACGTTTACGGACCTAAAGCGCGCCTACGCATAGATACTCCTGTTTCGAATGGTTATTACTGCCGACTCGACACGCTCGAAGGACCTGTAAACCAAGGGGTGGTAAATAAACTAAAGGCTCGTATGCAACAGATAGTAGAGGCCGATATGCCCTTTCATCGCATAATTTGTCCCACGGAACAAGCCATTGAACGTTTCCGCAACGACGGACTTGAGAGTAAAGCGCAACTGCTTGAAGGCATTGGCAAACTCTATACCACTTATTATACACTCGACGATACTGCCGACTATTTTTATGGCTCTTTGCTCATTAAAACTTCGCAACTCTATCTGTTCGACCTCATGCTCTTTGCCGAAGGCATACTGCTACGTATCCCCGACTCTAATCACCCCGATCACCTTAAACCTATGGTAGAACAGAAAAAAATGTTTGAGGTGTTTAGCGAGCAACATCGGTGGAACGATATATTGGGAGTGAGCACTATTGGCGAATTTAATGCGGCTTGTAGCAATGGATATACCAACCAACTTATCAATGTGAGCGAGGCTTTGCAGGAGAAAAAAATATCACATCTTGCTGACCGCATAGCCCAAAATCCCAACATCAAGGTGGTGCTGATTGCAGGTCCTTCGTCGAGCGGTAAAACTACCTTTTCAAAGCGTCTTAGTGTGCAACTCATGGCTTGTGGCTTGCGTCCTTTGCCCATCTCGAGCGACGACTATTTTGTAGACCGCATACACACTCCGCGCGATGCCGATGGTAACTACGACTTTGAGCACATTGATGCAATGAACATACCCCTACTTACGAGCCAAATTAACGCCTTGATTAAGGGCGAGGAAGTAGAAACACCACACTACGACTTTCCAAGCGGAAAGAGCGTGCCCAGTGGTCACCATTACCGCTTAGGCGAACACGATATTTTGATACTCGAAGGCATACATGCACTCAACCCAAAACTAACTGAGGGGGTAGAAGCCAAACATAAGTTTAAGATTTATGCCTCGGCTCTGACCACCATTTTGCTCGATGACCACAACTACATACCTACCACCGATAACCGTTTGCTCCGACGCATTGTGCGCGACTATAAATATCGTGCACGCTCTGCTCAAGAAACCATAGCACAATGGCCTTCGGTTCGACGAGGCGAAGAAAGGTGGATATTTCCCTACCAAGAGGAGGCCGACGAAATGGTAAACACTGCCCTACTCTTTGAGCTTGCTGCCTTGCGCGAACAGGCATTGCCTCTACTCGAGAATGTGCCCGAAAATGTACCCGAATACTCAGAGGCGTACCGCTTGCGCAAGTTCTTGAGTTACCTAAAGCCCATATCTACACGCGGTTTGCCCCCTACTTCGCTCTTGCGAGAATTTTTGGGTGGAAGCACGTTTAAATACTAAGTATATAAGTAGATATTCTATATAAAATAAGTATGAAGAACACCTACTTAACCTAAAAAAACAAAGCGACCACAACTTTACTGCAAAATGTGCAGTAGGTTGTGGTCGCTTTGTTAAAAAAAATGTGTGCTATGTTTATTCAGCAGAGTCTTCGGTTTCAACATGCTTTGAAATATAAAAATTGTTTCTTTACCTTACAACATAATATAATGCTTTGAAACTTAAACGTTTTGCGCTGTTTTTTATGATTTAGTAAATATGTTATTGCATGGAGTGAGCAAAACATGTGGTAAAAGCATTGATGTTCAGCTTATATGCTACTTATCAAAAATGCATTTTATGGTGTTTTTATACATTTAAGATAACTATGTATGATTATATCTTATAGGTATGTTTGTGCGCAGAGATAAAATGTATACCTTATATGGAATAATTATACAATAAAGCTTAAATACTGTATATATACAGCTTTTATATGCATAGAAATTAGTATATTTGCACAATTTAAAATAACAATACAACAAATGATTGTACCCGAAATAACAGCTGCCGAGGCAGCTTCGATGATAGACAATGGCGACTTGTTGGCGGTAGGTGGATTTGGTCCAGCAGGCTCGCCTAAAGTAATTACGCCTGCTTTGGCGGCACGTGCACGCAAATTGCACGAGGAGGGTAAGCCATTTAAAGTAGACGTGGTAACAGGAGCTTCGATTGGTGCCAGTTGCGACGGCGAATTGGCTGCTGCCGATGCTGTAGACCGCCGTTTGCCCTTTAGCGTAAATCCCGAAATGCGTAAGGCTTACAACTCTGGCAGAGTGAGATATACCGACTTAAATCTCTCAGACAACGCTACAAACCTACGTACAGGGCTTACTGGAAAGATTTCGTGGGGCATTATTGAGGCTTGCGATGTGCAAGAAGTTAGAGGCAAACTGCGCATCTACCTCACTGCTGGTATAGGCATTGCGCCAACTATTTGCCGTTTGGCACAAAAGGGTGTGTTTATAGAGTTGAACACTTGGCACACCACACGTATCATAGGTATGCACGATATCTACGAGATTGAAGACCCTTGGTTTCGTGCTCCTATACGCATCACTCAACCTATCGAAATCATAGGTTTGCCATATATAGAGGTATCGCCCGAACACGTAAAGGGTATTGTTATGACCCATCTACCCGATGAGGCACGTGCTATGACCCCAGGCAATAGTATTACACAAGCAATAGGCCAACATACAGCCGATTTCTTGGTGTGGAACATGAAGCAAGGCTATATATTCCGTAACAAACTCATCTTGCAGAGTGGTGTGGGTAGCGGGGCAAATGCTGTTATGGGAGCTTTGGGCGAATCGAAAGAGGTGCCAAATTTTTCTATTTACACTGAGGTGTTGCAAGAAGAGCCTATGCGACTGATAAAGGAAGGACGCGTAATGGCAGCCTCAACAGGGGCGCTTACGCTTAGCCCAGAACACTTGCAAGACCTTTATAAAAATATCAATGACTACAGAGGACGCCTATTGTTGCGTCCATCAGAAATATCTAATTGCCCTGAAATTATAGCGCGTCTTGGTGTTTGTTCGCTCAACACTGCTATAGAGGTGGATATATATGGTCATGTTAATTCAACAAAGGTAAGTGGCACAAAAATGCTGAATGGTGTGGGTGGTTCGTGCGACTTTACGTGTAATGCCATGCTTGCCACATTTACTTGTGGCTCTACAGCCAAAGACGGAAAGATAAGCAGTATTGTGCCTTTCTGCTCGCACGTAGATCATACAGAACACTATGTTGATGCTATTGTTACAGAATATGGTGTGGCAGACCTTCGCAATAAGTCGGCACTCGAAAAGGCTGAGGCTATCATAGCAATAGCACACCCTGACTACCGACCCATATTGCGCGAATACATGCGCTTAGCAGGTGCTTATGGCGGACATACACACCACATTTTGCCTGCGGTATTTGCTATGCACGACACCTATAAGCGCAAGGGCGATATGCGCTTAGTAGATTGGAGCGAATATATCATAGACTAATATTTAAAGAGAGGATAAAAACAAGAAGAATTTCTGTTTATTGCATAAATGTTTAATTTTATGCAATAAACAGAAATTCTTAACGTTTATAAGAAATGAGTGGTTGAAAATAACTTTTACAACACTTTTGATATGCATAAAGTAAAAGCCACAATATTTTTACTACCTTTGCAATATGATAACTACGCTCTCCATTTTAATACCAACCTTTAATAGAGATTGCACGCACTTGGTGCAGTCGCTAAAAAAGCAAGCCGATAATGTAAACGGCCTGCTGTATGAGGTGTTAGTAGTGGACGATGCATCGACCGATGAAAGAACAAAGAAAGCCAATCGCTTAATAGCTAAATGGGATAACTGCAGCATTGAGGAATTGCCTAAAAACATTGGACGTGCCTCTATACGCAACCTATTGGCAGAGAAAGCCAAGTATGCATACTTGCTATTTTTGGATAGTGATGTGCAATTAGTGAGCGATGACTATCTGATAAAATACTTAAAGTGCGAAGACAAGGCTATTGTGTATGGCGGTGTGTGTATACAGCCGTCTGACCAATTGGCTACGTGCAATTTGCGCTATCAGTACGAGGTTTCGTGCGAACCAAAATTTAGTGTGGAACGTCGAAGTCTATCGCCTTATCAAGGCTTTAGAACGAGTAATTTCCTTGTAACAAAGCAACTTATGCTCAAACATAAGTTTGATAGCAGAATTGTTCACTATGGATATGAAGACGTTCTGTTTGGTCGATGTCTGAAAACAGCTAACATCCCTGTTACACATATAGAAAACCCCGTAGCTGTTGATGACTTTGAACCTAACGATGTGTTTTTAAAAAAAACTGATGAGGGTATACGTACGTTACTTTCGCTCTATGATGAGATGGACGAATATACCAACATCCTTATATGGGTAAAACGAATAGAGAAGTGGCACTTGATGCACCCAATCTTGATGGGGTATAAAGTATTTTCTCCACTTATTAAGCGCAACCTATTGGGAACACATCCCAGCGTCAAGGTTTATAACATTTATAGGCTATGTACTTTTATGCTTTTACAAAAGAACAAAAAGAGTAAATAAAAACGTAAATTATGTTTGAATATAAGCACATTTCCAAGAAAAATGTGCTTATATTATTTATTATTCCTACATTTGTTTGTAAATAAATTCTAATACTTATCAATTTAAAACTAAATCAAAATCAAAATGGTAAAAGAATGGCTCAGATACAGGTGGATAACGCACTTGTTCTGTATGATTGGGCTATTGTTTGTTTCGCTTGTAGCAATGGCACAAACAAGTAGCTTTTTTGAAGATGGAAAAACCTATCGTATTAGAGTGGGAGGAAACAACCCAACATCAAATGGTACACCAACTAAAGTATATCTTTATGATAGTGACGGAACTGCAAAATGTAATGAATTAAATAGCGAAGATGAAAAACAACTATGGGTCATTACTGCTGATGCAACCAAAGAAGGCTTTTACAAAGTTAAAAATAAAGCTACAGGCAAGTTTTTGCCACCTTTAACCGACATAAATACACCCGTAAAAACCACTACAACAGAAACTTCTGTTTATTTAAAGAAAAACACAAACACTGGTACCACGGGCGATTGGTACAACATTCTTTCGTCGGCATCCTCAAACATTAGCTACAACTATTACAACGCTAATCAAATACAAGGATATTATGCAAACGACCAAAAGACAAACTTCCTCTCAAGTTCTGAATGGGCTTTAGAGAGAGTGTACTCTTCGGACGAAATTACTGCATCTGCTGACTATGTAACACCTACTGTCGATGGTACAACCATTTACCGCATATTCAGCCATAAATCGGCCTCGACTATTATTTCTTCTGGAAACGTGATTTATGAAAAAAATGGACGATTAAACTCTGCTCCCGATAGCGTGCTTACCAACTATGCTTCGTATTGGAAACTCGTACCTATGAGTAATGGTAAGATGGCAATAAAAAACTTATATTCGGGCACTTACGTACAGTTGCGCAACACAAAAGACTTATGTTACCAAACAGGAGCACAAGAGGCAGCCTTTACTATCCGCGAAAATGCAAATGCATCGGGTTATTATGACATTCTTGAAACAGACAATTTAGGATTTAACTACACAGATCAAAATGGGGGAGAAATCTATAGTTGGTCTCCCTTTGATGGATCAAGGGATCGTAACTCTTTGTGGCGTTTTAAATCGTATACTTTACCCGAAAATGTGTTGTCTTTTATTGAGCAACAGCAAACCAACTTTTATCTGCCGCTAAACAACGGAAAAGTGCGCATCAAAACCAGCCGTACAGCCAACGGACAAGCTAATCGTTATATCACAGACCGCACAGGCGGAGCCAATTCGACAACAATGGAATACCTCCTTAGTGGCGATGATGCTAACCGCCAAGTGTGGGTCCTCGTGGCAAGTGGCAATGGCTATTTGTTACGCAACTATGCTACAGGCAACTATCTGAACTACAATAACGAAGGAGGGAGCAAGACCTTCTATATTCGTCAGAATCCCAATGACCTTAGCAAAGTACAGATAGGCGAAAATAGTGATTTCTCTGGTAATGGACTGCATTACAAGACTGCTGATGCCACTGTTGTGGCTTGGGGTGTGAACACTACCGACGATGGCGGAGCTGGCTCTAATTGGACATTTGAGAACGTAGAACTCACCGATGACCAAGTGCTCAACCATTTCTGTTTAATCGATAACACCTATAAAACTGTTGAAAATGGCACGTATATACAACTCCGCAGTGAGGCAAGTGGTGGCGTTATAACCGAAAATACAAGTAATCACATCCTTACCATTGATAGTAAAGACGATACTAACTTTGCACAATACTGGAAGCTGATTGCGGTGGATGGAAAAACTGGTTACTACCAATTGCAAAATGTTCTGACGGGTCGATACATCAACTATACGAATTTCAATACACAACACTACACACAAGAAGGCGAGGCAAAATCGGGCAACAATGCTGGCTTTTACTTAGAGTATGTAGATGATGCACGTTTTACACCACGCTATGGCATTCATCCTGCTAACGACATGGGACATGCCCTTCACTGGTCGAGTGGACGCTTGCTTACATGGAACGCTTATACACACGCTACAGGCATTACAGGTTCTGTATGGACATTTCTTAAAACAAATATAACAGAGGATCAGATTGCTGAAGCAAAGAAAAAATATCAAAACAATAATATAGAAAAAGCTAATGCTGATACCTACTATGCTGCATTTAAATCATTCTTTACTGATGCTGCATGCACCGAGTTGGCTGATGCTTACAAGAGCATGACTGATGATGAACTAAAGGCTGCTCTTACTGCTGCAGGCGTGGCTTCGACTACACTTCAAGGTATTGCTATTAAGGTTAAAAACAATTCTTGGGCTAAGTGGGAAAAGATTTTCCGCACACGTGAAGTAGCACCTTATAGCAGCCCTGAAACATGGCAAGACATTTTAAAATTTGGTTATTATTACACTCATTTGAGCAACCCTACAGGTATTTGGGGTTCTGCCAACAACTTGATGTACATCTTTGTGGGCGATGACATTCCAGAAGGGAGTAGCATCAAGGTGAAAATGGTTAGTGCTACCGACTCTCAAGGCGAAGACTTTGGTGCGCTAAAGAAGGGATTGAACATTATTAATCCAACCAAGAGTGCTGCACTTTATTTAGATTATACCGTTCCGACAGATGGTTCTTCAAGTTCGAAGAAAATAGCCGACTTCCCTAATCTATCTGTCCATATTGAGGGTGGCGAAGTAGATGGTTATTTCGACGCAACTCGTAAAGGAATTGATACGGATAGTGAATGGAAAGAAATGGTTAGCGATGGGTTGTTTAGCAAGCCTTTTGTTATGATGAAAGGCCGTAGAATTATCTACCAACTCAATGCTTCGCTCACAAAAAAATACATTCCCGAAAAGATGCGCGAGATAACAGATTTTTGGGATTGGATGGTAGATGTTGAACATTCGCTTATGGGTATCGAAGAGTATAAAGATCGTTGGAACAACGTGTTAGGTTTTTACTCTTGTACCTATAATTACATGTTTGCAACTTCTTATGGTACATACTATAACGAAAAAACGTTAAGCACTATTCTCAACTACGACGCTATGGTTGCAGGTGGTGGTTCGCTTTGGGGACCTGCCCATGAAAATGGGCATATCCACCAATCACTCATCAATATGATTGGTTGTACAGAAATCTCAAATAACCTCTTCTCGCAAGTGGTTGTACACCTAAATGGTAAAACTTCTACTCGACTAAACGGACGCAAGTTCTGGGATATAGCCAATGAATATGCTTCTAATACAAGTTGGCACGATTACAAACTTTGGGACCGTAACCTCCTATACTTCAAGCTCTATCTATATTATCAGCAAGAAGGCTATTGTCCCAACTTCTACCCCGAACTCTTCCGTAGTTTGCGTAAAGACCCTCTCAATCATAGCAAAGGTTCGGCAAGCAATCCCATTCCAGCATCCGAGGATTTCTTGAAGTTTGCTGTGAAATGTTGTGAGGTGAGTGGCGACGACTTGAGCGAGTTCTTTAGAGCATTTGGCTTCTTTGTTCCGTTCGAAACACGTTGTATTGACGACTATGGCAATTACTACACCTATTGCACCCAAGAGATGATAGACGAGGCCATAGCCAAAATGCATAAGTATTCTAAGCCCAAAGGCAACATCTTGTTTATCGACAACCATATTAAGCATGAGCCTGCAATCGACCACAATGGCAACCTAACGGGCAGTTTGCGAACAGACTATAATGAAACAGATGCTGTAGGCAAGTGTGGCGACGTAGGTTCTTATTCAGACTACGCTCCAGGCAAGTATGCAAGTGGTTACCGCTACACTAAGAGCAACAATACATACACCATGAGTGGTGAAGGCGCCGTAGGTTTTAAGGTGTACGATAATGATGGTAATTTGCTCTATTTCTCAAATCAAAAGTCGTTTGTGCTCCCCACCTCTGTAGTTGAAAAACTCAATGGTAATTATCCTGTAATAAAGGCTGCGCAGCCCGATGGTACTGATGTAACAATGCCAAATCCGTCTGCTACAACCTACGAACTCAAGGTGTATCATGCCGATGCAATATCTACAGATAAGGCATCAATAGTATATACCGATGGCACAGAAAGCACCTTGCCTGTGCTTAATAACAACAGCATTGCCTACATTGTAGCCAACGCAGCACAGCAAAGTTCACTGCCCACCACCCTTATCGAGGCTGATAATGTGGTAAATGGCAACGATAATACAGCTCAGAATGTAGTGCTCACAGATAAGCAAGACTTCTATGCACCAACCAACTTTACAGCCACTACACTTACCTATACACGTAGCAATACAGCCGGATATAATAGTGTATGTTTGCCGTTTGCCATCTCGTCTGCCGACTTTGGAGAAGGTGCAAAGATAGAGCAATACACAGGTGGTGTAGAGCAGAATGGTAGTGCAACCCTTTACTTTGAAGATACCAACAATACGCTCGATGCAGGCACTCCTTGCCTTGTATATTGCCCTGAAGAAATTGCTTCATGGAACATTGTTAAGCACGACATAGAGGTTGTATCTTCTACCACAAAATCGGTTGATAGCTTTGGCACACTCAATGGTAGTTACACCAACAAGGCGATTGGTGCTAACAACTATAAGCTTAATGCAGTTGGCACAGCCTTTGGTGTGACAACCGACAAGGGCACCGTTACAGCTTTCCGTTGCTACTTTACACCTTTCGGAACAACGGCAAGTGCGCCTCGTTTGCTCAACGTTATTCACCAGCAACATTCCATTACGGGCATACAGAACATGGTGAACAACGATGAACAAACCACCGAAAACTTCGACCTCACAGGTCGCAAAGTTATGCATCCTGTAAAGGGTAATATTTACATCGTAAGAGGTAAAAAGATTATTAAATAACACACTCTATAGCAGATGTGCAATCGCAAGGTTGCGCATCTGCTAAACAACAAACTAAGAATGAAAAAGAATGCATATATATCGCCCAATTCCATTTCTATAGCAACTGTTTCAACTTCTATGTTGTGCGGAAGCAAAATAGAGATAGGAAGTACAGACGAGAATGTAGACAATTCTGACAAGAGTAACTCTTGCCGATGGTCTTCGAGTCTTTGGGGAGAATTAAATAAAAAAGAATCCGAAGAATAACAGAATAGTAGCTATCCGTATAGAGGATATGTTTGTTCTAAAACAATAAAATATGATGAGGAAAGGCTGGCACAAGCATGGTCTTTCCTCATCGTGTTTTTTAGGGTGATTACTCATCTCCCACTCCATCTATATACGCAATCTTGTAAAATGAAAATAGTAGACAATATGCATATAATATTAAATTGAAAGATATGCCAATAAAAGCATTTTGCAGTAACTTTATGTTGTGATATTACAAAGTGAAAATAAAAAACTTTTTTCATTTTCACTTTGCTCTTTTAAAGCCTTGCATTACCTTTGCAATAAAGAGGTATAACTATATTTTATGCAGAAAATGCAGCATACAGCTTACCTTTTGTTTTTTTTATAAGAAAACAAAGATACATAACCTAAAACACTTAGATAAAGCAATAAATATGGAAAAGGTAGATCTTTTAGATCTGAAAATACTAAAGATTATATCAGTCAATGCACGCATCCCGTTTAAGGATGTTGCAGCAGTTTGTGGTGTATCGCGCGCAGCCATTCACCAGCGCGTACAACGCCTTATCGAGGCAGGAGTCATTACGGGTTCTGGCTATACCGTATGCCCTAAAAGCATAGGCTACAGCACTTGTACCTACGTGGGTATAAAACTCGAAAGAGGTTCGATGTATAAAGGCGTGGCTGAACAACTCGAAAAGATTCCCGAGATTGTAGAGTGCCATTTTACCACAGGTCCCTACACCATGCTTATAAAACTCTACTCGCGTGACAACGAGCATCTTATGGATTTGCTCAACAACCACATACAAGAGATACATGGAGTAATCTCTACTGAAACACTCATCTCGTTAGAGCAAAGTATCAATCGCACAGTACCCGTTTGCTTGCAAGAAGATTAAGTTTAATCACTACTCAACATCCCATATAGCCATGACCCTTACAGGAGCACTCATAGGTTTATCCACCTTCTTGATAATAGGTTTATTTCACCCCATTGTCATCAAAACAGAATATCATTGCGGCACACGTCCGTGGTGGATGTTCCTACTTGTTGGCATGGGTTGCATAGTTGGAGCATTGTTTATATCCAACGTTTTTATGAGTGCAATAACGGGCGTTATAGGCTTCTCTTCCCTATGGTCGATACTCGAACTCTTTGAGCAACGAGAGCGAGTAAACAAAGGATGGTTTCCTGAGGGTAAGGGGCATAAAAAAGAATATTTGCGCAGAAAAGCAAAAACAAACAAATCTGATAATAAGCAATAATGGATATCAACTCAAGTGCGCTTGCCTCGTTAGGCTCGCACCCCATTATAGGCATAACCGGAAACTATGATGAGGCACAACTCAAACTCTTGCCCGGCTATTTTCGTTCGATAGAGAGAGCTGGTGGCATACCTATGGTTATTCCGCCCACACGCCATATCAACGACTCTATGGTCGATATGCTCGACCACATCGATGGTTTGTTACTCTCAGGAGGTGCCGATCTCAATCCCATTTTGGTGGGCGAAGACCCCGTTCCTGCTCTTCATAACATCAATAATGAGCGCGATGAGTTTGAGCTTCAACTCATCCGTTTGGCATACAATCGTCAGATACCAATGTTAGGTATATGTCGTGGCATACAGATGCTTGTTGCAGCATTGGGTGGCAAGGTGATGCAAGACATACGCACTTCCCTACCCCATGCAAACCTCATTAAGCACTCGCAAGATGCCGATCGCACAGTGCCCACTCACTTTGTCGAAACTGCCGAAGGCTCGCTTATGCATCGCTTGTTTGGTGAGCGCTTTGCTGTAAATTCCTTTCACCATCAGGCGGTGGCCGAAACAGGATCAAGGTTCAAGGCTACAGCGCATTCGGCTGATGGTGTGATAGAGGCTATTGAAAGCACTGAGATGAAAAGCATTGTGGGTGTGCAGTGGCATCCAGAGTGCTTCACACTCGATGGCAACGATTGTATGATGCCTCTTTTCAAGCACTTTATCGCCGAAGCTAAATCATTTAGCAAAGCCAAAAACGTGCACCGAAGCATACTCACACTCGATTCGCATTGCGACACCCCCATGTTTTTCGACAAGGGGGTATGCCTAACAGAGCGTGATGAGCAATTGCTTGTAGACTTTCCAAAGATGCGCGAAGGCCATCTTGACGTCTCAACCATGGTGGCTTATCTGCCACAAGGAGCGCGCGACGAACAAACAGAACTCGAGGTTACAAAGCGCACCATAGACTTGCTTGCAGAGATTGAGCATCGCGTAGAGATTGCACCCAATGTGTCATTAGCTCGCACACCTGATGATCTATATCGCAACAAACTCGAGGGCAAACTCTCTATCATGCGAGGTATCGAAAATGGTTATGCCATAGGCAAGAACCTCGCTAATATTGAGCGATTTAAGAAAATGGGAGTGGTCTATATCACGCTTTGTCATAATGGCGACAACGATATTTGCGACTCTGCCCGACGTTCTAACAAAGAGCATGGAGGCCTTTCTGCCTTTGGCAAAAAGGTGGTAAAAGAGATGAACCGTTGCGGCATAATGGTAGACTTAAGCCATGCTGCCGAAACATCCTTCTACGATGCGTTGCAATGTAGTAGCCAACCCATTGTTTGCTCGCATGCCTCAAGCAGGGCCATGTGTAACCATCCGCGCAATCTCACCGACGACCAGTTGCGGGCACTTGCCAAGGTTGGCGGTGTGGCGCAAGTCACATTTTATCATGGTTTTCTTCGTCTTGAAGAGGAAGGAATACCCGCCACTATTGACGACATTGTGCGCCACCTCATGCACATGATAAACGTTGCTGGCATCGACCACGTGGGTATCGGAACCGATTTCGACGGCGACGGAGGTGTGCCAGGATGCGCTTGTGCTTCAGAGCTAATCAACCTTACACGTCGTCTCTTGGCAGAGGGATTAACCATTCACGACTTGCAAAAGGTATGGGGAGGCAATTGGCTCAGAGTGATGTCGGAGGTACAAAATTCAGCTTTATAAATTCTGATTTATCAGTATGCAAAATATTTTTTTTAAGAACATAGTAAGCAGAGTTGGCATTTGCATAGCTCTTTCAGCACTATGCTTGTTCTCTGCATGTAAAAGCAATAAAACTAACAATAACGAGGGCGATAATGCCGATACCATAGTTGTGACCAATGTAAAGTTTAATGCAGATTCGGCCTATGCTTCGGTTGTAAAACAGTGCGATTTCGGTCCGCGTTTGCCTAACTCTATAGCACACGAAAAGTGTCGACAGTATATAGTTGATGCGTTCAAATCCTTAGGATTAAGCGTTACAGAACAAAAAGCCGACCTTAAGGCATGGGATGGCAAAGTGCTCAAGTCTACTAACATCATTGCAGCCTATCGTCCTGAACTAACAGACCGCATTATTATCTGTACGCATTGGGAGAGTCGTCCGTGGGCAGACCAGGACCCCGATTCTACCAAGCGCCATGAACCAGTTATGGCAGCCAACGATGGTGCAAGTGGAGTTGCTGTGATGCTTGAGGTGGCTCGTTGTCTCAAACAGCTAAAGCCAAATGTAGGTATAGACTTTATTTGCTTCGACTCTGAGGACTATGGCGCGCCCGATTGGGCAGCCTCTCAAGCTCCACAAGATGGCTCAGATTGGTGTCTTGGTTCACAGTATTGGGCACGCAACCCCCATACTAAAGGCTACAAAGCTAAGTTTGGCATATTGCTCGATATGGTTGGTGGTACCGATGCACGCTTTGCCTACGAAGGAGTGAGCATGCGCTACGCTCGTGACATTATGGTGCGCGTGTGGGATGCGGCTACACGTGCCGATGCTTCAAGCCTCTTCCAAGCCACAGATGGCGGATATGCACAAGATGACCACGTGCCTATGAACGAAATCGCAGGCATACCTACCATTGACATTATTCCTTTTGTTGAAGGCGAAAATTCATTTGGCACAACATGGCATACCACTAACGATACGCCCCAAAATATTTCAAAAGAAACCTTACGTGGAGTTGGACAAACACTCATTCAGTTTCTATCAGAACAATAAACTATATCTGTTTGCCAACACAACCACGAACTTTGTATGATTAATTCATAACAACATACCAACAATGACTATCAACGAAACTCAAGACGAAATCATTGAGGAGTTTTGCGAACTCGACGATTGGATGGATCGCTATCAATTGCTTATCGACCTGGGCGAAGAGCAAGCTCCACTTCCTGCTAACGAAAAGACTGATCAAAACCTTATAGACGGTTGTCAGAGCCGTGTGTGGATTGTTTGCGAAGAGCACAATGGACTGCTCGACTTCCGTGTTGAGAGCGATGCCTTGATTGTAAAGGGCATTGTGTCGCTTGTTATTCGTGTAGTAAATCACCATACACCACAGGAAATACTTGATGCAAAACTATATTTTATTGACAAAATAGGGCTTACCGAGCACTTGTCGCCAACACGCTCTAACGGACTTTTAGCCATGATTAAGCAAGTGCGCATGTATGCCTTAGCATATCAAACTAAATTAGCAGAACAGGCATAATCGCTGCATCAACCTTTTTACATTTCCTTTATATTACAATGAAAAAATTATTCTTTATGGCTGTAACTTTTGCAGCCCTATCTTTTGTTTCATGTGGTGGAAATAAAACAAGCGAACCTACCACAGATGCCGATTCTGCCATCAGCGATGCCAATGCCGATACTGACACTCAAACTGCTAACGACGATGCCGATGCTGCTATCCAATCACTCGACAAGGCTATTGCTGCTAGTAAGAGTAACCCCGAAATGGTAAAACAATCCGTTGCCAGCATTCAGCAAAAGATTGCAGAACTTAAGGCTTCTGGCAACACCGAGGCTGCTCAAGCTTATGCTTCAAAGTTGCAAACTTATCTAAAGAGCCATGCCGATGATATTAAGAGCATCGATCCCCAATCCGTAACGGTTGTAGACGTTGTGAATGCTGTGGCAAATGCACCTCAAACTGTAAAGAATGCTGCACAGAGCGCAGTTCAAGCTGCAGAGAGCGACGTGAATGCTGCAAAATCTGCTGCCACTAAAGCTGCCACAGCCGCTAAAGCCGCACCCGCTGCAGCAAAGGCTGCTGCCGAAGCTGCTGGCCAGAAAGCTGTGAACAAAGCCAAGAGTGATGCGCAAGCTACCGCTACTAAAGCTGCCAATGATGCAAAAGCTAAGCGTGATGCAGCCGTTGAAAAAGCTAACAAAAAGGCTGACGAGGCTGTAAAGAAAGGTGCCGCAAAACTCTCTAACGCTATCAACAAAGGCTTAGGCGTACAATAAGGCATAATATTATTCATAATCTTAAAAGAAGTGGGATGGTTCTGAAATATACCTTCATTGCAGAACCACCCCACTCTTTTTAGTAACAAATATTGACATCCAAAAATTTTGAAATAGAAATGAGATGTTAATTTATTTAATGAATTGGTTAAGTAATTAACCATTTTACACATTCGTTCAAATACCAATTGCCTTCCTTTTTTACAAGGATACGTATCCTTATAGTCTTATAATGCGTTTCTAACCCCCTAAGGATACGTATCCTTCAGAGCTAAGAACACGTATCCTTGTCCTCTTATAAAGGCTTTATAAGCAATGTCTCCTTATATATTTACCCTTTGTAACTTTATAAACTATTGAATATCAATGTTTTATATAAATTCTCTCAAAACTCACGTAAAATTGTCCAAAGTCATCATTCATCAAATTCGTGCAAAATATGAGCATTATAAAGAACAAACTCAGCCTAAATGTGATAGCATAGTCCGCAAATATCCATGGAATAAGGTTGCCAAGCAAAAAAAGAGTTTAATAGAAGAACCAAGCATCTTTAGATGAAAGAACCGCGTGGGGAAATGGATAAAAATTTAGCATTTATTTTGCAATTTTAGTGATAAAACTCTACCTTTGTCATTGAATCCACGCCGAGGGAAACTCACAATGAGTAAATCTGGGCATGGGTTTTATATATAGAAAAGCGTTTATTTGCGCTTTGTTCTGAACGTGACCGAACTTCGCAACTTCATCCCCGTTAGGAACATTGCAACGATAGATGCTCATCGGGTATGCATACTTTATTATAGGTATGATAACCCTTATTGTATTCGTGCCACTCGTGGCGCGGATACTTTGGGTGTATTGTATTCCTATAAGTCGCATATCGGCGTGGGTTTCTCAACGTTGCTTGTCCTCGGGGAAAGGTAATGCGAAGACCTGGTTACGTGGGACGAGTAGCGGATACAGACTCCCACGCTTTTTTGTATATGTATTGCATTATTTTTATTAATCATGTCATTATGGGGAGTTATTGACAATAATAATTATTTTTATGGACAGTATTAAATTACTTTCTGAAACAGCTGGAAAAAATGGACAAGAATGTAGTGTTCGTGTAACTTCTGGTGACGTTTATTCTGGTTACTATTGTGGATTTTGTGAGTCTACTAAGGAAAATCCTCTAACTTTACGACTTTGCATTGATGCTAAGGAAGCTGAAAGGATTGGTGTTTCTTGGTTGCGTGAAATAGGGGTTCCCTATGATGTTGTCAATAAAATCTCATTTAAGGGCTAATTGGTAGGGTGTTCAGTTCCATGTTCCTGTTTTTAGTATCAAAAACAATGTAACAACCATCTAAATTATTGATAATCATTCACTAAGTAAAATATAATCTTGCATGAAATTATATCAGATTTTGATGGCTAATTTTGTGTTATATTTTTACGTCTTATTTACTGATTTTTTAAGGCGTTATGTTGTAAAATGTACTCAAAAACGAGAGCATAGAACTGGACACCATAGCTAATTGGTATGTTCTTCCGCAGTGAATTGTGCGTTATCGAAGGTGTTTACTATTAAATTTAGTTCGACAATATCCCTTTACATCATGGCTTATTTGCGTAGTGTACGATAAATAACGTAGAGTAGTAGCTTTTTGATTTTGTATACTTGGGGTAACGCACAATACTTTTGTGAAGTTGTAAACCTATTAAAGCATTTTATATTTTAATCTTTAATATCAATAGTTCATTAAAATTTGGAGATAAAGGCTAAGCGGCTTTACGCTGCCAGCCAGTTACGACAGAATTAATGGACTATTGTAATATTACTTGTTATGAAAATTATTCATGTTAAAAACATATGCTATTTGCTTTTGCTATTTGTGTGTTTATTTGATGCATTTCCTTTAAAAGCACAAGTATATACCCAAACTGAGTATGGTATTGTCTATTGTATAGATACATATGACAAAACGGCACGTGTAGAAGGTGTAAAAGTTAAGTCTATTATCAATGCTGATATTAAGAGTAATGTGGCTGGATATGAAGTTGTGAGTATAGAAGAAGGTGCTTTCAAAGGATGCAGTTCTCTCACTTCTGTCAATATTCCTAATACAATTACAAACATAGGAGCGAGTGCTTTTTATGGTTGTAGTTCTCTCACTTCCATCAATATCCCCGAATCTGTTACAGAGATAGAACAGAGTGCCTTTGAAGGCTGTAGTTCTCTTACTTCCATCAATATCCCCGAATCTGTTACAGAGATAGAACAGAGTGCTTTTGAAGGCTGTAGTTCTCTCACTTCTATCAATATTCCCGAATCTCTTACGGAGATAGGAATGAATGCCTTTGCTTATTGTAGTTCTCTCACTTCCATCAATATCCCCGAATCTGTTACAGAGATAGAAGAGAGTGCTTTTGAAGGCTGTAGTTCTCTCACTTCTATCAATATTCCCGAATCTGTTACAGAAATAGGAACGAGAGCCTTTGCTTTTTGTAGTTCTCTCACTTCCATCAATATCTCCGAATCTGTTACAGAAATAGGAATGAGTGCTTTTCGAGGTTGTAGTTCTCTCACTTCCATTAATCTTCCTAATTCAGTTAAAAGCATAGATGACAATGCTTTTCAAGGTTGTATTTATAACCATAGAACAACCAAAACTAATCAGAAATATCCGAGTGTAAATCTTTAATTACCAGCATATT
>CAKQOG010000035.1 GCA_934255485.1 uncultured Prevotellamassilia sp. | reverse complement strand
GCAAGCGATGCAATATCGGCATCTGTATTTGCAAGTATATGCAAGAAAGCAGGTGTTCCCTGCCAATACTTTGTAAATCATAGCGATGTTGCAGGCGGAAGCACCTTGGGCAATATACTTGCTTCATCACTTCCCTTGCGCGGTGTAGACATGGGTAATGCTATATTAGCTATGCACAGTTGTCGCGAAACAGGGAGCGTTAAAGATCAACTATATTGCGTAGAAGCTTTCAAGGCATTTTATAACTTGTAGCGCAAGTTTCTGCATAATAAACCCTTTTTAATCATCAGTAGATACGTTGCTTAATTGAATTAATAGGTAACGAATCTACTGATTTATTATTTAATCACCACAAAACTTACAATAGGTAACATAATTGCGCTTGAACAAAGCAGATTGTCAAATAAAATAGCCATTATTTATTTAATAAAAACAAAAAATAATCTACTTGGAAACAATGTGTTATAAAAATAGTTTGTATATTTGCAGTGTGATAACCAAATGACATGTTTAATAGACATTCGTCAATATACAATTAACCTAAAATTAAAAGCAACAAAGAACCATGTGCGGTATTGTAGCCATATTTAATATTAAAAAACAGACTCCAGAGTTACGTAAAAAGGCTCTTGAAATGAGCAAAAAGATACGTCACCGCGGTCCTGATTGGAGCGGCATTTATTGCGGTAAATCTGCAATCTTATGCCATGAGCGTTTGTCAATTGTAGACCCTCAAAGCGGTAAGCAACCCCTTTTTGCACCAGACCACAAACAAATTCTTGCCGTTAATGGTGAGATTTACAACCACCAAGACATCCGAAAGAAGTATGCTGGCAAATACGAATTTCAAACAGGATCAGACTGCGAGGTTCTGTTAGCACTCTATCGCGATAAAGGCATCAACTTCTTAGAAGATTTGAATGGCATTTTTGCCTTTGCTCTTTACGATGAGGCAAATGATGATTTCCTTATTGCTCGCGACCCTATTGGTGTTATACCTCTCTATATTGGCCATGATAAAGATGGCACTGTATATTGTGCATCCGAACTCAAAGCCCTAGAAGGCTTTTGTGATGAATACGAACCCTTCTTGCCCGGACACTACTATCGTGGTTCTGAAGGTAAGATGGTTAAATGGTATAATCGCGACTGGGAAAACTATGATAACGTTAAAGACAATGGAGCTTCAGTAAAAGATGTACACGATGCTTTAGAGAGTGCCGTTAAGAGACAACTTATGAGCGATGTACCTTATGGCGTTCTTTTGTCGGGCGGATTGGATAGCTCTGTTATCTCTGCTATTGCTAAAAAATATGCAGCACGCCGTGTTGAAACTGATAATACGCAAGCTGCATGGTGGCCACAACTACACTCATTTGCTGTGGGACTTAAAGGTGCCCCCGATTTAGCTAAAGCTAAAGAAGTGGCAGACTTTATCGGAACCGTGCACCACGAAATCAACTATACTATTCAAGAGGGATTGGACGCTGTTCGCGACGTTATATATTTCATCGAAACATACGACGTTACAACTGTTAGAGCGTCTACCCCTATGTACTTGTTGGCTCGTGTCATCAAGTCAATGGGCATCAAGATGGTACTTTCGGGCGAAGGTGCCGACGAAGTGTTTGGCGGTTATTTATACTTCCACAAAGCGCCAACAGCTAAGGCTTTCCACGAAGAAACAGTAAGAAAACTCTCTAAACTTTACCTATACGACTGCTTGCGTGCAAACAAGAGTTTGTCTGCATGGGGTGTTGAAGGACGTGTTCCATTCCTTGACAAAGAGTTCTTGGATGTTGCCATGCGCTTAAATCCAGAGGCTAAAATGTGTCCAGGAAAGACAATCGAAAAGAAGATCGTACGCGAAGCCTTTGCAGATATGTTGCCCGAAGACGTTGCATGGCGTCAGAAGGAGCAATTCTCTGATGGTGTGGGCTATTCATGGATTGATACCTTGAAAGAGATAACTTCAAATGCAGTAAGCGACGAAGAAATGGCACATGCTGCAGAACGCTTCCCTATCAACACACCAATGAACAAAGAGGAATATTATTATCGTTCTATCTTTGAAGAATACTTTCCAAGTGAAAGCGCTGCACGTAGCGTTCCAAGTGTTCCAAGTGTGGCATGTTCTACTGCCGAAGCATTGGCATGGGATGCATCATTTAAGAACCTTAATGACCCAAGCGGTCGCGCTGTAGCAGGTGTTCACGAGGAAGCTTACGAAAACAAATAATATTTGTATTTCAAAAACCAAAATCAGTTGAGACTTTTCTAAACTATATAATGTTATTTTGGTTGATCTGTCCGCTACACACATCAAAGGATGCTTGTGTAGCGGATTTTTATGGAGAAAAATACCACACAAATATTTATACAAAACACTTATCTACAGGCCGATAGTGATATTTAGTCGCTACTATATTTTGCAGTTCAACTATCAAATATTAAATTTGCATAGCATATCCATTACCTTTAGAATCAACTTACAAAAAAGATAATTATACATATCTTTTGGCACGGATTATGCTGAATAAAACTTCAAAACCTATATTACATGAGTTACGAAATACCAGCAGGAACCAACCAACTTATCAAAAGAAGTGGGGAATTGGCTCAGCAATTTAAGTTGCTGCAAACTACACCTATGTGCTTATTATTAAGTACACTTGAGGACGTTGGCGTAATGAAGATTTTGAAGGATTTGAATATCGACACTGATAAATTCAAAACAAAAATTGAGGACTGTCTTCAAGAAAAAGGCTCACAAACAAACATATCTACTATATTTGAAGAACAAGACAATACAAGTCTGAAAGAAAGTTTTCCCAACCTTGACGAAGATAGTTCAAGAATTATTAAGTTGCTTGTATTAGAAGACAAGTTAGCTAAGGGAGAGAAAAATAGTTCAGAATTAATGCTTTTAGCACTAATGCACGATAGAAAAAACGAAGCAAAAGACATACTTGCAAACGAAGGCATCACCTACGAAAAGGTACAAGGGCTAAGCACTCAAAAAGAAGTTAAGAACGATTTTAGTTTTCCTAACGAAGACGAATCGCCTTACCCTAACGAGGACAATCCTTCGGCACAAAAAAATGCCAATACGTTAGATACTAAAAAAAGTAATAGCGATACACCTGTAACTGATAATTTTGGTACAGACCTTACAGCTATTGCACAAAAAGGAGGATTAGACCCCGTTGTTGGCAGAGAAAACGAAATTCAAAGAATTACGCAAATTCTGTGTAGACGCAAGAAAAATAATCCTATCATTATTGGCGAACCAGGCGTTGGCAAAAGCGCAATTGTTGAGGGCTTAGCACAACGTATAGCGTCACATCACGTACCACATTTACTTTTTGGCAAACGTATCATAGCTCTTGACGTCACATCGCTTGTAGCTGGAACGCAGTATCGTGGACAATTTGAAGAAAGATTACGACGACTCATCAAAGAGGTAAAGGCACATCCAGAGATAATCCTTTTCATTGACGAAATACACACCATTATTGGTGCAGGGTCTGCGCCTGGCAGTCTTGATGCAGCTAACATTCTTAAACCTGCATTGGCTCGTGGCGAAATTCAATGTATAGGAGCTACCACTACTGGAGAGTTTAAAAAGACTATTGAAAAAGATGGTGCATTAGACAGACGTTTCCAAAAAATCATGCTTGAACCTACATCATGCGATGAAACGCTGACTATACTCCATAATATCAAATCACGTTACGAACATCATCATAACGTTAGCTATACCGAGGATGCACTAAAAGCCTGCGTTGAACTTACTAACAGATATGTAACAGATCGCTCAATGCCCGATAAGGCTATCGACGCAATGGACGAAGCTGGAGCAAGAATGCACCTTGCTGGTGCTGAAGTTCCTAACGCTATCAAGGAGAAAGAAAAACTCATTGAAACGCTTAGAAAGCAAAAGCTACAAGCTGCACAAGACCAAGACTACGAACGTGCAGCAAATCTTCGCGATGAGGTTCAACAAATTACACTCGAAGTTGAGAAACTGACGCATGATTGGCAGAATTCTCAACAAGAACATCCTGCAGAAGTTGATGAGAACATTGTGGCAGAGGTTGTGTCATTGATGAGTGGCGTTCCCGCAACCCGTATTGCAACCAATGAAAGCCAAAGACTCAAGGGTATGGCTCAAACTTTGCGCAAACACGTTATATCGCAAGATAAAGCTATTGAGCGTTTAGTAAGAGCTATTACACGTAGCCGAATTGGACTAAAAGGCAATGACCGACCTATTGGAACATTCTTGTTTGTTGGTCCTACAGGTGTGGGTAAAACTCACCTTGTAAAATGCCTTGCCGAATGGATGTTTGGCTCTAAAGATGCACTGATAAGAGTGGATATGAGCGAATATGGCGAAAAGTATAGTGTGAGCCGATTGGTAGGAGCGCCTCCCGGATACGTAGGATATGAAGAAGGTGGACAACTAACAGAAAAGGTACGTAGACACCCCTACTCTGTTATTCTGCTTGATGAAATAGAAAAGGCACACCCCGATGTGTTCAACACGCTACTTCAAGTTATGGATGAGGGCAGACTTACAGATGGCAATGGCACTACTGTAGACTTTAGAAACACCATTATCATTCTCACATCAAATAGTGGAACGCGCCAACTCCGCGAATATGGTAATGGTATCGGCTTTGAACGCGTCAATAGCGAACTCACTAATGATGCAGCCGAAAGCATCATTTTGAAAACACTGCGCAAACAATTTGCCCCAGAATTCCTTAACCGCTTAGACGACATCATCATGTTCAACCCACTAAACAAAGAGAGTGCGCTACAAATTGCTGAACTTGAAATTGGTAATTTGAAGGAACGAATGCAAGCGAATGGCTATTCACTCCTAATAAGCGATCGTGCCAAAGAGTTCGTAGTAGAAAAGGGCTTTAATGCTCAATACGGAGCTCGTTCTCTTAAACGTGCCATACAGCAACACATTGAGGATGCTCTTTGCGACTACATGATGGAACACACAGACGCAAAACACTTTAAAGCAGACATCAAGGATAACAAGGTGTTTGTATCTGAAGTTGCCACCAACGAATTGTAAATACAGATAACATTATCAAAAGTCAGAGCAAAGTATATGCAAAATAACTTTGCTTTGACTCTTGCTTAAACAATTTATATATAAAATCTAACGATAATGAATTTCATTAAAACTGATATACCAGACGTTTGGATACTCGAACCTAAAGTTTTTGAAGATGCTCGCGGCTATTTTATGGAAACATGGCGCGAAGAAGATTTTAATAAAAACATTGGCCACGAAGTACACTTTGTTCAAGACAATCAATCAATGTCTTCACGAGGTGTACTCCGTGGTTTGCACTTTCAAAAAGGAGCAGACTCGCAAGCAAAACTTGTTCGTGTACTACAAGGAACTGTTGTTGATGTAGCCGTAGACCTTCGCCAAGACTCACCTACATTTGGCAAATATGTAATGGTTGAACTCTCTGCAGAAAACAAGCGACAATTGTTTATCCCAAGAGGATTTGCTCACGGATTTCAGGTACTTAGCGATACTGCTGTATTTACTTATAAGGTAGATAATCGCTATGCGCCTCAGTCTGAATGTTCAATTAAATATAACGACGAAACAATCGGCATTGATTGGCCTATTAAAGGTGATGATGTCGTATTAAGCGAAAAAGACTTGAAACGCGCAGTTTGTTTTGAAGAGGCTGAAAAGTTCTAATACCTACTTACCGTCTCAAATAATCCCTTATTCACTCCTCTACTTTTTAATAATAAACAACGAATGAACCATATACGCAACTTTTGTATCATTGCCCATATAGACCATGGTAAAAGCACATTGGCAGACCGTTTACTTGAAAAAACAAGAACTATAAAAGTGACAGAAGGCCAAATGCTTGACGACATGGATTTGGAACGTGAAAGAGGTATCACTATCAAGAGTCACGCCATTCAAATGGAGTATCAACTAAATGGTGAAACATATCGTTTGAACTTGATTGACACTCCGGGACACGTAGACTTTGCATACGAAGTGTCGCGTAGTATTGCTGCATGCGAGGGTTGCTTATTGTTGGTAGACTCTACGCAAGGTGTACAAGCTCAAACTATCTCAAACCTCTACATGGCCATAGAACACAACCTCGAAATCATTCCAGTGTTGAGCAAATGTGATATGGTAAACTCTATGCCCGAAGAAGTTGAAGATGAGATAATTGACCTTTTGGGGTGCAAACGTGAAGAGATTATACGTGCTTCAGGCAAAACAGGCGAAGGTGTCGAAGATATTCTAAAGGCTGTTATAGAGAGAATACCTGCTCCAACTGGCGATGAGAAAGCTCCTTTACAAGCGCTCATATTCGACTCTGTATTCAACCCCTTCCGTGGCATTATTGCTTATTTTAAGATAGTAAATGGGTGCATACATAAAGACGAGGACGTTATTTTTGTAAACACTCAAAAAAGC
Source organism: uncultured Prevotellamassilia sp. (assembly GCA_934255485.1). Lineage (GTDB taxonomy): Bacteria > Bacteroidota > Bacteroidia > Bacteroidales > Bacteroidaceae > Alloprevotella. Next base: position 15,795 of record CAKQOG010000035.1, on the reverse strand, counting down.
TATCATGCCGATGAAGTTGGCGTACTTAAAATGGATCTTTCTCCTCGTAATGAACTGCATTGTGGAGATGTTGGGTACATTGTAAGTGGCATAAAAACTGCAACAGAAGTTAAAGTGGGTGATACCATAACATCTGTTGCAAAGCCATGTGAAAAGGCTATTGAGGGATTTGAAGAAGTAAAGCCAATGGTCTTTGCAGGTGTTTATCCCATTGAAACTGAAGACTTTGAACAATTGCGTGCAAGCCTTGAAAAGCTTCAACTAAATGATGCATCCTTAACTTTCCAACCCGAATCATCAGTTGCACTTGGATTTGGTTTCCGTTGTGGTTTCTTAGGACTTCTGCACATGGAGATTGTGCAAGAACGTCTTGACCGCGAGTTTAATATGAACGTTATTACCACTGTGCCCAATGTTAGCTATCATATATACGACAAGCATGGTGAGATGAAAGAGGTACATAACCCCGCGGGTATGCCAGACCAAACGGAAATAGACCATATAGAAGAACCATACATCAGAGCCTCTATTATTACGCGAACTGAGTATATAGGCAATATTATGACGCTTTGCCTTGGAAAGCGCGGAGAACTTGTCAAGCAAGAATATGTTTCGGGTGATCGAGTAGAACTCTACTATGATATGCCATTAGCTGAAATTGTGATAGATTTTTACGATAAGCTAAAAAGTATATCTAAAGGCTATGCTTCATTCGACTATCACCCAATAGGCTTTAGACCCTCTAAACTTGTAAAACTCGACATACTGCTGAATGGTGAACCTGTTGATGCTTTATCTACGCTTACACACGTTGATAACTCTGTATACTTCGGTCGCCGAATGTGCGAGAAACTAAAAGAACTTTTGCCTCGACAACAATTTGACATTGCTATTCAAGCAGCAATTGGTGCTAAGATTATTGCACGCGAAACAGTTAAGCAAGTCAGAAAAGACGTAACTGCAAAATGTTATGGTGGTGATATAAGCCGTAAACGCAAATTGCTTGAAAAGCAAAAAAGAGGTAAGAAACGTATGAAGGAAATCGGAAACGTTCAAGTACCACAAAAGGCATTCTTAGCCGTATTGAAGTTAGACTAAAACGTTCAGAAAACTATGCTTATAGAACTGCAAGATGTTGTTTTACGACACAAAGAGCACCCTATACTCAACAATGTGAACTTTCGTGTTGATAGCAATGATTTTATATATATTGTAGGTAAAGTAGGAAGCGGAAAGAGCTCATTACTTAAAGCTCTTTATGGTGAACTACCTATCATCTCTGGTGAAGCTAAAATACTTGATTTCGACCTTACAAAAATAAAGCAAAAGAACATACCTTTGTTGCGTCGTCAAATTGGCATTGTGTTCCAAGATTTTCATCTGCTACGCGAACTAACAATTGAGCAAAATCTTGATTTTGTTCTGCGTGCAACTGGGTGGAAAAAGAAAGAACGCCCCAATCGAATTAAAGAAGTTCTTGACCTTGTTGGACTTTCTGACAAATTAGACAATTTTCCACATGAGTTATCAGGTGGCGAACAGCAAAGGATTTGCATTGCTCGTGCATTGCTCAATCGCCCAAAGATTGTTTTGGCCGACGAACCTATTGGAAATCTTGATCCTACAACGAGCAGAGAGATTATGACAATATTGCAGTCTGTACGTGAGCAAGGAAGCGCTGTAGTGATGGTTACGCACAACATTAATTTACTATCCGAATTTCCTGGTATAGTATATAAATGCGAGGACGAAAGCATCAGCGATGTTACCATCCAATACAACATGCCCAGTAAAGGAAATGCTCTGTAATTAGTTTCTGAGAACAAACTATAGCTATTTTATCCCAATTATTGCAAAATTAACCCTTACCATATAAATATGAAAATTCTAAAGTTTGGCGGCACTTCTGTTGGATCGCCACAAAGAATGAAAGATGTTTGCAAACTCATTAATGATGGCGAACAAAAGATTGTTGTACTTTCAGCAATGTCTGGAACTACTAATTCGCTTGTAGAGATTGCAGATTATATTAAGAAGCATAATGCAGAAGCAGCAAGCAATGTTATAAATAACTTACGCACAATCTACCGCAAACATGTAGAAGAACTATATGCAAAAGAAGAGAATGTAAAAGCCACAAGTAGCTTGCTGATTGACATCTTCATGCATCTTCACAACTTAACAAGCAAGGAATACTCTGACACGCTCGAAAAGGAAATTCTTGCTCAAGGTGAGATAATGAGCACTAACATGATGACTAATTATCTAAAAGAAAACGGCGTTAAAGTAATGCTTATCCCTGCCTTGGACTACATGCGTACAGACGCAAATGGTGAACCTGATATGGAGTATATCAAGGAGCATCTGAACGCAATTCTCAAGAAAAATCCTAACTACGATTTGTATATAACTCAAGGGTTTATATGCAGAAATGCAGAGGGCAATGTAGACAACTTGCAACGTGGCGGTTCTGACTATACTGCATGTTTGATTGGTGCAGTGTTACGTGCAGATGAAATTCAAATTTGGACAGATATTGATGGTATGCACAATAACGATCCACGTTTTGTTCCCAACACTACCCCTGTTCGACAACTCAACTTTGAAGAAGCTGCAGAGCTTGCTTACTTTGGTGCAAAGATATTGCATCCCACATGTATTCAGCCAGCTCACTATGCAGGAGTACCTGTAAGATTGCTCAACACGATGGATCCTTCTGCACCTGGTACTATCATTAACGACCAAATGCAGAGTGGTACAATCAAGGCTGTTGCCGCAAAAGACAATATTACAGCCATTAAAATTGTGTCGTCACGTATGCTTTTAGCCACAGGTTTCTTGCATAAGTTGTTCGAGACATTTGAGGTTAATCACACTCCCATTGACATGGTGACAACGAGCGAAGTTGGTGTTACGCTAACAATTGACAACAATGCTCACTTGGCCAACATAGTAGAAGAACTAAAGAAGTTTGGCACTGTTAGTATCGACGAAAATATGTGTATCATCTGTGTTGTGGGCGACCTTCGTTGGGGCAATGTAGGCTTTGAAACTCTTGTTACAGAGGCAATGTCACAAATTCCAGTTCGTATGATTTCGTATGGTGGTAGCAACCATAACATTTCGTTCTTGGTACGCGAAAGCGATAAGAAGGCAGCTCTTTGTGCACTAAGCGAAAAGCTATTTAACAACAAAACCAACAAATAAAATATCATATATCAGTTAGGTGTTGCACGCAATGTTCTGCACCTAACTGATATGTTCTTTTTTTTATATTCTAATTTAGACGAATGAATTTTCCTATCACAAGATTTACTGGACTTGACACTCCTTTCTACTATTATGATTTAAGCATCCTACGTGAAACGCTTAAGGCTATACAAACAGAAATAAGCAATCGCCCCAACTTTCACGTACATTATGCTGTAAAGGCAAATGCTAACCCACGTATACTTGAAACGATAGCAGAGGCTGGATTAGGAGCAGACTGCGTATCGGGTGGCGAGATTGAAGTGGCACGTGCTGCAGGATTTGCAGCCAACAAAATTGTTTATGCTGGCGTTGGTAAAAGCGACAAAGAAATCCGTATTGCACTGAACGAAGAGATACACAGCTTTAACGTAGAAAGCCTTCCTGAACTTGAAGTTATCAATGAATTGGCACGTGCTATGGGTAAGAAAGCACATGTTGCATTCCGTATTAACCCTAACGTTGATGCACATACTCATGCTAAGATTACAACAGGATTGAACGAAAACAAATTTGGTATTGCTATGGAAGATATGGTTTCTGCTATACGCCGTGCCAATGAGTTAGATGCTGTCGAATACACAGGTTTGCACTTCCACATTGGTAGTCAGATACTTGATCTTTCTGTATATGCAACATTGTGCCACCGTATTAACGAGCTGCAAGATGTACTTGAGAGCGAGGGCATACATACTCAAAATATCAATGTTGGAGGTGGCTTAGGCATTGACTACGAAAATCCTAATGACAACCCAATTCCTAATTTCAAGGAATACTTTGCCACATTTGCACAAAACCTTGAACTTCGTTCTGGTCAGCAACTACATTTTGAATTAGGCCGTAGCGTAGTTGGGCAATGTGGTTCGCTCATAGCCCGTACATTGTATGTAAAAGAAGGACATAGCAAGAAGTTTGTCATCGTAGATGCAGGTTTTACAGAACTTATTCGCCCCGCAATGTATGGCTCTCATCACTTTACTGCAAACATCTCTGCAAATGCCGAAACACCTACTTCGACCTACGACGTTGTTGGTCCTATCTGCGAAAGTAGTGATGTATTTAGCACAGACGAAGTGTTGCCTGTTACTCATAGAGGCGACTTTATAGCTTTTTGTTCAGCTGGTGCTTATGGCGAAATAATGGCTTCGGGATACAATTGTCGCCAGCTTCCTAAATCATATTTTAGCGAATAATCTTTTCGATATACACCAATAAAAAGGACTATTTTCATTTGATATTTATCAAGCGAAAATAGTCTTTTTTTTCTACAAATTCAGCCAGTTATAATAAAATTGTATTGCATCTTTTTTCCACGAATAAACAACACGTCCATTCGTATCATAATAATGGAGAGGTTTTTTAATGGGCAAATGTTTTGACACATCACGCATATATTCATTGTGCAATGTATTAGGCTCATACTCCAGATGACCTACAATGTAGGTTTGGCTACAATCCTTTGTGGCTACAACCCCTACTCCGCTTTCATTGCTCATTGCAACAATATCAAGTTTATTGTCAGCAAGAGTTTTTATATCAGTTGCACGCACCTCTGTATGACGTGAGTTGGGCATTTTAAAAGTGCTCTGCATGTTATACATTAAAGGCGAATTATGCACTAAAATGTCTTGGTTAAAAATGCCAAACATCTTATCAGTGAGTCCGTATTTAGGTATCCCATAATGCTTGTAAAGTCCAGCCTGTGCACCCCAACATATATATAATGTATGCTTAACATGCTTGTCAGCCCAATTCATTATGTTACATAATTGCGACCAATAGCGTACTTGTTCAAAAGGCATTTGTTCGAGAGGAGCACCCGTTATTATCAAATGATCAAATTCGTAAGGTTCATACTCCTCGAAGTTTAGATAAAAAGCATTCATATATTCCAATGGAGTAGTTTTGTATGTTTGCCCTTTTATCTTCATTGGTAATATTTGAACCGACAAAGCACACGCTTGTAATGTGCGAGCAATGTCGAGTTCAGTTACCTCCTTTTGTGGCATTAAGTTGAGCAATAATACATGCTTTTCAGCCTTACACTCTTGCCAACGAGATAGCACATAAGTATTTGCTTTTAACACATCGGCACAAGGCATTCCTTGTGGCAACCATATATTATTAGATGCGTTCATTTGTATCCTTACTTTTTCTGCTGCCTTTTTTTAATCCATTCTATCGCGATAATCCTCGTAAGTATAATTGCGAAGCGTTTCTATTTCACCATTTAAATGCTCTATTTTGAGCGAGGGATGATGTATGCCGTTAAACATATTTGTTTTTACAGTTGTATAGTGTATCATGTCTTCAAATGTCACGATGTCACCTACCTTCAACGGCTTCTCAAAACGCCAATAGCCCATATAATCACCACTTAAGCAACTATTACCTCCCAAACGATAAACGCAGCTATCAGTTTCAACGCCTCTTTCGCGTGCATCTTCAATAGTTTCGGCACCTATTACCTTAGGATGATAAGGCATTTCGAGGCAGTCGGGCATGTGGCATGTAAAGCTTACGTTCAATATAGCAGTCTTTATGCCATGATTTTCTACGATGTCTACAACCTGCGATACAAGGTTGCCCGTTTGCCATGCAAAGGCAGAGCCAGGCTCAAGTATTATTGAGAGATTGGGATATTTCTGCTTAAACGATTTAAGCAAATCTATCAGTAAATCAACGTGATAATCTTTGCGTGTTACCAAGTGTCCGCCACCAAGATTTAACCACTTGATTTGTGGCAACCACTTGCCAAATTTCTTTTCAATCCACCCCAAAGTATGCTGCAAAGCCTCTGCCGAACTCTCGCAATGACAATGGCAATGAAAACCATCAATGCCATCGGGTAATGCATCGGGCAATTGTGAAGCTAAAACACCAAAGCGCGAACCTGGAGCACAAGGGTTATAGAGTTCTGTTTCTATCTCGCTATGTTCGGGATTAATGCGCAGTCCCATACTGGGGCGTTTGCCTTGTGGCATGGCCATAACTTTGAGGCTAAAATGCTCAAATTGAGTAAGCGAGTTAAATGATATATGGCTCGAACACTCGAGGATTGTATCAAAAGTATCATCCTCATAAGCAGGCGAGTAAGTATGTGCTTTTGTGCCAAACTCTTTATAAGCCAACAACGCTTCGTAGGGCGACGAGGCTGTTGTGTGATGAATATACTCTCTGAAAATAGGAAAGGTCTTCCATAACGCATAAGCCTTGAAAGCCAATATAAACTCTACTCCTGCCCTATCGCTTATGCTCTTAATGAGCGACAAATTGCGACGGAGCAACGACTCTTGTAATAAATAATAAGGTTGCAAAATATGTTTGTTACTTATTGATAATCATTAATAAAAAAGGCCGTAAAAAATCATAGCAACATTTTTCATGCTAAAGCCATAATTTTTTACGAACCCTATATTCTTTATGTAATTACACCTTTAGGGTGCTAATTACATAATTCCACGTTCACGGAGCTTTTGTTGCCAGTTCCATGCAGAAGAAAGAGCTTCCTCCAAAGTGTGAACAGCCTTCCAACCAAGTACCTTGTTTGCCTTGTCTACATTGCCCCATACCTTTTCGATATCGCCTTCACGACGTGGTGCAATTTCGTAGTTCAATTTAACGCCAGTACATTTTTCAAATGTGTGAATGAGTTCCAACACGCTCACACCATGACCTGTACCGATGTTGTAGATTTCTACGGGGTCGGTGTTCTTATCCTCTACGATGCGAGCCATTGCAGCAACGTGTGCCTTTGCAAGGTCGAGCACATAAATATAGTCGCGGATGCACGAACCATCGGGAGTGTCGTAGTCATCGCCAAATACCTTAAGACAAGGACGAATGCCCATAGCAGTTTGAGTCAAATAAGGAATGAGGTTTGCAGGAACGCCATTAGGCATCTCACCGATAATACCCGTTGGGTGTGAACCAATTGGGTTAAAGTAACGCAAGATGATAGCGCTTATCTTTGCTCCACTATGCACATAGTCTTGAATAATCTCTTCGTTAATTTGCTTAGTGTTGCCATAAGGACTCTCAGCTTTCTTGATAGGAGCCTCTTCTGTAACAGGGAGGTTCTCAGGGTCGGGCTGACCATAAACTGTGCAAGAAGATGAGAAGATAATGCCCTTAACATCATACTTAGGCATCAACTTCAGCAAGTTGATAAGAGACAAGAGGTTGTTTTCATAGTATTTCAAAGGAAGTTGCACGCTTTCGCCAACAGCCTTTGATGCTGCAAAATGAATAATACCTGATATGGCAGGATGCTTTTTGAAAACATTTTCCAAAGCTTCTAAATCGCAGCAATCAACTTGTTCAAAAGCAGGACGAATGCCTGTTATCTTTTCAATACCATCAACTACGTCTGCCTTAGAGTTTGACAAGTTATCTACAATTACTACATCGTAGCCTGCATTCTGCAACTCTACCGTTGTATGCGAACCGATAAAACCAGTACCGCCTGTAACCAAGATGGTTTTTTTCATGATTATTCTTTTTATTTATAAGTTTTAACGCTGCAAAGTTACGTTTTCTTTATGAACAAATAAAATAAATTGAAACAAAATACATATATAATTAGGTGTTGGTTGAAAAAAATATAGTTGGCAGATAAATATAGGTGGCTTTTGTTGCCCATAATGGTTTCTAAGCATAGCCTTGCCTGCATCTTATGTGTCGCACACATGCAGCAGATTATTAGGCTTAAAAAGGAGTTGTAGTTGCATAACACAAGTAGCATTGTTATTTAAGAATACGCTTATAGTTTGCTCATTGCGGTCGGAGTGAGCATTCATTGCGGTCGGGATGAACACTCATTGCGGTCGGAATGAGCATTCACTCCGACCGCAATGAGCAAACTACAAGCGTGTTATTACGCAACTATTGGCGTATGTATGAAGAACTATTGCCACTTTTTTGCATGCTTTATAACCAATGTAAGCAACAAAACAACACGTTTTTTCCTTATAAAATCTGTTACTACCACATGCTTATAATCCCCGCAAGCATTGATTGTTTTCACATTATATTGGCGAAAAACATATATGCTCATTTAAAAAGATTGCACATATACACCACTTTTCCAAAGAAAAATATTAATTTTGCCATCGCTTATGCCTTATGCTGATCTTAAAATACCAAGAAGCATCTTTATTTATCAGCATATACTAAGTATAACAAAACGAAATAATAAAACCGAAAACGACAAATGGATATTCAGTTTGAAAAGATCAGCAAAGTTAGTGGCGAATTGACCATTAATATGGTAAAGGCTGATTATGAAGCAAATGTAAACAAATCTCTTAAGGATCTTGGCAAGAAAGTTCAAATGCCTGGTTTCCGTCCTGGACACGTACCTGCATCTTTAGTAAAAAAGATGTACGGCACACAAGCTAAGGCTGAAGAAGTAAACAAGCTCTTGCAAGATACCCTTTTTGACTATATCAAGAGCAAGAAAATCAATATGCTCGGTGAGCCTCTCGGCAGCGAAAAGCAACAACCTCAAGATATCGAAAAACAAGACGACTTCACCTTTATCTTCGATATCGCTATTGCTCCTAAGTTCAAAGCAGAATTGAGCGAAAACGACACAATCGACTACTACGATATCGAGGTTAGCGACGACATGATTAGCAAGCAACTCGGTGCACTTCAGCAACAAGCTGGCCACCCCGAAAGCGTTGAAAGCTACGAAGAAAAAGACATTCTTCGCGGTACACTTGCCGAACTCGACGAAAACGGACAGCCTAAAGAAGGTGGTATCGTTGTTGAAACAGCCTCTTTGATGCCTGCTTATTTCCAAAACGACGACCAAAAGAAGATTTTTGAAGGTGCAAAGAAAAACGACGTATTGACTTTCAACCCAACTACTGCATACGATGCAAACGAGGCTGAACTTATGTCACTCTTCAAGGTTGAACGCGAGGACGTTAAGAACCACACTGGCAACTTCAGTTTCCAAGTAAACGAAATTAGCCGTTTCGTTCCTGCCACACTCGACCAAGAATTCTTCGACAAAGCATTTGGCAAAGACGAAGTTAAGAGCGAAGATGAAGCTCGCAACAAAATCAAGGAGAGCATTAAAGAACTCCAAACTAACGATAGCGACTACAAGTTCCTCATCGACGTTCGTTCATATATGGAAGAGAAGGTTGGCAAACTCGAATTCCCCGATGAACTTCTTAAGAAGATTATGAAGGCTAACAACAAGGATAAGGACGACAAGTTTGTTGAAGACAACTATGCTAAGAGCATCGAAGAACTTAAGTGGCACCTTATCAAAGAACAACTTGTTAAGGCTAACAAGATTAAGGTAAACGACAAGGACATTAAGGCAGCAGCTGTACAAGCAGCTCGTTTCCAATTTGCTCAATATGGTATGAACAACATTCCTAACGAGTATCTTGAAAACTATGCGCAAGAAATGCTTAAGCACCAAGAACAAGTAAACCAATTGGTAGACCGTTGCGTAGACCAAAAGTTGGCTGAGGCATTGAAGAAGGTTGTTACACTCAACAACAAGAGTATTTCGACCGAAGACTTTGCTAAGATGTTCGAAGAAAAGAGCGAAGAAAAAGAGGCTTAATTAAGCAGTATTATCCTAAGGGTGGATAAAAAAACTAATATTAGATTTTAAAATCATCTACCAGATGCCTTGTACGCTCTCGAAAGTTTACTTTTGATAACGCACAATTCATTGTGGCAGAATGAACCGCTCTTAATTGGTTAAATGCACGTTTAAAATAATGTGCGAATATGCAAAAACGTGGATAGAGTTTGAATTTTACAAACCAACATTCCATTAGCTTACACACTCACATATAGTGTATGCGCGTAATTGCATGTTCGCACATTTTATACATTTAGAAGATAATGAATATTACATCCGATTTTAAGAAATTTGCTCATGACAATGCAGGTATAAGTTCTATGGTGCTCGACGATGTTATTAAAAGTCAGAACCAATACTTAAACCCTTATATATTGGAAGAAAGAACGCTCAACGTAACACAGATGGATGTGTTCTCTCGTTTGATGATGGATCGTATCATCTTTCTTGGCACACAAATTGACGACTATACAGCTAACACACTACAAGCTCAGTTGTTATATCTCGACTCTGTAGACCCAGGTAAAGACATCTCTGTCTACCTCAACTCTCCTGGTGGCTCGGTATATGCTGGTTTAGGTATCTACGACACTATGCAATTTATCCAAAGCGATGTTGCCACTATCTGCACAGGTATGGCAGCTTCGATGGCAGCAGTTTTACTGGTGGCAGGTAAAGAAGGCAAACGCTGCGCTCTGCCCCATAGCAGAGTGATGATACACCAACCTATGGGTGGTGCACAAGGACAGGCATCTGACATTGAGATTACTGCTCGCGAAATACAAAAACTAAAGAAAGAACTCTATACCATCATCGCCGACCACTCACACACCGACTTTGATAAAGTGTGGGCAGACTCTGACCGCGACTATTGGATGACTGCTACAGAGGCCAAAGAATATGGCATGATAGACAAGATATACGAACCTAAAAAGAATACTATCTCAACAGAAAATGCTACATCCGTTGAGAAGGAACAATAGAATATGACAAACAACAAAGAGCATGTATGTACCTTTTGCGGACGGCCAGAGTCAGAGGTTCCCACTCTCTTAAAGGGAGCTAATGGTTATATCTGCTCTGACTGCGTGATAAGTGCATACGGCATAATTGAACAATATTTTCCTGAAATTGCTGGCGAAGCGCATCACAAAAATAGCGAACCCGCCGAAGCAATAGACTTAAAGGCTGTACCTAAACCTAAGGAAATTAAGGATTATCTCGACCAATATATTATTGGACAAGATGACGCCAAGAAGTTTATGAGCGTAGCCGTTTACAATCACTATAAACGACTTGCTCAGCCTAAAACTGAAAAGGATGATGATGTAGAAATCGAAAAATCTAATATCATCATGGTAGGCTCTACAGGTACAGGTAAAACGCTCTTAGCTAAGACTATTGCCCGACTTTTGAACGTTCCGTTTACTATTGTAGATGCAACAGTGTTTACACAAGCTGGCTACGTGGGCGAGGATGTAGAGAGCATTCTTTCGCGCTTACTACAAGTGGCAGATTATGATGTAGAAAAGGCTGAACGAGGCATTGTGTTTATCGACGAAATAGATAAGATTGCTCGCAAAGCCGATAACCCTTCTATCACACGCGATGTAAGTGGAGAGGGTGTTCAGCAGAGTTTGCTCAAACTGCTCGAAGGCACTATGGTTAATGTGCCACCCAAGGGAGGACGTAAGCACCCAGACCAAGACTATGTGCATGTAGATACACGCAACATTCTCTTTATATGTGGTGGTGCATTCGATGGTATTGAAAAGAAGATTGCTCAACGCCTTAATGCGCATACTGTAGGTTTTGATTCGGTTCAGAATGCTAAGAAAATTGACCCTAAAAATCTTATGCAGTATATTGAGCCACAAGACCTTAGGTCATTCGGCTTGATACCCGAAATAATTGGTCGTCTGCCAGTTCTTACCTACCTCAACCCTCTGAATAAGGAGGCTTTGTCACGTATTCTTACTGAGCCTAAAAATTCTATCATCAAACAATACATCAAATTGTTTAAAATGGATGGAGTTGAACTGACATTCAATGAGGATACGCTTAACTTCATCGTTGACAAGGCCGTAGAATTTAAGTTGGGAGCACGCGGTCTTCGTTCTATTGTAGAAACAATCATGACAGATGCCATGTTTGAAATACCCTCTACAAGAAAGAAAAAGTTTGTTGTAACCAAGGAATACGCCCAAGAACAAATTGAAAAGAAGAATAGACTTGCATAATATATTAGTTCTATTATTTCTACATACATACAAAGTGCATAATACATCTCTATCAAGGTGTTTCTATGCACTTTGTTTTTTTATCTACCTAATGATTCGGAAGTACAAAATGAAAAACTTTCGTCTTTCATTTCACAGTTCTCTCACCTTGCACTAACTCTGCTTTGCCAAGTTAGGCGGCGCCTCGGAAGTGCAAAATGAAAAACTTTCGTCTTTCATTTTGTACTTCTCTCGCCTTGCACTAACTTTGTACTTAATATGACATACAAACAAGAAAAAATAAAGCCCTACAATACGAACGAAGCAAAAGGGATACAAGTTGAAAGGATGTTCGACCAAATAGCTCATTCTTACGACTTACTTAACCATACTTTATCGTTAGGAATTGATAAACATTGGCGCAAAGCAGCTATAGATTCGTTGCGACCATTTAAGCCACAACAGATATTAGATGTGGCAACTGGAACTGGCGATTTTGCCATGCTTGCTGCAAAGGAACTTAAGCCCAAAGAGTTGTTGGGTATAGACATCTCTGAGGGAATGATGAGCGTAGGAAAAAACAAGATTAAAGAGGCTGGTTTAGACAAAATTGTACATTTTCAAAAAGAAGATTGCCTTAATCTATCGCTCACATCTGATACGTTCGATGCTGTTATGGTGGCTTATGGCATACGCAATTTTGAGAACCTTGACCAAGGACTCCGAGAAATGTATCGTGTACTTAAACCCAACGGCAGACTGGTGATTATCGAACTCACATCGCCCAACGCTTTTCCAATGAAGCAACTCTTTTGGTTTTATTCACATGTATTTATGCCTACATTGGGAAAAATTATTTCAAAAGATAACAAAGCATATGCTTATCTGCCCGCTACGATGGAAGCTTTTCCACAAGGCGAGAAAATGCAACAAATATTGCAAAAAGCGGGATTTAACGATGTTAAGTTCAAGCGATTTACGTTTGGCTTGAGTACTCTTTACACTGCATGTAAATAGTTAAGAGGAAGCAACATCTTATAAAAAAACAAAAGAACAATATGAAAAAAGAAGATCTTAGAGTTGTATATATGGGCACTCCCGACTTTGCTGTAGAACCCTTGAAAAAACTTGTTGAGGGTGGATACAATATTGTCGGTGTGATCACAATGCCCGATAAACCCATTGGACGACACCAAACAGAACTTTCAGAATCTCCCGTAAAGAAGTATGCTGTTGAACACAATATTAAGGTGCTTCAACCCGCTAAATTAAAAGATGAGAGCTTTATTGAAGAACTAAAGGCTCTACAAGCCGACCTACAAATTGTTGTTGCTTTTAGAATGTTGCCCGAGGTGGTTTGGGCTATGCCACGATTAGGCACCTTTAATCTGCATGCCGCCTTACTTCCACAATACAGAGGTGCAGCCCCTATCAATTGGGCTATTATCAACGGTGACAAGCAAACTGGCATTACAACGTTCTTTCTTGACCACGACATCGACACAGGCAAAGTTATACAACGAGTGCCTGTGCCTATCCTCGATACCGACAATGCAGAAGATGTACACGACAAATTGATGTATCTTGGTGCTGACCTCGTAATAAAAACCGTTGATGACATCATCAACGACAATGTTCACCCCATTCCTCAAACAGAACTTGTGAGCAATGAACCACTGCGCCCTGCGCCCAAGATTTATAAAGACACATGCCACATTGATTGGAATATGGGAGTAAAGAGCGTATACGACTTTATAAGAGGACTATCGCCCTACCCCGCTGCGTGGACAGAACTTGCTTACAACAATAAGACATCTGTACTGAAAATCTATGCCTCAAGCAAAGAGTTTTGCACTGTAAGCGAAGCGCCAGGAAGCGTCGTTACCGATGGCAAAACATTCCTCAAAGTGGCACAACACGATGGCTACCAACTATTGCAAACCATACAATTGGCAGGCAAGAAAAGAATGGACATAAAAGACTTTTTGAGAGGTTTTCACGCAGAAGGACCAATTACTGTAAAATAGTAGAGCCACATTACGCTTTTTTTTATGCTTAAAAGAGTATTTTATACTTGTATTTTCGCAAAAGATAGCGTAACTTTGCAGCAAACAAAATAAGCAAGTCTTATATTTAGAATCATTCAGTATTCTATTAAATACAAAACTCAAAACATGGAATATTCACACGAAGTACAAAACATGTGTTGCGTAGCCAAAGGCCCCAACCATGGTCCCGCACCTATTCCTGAAGAAGGCAAGTGGGTACAAGCAAAAGAAATCAAAGACATCTCTGGTCTTACTCACGGTGTGGGTTGGTGTGCGCCACAACAAGGTGCTTGCAAACTTACATTGAATGTAAAAGAAGGCGTCATTGAAGAATGCTTGGTTGAAACTATCGGTTGTTCAGGTATGACTCACTCTGCAGCAATGGCAAGCGAAATCCTTCCTGGTAAAACAATCCTCGAAGCACTCAACACCGACCTCGTTTGCGATGCTATCAACACTGCAATGCGTGAACTCTTCCTCCAAATTGTTTATGGTCGTACACAAAGCGCTTTCTCAGAAGGCGGTCTTGTAATTGGTGCTGGCCTTGAAGACCTTGGTAAGGGACTTATCAGCCAATCTGGTACACTCTATGGTACTAAGGTTAAGGGTACTCGTTACCTCCAACTCACCGAAGGCTACATCACTAAGATGTTCCTTGACAAAGACGACCAAGTTATTGGTTACGAATTTGTTCACATGGGCAAATTCATGGATGCTATCAAAAAGGGCGTTGATGCCAACGAAGCTCTTAAGAGCGTAACTGGACGCTACGGCCGTACAACTGCCGAACAGGGTGCAGTTAAATCTATTGACCCACGTAAAGATTAAGGAGGAACACACAAATGATTAGAAAAGTTCAGTTTGAAAGCCAAGACCGTCGCATGAAGCAGATTCTTGCTGCTCTCAACAAGCACGGCATCAAAGACATTGAAGAGGCTAACCAGATTTGCGAATCTTACGGCATTGATCCTTACATGGAGTGCGAAAGCACACAAATGATTTGCTTTGAAAATGCAAAATGGGCATACGTTGTAGGTACAGCTATCGCTCTTAAGGAAAAGGCTAAAGACGCTGTAGAAGCTGCTGAATACATTGGCGAAGGCTTGCAATCATTCTGCATCCCTGGTTCTGTAGCAGACGATCGTAAGGTAGGTATTGGCCATGGTAAATTGGCTGCTCGTCTTCTCTCTCCTGAAACTAAGTGCTTCGCATTCTTGGCAGGTCACGAGAGCTTCGCAGCTGCAGAAGGTGCTATCAAAATTGCACAAATGGCTAACCAAAGCCGTCCAGCAGACAAACCACTCCGTTGCATCCTCAATGGTTTAGGTAAAGATGCTGCTATGATTATCAGCCGTATCAATGGCTTTACTTATGTACAAACTAAGTTCAACTACTACACTAGCGAACTTGAAGTTGTTAAGACTACTTCTTACAGCGATGGTCCTCGTGCAAAGGTAAACTGCTATGGTGCTGACGATGTACGCGAAGGCGTAGCAATCATGTGGAAGGAAGACGTAGATGTATCTATCACTGGTAACTCTACTAACCCAACTCGTTTCCAACACCCAGTAGCTGGTACTTACAAAAAGGAACGTATCCTTGCTGGTAAGAAATACTTCAGCGTAGCTTCAGGTGGTGGTACGGGTCGTACACTTCACCCAGACAA
>CAKQOG010000034.1 GCA_934255485.1 uncultured Prevotellamassilia sp. | reverse complement strand
GCTACTACCTGCTACGGATATGGTAAGCTCATCTCCACTTAGCTTGACCACTGGATGCTCGCTAAAAGCAAAGCTTACTTTGCCTCCTGTGTTTAGGTAGAATGTTACGCCCTCCTCGGCATGCACTGCCAATATGCCTAAAGCACTCAGCATGCCAATGATTAACCATTTTCTTTTCATACCTTGTTTCGTTTTTTATGGGTGTTTAACTCTTTTTTCTCTACATTTGGGTTCTATGTGCCTTGTGTTATCTTCTGTATGTCTTGTTTTTAACCTACACGACCAATATTTTAATTAATATTGCAAATGTAAACATTTGTTGCGTTTTACCCCCCCCGATAACTTAATCCTTGTTTATATTTAGATAAAATCATTGAAACAAATATTGCAAGACTCAAGTTGGCACATCTTAATACTTTAACTAATCCCCGCTCATAGTAAACAAAAAAATGAGCTAATTAACACACTCTCTTTATAAATATAAACAAAAAAAAGAGGGTGCCTAATTGACACACCCTCTTTATAAGAGTTACAGAAGAATAAAAAACTAAACTTCCTATTCTAACTGCAATAATAAACTTTTTGATTATTCAGCCTTCGCCTCTTCAGCAGCAGGAGCCTCAGTTGCAGGAGCTTCGGCAGCGGCAACAGAAGCCTTCTTGCTACGACGAGTACGAGTAGCCTTCTTCTTAGTCTTAGCCATGTTCTCATCGAAGTCTACGAGTTCGATGAAGCACATTTCAGAAGCATCGCTGGCACGGAAACCAGTCTTAATGATGCGAGTGTAACCACCTGGACGGTCGAGTACACGGCTACGAACCTCACGGAAAAGTTCTGTAACAGCCACTTTGTCTTGAAGATAGCTAAATACAACACGACGAGAGTTCATCGTATCTTCTTTGCTCTTTGTAATTAATGGCTCTACGTACTTCTTAAGTGCCTTAGCCTTAGCAAGAGTCGTAGTGATTCTTTTGTGCTTAATCAAAGAGCAAGCCATGTTAGAAAGCATAGCTCCTCTATGAGAAGCAGTACGGCTCAAATGGTTGAATTTTTTATTGTGTCTCATGACAGAATTTTAATCTTTATCTAATTTATACTTAGAAATGTCAGTTCCAAACGACAGATTCAGACTCTCGAGCAAATCATCAAGCTCAGTGAGCGATTTCTTACCAAAGTTGCGGAACTTAAGAAGATCGTTCTTATTGTATTGAACGAGTTCACCAAGAGTTTCAACATCTGCTGCTTTCAGACAGTTCAAAGCACGAACTGAAAGGTTCATGTCTGTGAGCTTAGTCTTAAGCAACTGACGCATGTGAAGAACTTCTTCATCAAACTCTTCGTTTTCTGCATCTGGCTTATCCTCCATCGTAATCTTCTCATCAGAGAACAACATGAAGTGATAAATCAAAATCTTTGCAGCTTCCTTCAACGCATCCTTTGGGTGAATGGAACCGTCCGTAGTGATTTCAAGTACAAGTTTGTCATAGTCAGTCTTCTGCTCAACGCGGTAAGGCTCTACGGCATACTTGACATTACGGATAGGAGTGTAAATTGAGTCAATAGCAATCTCGTGAATATCTTCGGTGAAGGCACGATTCTCATCAGCGGGAACATAGCCTCTGCCCTTGTTGATAGAGATTGTTATTTGCATCGTGGCTTTAGAATCTAAGTGACAAATCACTAATTCAGGATTTAACACTTCAAATCCATTGAGATAGTTACTGATATCACCAGCTTTAAACTCAGTAGAGTTAGAGATGGTGATAGTAGCCTTCTCTGTTTCGTATTCATCTACAATCTGCTTGAAACGAACTTGTTTCAAGTTGAGTATAATATTGGTTACGTCTTCCTTGACACCTGGAACAGAGGCAAATTCATGCTCAACACCTTCAATCTTAATAGTGTTGATAGCATAACCCTCTAACGATGATAATAGGATACGACGCAAGGCATTTCCGACAGTAGTGCCGAAACCAGGCTCCAAAGGACGGAATTCAAACTTTCCATACATTGGAGTGTTTTCCAACATTATTACTTTGTCAGGTTTTTGAAATGCTAATATCGCCATGAATGTAAGGGAATTATTGATTAGTTTTTAGAGTACAACTCGACGATCAACTGCTCCTTGATGTTCTCAGGGATGTCAGCACGTTCGGGCTTATGCAATAGTTTACCGCTCTTTGAAGTCTCATCCCATTCAATCCAAGGATACTTGCTATGGTTGAAGCCTGCCAATGCATCAGCAATAACTTCAAGCGACTTAGACTTCTCACGAACACCAACTACTTGACCAGGCTTAACACTGAAAGAAGCGATGTTTACAACACGGCCATCAACAGTGATGTGCTTGTGATTAACAAGTTGACGAGCTGCTGCACGTGTAGGAGCAATACCTAAACGATAAACAACGTTGTCAAGACGACACTCAAGGCTTTGAAGAAGAATTTCACCAGTAATGCCAGAAGCAGAAGCTGCTTTGTCAAAAAGGTTACGGAATTGCTTTTCAAGAACACCATAAGTGTACTTTGCCTTTTGCTTCTCAGCCAACATGATTCCATATTCAGAAGTCTTGCGACGACGATTGTTACCATGTTGTCCAGGAGGGAAATTGCGCTTTGCTAACACCTTGTCAGCACCGAAGATAGCCTCACCAAACTTACGGGCGATACGAGACTTAGGTCCAATATATCTTGCCATTATTTTTTTGTCTTTTACTTTAAACTACGTTAGTGTTATACTCTACGACGCTTAGGAGGACGACAACCATTGTGTGGAAGTGGAGTTACGTCGATAATCTCTGTAACAGCGATACCTGCACCATGGATTGCACGGATTGCAGATTCACGACCATTACCTGGACCCTTAACGTATGCCTTAACCTTGCGAAGACCAAGGTCATAAGCTACTTTGGCACAATCTTGAGCGGCCATCTGGGCAGCGTAAGGAGTGTTCTTCTTAGAACCACGGAAACCCATCTTACCAGCAGAAGACCAAGAAATTATCTGACCCTCGCTATTTGCAAGAGACACAATGATATTGTTGAAAGAGCTGTGTACGTGAAGCTGACCATTTGCATCAACTTTAACGTTTCTCTTCTTAGCTGCAACTGTTTTCTTTGCCATATCTATTTATTATTTAGTAGCTTTCTTCTTGTTAGCAACAGTCTTCTTACGACCCTTGCGAGTACGAGCATTGTTTTTAGTGCTTTGACCACGAACGGGAAGACCATTACGATGGCGAACACCACGATAGCAACCAATGTCCATAAGGCGCTTGATATTCAGTTGGATTTCAGAGCGAAGATCACCTTCTACCTTATAACTAGCTGCAATAATCTCACGGATTTTACCAGCTTGGTCATCGGTCCAATCTTTCACTTTGATATCTCTGTCAATGCCGGCTTCGTCCAAGATTTTAGCCGAGCTACTACGACCTATACCGTAGATGTAGGTCAAGGCGATCTCACCACGCTTGTTTTGAGGGAGGTCTACACCAACAATTCTTATTGCCATATTACTTTTTGTTTATTGCGGAATTTGGTTGTTAACCCTGACGCATTTTGAACTTAGGGTTCTTCTTGTTAATCACAAACAGACGGCCTTTACGACGTACAATCTTGCAATCTGCAGACCGTTTCTTTAATGATGCTCTTGTTTTCATATATTTATTTTATTTGTATCTGAACACAATTCTTCCTTTCGAAAGATCGTACGGACTCATTTCAACCTTTACCTTATCACCTGGTAAGATTTTAATGTAATGCATACGCATTTTACCAGAAATGTGAGCGGTAATTTCGTGTCCGTTCTCCAGTTCTACACGGAACATAGCATTGCTCAATGCTTCAACGATTGTCCCGTCTTGTTCGATAGCAGCTTCTTTTGCCATATTAACTTTTTTGTCTTTCTATTTTTTCTATTTCTTCAAACGATGACATGATATCAGCCTTACCATGATGAATTGCAATAGTGTGTTCAAAATGAGCGGCAACTTTACCATCACGAGTAACAACTCCCCATCTATCGGGCAACATTGCTAATTCGTGACTGCCCATGCATATCATAGGCTCAATGGCAATACACAAACCATTTTTCAATTGTTTGCCTGTACCTTGATTACCATAGTTTGGAACCTGAGGGTCTTCATGCATCTCATGTCCGATGCCATGACCAACAAATTCACGAACTACACTATAACCATTCTCTTCACAATGATGCTGAACAGCATAACCTATATCGCCTAAACGATGTCCGACTATCGCTTGCTCAATGCCTTTGTAAAGCGACTCTTTTGTTACTCGCAGAAGTTCTTTAACCTCTGGTTTGACATTTCCTACACAAAAAGTGTAGCAAGAGTCTCCACAAAAACCATCAATGTGTGTTCCACAATCAACCGAAACAATATCGCCATCGTGGAGAGGTTCATCATTGGGAATACCATGCACAACCACGTTGTTTACAGAAGTACAGATAGAAGCAGGAAACGGACCACCAAAAGGATTAGGAAAACCCTTAAAAGTAGGTTCTGCTCCGTGATCCCTTATAAATTGTTCAGCCAAAGTGTCCAACTGTTTAGTTGTGACACCAGGCTCAACAACTTTTGCTATTTCAGCGAGTGTTGCACTGACCAAAAGATTAGCCTTTCGCAACAACTCTATCTCGTCATCGGTCTTCAGATAAATCATTCAGACTATTTGTAATTAATAGGCAGCTACCTTCGTTGAACGTGTGCGGACATGTCCTGAATTAAGAAGTCCATCGTAGTGACGCACCAAAAGGTGACTTTCAATTTGCTGTAGCGTGTCCAATACAACACCTACCAAAATCAACAAGGATGTTCCTCCAAAGAACTGAGCAAACTCTTGCTTGATGCCAAACAAACTTGCAAAAGCAGGCAGAATAGCAATCAAAGCAATAAAGAGAGAGCCAGGAAGAGTGATGTGACTCATTACATCATCCAAGTAGTCAGCAGTAGGTTTGCCAGGTTTAACACCTGGAATGAAACCATTATTACGCTTCATATCCTCAGCCATTTGAATAGGATTCAATGTGATGGCTGTATAGAAGTAGGTAAATGCTACAATTAGAATAACAAACACTACATTATATAGGACACTCGTGTGATCCAAGAACTGATTCAAAGCCCAACTGCCACCATTTTTAGCAACAGTTTGTGCAAGAGTCAGAGGGATGAACATGATAGCCTGTGCGAAGATGATAGGCATTACGTTAGCTGCAAAAAGTTTGAGAGGAATGTATTGGCGAGCACCTCCAACCGCACGATTACCCTCAATACGTTGAGCATATTGAACAGGAACCTTACGAGTTGCTTTTACAAGCATAATTGCAAGTGCCATAACAAATAGCAAAGCAACTATCTCGAAGAGGAACTTAACCAAGCCACCACCTTCAGCACCACTAAAAGCAGTGAGGAACTCTTGAGCAAAGGCACCTGGCATACGTGCTATAATACCAATCATAATGATTAGAGAAACACCATTGCCAACACCTTTATCAGTAATGCGTTCGCCAAGCCACAGGATAAACATACTACCTGCCGCAAGGATAATCGTAGACGATAACATGAACCAGAATCCGTCACCTACCAAGAAAGCACCAGAACCAGCAGTTTGAGCTTTCAAGTTGATAAGATAAGTTGGAGCTTGGAAGAGCAGAATTGCTATTGTTAGCCAACGCGTATACTGATTGATCTTTCTACGACCACTCTCACCTTCACGCTGCATTTTTTGAAAGTAAGGCACCGCAATCGCAAGAAGCTGGATGACAATCGAAGCTGAGATATAAGGCATGATACCCAAAGCAAATACCGAAGCATTTGAGAAAGCACCACCCGAAAACATATTCAGCAATGACATCAAGCCCTCGCTCGTTTGTGTCTGTAAAGCCTGCAAGCGTGCAGGATCAATACCAGGCAACACGATGAACGAGCCAAAGCGATAGATAGCAACAAAGAGAATTGTGATGAGAAGGCGTGTACGCAAATCCTCTATTCTCCAAATGTTCTTTATGGTCTCGATTATTTTTTTCATCGAAATAGGATTGATTAGATTTTTGTAGCAGTACCGCCAACTGCTGTAATAGCAGCTTCGGCAGACTTGGAGAATGCTTGAGCCTCTACCACCAGTTTGGCTTTGAGTTCACCATTACCAAGGATCTTCACCTTTTGGTTAGAAGAGATAAAACCAGCTGCAGAAAGTTCAGCAATACCAATCTTCTCAAGGTTCTTAGCTTCAGCAAGAGCTTGAAGAGTAGAAAGGTTAATTGCCTTATATTCTACACGATTAATGTTCTTGAAACCAAATTTAGGAAGACGACGCTGCAAAGGCATTTGACCACCTTCGAAACCAATCTTCTTACTGTAACCAGAACGCTGCTTGGCACCTTTGTGACCACGAGTTGAAGTACCACCCATGCCTGAACCAGGACCACGGCCGATACGCTTGCATGAACGAACAGCACCATTAGCAGGTTTTAATGTATGTAATTTCATAAAGCTTCTTTAATTTATTCTACGACCGTTACTAAATGGTGAACCTTACGAATCATACCACGGATGATAGGAGTATCCTCCTTCTCTACAATGTGATTCAACTTAGTGAGACCTAAAGCATCAAGAGTGCGTTTTTGGTCTTTGGGAGCACCGATACGGCTCTTCGTCTGTTGTATCTTAATCGTTGCCATAATTCTTTATCCTCTGAAAACTTTTTCCAAAGATACACCGCGGTGTTGAGCCACCGTGCGTGCATCACGCATTTCACTCAAAGCTAAGATTGTAGCCTTTACAAGATTGTGAGGATTAGAAGAGCCCTTTGACTTAGCAAGGACATTCTTGATACCAACACTTTCGAGAACGGCACGCATAGCGCCACCAGCTACAACTCCAGTACCTTCTGAAGCAGGGAGGATAAGCACCTCAGCACCACCGAAGCGAGCAGATTGCTCGTGTGGAACTGTACCCTTGAGGACAGGAACCTTAACCAAATTCTTCTTAGCTGCCTCTACGCCCTTAGCAATAGCCGCTGTAACTTCACCAGCTTTACCAAGACCATAACCAATGACACCTTTACCATCACCAACAACAACAATCGCTGCGAAAGTGAAAGTACGACCACCCTTGGTTACTTTGACAACACGATTGATAGCAACCAGTCTATCCTTTAATTCTTCTGTATTTACGTTTACTCTGTTTGCCATAATCTTAATTAGAATTTAAGTCCGCCTTTGCGGGCACCATCAGCAACTTCTTTAACACGACCATGGTAGAGATATCCGTTACGGTCGAAAATGACCTCAGTGATACCTGCAGCAATTGCCTTAGCAGCAACAGCTTCGCCTACCTTAGCAGCTTGTTCTTTCTTGGGCATAGCTTCTAAACCAAGTGAAGAAGCAGAAACGAGAGTTGAAGAAGTCTCATCGTTGATAATTTGTACGTAGATCTGCTTGTTGCTACGGAATACTGTCAAGCGTGGACGAGCAGCAGTTCCAGAGATCTTATTACGAACCCGATATTTAATTTTTACGCGTCTTTGTTCTTTTTTCGTAGTCATAATCTTAAAGATTTAAATTACTTAGCACCAGCGGACTTACCAGACTTACGACGGATCTGTTCGCCCACATAGAGGATACCCTTACCCTTGTAAGGTTCAGGTTTGCGGAAAGAACGGATTTTAGCGCATACAAGACCGAGCAATTGCTTGTCAGCAGACTCGAGTTTAATATATGGGTTTTTGTTTCGTTCAGATTTCGTCTCAACCTTAATTTCTGGGGGCAACTGAAGGAAAATGCTGTGAGTATAACCCAAAGCGAATTCTACGAGGTTACCTTGGTTAGATACACGATAACCTACACCAACGAGTTCCATCTCCTTCTTATAACCTTCATGAACACCAACAACCATGTTGTTTACCAATGCACGATAAAGACCGTGGAAAGCTTGTTTTTGCTTTGGTTCAACAGTATCATTAGCTTCATCAATAGCGAAAGTGATTTCGTTATTTTCGATTGTGACGATGATGGAAGGATCAACAGCCTGGCTGAGCTCACCCTTCGGTCCTTTTACAGACACTACATTATCCTTCAGGGTAACTGTTACACCTGCAGGGATGTTAATCGGCAATTTACCTATTCTAGACATTTTGTTCCTCCTAAATTAATAAACATAGCAAAGAACTTCACCACCAATCTTAAGATCAGCAGCAGCTTTGTTGGTCATTACACCCTTTGAAGTAGAAATGATAGCGATACCAAGTCCGTTGATAACGCGAGGCATCTCACGATAGCCAGTATACTTACGCATACCTGGTTTAGAAACGCGTGAGAGCGACTTGATTGCATTCACCTTAGTTTGAGGGTTATACTTAAGGGCTATTTTAATAGTACCTTGAGCACCATCTTCCTCAAACTTATAGTTTAGGATGTAACCCTGATCGAAGAGGATTTTAGTGATTTCCTTCTTCAAGTTTGACGCAGGCACTTCAACAACACGGTGTTTAGCCTGGATAGCATTACGCAAGCGCGTAAGATAATCTGCTATAGGATCAGTCATTTGTTTGAATTGTTTAATTAATCGGGACAACCCCGACAATATTAAATAATAAATTGATTGTGTAAAGTTCTTTTTACCAGCTTGCCTTCTTTACGCCTGGAATCAAACCGCTTGAAGCCATCTCGCGGAATTGGATACGAGAGAGACCAAATTGGCGAATGTAGCCCTTTGGACGGCCTGTAATCTTGCAACGGTTGTGCAAGCGGATAGGATTGGCGTTGCGAGGGATCTTTTGGAGCTTACGAGCAGCCTCGTAAGCTTCCGCTGGATCATTCGACTTATTGACAATTTCCTTGAGCGCTGCACGTTTAGCGGCGTACTTAGCGACGAGCTTAGCACGCTTTACTTCGCGTGCCTTCATAGACTCTTTTGCCATAGTTTCGAATTAGTTTTTAGCGTTTTTAAAGGGAAGACCGAACTCTTTGAGTAGAGCATAACCTTCTTCGTCAGTAGGAGCTGAAGTTACAAAAGTGATGTTCATACCGAGAATGCGATCGATAGTATCGATGTTGATTTCAGGGAAGATGATTTGCTCCTGAATACCGAGTGTGTAGTTACCACGACCATCGAACTTGCTTTCGATACCCTTGAAGTCACGGATACGAGGAAGAGCCACGCGAACTAGTTTTTCGAGGAACTCGTACATACGTTCACGGCGTAGAGTTACCATAACACCGATAGGCATCTTCTTACGAAGTTTGAAGTTAGCGACGTCCTTACGAGATACTGTAGCAACAGCCTTTTGACCAGTGATGGCAGTAAGTTCGTTGATAGCTACATCGATGATTTTCTTGTCAGCAGTTGCGATACCGAGACCTTGGTTGATAACGATCTTCTTCAGTGCGGGGATTTGCATTGATGAAGAATAGTTAAACTGCTTCATCAGAGCTGGGGCAATACGCTCTGCATATTCCTTTTTAAGTTGTGCTGTATTACTCATTACTTAATCTCCTCTCCTGATTTTTTAGCGAAACGTACCAACTTACCTTCATCGTTTTTACGACGACCGATACGAGTGGGCTTACCAGTTTTGGGGTCAACTACGTTCAGGTTAGAAATGTGAATAGGAGCCTCCATCTTTACAATGCCACCCTGAGGGTTCTTGGCGCTGGGCTTTTGGCTCTTAGAGACCATGTTGATGCCCTCTACGACAGCACGTTGCTTGTCAACGAGAACCTTAGTGACCTTACCAGTCTTACCTTTGTCCTCACCAGCGTTTACATAAACGGTGTCGCCTTTTTTAATATGTAATTTACTCATTACTTTCTTTGAAATCTTGATTAAAGTACTTCAGGTGCCAAAGACACGACTTTCATGTTAACACCGCGGAGTTCACGAGCCACTGGGCCGAAGATACGACTACCTCTCAACTCACCTGCATTGTTAAGCAATACGCAAGCGTTATCATCGAAACGGATGTAAGAACCATCTGCACGACGAATTTCTTTCTTAGTACGTACGATCAAAGCCTTAGATACGGCACCTTTCTTAATATCGCTTGATGGGATTACGTTCTTTACAGAAACGACAATCACATCACCGACAGAAGCGTAACGACGCTTTGTACCACCGAGTACGCGGATGCAGAGAGCTTCGCGTGCGCCGCTGTTGTCGGCAACTGTCAATCTTGATTCTGCTTGTATCATAATTATTTAGCTCTTTCTACAATTTCAACAACTCTCCAACGTTTAGTCTTGCTCAAAGGACGAGTTTCCATGATAAGAACAGTGTCACCTATTTGGCAATCGTTCTTTTCATCATGAGCATGATACTTTTTGGTTTTGGAGATGAATTTACCATAAATGGGGTGCTTCTCTTTGAACTTAGCAGCCACAACAATGGTTTTGTCCATTTTGTTGCTGATAACGACACCCTGTCTTGTTTTTCTTAAGTTTCTAGCTTCCATCTGGACCATTATTATTTGTTAAGTTCGTTTTCTCTCAACACAGTCTTCATCTGAGCGATGGTACGACGTGCGGCCTTGATTTGTGAAGGGTTTTCCAGAGGAGAGATGCTGTGGTTGAGCACCAACTGTTGATATTTTGCAACCTCATCAGCGATGCGTTGTGAAAGCTCAGCTGCGGGGATTTGACGAATTTCTGAAATCTTCATGATTAGGCGTTTTTGTCGAAGTCGTGTCTAACAACGAATTTAGTAGTAACGGGAAGCTTTTGAGCAGCAAGGCGTAGAGCCTCTTTAGCTACTTCAAATGGAACACCTTCGATTTCGAAGATGATACGACCCGGAGTGATTGGGAATACATAACCAACGGGATCACCCTTACCTTTACCCATACGTACATCGGCAGGTTTCTTAGTGATTGGTTTGTCAGGGAAGATACGAATCCAGCTCTGTCCTTCACGTTGCATATAACGAGTCATGGCTACACGAGCTGCTTCGATTTGACGACCTGTAAGCCAGTGCGTATCAAGGCTCTTGATACCGAAGCTACCAAAAGCTAATTGGTTGCCACGTTGAGCGTTACCTTTGCAACGGCCTTTTTGCGGTCTTCTGTATTTTGTTCTTTTCGGTTGTAACATAATACTCTAACTGAAAAAATCTGATTAGCGGTTGTTGTTTCTCTTGTTACGGAACTTGCGGCCACCGTTAAAGTTTCCATTACCGCGAGTTTCTTTCTCCTGAGTGAAGTTAGGAGTGAGGTCACGCTTGCCATAAACTTCGCCACGGCAAATCCAAACCTTGATACCGAGCAAACCTACCTTAGTAAGTGCTTCGCATTGGCAGTAGTCGATATCAGCGCGAAGAGTGTGCAGAGGAGTACGTCCTTCCTTGAACATTTCCTTGCGTGCCATTTCAGCACCGTTCAGACGTCCACAGATTTGAACTTTGATACCTTCAGCACCCATACGCATAGCGTTAGCGATAGCCATTTTGATAGCACGGCGATATGCGATTTTGCCTTCAACTTGGCGAGCGATGCTCTTACCAACGATATTTGCGTCGAGGTCAGGCTTTTTCACTTCGAAGATGTTGATTTGAACATCCTTGTCAGTGATTTTCTTCAATTCTTCCTTAAGCTTATCAACCTCTGCGCCACCCTTACCGATGATGATACCTGGGCGTGAAGTGCAAACAGTGATAGTGATGAGCTTAGTTGTACGTTCGATAACGATGCGGGATACGCTGGCTTTTGCCAAACGAGCGTCGAGATACTTACGGATTTTGCTGTCTTCGAGAAGGTTGTCACCAAAGTTACGACCGCCGAACCAATTAGAATCCCAACCGCGAATAATACCAAGTCGGTTACTTATCGGATTTACTTTTTGTCCCATATCGATTAATCATTAGTTTTAGTACCCACGAACAAAGTTACGTGGTTTGAACGTTTACGAATTCTATAGCCTCTACCTTGAGGTGCTGGACGCATGCGCTTAAGAGTTACGCCTTCGTCAACAAAGATTTTGGTTATAAACAATTCGCCATCTTCAGCTTTGCGATCGTTCTTCTGTTCCCAATTGGCGATTGCAGAACGCAACAGCTTTTCGAGTACTTCAGAAGCAGCCTTCTTAGAGAACTTGAGTGTGCCGAGGGCGCGGTTCACCTCCATGCCACGAACTAAGTCTACTACGTAGCGCATTTTGCGTGGTGATGAGGGAACATTTTGCAACTTAGCAAAATACTGGGTCTTCAGGGCTTCTTTTCTTTTTTCAGCCGCTAATCTTTTTCTTGCTCCCATTATTTAATTAATTCTTTTTTTCTGGATTGAATAGTCCTGCTTACTTTTTCTTGTTACCAGCATGTCCGCCGAACTTGCGGGTGGGTGCGAACTCACCGAGCTTGTGGCCTACCATGTTTTCAGTAACATAAACAGGGATGAATTTGTTTCCGTTGTGAACAGCAATGGTATGTCCAACGAAGTCGGGCGATATCATTGAAGCTCTGGCCCAAGTCTTCACCACGTTTTTCTTACCGCTTTCATTCATGGCAAGAACTTTCTTTTCGAGAGAGACTGCGATGTACGGGCCTTTTTTAAGAGAACGACTCATAAATTCTTCTTTGTTTTAGTGCTTGTTACTTTTTACGTCTTTCGATAATGTACTTGTTTGATTGCTTCTTAGGAGCTCTTGTCTTCAAGCCCTTAGCATACAAACCTGTACGTGAACGTGGATGACCACCACTCTGACGGCCTTCACCACCACCCATTGGGTGATCAACTGGGTTCATTACAACACCACGGTTGTGAGGACGACGTCCCAACCAGCGTGAGCGACCAGCCTTACCTGAAGATTCAAGTGCATGATCTGAGTTACCTACGCTACCGATAGTAGCTTTGCAAGCACTGAGGATTTGGCGAGTTTCGCCTGAAGGCAATTTGATTACGCAATACTTACCTTCACGTGAAGTAAGCTGTGCGAAGTTACCTGCCGAACGAACGAGCAATGCGCCTTGTCCAGGACGAAGTTCGATGTTGTGAATTACTGTACCGACTGGGATGTTCTGCAATGGAAGAGCATTACCAACTTCAGGAGCAGCTTCAGCGCCAGACATAATTTGGTCGCCAACTTTCAATCCATTAGGAGCGATAATATAACGCTTTTCACCATCAGCGTAGAAGAGAAGAGCGATACGAGCCGAACGGTTAGGATCGTATTCGATTGTCTTTACGACTGCGGGTACACCATCCTTCTCACGTTTAAAGTCGATGAAACGGAATTTTCTTTTGTGACCGCCACCGAGATAACGCATTGTCATCTTACCAGTGTTGTTGCGACCACCAGAAACTCGCTTACCGTAAACGAGAGATTTTTCTGGTACGGATGCAGTAATTTCTTCGAACGTACCAATAATTTTGTGTCTCTGCCCCGGTGTAGTGGGCTTAAATTTACGTACTGCCATTATTTATTTAGATATTGCTATAGAAATCGATGCTTTCGCCCTCTTTGAGGGTAACGATTGCTTTCTTAAAAGCATTGCTACGGCCACGAACCAAGCCTGCCTTTGTATAGCGAGCTTTAGTCTTGCCAGCATACTTAATAGTATTCACACTTACAACGTTTACATTGTAACGTGCTTCAACTTCTGCCTTAATCTGAAGTTTGTTAGCTTCAGGGCGCACGATAAAGCTGAACTGGTTCAGCTTTTCTGTAATCCCATTAGCCTTTTCAGACACGAGGGGTTTAATGATAAATGCCATTTTCTGTTGCTATTTTTACTTGGTTAAGACAGTCTCGATTTGGTTAAGTGCGCTTTCTGTCACTACCATAGCTGCTGCATTAAGCACGCCGTAAGTATTGATATTTGAGGCGATTGCCACCTTTGCACTTTGTATATTGCGAGCTGACAAATATACATTTTTATTAGCTTCTGGAAGAACTACAAGTACCTTTTTGTCAGAAACTTTAAGATTATTTATAACTTCAACAAATGATTTTGTCTTTGGAGCATCAAATGTGAAATCCTCAACTACAACGATAGCATTGTCTTGAGCCTTGTAGCTAAGTGCGCTACGACGAGCCAAAGCCTTTACTTTCTTGTTGAGCTTAAAGCTATAATTGCGTGGTTTAGGACCAAACACGCGAGCACCACCTACGAGTACTGGTGAGTTAATATCACCACGACGTGCACCGCCACCACCTTTTTGACGACCGAGTTTGCGTGTTGAACCGCTCATCTCGCTTCTTTCCTTTGACTTTGCTGTACCTTGACGTTGAGCAGCTAAGAATTGCTTAACATCGAGGTAGATAGCGTGGTCGTTCGGCTCAATGCCAAAAACACTATCGTTAAGTGTTACCTTGCGGCCGGTATCTTCACCTTTGATATTGAATACACTAACTTCCATTGCTTACTTCTCGATAATTACGATTGAACCTTTGCAACCTGGAACAGAACCCTTAATAAGTAGAAGGTTGTGTTCGGGGATTACCTTTAACACTTTCAAGTTTTGCGTAGTTACGCGGTCGCCACCAAGCTGACCACCCATGCGCATACCCTTGAACACTTTTGCTGGATAAGAACAAGCACCAATTGAACCTGGCTTACGCAAGCGGTCGTCCTGACCGTGAGTGCTTTGACCTACACCACCAAAACCATGACGCTTCACAACGCCTTGAAAACCTTTACCTTTTGAAGTACCGATAACGTCTACAAAGGTTGCGTCATTAAAGAGTTCTACTGTAAGAGTATCACCAAGGTTCAACTCTTGATCGAAGCCCTTAAATTCTGCCAAATGACGCTTGGGGGTTACACCAGCCTTCTTAAAGTGGCCCATAAGAGGAGCAGAAGTATTCTTTTCCTTTGCATCTTGGAAACCAACCTGAACGGCTGCATAGCCATCTTTCTCGACGGTCTTAATTTGCGTCACAACGCAAGGACCTACTTCGATAACAGTGCATGGTACATTCTTACCCTCGGCACTGAATACGGATGTCATTCCGATTTTTTTTCCTAATAATCCTGGCATTTCAGTCTTATGAAAATGATATATAAATTGTTTTTTGTTCCGTCGCCCAAGCACGTTTAAGCATGGGTCGGAGGGTTATTACTAACCTAGGACTCGTAAGTCCCTCAAAACAAAGCAGTTTTCTTATGTTTCCTACTTTCGGAGTGCAAATTTACGATTTTAGTATTGAATAACAAACTTTTCAGCTATTTTTTTAGCATAAAATAAAATTATATTCGTTTTAACTCAAAAACATTGTCTACAAAAGATTAATAACACATAAAAGACGGAGTTTATCCCGTTTACCTACGATAAATAGATATGCAATTCTCGTTTCTTAATTATATTCGAGCATCTACTTACGCAAGAGGATTAAACTCCGTCTATACACGACTAAATATTTACAATCTATGGCCTAAAACATTGTATGTTACTCCGTTTTTACGAATAACCACGCTGTTGTTACGAATAAATTTTCCATTTCCATCTTTCTCCGCCACTTGCGTTTTGCTTATACCAGTTGCAGCGTCTTTCACATTGATATAAAACAAATTGCTATAATTGCTTGACCATCCTACCGAGGCACCATACGAATCGAAGGTTCCTGTTGCCATCACAACAATAGATCCATCTGTCGTACCATTACTACGCTTGCTCACAATGTAAAAGGTGTTTTGTTTTGTGTCACTTGCATCTACAATATCCCAATCACAAAATGTAGCATTATAGGTGCTCAAAGTACCCGCATTATTGTTATAGCCATAGTTGTTGCCAGCACGCCAAATCATGTATAGTTTGCTTGCCTCGTTATAAAATGAATATTTACCACTTGCTTGCTTTGTACATTTAAACAATGCCTTATTGCCTAACGCATCAGCACTTGAACTACTAATTTCAAGTTTTGCATTGTTTATATACAACGTACGCTCCGTGCCATCTTGCTGCACATTCGAGAAAGTAATTGTTTTACCATCCCATTTATCTGCAGAAACTTTACCCATTAGGATTGCATATATAGCATCAATTTGTTCAATGGTAGGTTGCGTAGGCAGTATCGCTACTTGTTTGCTGATTACCTTTTTTTCATCTGCGCTAAGGGTAGACTCTTCAACAACAGCATTAAAATAATTCTTCAAGAACTCGCCTCTATTTACTTCGCGGAAAATGCTATACCTTCCATTCGTTATTGTTTCTAACGAGATTGGTACATAAACATTTTCAAAGCCATCGAAGTTGTGCATACCCTCCCCTGTTGGAAAACTTGTGCTCACAGGGTTTTGCTTTGTGCCCCATTTTGTTAGCGTCTCTTCATAAAAGAAAGCTATTTTATCATCAGCTTGCAAGTCAAGACTACTATATGCAGATGCAGTAGAACTTACTTGATAGAAGCCATCCCAATCAGCAGAGAAAGCTGCAAGATTTTTCATATCGTTTGCATCGGTCAGTTCTTTATAGAAAATACCAACGTTATTACGTCCGCTACCTGTTGGCATCGACTGCAACGCCACATACATCTGCTTGCCATCACTATTACGTTTTACAGGTACTATAAGCATTTCTCCATTTGTTGGATTTGTACTTGGCAAAGCTCTCAGTCCGTTCATTGTTGCCTTTGTTTGCTTTTCCCAACAACCTTCACCTGTTTGTGTATTTGTATAGGTATAGATGTTTAGCAAGCGTCCACCAGAGGTACGGCTTGTTATAATCACTCTACCGTCGGGCAATTCTTCACATTTGGGTTCATCGCCATTGGGCACAGGGGTTGCATTAGCACCGCCAAGTGCCTTCCATGTGCGTCCAAAGTCATCTGAATAAATCACACGATTTCCATTGGGTCGAGCTGCAAGGGCAGCATACAAGCGATAATATTCACCAACTTTTACCACCCTACTCTGAAATAATTTTCCGCCCCCGACAAAAGCAGCATCCATAACTTTTCCTTTGTCAAAAAGCCCATAAATATCTTCAGTTTGGTCTATAGGAGTCTGCCATGTCAAGCCACCATCCAAACTGCGTATTGCAGCAATAATATTGGGATTTTTTCGGTTTGTTGTTGCATCCGTAAACAACGTGCATCCTCCCACAGCCATCACAAGTACTTCGTTGTGTTCGCGGTCCATCACTACTGCAGGATCGCCATAAGCTGCTTGCATAGGAGTTTTTTTATTGTTGATAAGCGAAGCATCGCCTACTGCCACATCAATTTCTTTTTTACTCCATGTTTTGCCATTATCGTCGCTAATCTTCACTACACAGTCCACCTGTCCGAAACCTGGATCCGTACCACACACCAATCTTGCAACACTTGCAATAAGTCTGCCCCCTTTGCCACAAGTTATGCCTGGAATACGATAAGGCGGTATGTCCATACCACCAGCCAAAGTGCTAAACAAAGTGGTATGTTCCTCTTCTACTACACTCTCGTCTTGAACAAGTTCAAGCATCGTAGCTTTAGTAGCATTCCAAGTAAATGTTCCTTTGTCTACATATACCCAATAACCATTATTTTTGAGTTTTACCTTACCATTATCTGCATCTACGATGGTGTATTTTGTACTTGCAGTTTGGTCTACAAAGAGTTGCTTATTATGGTCGGGACCTATGTTGTTACTACGTCCCTTGAGTTTAATCGTACAAGCATCTTTCGTTCCTTCTATTTGGAATAGGTCATAATCTGTTTGCGAACTAATTTCTGTAGCCCATTTTGTTTGGTTTGCTGCCGATTTTGCATAGTGCATATCGTCAATCTTTATTTTATAGTATCCCGATAACACTTCAGGGATTTTTACCTCTTTTCCATTCAAAAAATCCTCCAAGAGATTCACCTTATCTGCACACTCTTCTGCCGTAATAACATAGTCTTTACACCCTGCGAGCAGAGCATTAAGTTGCTTCATTTTTTTTGCATCATTCTTATATTCCTCCTTCAGTATCTGTATTTTTTCATACTGATGGATGCCCTCTATCAAGCGTTCAAAACGTACTGACGATCGGTTGCCAGGGTAATACGAATAAGTGTCGCCACTGCCAAACAAACGAAAACGCGAGTCGGTAAGCGGTGTTTCATTCCAATTTATCCACGACCAATGTAAAAATCCATCAAGATTGTTTGCCGCAGCATGCAATGGTAAAAAAGCAGCTTCTGATGGCAACGAATTGGTGTAAATATTAGGTTCTGTATCTGCACACGACACATAGATGGTCGTGAGCAATCCGTTGTCTTTACGCCATTTTAATTGCTCTTTCGTAAAATTCTGCACTTGGTTCAAAGCCACACAATAGTCATACAATTTATTGTTGAGCGATGAGTGATAATTGCCTGCAAGCGCCATTTTAAAGCCTTTTTCCTTAGCTATGTTATAGGCATCGAGCATAGCACCTTCGCCACGTTCGTCCATAGCAATACAAGTTTTCTCAAACCACCCTTTTTCTTGTAAATGGTTTTTAAAAGCATCTAAAAAGTTGTTCCATAGTTCTTTATACTCGCTTTCTCCAGTTGTAGTTTTAAGGTCTATGTTCTTTTTGGTTTTCTCGTCATAATAGCGAAAGGTCATGTCCCATGGCACCATCGAATAGCAATTAATTTGCTCTTTAATGCCATACTCTGCACAAAGGTTTACGTATCTATCAAAAATGCCATAGTCATAACTCCATGAGCCGTCTGTCTTTTTAGTAGTCTGAATCATTGACGAGAATTTATCATGACTTTGGTCGCCCCATGGCTCATAAAACATGATGGTGCTCACCACCTTCTGCCCTGCTTTTCCCAATGCTTCAAGATATGGACGTAAAGCATTGATATGCTCATCGCTCCAGCGTTCAACACCATAATAGCGACTTACAGCGTATGGTTGTTGCCAAAGGTCAAGGTGGAACTTTTGGTTTGCCACCTCGGGTAGTGTGCGATCTATTACGTTAAGAGAAAGGGTCAAGTTTTTCAACACCTTGTCGTTCTCGTCGAGCACTTGCAATGTCATTTTTTGCTCTCCAGCCTTTGCATCGCGTGGCACTTCAATGCTACACCACACGGGGCGCGTTTCACATGCTGGCACTGCATGAGGTTTGTCTTGGTCTATCACATCGGGTACAAGCCATTTTACAAGCGACATGTTATGCGTTCCACAACTCTTATAGTCGTCGGTAATTACATAATTCAAAAAATTCGCCTTGCACCAACTCACCACCTTTGAATTGGCATCAACAAATCTAACCTTCAAGTTTCCTTGGTTGCTTTTGCTATAAAGCACAGCCTCTAAGTTAGCCCGTTCGCCCCTCCAAGCAGTTATCTCTGCTTCAGTTGTCTCGGTAAGTTTGGGCACTCGGTGAATGGTGTAAAGCACATCACGACTGCCCCACGTTGCATGTAAGCCTTCGCTTAGCGCATTCCATTCAGCGGCTGGAGGTGTATCGCCCACGCGCGGTTCTTCGTAACTATCAATCGGATATTTGTCAGCCAGAGCTGTTGCTGCCATCATAAACAATGCAGCAAGTAGAAGGGTAAATTTCCTCATAGGATTTCTGCACAGATTTATTTGTTAGTAATATGTTTTTCAATGTTTCTTCTTTGCTGTGTAAAGTTCTGTATTTTTTTGTTTATCTGCAATTTTACAACACAAATAATAAAAAAAGGTTCTAAAAACCCGATAATTAATTGGATTTTTAGAACCATTTTAAAATAAATTTGGATGCTTGTCTAAGATGTCTGCTCTTTGGGGCACAATTTCTTCATCGACACCTTGTATGCCACACATACCATTGTACCCGTAATTATCCACGAGAGGGGGTATACTTGCAAAAGTTGGGGATAACCATGATAATGTGGAACAACACCAAACACCCATACAATGCGTAATAAACACGTTCCGATGATGGTCATCAAAGTTGGCAACATCGATTCGCCCATACCACGAAGTGCCGAAGCTGTGACCTCATAACTACAAGCTATAAACTGAAACAGTAGCACACCTTCCATGCGAATTGCCCCATAATGTACCACCTCTGGGTCGGTGCTAAAGAAACTTAAAAAAAAGTGGTCGTACCACACAAATAATACGTTTGCCACCAAGCAACATGTTCCCCCCATCAACAAGCAGAGATGATAAATGTGCTTTACGCGGTCGTATTTCTTTGCACCATAGTTCTGCCCAATAAACGAGATGGCAGCGCCATTAAATGCCACAAGTATGTAGTAGCAATAATACTCAAAGTTCAAGGCTGCAGCCGTACCAGCCACGGCTGCAGCACCATAACCATTGATTGCGCTCTGCACCACCACGTTCGATAGCGAGAACACCACACCTTGTAAACCTGCTGGCACACCTATCTGCAGCATGCGCTTCAGTTCCTTTTTATAGATGCGTAGGTGATGAAATTGCAGCTGCATAGGTCCATGTTCCTTGCGTAGCAACATAATTATCAGCAAAGCACTAAGTGCGTTGGCTATGCCCGTTGATATGGCTACGCCCTCTACTCCCATACCCAAACATATCACGAAAAATAGGTTTAAAACTGTGTTCAACACACCAGCTATAACCAATATGTAGAGTGGGCGTTTTGTATCGCCCATACTGCGCAATATGGCTGCACCAAAATTAAACATCAAGAAGAAAGGAATGCCTATAAAGTAAATACGCAGATAGAGCACAGCCATGTCGAGCACATCGGCAGGGGTATCTATCAGTTCTAAAATTGGGCGTGATATAGCTACACCCAAAACCATCAATATCACACCACATATCACCGACATGAGCGCAACTGTACTTACCGAACGCCGTATGCCATCGTCGTCTTTTTGCCCAATATGGTTAGAAATTATTACATTGGCTCCCATCGATACACCTACAAACAAGTTAATAAGTAAGCCTATTACGGGAGCATTACTACCCACTGCTGCCAATGCCTTGCTACTTGCAAAACGACCCACAACAGCCACATCTACCGAGTTGAAAAGTTGCTGCAAAAGGCTACTTGCAGCTAAGGGTAGCGCAAATACAATGATTTTTTTCAGTAGCGGACCATTCAGCATGTCCACTTTGCTCTTCGTTGCCATATTCTACTAATCATTTTTTTTCTGACTGCAAAGTTAGCGGTTTTGAATTATAAGTAAGTAGCCCAAATTGATTTAAGTAAGTGTTCATAATTCATTTTCATAAGTTAATGGACAGAATTAATTTAGAAAGGTACGGACTAAAAGACCAAAAGACTACAGCCTATGGCAATGCCCAAGAATATCTATACATACGATGATGACGCTCTGAAGGAGCAAAAGATGAAGCCTATAATGCTTGTGGGTTCATCTTATGCTCTTACAGAGCGTCATCATAACAAAATGTACATAACCCAAGAGCTACCCTGGGTTGTAGTCTTTTGGACTTTTAGCCCGTGACTTTCTATATTAACTTTGAACGGTTATGCTAAACGGGCCTTACACTACCCTATTTTATTAGTCCTTCAACTTAGCTTCGAGTTTTTTGAGCATATCCACTGTCATGGCATCGAGATCGTACTCTGGTTTCCAATCCCATTCTTGACGAGCACAAACGTCATCCAGACTATTGGGCCATGAGTCGGCATTGGCTTGCTTAAGAGGGTCTACATCGTAGGTCATCTCAAACTCGGGCTTGTATTTCTTAATTGCTGCAAACACACCCTCTGGATCGAAACTCATAGCAGCTATGTTGAACGCATTGCGGTGGATAAGTCGAGCAGGGTCGGCCTCCATCAGTTCTACTGCAGCACGTAAAGCATCAGGCATGTACATCATATCCATGTAAGTGCCTTTAGCAATAGGGCAAACAAACTTTTCGCCACGTACAGCTGAATAATAGATATCGCAAGCATAATCTGTTGTACCACCACCAGGGAGAGTTACATACGAAATCAAACCAGGAAAGCGAACGGCACGTGTGTCTACGCCATACTTACGATTGTAATAGTCAGACAATAGCTCGGTTGTTACTTTCGACACGCCATAGATAGTACGTGGGCGTTGAATGGTGTCTTGTGGCACGTGATCGGCTGGGGTTTCGGGGCCAAATGAGCCAATCGAACTTGGAGTAAATACCGAGCATTTGTGTTCGCGAGCCACCTCGAGCACATTCCACAAACCATCGATACCAATTTTCCATGCCAATTGTGGGCGACCTTCAGCTACCACACTCAACAATGCTGCCAAGTTATAAATAGCATCGATATTGTGCTTTTTAACAACTTCTGCTATTTGTTCGCCGTTGGTCACGTCACAAATTTCAGC
Organism: uncultured Prevotellamassilia sp.; assembly: GCA_934255485.1. Taxonomy (GTDB): domain Bacteria; phylum Bacteroidota; class Bacteroidia; order Bacteroidales; family Bacteroidaceae; genus Alloprevotella. The sequence goes on along the minus strand of CAKQOG010000034.1, from coordinate 2,115 downwards.
AGGACCACTTGCTGCCAATTCGCTCTTGGGGGCTGCACTCGGAATGTATCCACAAACCACATGGTCGTTGCCATATATGCCACGCAATTTCATTGTAAGCTCAGAACCTATCTGTCCTGTAGCTCCAATCACCAAAATATTTTTCATTTAGTAATTTGGGTGTTATGTTAAATGTTTCTCTGGTTTATATAAAAGCCACAATGCCTATCCAGCATGGTTACTTTTACGTATATGCAAAGGTGCAATCTTTTTTTGAGAATATTATACTTAACATTATTATTTTTCAAAAAAAAGCAGTTACTTTGTGGGTAGATAATCAATAAGTCAAATAAATTCAAAACAATGTACGGTAAATTTAAAGAACATCTTCAGAACGAACTGAATGATATCAAAGAAGCCGGTCTTTACAAAGAAGAACGTCTCATCGAGGGTCCACAACAAGCTGCCATTCAAGTAAAGGGCAAAGAAGTTCTCAACTTCTGCGCTAACAACTACCTTGGCCTGTCTAACAACCCACGCCTAATCAAGGCTGCCAAGGAGATGATGGATCGCCGCGGCTATGGTATGTCGAGCGTGCGCTTTATCTGCGGTACACAAGATGTACACAAGGAACTTGAAGCTGCAATCTCAGACTACTTCAAAACTGAAGACACCATTCTTTATGCTGCTTGTTTCGATGCAAACGGCGGTGTGTTTGAGCCTTTGCTTACTGCCGATGATGCTATCATCTCTGATGCACTCAACCATGCTTCTATCATCGATGGTGTGCGTCTTTGCAAAGCTAAGCGCTATCGCTATGCCAATGCCGATATGCAAGACCTCGAACGTCAGCTTCAAGCTGCACAAGAGCAACGCTTCCGCGTAATCGTTACCGATGGTGTGTTCTCTATGGATGGTAATGTTGCTCCTATCGACAAAATTTGCGATTTGGCAGAAAAATATGATGCTCTTGTAATGGTAGACGAGAGCCATTCAGCAGGTGTTGTAGGCAAAACTGGCCACGGTGTGAGCGAGTTCTTCAACACATACGGCCGTGTAGACATTTATACTGGTACACTTGGCAAGGCCTTTGGTGGTGCTATGGGTGGTTTCACCACAGGTCGCAAAGAGATTATCGACATGCTCCGTCAGCGCTCTCGCCCCTACTTGTTCTCTAACTCTGTAGCTCCTGCCATTGTTGGTGCAGCTCTCGAAACTTTCAAGATTTTGAAGGAGAGCAACGAAATCCACGATAAGTTGGTAGACAATGTAAACTACTTCCGCGACAAGATGGTGGCTGCTGGTTTCGACATCAAACCAACACAGAGTGCTATTTGCGCCGTAATGCTCTACGATGCTAAACTTTCGCAAATCTACGCTGCCAAGCTCCAAGAAGAGGGCATCTACGTTACTGGTTTCTACTACCCCGTTGTGCCTAAAGACCAAGCCCGCATCCGTGTGCAAATCTCTGCTGGTCACGAACGCGAACACCTCGACAAATGTATTGCTGCATTCATCAAGGTGGGCAAAGAATTGGGTGTATTGAAATAATATAAGTAAAGGTTAAAACTTAAATTAGTAAAGAATCTAAGGCACGGGTTGAAAGCCCGTGCCTTTCTTATTTAATTTGAGCATTTACTTATCGTTTGTTCAACTATACTTTAAGGGTGTTACATATTTTTGTGGAACACTCTTTTTTTATGTACATTTTTAGCCGAGTTGAAACTTCAAATCGTCATATTTCGATTCCTTCTGAACACGAATAGCAACTGAGCTTTTTTTTCGATAAATGGCACAACTCGTTATTTATTGATACTCAACGGATTATACACATATACCTAAAACGTTTTGCTACAAGGATACGTATCCTTATGGCCTAATAAAGGCTTTATAAGCACATAAGAACACGTATAATGAGCACACAAGGATACGTATCCTTGCATCATTATCATACGTTTGTTGCTATGGGCTTTAGCTTTTGAGGGTAGAAAAGCGGACGAATGTAATTATTTATATTACACATTTTTCTCTATTTTAGAAGTTCAAAATGTCAATAAATGTTCACAAAAGTATGTATTTTTTCGGAGGAAATCTAAGAGATAAAAAATAGATTAATATGGCATTTATTCTAATGAA
>CAKQOG010000033.1 GCA_934255485.1 uncultured Prevotellamassilia sp. | reverse complement strand
ACCATAGCCATATCATACTGAAAATGCGAGAAATCAGGTCCACCCACATAAGCCTTAACTTGCCCTGTCATAGGGTCGATAGAAACCAACGAAGAGCGCAAGAACTTTTTATAATATAAGATAGAATCTATCGGAGTCATTGTCACATCAACATCGCCATGATAAGTAAACACCGTCATAGGCACCTTGGTGTGGAAAGCCTCATTAATTTCTTCTTCGCTTGCACCAACAGCTTTCATCGTGCGATAACGATCCGATTGGTGTATAGCCCTATTAATACGACGTTTTACGTCTTTGCGCGACAAATCGGCACTATATGGAAAGTTTGGTGAGGTTTTACGTTCAGCTTCAAACTTAGGCTGAAGGTTCTTACCCACCTGCGTATATACAGCCATCTCAGCATAACGCTGCATACGCGAGTCGATTGTTGTATAAATTTTTAAGCCATCTGTATAAATGTCGTAGTTTGAGCCATCACGTTTTTTGTTCTTATTACACCATCCATATAATGGGTCAGTCTTCCACATCAAAGAGTCCTCATAATATTGTTGTCGTTGCCACTCTTTATAGTCGGATGGATTAGGTTCATTAGCCATCATTATGCGTCGCAGATATTCGCGTACATAAGCCCCCAAGCCCTCTTTATGATCTATGCGGTGAAAGTTGAGCGTTAAGGGTTCTTCGCTCAGAGTAGCATATTCAGCGTCCGACAATTTTCCTGCCTTCACCATCTGTTGCAACACAACATTGCGACGTTCTCTGCAACGCTCTGGTTCACGTACGGGGTTAAAATAAGAAGGGTTTTTACACATACCCACAAGTGTTGCACACTCATTTATGGTAAGATCGCGCGGAGCTTTACCAAAGTAAACGTTTGCAGCAGTTTTGATGCCTACCGCATTGTGCAAGAAGTCGAAGTAGTTAAGATAGAGTGTCAAAATCTCCTCTTTGGTGTAATGCCGTTCCAATTCAACTGCTATAATCCATTCAACAGGCTTTTGCACAAGGCGTTGCATAGTAGTTTCGGCAGACGAAGAGTAGAGTTGTTTGGCAAGCTGTTGGGTTATCGTACTACCCCCACCAGCCTCTTTATGTCCCAAGATACCACGCTTTACAACAGCACGCATAACAGCACGCGAATCTATACCTGAATGCTCGTAGAAACGCTCATCCTCTGTAGAAACTAATGCATCAAACATGTGTGGAGAGATACTATCATAGCCAACGAAGATACGATTTTCGCTACGCGACCAAGTACCCATCAAACGCCCATCTGCGCTAATCACTTGCGAAGCATATTTGTTTATTGGGTTTTGCAGTTCTGCTATTGGAGGCATATATCCAATCCATCCTTGCTCAACACAAAAAACAATCAGAATGACGAACAAAATGATTGAAGTATACGATATCCAAAGTATTTTTACAAATTTCTTTCTCATGTAATTATTCCCAAAGGGCAGAGACCATTTTGTTTGGCTACTTCATGCCACTATGTTATGACTTTTTTAAATAGGGTTCTTTATTTATATATGCAAACTTACAAAAAAGAGATGACTTTTGCTCTGTTTTAACGAAATAAGTAAGCGAAGTGAACAAAAATAAATAACCTTTTTTGTCAACACATTTGTATGCTCACCAAGCAATCTCTAACCCATCATAAGCCAAATGCACATTATCGGGAAGTGTTTTCTCTACCTCCTCATGTAGACCTATATCGTGGCTCATATGTATGAGATAGCTCCGTTTGGGGGATACATCAGCTATCAGCCGTAAGGCATCATCGAGCGTTTGATGAGAGTGGTGATATTTCCTTCGTAGCGCATTAACTATCAATACTTTCACACCCTTTAGTTTTACTTTTTCATCAATACTAATTCCGCTCATATCCGTAATGTATGCCATATCTCCTATCCTATATGCAAATATTGGCAACAGACCATGCATCACGTGTATTATTTGCACATCAAGCCCCGCAACAGTTATAGTTCGTTCGTCATAAATAGCATGCAAATCTATCATCGGCACACCTGGATACTTGTTTTCAACAAAACAATAAGGCATACGCATTTTCAAGTGTTTGACACAGCCTGCAGGAGCATAAATATCTATATCCTTTTTGTAAGAATAAGGTCGTAAGTCGTCTAAACCACCAACGTGGTCGTAATGCTCGTGCGTAATAAGAACCCCATCTATTGGTCGAAATGGCAAAGGAAGCATTTGTTGTCTAAAGTCGGGACCGCAATCTATCAATATCTGCTTACCATTGTCGGCTTGGTATAGTGCAGATGTGCGCAATCGTTTATCGCGTTTATCGGCAGACGTACACACCTTACATTGGCATCCCAATTGAGGCACTCCACAACTTGTTCCGGTACCTAAAAATATGAGTTTAGGCATATCAAGTATTCTTTTTTATTCTATGAAATTTACTTCTGGATGAATATCAATACCGAACTTTTGCTTTACGTCATTACAGATGGCATTGCTAAGTTCTACTATTTCGCATCCCTTTGCTCCACCTAAGTTTACCAACACAAGCGCTTGCTTTTCGTACACCCCTGCATTGCCTAAGCGTTTGCCCTTCCATCCGCATTGGTCTATCATCCATCCAGCAGGAATTTTCACACCATTTGGCATTAAGTAATGTGGCATTTGTGGGTACTTACTCAGCAATTCTTTAAATTTTTCTTCGCCCACAATGGGATTCATAAAGAACGAACCCGCACTGCCCACCTCGCTTGGTTCTGGCAATTTAGCCTTGCGCACAGCAATTATCACATCGCGTAGTTGGCGAGCCGTAAGAGCATCTTTTGATATATTATTAGCTTGCAAAGCCTTCTGAATGCCACCATATTCAAGGTCTGGATTAAAGTCTTTATTTAATTCATACACCACATGCGTTACGATATACTTTCCGCGTAATTGATGTTTAAAGATGCTACTTCTGTAAGCATATTCACACTCATCTTTGTCAAAGATGCGCGGTTTACCGGTGGCCACCTCAAGAGTTTCTACCTTGGAGATAAATTGTTGAACTTCTACGCCATAGGCACCTATATTTTGCACTGCACTTGCGCCTACTTCGCCAGGTATGTAAGATAAGTTTTCAAGACCATAATAGTGATTATTTACACAATAGTCCACAAAGTCATCCCATACATATCCAGAGCCTACACGCAAGCGCACTTTGTTCTCATCAGAGTCAATTAACTCGCAATCTTTTATTTGTGAATGTAGCACTATGCCGTTAAAATCGTGCACGAAGAGCAGATTGCTACCACCCCCTATTTGCAACCAACGTTTGCCTTTAATAGAGGGTAATATACCAAGTAGTTCGTTTACAGACGAATACTCTATAAAATCATCACACTTCGCATCAATGCCAAAAGTGTTGTAGTGAAGTAGTGAATGCAACATATACAAATAGTAATATTAATTGTTACTTTAAATTTTACTCAATATGAATATTAATATATCATTAATTTTCAAGACGTTCGAGCATCCAAGTTCTATTCTTACGGATAAAGGTTAGCGAACATCCCATACCGCCAGACTGACTGCATATCATGAGCACTCGGCGTTTAGCATTGCCATAACTTTGACCATAGTTGATGTTTGTAATTGTGCCCTTAGGCAACGACGGACGATAGTCTGGCCACTGAACCACGTCGAGCAATCCTTCGATATTCTGAAAGTTTTCGTAATCATACGTCTTAAACTTAAAGGGGTTGCACACGTGCTTGCGTTGGAAAGCCATATCGGACGAGAATCGAGCATAAAACTCATAGAAATCACTATTGATGTTTTTGCTGAAATCGTGGTTTTGCAAGCTTGTTAACATCCATCTGCCATCTATTTTGTCAAATAAATACTGCTTTACTCGTTTCTTATTAAGATATACCCACTCCACCGTAACGTGGTGTAACGAAGTGTCTTTCTCTGCTTTGATAGAGCGAGCATTGTCAAAAATCATGGTATAAACATCTTGTTTCATATACAAATGATCTGTTTTCCAGTCATTTTTCGCAATAGGATGATTGACGCCATCCACGATATTAGGCAAGGGAAACACCGTACGCTCACGTTGAAAACGCGGTATACGCATATACGAATAGATAAAATCATCAAACAGTCCATCAGCAGCCTTTGGGGGGTCGGGAATGCTATCACCAACCTCCTTAATTGTTTTTGTTGCAACACTATCAACCTTTGCAGTCACAGGATCAACAGGCTTGTTTTTCTGACACGCCACAATCGACAATACTACTAAAACGTAACAAAGAAAAACTCTCATCATTTATTTTTTTTATATTTGCACGCAGTGCATGCTCAAGCCTTATTAGGTAAATAAAGTACATATAAGTATAGATTAAAATGTTCATATCTTCCACACCTTAGTATACCTTCTATACCCTTCAAAGAACATGCCTAGACGCACTATTCTGCATAAAAGAACAACAAAAGTAAGGCTTTTCATTGTAAGTAGAACGTATTTGCAAAGAAATATTTATCTTTGCATCAAATAAATAAGCATTTACGCAATGTTAACAGATAAGATTCAATCATTACTCAGCGAGGTTGCCAACCTTCAGGCCTCTGATGCCAAGAGTTTAGAAGACCTACGCATTAAGTATCTTAGCAAAAAAGGTATAGTAAACGAATTCATGGCAGAATTTCGTAATGTTGCTGCCGACCAAAAGCGCGAAGTTGGTATGAAGCTCAACGAGCTCAAAACAGCACTTCAAGACAAACTCAACGAGTTGCGAGCTAACCTTGCAACCCAAGAGGAAGACCATAGTGAGCTTGACCTTACACGCACACCCTACCCTATTGCCTTAGGTACACGTCACCCCTTATCTATCGTAAAAAACGAGATTATTGACATATTCTCGCGTTTAGGTTTCTCTATTGCAGACGGACCTGAGGTTGAAGATGATTGGCACGTATTTTCATCACTAAACTTCCCTGCAGACCACCCAGCACGCGATATGCAAGACACATTCTTTGTTGAGCAACATCCCGACATTGTGTTACGCACGCACACGAGTTCTGTACAAAGCCGTGTGATGGAAAACTCTAAGCCTCCAATCCGCGTGTTATGTCCAGGCCGTGTTTATCGCAACGAAGCTATATCAGCTCGTGCCCACTGCTTTTTCCATCAAGTAGAAGGCCTTTACATCGACAAGGATGTTAGTTTTACAGACCTTAAACAAGTATTACTCACATTTGCACGCGAAATGTTTGGTCCCGAAACCAAAATACGTCTTCGCCCCTCTTACTTCCCATTTACAGAACCAAGTGCTGAGATGGATATTTCATGCAATATCTGTGGTGGTAAGGGATGTGCATTCTGCAAGCAGACTGGTTGGGTTGAAATTTTAGGTTGCGGTATGGTAGACCCCAATGTGCTCGAAGCCAACGGCATTGATAGCAAGATATACAAAGGCTATGCCTTTGGTATGGGTGTAGAACGTATCACCAACTTGAAATATCAGGTTAAAGACCTTCGCTTGTTCTCAGAGAACGACGTTCGTTTCCTTGACGAGTTCACTGCTGCAAACTAAAACTTTCGGCAAACACAACATAACTTACTCATATATTATGAGGGCGTATCAAATTGATGCGCCCTTTTTTAGTCATAATAGGTAAGCGCACGTTTTAGATTTTCATCTGTTATGATGAATTATTAAACAAGTTCCATAGGCCATTTCTCACCAATCAAACGTTTATAAAATAAATTTGTTCGCTTACTTATTTATGAGGTGGTAGAGGCTTTGTCTTGTCGCATAAAATTCCGAACTTAGCAACTCTATTAAGCATACATCTAATAATCATTGCTCACATATTCTCACTCAGCTAACAGGTGAGAACGCAGCAAAACAAATCTTAAACCAATGAAACAAAACGGATATGCGCAAAAGCAATTTGGCATCAAAACGAAACGTTTCTGTCAGACACTCGACTTAAAAAACGAGCCCGAACTCATTGCCGCATACAAAAAATTGCATGAAGAAGGTAACGTTTGGAAAGAAACTCTCAATGGCATTAAGGAGGTGGGAATCCTCGAAATGGAGATATATTTGTTAGGGAACCGCCTATTTATGATTGTTGAGACACCCGAAAACTTTAATTGGGACGAGGCGATGACAAAACTTGCCAAATTACCCAAGCAAGAAGAATGGGAGGCGCTAACCGGAAAGTACCAACAAACAAAAAAAGGTGCCACCTCTTCAGAGAAATGGCAACTCATGGAGCGCATTTTCCATTTATACCAATAGATAGAGTTATATAACTCATATCTAAAAAATTGAAACATAAACTGGGTGACAAGGCCTATAGTCGGACGCTTGGATTTTCCGTGAAATTGACCAATATTATTTGTACAGATTTCTACTTCAAATAGAACGGAAAAAGCATTGTATTGGTCTTTAAATAGGTGTTTTTACTGGTCAAAGCCGAGTATATCACCCTAACAATACGTGTTCTTACACCACAAGGATACGTGTTCTTAGCTTACAAGGATACGCATCCTTAGCACACAAGGATACGCATCCTTGTGGTGTAAGAACACGTATCCTTGCCTTAACTTCTTACCCCAAACAACCCCGAAGTAACATAATTCTTTGATTATCAATAGATTAATAAAGTTTACCAAAAATCGATTAAATTCGACAACGCAACATGTTGTGCAAAAACAATCGATTTTTGAGCATACATTTTTATCAAAAAAAGAAATATTGACCAATAAGCCCATACTATTCCGAAATAAAAATTATCTTTGCATAAACATACAACAAACCGAAAACCAATAGCATACACTCACCACTCCATATAGCACCAATAAACATGCTACAATATATAAGCAACAACAAAAAATGTCTTGACAAGACATACAGCGCAGCCTGCATGTTTAAATATGCAGGCTTAACTTTGGCATGTATGATTGTGCTTGTTACTTTAGGGGCTTGCAGCAGCAAAAAATTTTTGCACGAAGGAGAACGTGTGCTATCAGAAGTAAAAATCAATAGCAGCAACAAACAGATAAAACCAAACTCAATGAGAGGCTTTGTTAGGCAGCAACCCAATAGCAAGTGGTTTAATCTGTTTAAGGTTCCACTTGGATTTTATTGCATGTCGAAAGCCGACTCCGTTAAGGGGAATAAAGGAGTTTCAAAACTACTAAAAAAGATGGGCGAAGCCCCCGTTGTTTATAGTAAAGAGCAAACAGCCTATGGTATTTTAAGCCTTGAACAAGCTCTCAACAGCCAAGGTTATCTACATGCTAAGGTAGACACTCTAACCAAAACAAAAAAGCATAAACTTAAACTTACCTACAACATTGAGCCAGGCTATCGCTTCTATATCAAGGGTATACACTATAACTTTGATAGCAATAACATGTTGCGCATCTACCGACAGGATTCGCTCAAATCGCTCGTCAAGCAAGGCCAAGCACTCAACCTAAACACCCTGGCCGAAGAACGCAGTAGGATGATAAAAGCCTACCACGACAAAGGCTTTTATTTTTTAAATACTGATTACATTTCTTTTGACATCGACACAATAGCTGGCGAACTCGGAGCCTTGATTACAATGCAAATGCGAATGCCTTCGGGCATAGACTCTTTGCGCGCTTATACTCCACAACACTTCAGACGAATAAACGTATTCCTCGAAAACCTAAATAGCGAAAGCAATGGCTCAACAACCCAAACATACGACACAATTGCATACCGAGGCATACATTTCCATTATAAGGAGAAGTCGCCTATTGCAAAACGAACTTTTATATCACACATTGGTACACAAGCAGATAGCCTATATAGCGAAGCCATCCTGCAAAATACCTACAACAACTTGAGCAGTCTGCCAGCTGTAAGTTTTGCAACAGTAAAGGTTGCACCCATTGCAGATAACCATCAGTCGTTAGACTGCAACATTAATGTTATCCCCAACAAACCACGCACAATAGGCCTTGAACTTGAGGGTACCAACACTGCTGGCAACTTGGGGGCAGCTGCAGCACTTAGCTACAGCAACCGCAATTTGTTTAAGGGTTCAGAGATGATTACGTTTAAACTGCGTGGAGCATACGAGGCCATTACAGGGCTTGAAGGATACGTTAATCAGAGTTACACAGAATGGAGCGCCGAAGCCAATTTGCGCTTTCCCACCTTGATGCTTCCGCTCGTAAAAATCGATACGAAACGAAAACTCAAAGCCACATCAGAGGCAAAACTGATGTACGACACTCAAGACCGTCCGGAGTTTCACCGCAGAGTGCTAACTGGCGCATGGACATACAATTGGCACAATTCTTCGAATAGCAAATGGCAACATCATTACGACTTGTTATCGATTAACTACGTGTATATGCCATGGATATCTGACACCTTTAGGAATGAATATCTTAATGGCGATGACCCTCATTACTCGGTGTTGAGGTATAGCTACGAAAACCTCTTTATCGTAAAAACTGGCTACAACTTCACCTACAACTCCTTGCGCGATGCTACCAACAGAGTTATAGGCTTGTACCAAACAAATGGGTTCCAGATTAAGATGGGAATAGAGTTTGCCGGCAACGTGTTGTATGCTCTATCAAAGGCTACAAAGGCCAAAAGAGACAATGATAATAACTACAATATCTTTGGCATAGCCTACTCGCAATATGCAAAATTCGACTTTGATTTCGCCAAAAGTATTGTTGTTAATGAGCGCAACTCTTTTGCTATTCATGCAGCATTAGGCATTGGCATCCCGTATGGCAACTCAACAATTTTGCCTTACGAAAAACGATATTTTGCGGGTGGAGCTAATAGCGTGAGAGGTTGGAGCGTGAGAGGATTAGGACCTGGAGCATACAAGGGTAAAGATGGCAAAATAGACTTTGTAAACCAAACCGGGAACCTAAAATTAGACCTCAATGCCGAATGGCGTACCTACTTATTTTGGAAGTTGCATGGTGCCTTCTTTATCGATGCGGGCAACGTGTGGAACACACGATCGTATGCCGACATGGATGGGGCGCAGTTTAAGTTAAACAGTTTTTATAAACAAATAGCCGTTGCCTATGGTTTGGGCATACGCCTTAACTTTAACTACTTTATACTGCGCTTCGATGGTGGAATGAAAGCTATCAATCCATCTGTACCCTCTGGCAGATTACACTACCCTATTACAAAACCAAACTTTAGCAGAGACTTTGCCCTACACTTTGCCGTAGGCCTTCCTTTTTAAACAACAACCAGAGCTAATGCAATGCAAAATAGCTCTCAAAACTACATACAACAATCACTCCATGTTAAAATTTATATCCCTTGGATCGGGCAGTTGTGGCAACTGCTACTACCTTAATGCCGATGGCTATGGTATCATTATCGATCTAGGAATTGGCATACGCAATTTTAAGAAGCACTTTTCGAACTATGGACTTACCATTGCACAAATTCAAGCCATATTGGTAACACACGACCACACAGACCATGTGAAAGCGGTTGGAGCTTTGTCGCGCGACTTTCATATACCCGTATACACTTCAGAAAAGGTTCACGACTCTATCATGCACAACCATTTTGTGTCGAAAAAGGTTCCGTTAAACCTACAACACAACATTGTGCGAGGCGAAGAATTTGAGTTGGGTCCTTTTAATATAACCTCGTTTGCAGTGCCACACGATAGTGCCGACAACAACGGATATATCATTAAAACTGATAGTAAATGCCTTGTGTTGATGACCGATGTGGGGCATTTTACAGACGAAATGCCAAATATCGTAAACCAAGCAACACATCTCATCATCGAGTCGAACTACGACAAAAAAATGCTTGCTACAGGCCACTATCCCCTTAGACTACAAAAGCGCATAAGCAGTGGATACGGCCACATAAGCAATGACGAGACTGCTGAGTTCTTGGCCAAAAACCTTAACCCCAAAATCATCAAACACGTGTGGTTGTGTCACTTGAGCGCCGAAAACAACCTGCCAAGAATAGCTTATGAAACTTGTCAAAAACAACTATCCGAAGCAGGCTACAAGCTCGAGGGTGACAATGCCAACCTGCGCTTAGACGTTTTGGCACGTCGCACACCATCGTTGGTAACAGAAATTGTTTAAACAAACAATGCAACAAAGCCACACAAAAACAAAGCCGAAAAATAGACAACGAATAATCCCATATTCAAGAAATTTATTATATCTTTGCTTAAACATAAGCGAGGGCAAAAGTGTTGCACAACGCAAAGCTTTATATCTCACACATATAGACGCATATAACACTAAGCCCCTCACTCTAAACATATCTAACCTCTAAGCATGAATAAAAAGCTATGAAGGAAGAATATAACATAAAAAAAGTACTTAAAGAACACTTTGGTTTTGACACATTTAAGAACAATCAAGAAGCCATTATACACTCACTTCTTGAAGGTAAGAATGTGTTTGTACTTATGCCTACGGGAGGCGGTAAGTCGCTATGCTACCAACTGCCCTCTCTTATCATGGAGGGTACAGCCATTGTTATATCGCCTCTAATAGCTTTGATGAAGAATCAGGTAGATGCAATTAGGCACATGAGCCAAAACGATGGTATAGCCCATTTTATAAACTCCTCACTCACACGCACACAAACTGAACAAGTAAAAGAGGATATCAGAAATGGCATTACCAAACTACTCTATGTGGCACCCGAATCTCTCACAAAAGAAAGCAATATCGACTTTCTAAAAACCATAAAGATTTCGTTCTATGCCGTAGACGAGGCTCACTGCATATCAGAATGGGGACACGACTTCAGACCTGAATACAGAAAAATTAGGTCAATCATCAACACCATAGGCCTTGCCCCCGTTATAGCCTTAACTGCTACAGCCACCGAAAAAGTTGCTACAGATATAAAAAAGAACTTGGGCATATTGGATGCTGTTACATACAAAAGTTCCTTTAACAGACCCAACCTTTACTACGAAATACGTCCGAAAACAAAAGACATTGATAAGGACATCATTAAATACATCAAACAAGGCCCCGAACGTAGTGGCATCATCTACTGCCTTAGCCGAAAAAAAGTAGAAGAATTGGCCGAAGTATTAAGGAATAACAATATCAAAGCAGCTGCTTATCACGCAGGGCTTGAACCTGCTGTACGCTCTAAAACACAAGACGACTTCTTGATGGAACGTATCAACGTAATTGTTGCTACCATAGCCTTTGGTATGGGAATTGACAAACCTGATGTGCGCTTTGTTATCCACTACGACATGCCTAAGAGCCTTGAAGGATATTACCAAGAAACCGGACGCGCTGGACGCGACAATGGAGAGGGCAAATGCATCGCATTCTACTCTCGCAACGACTTAAAGAAACTTGAAAAATTTATGGAAGGGAAACCTGTGGCTGAACAAGACATAGGAAAACAACTCCTAAAAGAAACCGCAGCCTACGCTGAAAGCTCAATGTGCAGAAGAAAATTACTACTGCACTATTTTGGTGAAACCTACGAACAAGACAACTGCGGCAACTGCGACAACTGTTTACATCCTAAAACTAAAATAGAAGCAAAAGACGATTTACTAAAAGTACTCGAAGTAATTCTTGCCACAAAAGAGAATTTCCGCGATGACTACATTAAAGACATCTTACTTGGTAACAAAACAGAAGAAGTCTGCGCGTACCATCACGACGAACTTGAGGTGTTTGGATGCGGCGAAGATACTAACGAACGTATTTGGAACGCTGTTATCAAACAAGCCCTTATTATGAAATTCCTTGACAAAGATGTCAATAACTATGGCGTATTAAAAGTTACTGAAGCAGGACGCAACTTTTTGAAAAAAACACATTCATTTATGATAACCGAAGACCGCAACTTCGATGAAGAAGCAGAAGCAGAAATGCAAGAAGACTCAGCTTGCACCATTGACCCAGCTCTTTTTAAGATGCTGAAAGACTTACGTAAGGAAATGTCTAAAAACCTTGACGTTCCACCTTACGTGATTTTTCAAGACAACTCGCTTGAAGCCATGGCTACCATATACCCACAGACACTTGAGGAACTGCAAAATATTCCTGGTGTTGGTGCGGGAAAGGCTAAACGCTATGGTACGGAATTTTGCAAACTAATCAAGAAACATTGCGAAGAAAACGATATTGAACGTCCTGATGACCTACGTATTCGCACCGTTGCAAAAAAATCTAAAATTAAAGTGGGCATTATCCATAGCATCGACCGCAAAGTGGCTCTCGATGACATTGCTATGGTTAATGGTATTGAATTTGACGAATTATTAGACGAAATTGAAGCAATCGTTTACTCTGGCACAAAAATCAATATCGACTACTTTATACAAGATGTTATCGACGATGACCATGTAGACGATATCTACCAATATTTTAAAGAAAGCGAAACTGACGATCTTGACGAAGCTTTAGACGAATTAGGAGACGAATATACCGAAGAGGAAATCCGATTGGTTAGAATTAAGTTCATCTCAGAGATGGCTAACTAACCCCATAACATTCGTCACTTTTTATATAACCACAAATTTATTATGACTGATAATAATATCAACGAGAGTTCTGAGAAGAAGAACCTTAATTTTATAGAACAAATTGTTGCTAACGACCTAAAGGAGGGTAAGAATGGTGGTAGATTACAAACACGTTTCCCGCCCGAACCTAATGGATATCTACATATCGGACATGCCAAAGCTATCTGCATGGACTTTGGTGTAGCACAGAAATTTGGTGGCGTTTGCAACCTCCGTTTCGACGATACAAACCCTCAAAAAGAAGACACCGAATATGTTGAAGCCATCAAACAAGATATTGAATGGCTTGGCTTTAAATGGGGTAACATATATCACGCATCTGATTATTTTCAGAAGTTGTGGGACTTTGCTATCCGCCTCATCAAAGAAGGAAAAGCTTATGTAGACGAGCAAACAAGCGAAGAGATTGCAGCTCAAAAAGGCACACCTACACAACCAGGTATTGAAAGCCCTTACCGCAACAGACCCATTGAGGAAAACCTTGCTTTGTTCGAAAAAATGAACTCTGGCGAGGTGGCAGAAGGTGCTATGGTGTTGCGTGCCAAAATTGATATGGCTAACCCTAACATGCACTTCCGCGACCCTATTATCTATCGTATAATCAACAAGGAACACCATCGCACAGGCAACAAATGGAAAGTTTACCCTATGTACGACTTTGCTCATGGACAAAGCGACTACTTTGAAGGTGTTACCCACTCTATTTGTACACTCGAGTTTGTTCCTCATCGTCCGTTATACGACCATTTCATTGACGAACTTAAGGAAGGTAAAGACCTTGATGACAATCGTCCACACCAATATGAATTTAATCGCTTGAACTTGACATATACCGTGATGTCTAAGCGCAAGTTGCTTGCACTTGTTCAAGAAAAGTTGGTTGATGGTTGGGACGATCCTCGCATGCCAACTGTTTGTGGTTTGCGCCGTCGTGGATATTCTCCCGAAGCTGTCAGAAAGTTTATCGATATGATTGGTTATACCAAGTTTGATGCCCTCAACGACTATGCAATGCTTGAAGCTGCAGCACGCGAGGACCTCAATGCTCGCGCATTGCGTGTAAGTGCCGTGCTCGACCCTGTAAAACTTATCATAACCAACTATCCTGAAGGACAAACCGAAGAACTTGAAGCTATCAACAATCCCGAACGCGAAGAGGATGGTTCACACACTATCACCTTTAGCCGTGAATTGTGGATGGAAAGAGCTGACTTTATGGAAGATGCTCCTAAAAAGTTCTTCCGTATGGTGCCAGGCAAAGAGGTACGCTTAAAGAACGCCTATATCGTTAAGTGCACAGGTTGCAAAAAAGCAGCAGATGGTACTATCGAAGAGGTGTATGCTGAATACGACCCCAATAGCAAGAGCGGCATGGAAGGCGCCAACCGCAAAGTGAAGGGAACTCTTCACTGGGTGAGCATTGCTCACAGTGTTCCAGCAGAAGTTCGTCTATACGATCGCTTGTTCAACGTTGAAAACCCATCTGCCGATGAACGAGACTTCCGTGAATTACTTAACCCTGACTCACTGAAAGTTCTGAACAATTGCTATGTTGAAAAGTTTGCAGCTGAAAACCCAACAGGAAATCGCTACTTGCAATTCCAGCGTACAGGCTACTTTACTGCCGATAAGAACTCTACTCCTGAACATCTAATCTTTAATCGCACTGTTGGATTGAAGGATACTTGGGCTAAACAAAAGTAAAACAGCAACTTTTGATGCATACAACCTACAAGGATTTGCATCATTACTTGGATATTTACGATTTGTAAAAACATTAATTAAACTACGCTAAAACTATATTGCAACTAACAAATATAGCCTTAGCGTAGTTTATTGCTTATTATAACTAACGATATGAATAAATATCTGCAAGAAGCCATGAATGAGTACGAGCAGAAAATAGAAAGCGGAGAACCTTTCTATATGGATGCTTCTACACTTATGGATATAGAAGAGGTATATGAGAAGGCTGGAAGAATGTATGATGCAGAACGATTAATGCGTTTTGCTGAACGCTTACATCCAGACAACGAAGATGTGCTTGTAGTTAAGGCATATCGTGAAAAAGACAAAGGCAATTGGCAACAAGCACTGAAAATCATACATAGCATAGCTAATCAAGAAAGCCGTAATGTACAGTTATTTTATGCAGAAAAGGAAGTGGCAAGCGGACTACTTGACGAAGCTGAACAAAGAATTAATGACTGCCTACCAGCTTCCATGACCGAAGAAAGTTATGATTGGTACTTGGACCTCGGAGAGTTATTTTTAGATTATGGCTTTCAACATCGTGCACTTAAATATCTCAGCCAAATACCACAAAAATATCAATTTGCAGGAAGAGTAAACGAACTCATGGCTGATGCTTACTTTCAGTTACAAGAATATGATAAAAGCATCGACAAAGCTAATCAATTAATAGACTTAGACCCTTATAACGCTACATCGTGGGCGCAATTAGCAGACATTCAGCAGAAAAAACAAATGTATGAAGAGAGCGTGCAAAGTAGCGATTATGCACTGGCTATTGATAGCAATAACATCAAGGCTATGGGACTTAAGGTATTCTCATTATTTGCACTTCAACGCAATGAAGAAGCTATGAAATGTTGCATGGAATACATGCAAAAGGCCCCCAACGACTATACGCTGAGAATGTATGCGGGAGAAAAATTATGCTCTTTCGGTAACTTTCACGATAGTTTAAAGATTTTACGCGAAGCCTTACGACTATGCCCTATTGAGTGTCCTGACAGAATACGATTGATTACAGATATAAGCTACACACTCATTTGTAATGAACAGTTTGACGAAGCCGAGGAAATGCTCATATCCTCTTGTCAATTAGGCAATTCGATATGCGATATTCTGCTACAATTAGGCAATACCTACTTGGATTTGCATTTTACACAAAGAGCTATAAAGACGTTTGAAAAAACTTTGTTTCATCCTCAAGCAAACGAACAAATCATTGCTTCAGTAGCTCAATATTTAGTACAAGCAAACTGTTTTAAAGAAGCCGAAAATTTATGGTATCACATTGCAAAACTACCACCTTCATTAGGCGGAAGTATCATTAATGCCTATGCAGCTTGGGGAATGTATCAGCTAAAAAACAAAGACTTGTTATTGGCCAACCTCAAAGTAGCAATTCCTTCATTCGTCGGAATTGTAGTGCAACTATTTGGAACGGCATTGCAAACATACGATATTAGCGAAATCATATTAAAGATAGAACAAGAATTTAAATAAGGTATGCGCTAAAAATTCTGTTACAGACCTTGCTCTCTCTCGGATATAGAAAGTTACTCGGCAAAATGATAATATCCATAAATAGGATCTACAGAGCATAATACGTAAAACAAATAAAGACTATCCGCAATGCATCTCTAACATATAGGAGCATTACAGATAGTCTTTATTTGTTTTATTTTGATTAATTATAAGGAATTATTATTCCCAACCTAAAGCACTTGCACCAAGCACAGCCGCTTCGCTACCATTCAACGATGAAATTAGCAACTTAGCCTCACCTTTATACAAGAAAAGTATATTTTCTTCGTATGCTTCGCGTAGTGGCTTCATCAAGTAATCACCAGCTTTTGTTAAGCCACCAAAGAAAACGAAAGCTTCCGGCGAATTAAATGTTGCAAAGTCAGCACAAGCTGTACCTAAAATCTTACCAGTATAATTGAAGATTTCTAATGCCAACTCATCACCTTTCTCAGCAGCCTTAAATACATCGAAAGAGGTAATCTTTTCAGGGTCAAGTTCGCGAAGTACGCTTTCTTTTTCTGTTTTTTCAAGGAACTCACGTGCTGTACGAGCAACACCTGTCGCCGAGGTGTATGCCTCTAAGCATCCCTTACGACCACAACCACAAGAACGAGCATTCTCTGTATGATCAACCACAAAGTGTCCGAGTTCACCAGCAAAGCCATCACTACCATAAACAACCTTACCATCTACAACAATACCAGAACCAACACCAGTTCCAAGTGTTATCATGATAAAGTTTTTCATACCACGTGCAACACCATAGGTCATTTCGCCCATTGCAGCTGCATTGGCATCGTTTGTAACTCTAACAGGTATACCAAAAACCTCTTCGAATATCTGAGCACAAGGAACTATGCCCTTCCATGCCAAATTTGCTGCATTCTCTATATTGCCCGTATAGTAATTTGCATCTGGAGCACCAATACCCATTGCACGGATGTTTTGTATGCCACCCACTTGATCAAGTGCTGGCTGTAATGCTTCGTATGCAGCCTTTACATAATCTCTAAAATCTGGGTAAGCTTTTGTAGATATTACAGTCTGAGATTTTATATTACCACGTTGATCGACGATACCAAAAACTGAGTTTGTACCGCCCATGTCAAGACCTATTACATAAGGTTTTTCTATATCCAATTCCATATAAATGGTTGTTAAAAGTAATTGTTAAATGTTCTGCCGACAAAATTACAATAAATTCTGAAATATCCACTTTACATTGTGAACATTTTCGCTTTTATTCAATATCGTATAGCAAATCTTTGTATCTTCCTTGATTATTCGCCTTTATTTCTTTGGCAAAAGTGGAATTAAACGCATTTGATGCTCTATTTGTTTTTGACGCTTTCGCATGTATTTGGATGGCGAAAGAGAGCTAAAACGTATAGGATTAGGCAATGTTGCTGCAATCAATGCACAATCTGAACGTCGCAACTCTATTGCTGTACATCCAAAATGCCATTTTGCCACCGCCTCGGCACCATAAATGTTAGGTCCCATCTCGATGCTGTTTAAATATACTTCCATTATACGCTGTTTTGACCAGAAAAATTCTATTAGCACAGTAAAGTAAGCCTCAAAACCCTTTCGAACCCAAGAAGAAGTGGGCCACAAGAATACATTCTTAGCTGTTTGTTGCGATATTGTGCTTCCACCGCGTGACCTTTCGCCTTTTATTTTTTCAATCGCAGCATCTTGAATAGCACCAAAGTCAAAGCCATGATGGTGCAAGAAATTTTGATCCTCGGATGACATTACAGCTACTGGCAAATAAGGAGAGATATTCTTTAATTGCACCCATTTATGATGAATAGCTATAGGCTTTCCACTACCAGCATGTTGCACACATCTTATCACCATAAGCGGTGTTATATACACGGGTATCCACCGATAGGCTATAACAGCCAAAATACTTGATGTGAAGAAAAATATAAAAATATATTTGAATATCTTGAACAATAAAAAGAACTTATTCATTGTTATAGATTTATCATTATGCTATATAGTTAGTACTGCAATCTTGCACATAAAATAAAAAGAGGAATTGTTTAATACAAGAGATACCCTCACATTAAACAATTCCTTATTTAAGACAAGAAACGGTTTTCAGAATGGCAAATCTTCATCAGTGCCCTCTGATGTTGGAACTTCGCTCATTGCTTGTGTACCCATTGCAGGAGCTTGAGGAGTAACTGCAACTTGAGGCGCAACATCTTGCATTCCTGTAACTTGTGGAGCAACACCTTTTTGCACACGCCATGCACGTAGGTTGTTAAACCAACGTCCGTTATATTCATGAGCATCAATATCAAATGATACTGTCAATTCGTCACCAACTTGGATATTAAATTCTTTCAAGCGATCTTCGCCGAACACCCCAAATACGCAACGTTTAGGATATTGTTCGTGTGTTTCAATCACAAAATCTTGCGACTTCCAAGCGCTTCCCGTACGCTGCGAAACACCGCTGCGAGGCTCTGAAGCCCAAATTATCTTACCTGAGATTTCCATTATAAAATATATTATTTAAAAGTTGATGCGAAGATACTAAAAACTTTTCATCGGGTATACTTTTTTAGTTGCAAACTCCTATTTTATCGCTAAAAACTCGTACATTTGCGTATAATAACAGAAATAACAAACTCATTATTTTCATACACATGAAATTTGTCATATCAAGTTCCGTATTAGCATCACGTTTACAAAACGTTGGGCGTGTAATTGTACAGAAGAACAATCTTCCTATCCTTGATTGTTTCTGCTTTGACATCATGGACAATGTACTTACAATTACTGCATCCGACAACGATTCTACCATTACTACAAAAGTTGAGCTGAACGAAAGTGATGCGAATGTGCGCTTTGCAATTAACGCAAAGACCATACAAGATGCTATTAAGGAAATTCCTGAACAACCACTTGAAATATACCTTAATACAGAAACGTATGAGCTGACTATTCAGTACCAAAATGGTCATTATAAAATTACAGGACAAGATGCACAAACATATCCAACTCCTATTTTGAACGAGGAAAGCCGCTTGAATATAACACTGAATGAGAATGTTTTGCTAACAGCCCTTAATCGTTCACTTGTTGCCGTTGCAAACGACAACTTGCGTCCACAGCTTAATGCTGTATGTTTTGACATTCAAGGAAAAGAAGTGTCTATTGTTTCGAGCAATGGTAGCCAATTAGCACTTACTGCAATCCCCTACCCTTCGTTAGAGTCTGAAGGCAACTATTTGTTAGGCACGCGTCCCGCTGTTCTGTTAAAGGGTATTCTTAATAAAAGCGAAGAAGATGTTCATTTGAGCCTTGCTGAACGAACTGCTATTATCAGCAATAAAGACTATTCTATAACTTGCCGACTTATCGAAGGACGTTTTCCTGCATATCGTAAGATTATCCCTGAGAACAATCCCAACGTCATTACTATTAATCGACAAGCTCTCATCAGTGCATTACGTCGTATGCTTGTTACTGCAAACGTTCAAAACGTGCTCGTAAAATTCCGCATTGACCTCAACTCTCTATACATATCAAGTCAAGATATAGACTTCGGTAAATCGGCCGAAGAGAACGTGCTTTGCGAATATGTTGGAACCCCCATGCGTATTGCCTTTAAAGGCTCAGAACTCCTTGAACTTCTAAACAACATAAGTTCGGACGAAATAGAAATTAAGTTATCCGACCCTAGTAGAGCTGGACTTATCGTTCCTAAAGAGAATAATGATGAAGAAGGGAATGCTTCTGAACACGAAAGAGTTGTCATGCTGATTATGCCAAGCATATTCAATGATTAACTTTTGGGAAAAGCATAAAGTAGGTGTTCAAAAATCAATTTATTTTTGAATGCCTACTTAGTTTATAAAGTGAGCATTCGTAATTACATTTATAGATTGAACGATTTTTATAATACAACATGCAACTTTCACTTTCACGTCCCATTATATTTTTTGATATTGAAGCAACAGGACTTAATGTTGCAAGCGATCGCATTGTAGAACTTTGCTACATCAAAGTGTTTCCCAATGGAACAGAAGAAGTAAAAACACAGCGCTTTAATCCTGAACGACACATATCGGCAGAGGCTACGGCAGTTAATGGTATTCACGATAAGGACGTTAAGGATTGTCCTCGCTTTAAAGACAAAGCTACTGAGCTAGCAGTTGCTTTTAAAGGATGCGACCTTGCTGGATTTAACTCTAACCATTTTGATATTCCTCTACTTGTTGAAGAATTTATACGAGCTGGAGTTGATTACGACATAACAGGGGCTAAGTTTGTTGATGTTCAAGGCATCTTCCACAAAATGGAAAAGCGCGACCTTACAGCAGCTTATAAGTTCTACTGCAAAAAAGACTTGACACAAGCACATACAGCAGAAGCCGACACGCGAGCTACACTTGAAGTACTTGAAGCTCAACTCGACAAATACGCTGATACTCTAAAGAATAATGTTACATTCTTGGCTGAGTTCTCTCGTAGAAATAAGAATGTTGATCTTGTTGGACGTATTGTCTATAACGACCAAGGGGTAGAAACTATCAACTTCGGCAAGTACAGAGGACGAGCAGTAGCTGAGGTGTTACGTCGCGACCCTGGATATTTCTCATGGATTATGCAAGGTGATTTTACACAAAACACTAAGCAAACATTCATGCGACTTAAACTTAAGAATTGTTTATAATGGCTTTACAAGGAAAAAAGATAGTTGTAGGCATCACTGGAAGTATTGCAGCCTACAAAACATGCTCACTCATACGCTTGTTTATAAAGGCTGGCGCTGAAGTACAAGTTGTAATTACACCCGCGGGGAAAGAATTTATCACCCCTGTCACACTTTCAGCTCTGACATCGAAGCCTGTTGTGTCTGAATTCTTTTCGCAGAGAGATGGTTCGTGGCATAGCCATGTTGCATTAGGCTTATGGGCTGATGCCATGATAATAGCTCCTTGTACAGCATCCACAATTGGAAAAATGGCACATGGTATAGCAGATAATATGCTTATTACCACATACTTATCAATGAAGGCTCCTGTTTTTATAGCTCCTGCTATGGACCTTGATATGTATAAACATCCAGCCACACAAGCAAACTTGCAGACGTTGCGTTCGTATGGCAACCATATCATTGAAGCAGCAGATGGTGAACTTGCAAGTCATCTGATAGGCAAAGGAAGAATGCAAGAGCCTGAAGTTATATACAACACAATTAAACGCTATTTTGAACAATCTGCAGACCTCCCATTAAAAGGTCGCCATATTATGATTACCGCTGGGCCAACCTACGAAAAGATTGATGCCGTTCGATTTATAGGCAATTTTTCAACAGGGAAGATGGGTTTTGCACTTGCCGAAGAATGCGCACAAAAGGGAGCAGAAGTTGAACTCATAGCTGGTCCCGTATCGCTCAAGACTGTTCATCCAAATATTCATCGCACCAACGTTGTGAGTGCTGAGGATATGTATAAAGCCGCTACAAGCATATTTCCATCATGTGATACTTCCATACTTTGCGCCGCTGTAGCTGATTTTACTACACAACAAGTAAGCGAGCAAAAAATTAAACGAGAGGGTTCTGGTGGATTGCATCTCGATCTCATTCCCACTCATGATATTGCTGCTGAACTTGGCAAGCGCAAACGCAATGGGCAAACACTTGTAGGTTTTGCACTCGAAACCAATGATGAACTCTCACATGCAATAGACAAGTTGCATCGCAAAAACCTTGACTTTATAGTACTTAATTCGCTCAAAACACCAGGAGCTGGATTTGCTGTCGATACAAACCAAGTTACTATTCTTTTTGCAGATGGGAAACAAATGGATTACCCACTCAAAAGTAAAAAGGATGTTGCAAAGGACATTGTGTCTCAGCTCTACTAAACCATTCATTATACATGATAAAGCATATTCTTTCTATACTTACACTTTTTATATTGAGCGCAAATTATGTTTGTGCCCAAGAACTTGATGCACGTGTTACTATTAACCACTCACAAGTACAAGGTACAAGCAAGTCTGTTTTTGAAACATTAAAAACATCAATCGAACAGTTTCTTAACGACAGACAATGGACGAATATGCAATTCAAGAAGAATGAGCGAATTAACTGCAATTTTGCCATTACGATTAAGAAATACTCCCCAAGCGAAAACACGTTTCAAGGCAGCCTAAACGTTCAATCTACACGGCCCGTATATGGCTCAAACTATACAACAACTTGTTTTGCATTCAACGATGCTAATTTTAACTTCACCTATCAAGAATACGATCAACTTGAATTTAGACAAGATGTTATAGACAATAACCTTACAGCCATGCTTGCCTACTATGTTTATATGATTATAGGGTTTGACATGGACTCCATGTCTCCTTTGGGAGGGACAAGCTATTTTCAAGTGGCTCAAAATATAGTTACAAGTGCACAAAGCATGAGTGAAAAAGGTTGGAAAGCGTTCGATGACAACAAGAATAGACATGGGCTTATAACAGACCTTTTAGATGGCGGAATGGAACCATTCAGACAAATGCAATATGCCTACTATCGTGAAGGCCTTGACACTATGAGCGAAAATGCAGAGCGTGGACGAGCTGCCATCACACAGTCGTTCGATTTGTTGAAACAAGCACGAGAAAATAAATCTATGAGTGCTATTCCACAACTTTTTACTGAGTTTAAACGCGATGAATTTATGAATATCTACAAAGACCATATTACATCTAAAGAAAAAGAGACTTTAGTAGATTTGTTAGTAAAAATAAATCCATCTCAAAGTGCCTATTGGAGGAGTCTGTAATTCTTTTATAATAGTTGCAATTTTTCCTCACACACATATAAAAAGTATATATGCTTCAACATTTAACCATACAGCACTACGCCTTAATTGAAAGTCTTGACATTGATTTTCATAAGGGTTTTTCGGTAATTACAGGAGAAACTGGTGCAGGTAAGAGCATTATGCTCGGTGCACTTAATCTTCTTTTAGGCGGAAGAGCAGATGCTAAGGCCATACAAAACGGACAAAAAAAATGCATGGTAGAAGCATCGTTCCAAATTGGAGGATTAGGCTTAGAACCATTCTTTGCAAACAATGATATTGATTACGATGCAAACGATTGTATTGTACGTCGCGAGGTGCTTCAGTCGGGAAAAAGTAGAGCTTTTATTAACGACACACCTGTTTCAGTGTCGAAATTAAAAGAAATAGGAGCATCGCTAATCGACATTCATTCGCAGCATCAAAATTTGCTTATTCGCAACGAATTGTTTCTCATTAACTCTCTTGATATTATGGCTTCGCAGCCCCAATTAGTGTCAAGTTATAAATGCTTGTACGGACAATGCAAACAGGCTTTACAAGCACTTAAACAACTTGAAGAGAATGCTATTATGGGACGCTCTAACGAAGACTATTTAAGATTTCAACTTAACCAAATCGATGAATTAGAACTTCATGATGGCGAACAAACTGATCTCGAGAATGAACAACATATATTGGGTCATGCCGAAGAAATAAAGCAAGGATTATATCAAGCTAAGGGGCTTCTTGGCAACGACGAAATAAGCATTTCGCAAAACTTAAGACAAGCTATCGAGTCAATCGAAAACATTGCCAACAACTATGAAAATGCACACGCCTTAGCAGAACGCCTACGGAGTGTACGCATTGAATTAGACGATATTGAAGCTGAACTTGAACAATCTGCCGATAGCATAGACTATGACCCAGCGCGTCTGCAATACGTTGAAGAGCGTCTTAGCAATATTTACGAACTTGAACAGAAGCATGCCGTTTCTACGATAGAAGAACTGCAAGAAAAAGCAGAGAATATGCGCAAGGAATTGGATAGCATAGACAATGTAGACGAAGATATTAAACGTCAGCAGAAAGAGGTTGAACGTTTGTTAGCTTTACGTACAAAAATAGCAACGCAACTTACCGATGTCCGCAAAAAAGCAGCGAATTTGATACAGACGGAACTAACAGAAACACTTAAAGGCTTAGGAATGCCCAATACTCACATTGACATGAAGATTGAGCCTCGTGTAGAGCCCGATAGTACAGGTGCAGATAAAGTAACATTCTTGTTCTCTGCTAACAAAAACGTTCCATTACAAGATGTTAGCGCAATTGCCTCGGGCGGTGAAATTGCGCGTCTTATGTTAGCACTTAAAGAACTTATCGCACGACGCACGCAATTGCCAACTATCGTTTTTGATGAGATTGATACAGGTGTGTCAGGCACTATGGCCGAGCGTATGGCCCAAGTAATGAAACAGATGTCGACCAATTGCCAAGTACTCTGCATTACTCACTTGCCACAAATTGCAGCTTGGGGCAATCATCACTTCCGTGTATATAAAGAAGATTCAAACGGATCTACACGCAGCCACATTCAGCCACTTAATACGGAGGAAAGAATAACAGAATTGGCACATATGCTTTCTGGTGAGCATCTTTCTGACGCAGCTATTGAAAATGCTAAAACACTTATTCAAAACGCTCATAACTAAGTTAAAGTAGCTATTAGCCACTGAGCACAATACCATTCATCACTATAAATTAAAGCTTTAGAAACATGATAAAGTACATTTTATTTTCACTTATATCTTTAGTATCATTAGTCTCTTATGCTTCAAAAGTATCGACTAAAGATGCTTATAAAGCAATGCTGAATTTATATGCATACAATGCAGACGGCCAACTACTTCATACTGGTACAGCATTCTATATCGACAATAACGGAACAGTTGTTACGTCTTACAATACAATTAAAAAAGCATATCGAGTTGAAGTGGCAGATTATAAAGGCAAACGCTACGAATTGTATCGCATTTTAGGAGCAAATTCTACTACAGACTTAGTAAAATTCAGTCTGAAAAATACTCCTAAAAACGACTTTTTCAATGTTTCTTCAACTCTTACATCACAAGGCACTCCCCTCTTGATAGTTCGTTATACTGCAAACAAAAAAAGCACTCCACTTGAAACTACAATTAACTCACAAGAGCCTTTCAACAACTACAACTATTACCACATAAGTGCATCTAACGATAGCACAAACTTTAACTGTCCTCTTATTGATGCAGAAGGCAATGTCGTAGCTATTGTGCAACAAAACGTTGAAAAAAATGCAAATAAAGCATGTGCTATTGATGCACGCTTTATTAATGACTTGAGCATTAGCGCCACAGCAGCTATCAATTCAGACCTAACATCACTACATCTCCCTAAAGCTTTGCCACACGATGCTAAAGATGCTCTTACCTATCTTTACATTATGCCAACAAACGACTCTACTGCATGCGTTACCGCCTATGCCGATTATATATCAGCATACCCCAACAAGCCCGAAGGATATATGCAAAGAGCCACCTTCTATGC
>CAKQOG010000032.1 GCA_934255485.1 uncultured Prevotellamassilia sp. | reverse complement strand
GCAAAAGATGAAGCCACCGCTAAGCAATTGAGGTTTAATCTTTTGCTCCTGTAGAGCGTCATCGCGTTTATTCATTATCACCCAAGGCGGTGCCTTGGGCTGTGATCTTTTGGGCTTTCAGCCCGTACCTTTCTAATTAATTTAATATCGAACATTTGTTTATACATCCCCCCAAAAAAGACTAAGACCAATTCATAATCTTACGAATTGGCCTTAGTCTTTTTTGATGAGTAGTTTTAAGTAACCTTCAGATATTAAAGGTTGTTCTTTTCAATATCCTTGAAGTACTTGTAAGTGCCGTGAGTGATGTTCTCGCAAGCTGCTTCGTCGCATACGATGATGCCGTGTTGGTGCATTTGAAGAACAGAGATAGTCCACATTTGAGTAACAGGACCCTCGATAGCTGCTTGCAAAGCACGAGCCTTGTTGTGGCCGTTGCAAAGGATAAGCACTTCTTTTGCAGACATTACAGTGCCAACACCAACAGTAAGTGCGGTAGCAGGAACGTCCTCGGGTTTACCACCAAAGAAACGAGAGTTTGCTACGCGAGTGTCAGTTGTAAGAGTCTTTTGGCGAGTGCGGCTTGTAAGTGCGCTACCAGGTTCGTTGAATGCAATGTGACCATCAGGACCGATACCACCGATAAACAAATCAATGCCACCTGCATCCTTAATCATTTGTTCGTAGTGTGCACATTCTGCTTCAAGGTCCTCAGCATTGCCGTTAAGGATGTGAATGTTCTCTTTAGGGCAATCAATGTGGTTGAAGAGGTTGGTTGCCATGAAAGAGTGGTAGCTTTCGGGGTGTGATTCGGGAAGACCTACGTATTCATCCATATTGAATGTCAATACGTGCTTAAAGCTTACGCGACCCTCTTTGTTAGCCTTTACCAAAGCCTTATACATACCGATAGGTGAAGAACCTGTAGGCAAACCTAATACAAATGGCTTTTCAGCAGTTGGGTTTGCAGCATTAATCTTGCTGATAACATACTCTGCTGCCCAGTTCGACAACTTCTCATAGTCGGGTTCGATGATAACTCTCATGATTGTTTTTTGTTATAGTTGGTTAGTGAGAATTGTAAGAGGCAGTCTCTACGCATAGTCATTATACATAAAGAGGTGCTCTTGCATTTCAACTCTTGTTGAATTTCAGTTTCACGCAAAGTTAAGTAAACTTTGTGGAGTTTGCAAGTATTTATTCTTTTTCTTTTCTATATTGTAATTATATATTTCGCGTTGGCACAAATCAATGATTTTTTTGTAGCTTTGTCAGAAATAAGTCATAAAACAGATGCTTTTAACCTTATGTTCTCTTATTATTGAGTAGCAGATGACGAGAGTATAGGGCGATAGTTATTTTATAAACGCCCTATAGTTGCTCAATAAACGTATTATAGTTGGCTCATTCCGTTCGAAATGAGCATTCATTCCGACCGCAATGAACACTCACTCCGACCGCAATGAGCATTCACTCCGACCGCAATGAGCCAACTATAATACGTTGCTAAGCTAACTTTAGCACATTTGTTGCGCAACTATCATGCTACACATAAGCTACAAGAGCATCCTTGCTCATTGCAGCTATACCCTCATAATAACCTACTTAACGCATGTGGCTATAGATAACCCTTTGGCGCAAAGCAAAGGATGTAGGCCATGCAACATAGACATTATATACTCTTATGCAAGATTTTGTTCACTTACATGTTCACACGCAGTATTCTGTTCTTGACGGACAAGCAGCAGTACCAAAGTTGGTAGATAAAGCCATAAAAGATGGTATGCGCGGCATGGCCATGACAGATCATGGTAACATGATGGGTATAAAGGAATTTTACAACTATTCAAACAAGGTAATAGGCAAGGCCAAAGGAGCTCTAAAGGATTTAGAGGCAAAACTCTCAGCGCTCAACGATGGAACCTATCAGCCTAAATTAGATAAGGATGGCAAAAATCCTGATGAAGGTAAAACTCATGAGCAACTTGTAGAGGAGTGCGAAAAAGCTATAGAAAATCAACAGCGAATTGCCAACTTTAAGCCCATATTTGGTTGTGAAATGTATGTGGCACGTAGAGGTGACAAGTCTATTAAACAAGAGAAGGTAGACCAGTCTGGTTGGCACTTAATAGTGTTGGCTAAAAACGAGCATGGCTATCACAACTTAATCAAATTGGTATCGCGCTCATGGGTAGATGGTTTTTATATGCGTCCGCGTACAGACCACAAAGACCTCGAACGCTTTCATGAAGACCTGATTGTATGTTCGGCTTGTCTTGGTGGCGAAGTGCCACAAAAGATTTTGCAAGGCAGAATTGAGGATGCCGAGGAAACCGTTAAATGGTTTAAGGGCGTGTTTGGCGATGATTATTATCTTGAACTGCAACGTCACGAAGTAAAAGATCCCTCTGTTAGAGCTAACAGAGAGACATACCCTTTACAAGTAAAAGTAAACGAGGAGTTGCTGCGAATTGCAAAAAAGTATGATATTAAATACATTTGCACCAACGATAGCCACTTTGTTGATGAAGAGAATGCTGAAGCACACGACCGCTTGATTTGTTTGTCAACAGGACGCGACCTAAGCGACCCTAATCGTATGCTCTACACCAAACAAGAGTGGTTTAAAACGCGTGCAGAAATGAATAGCGTGTTTGCCGATTTGCCCGAAGCATTGGCTACTACTTGCGAAATATGCGACAAAGTAGAAACTTATTCTATCGACCATGCACCTATTATGCCAAACTTTGCCATACCCGAAACGTTTGGTACTGAAGACGAATATCGCCAAAAGTATACAGAGAAAGACCTCTTTGATGAGTTTACACGCGACGAAAATGGTAATGTGGTGATGAGCGAAGAGGATGGACTAAAAAAGATAAAGAAATTGGGTGGATACGACAAACTTTATCGTATCAAACTCGAAGCTGACTATCTTGCTAAACTGGCTTACCAAGGTGCCAAAAAGCGATATGGCGACCCTCTTGACGACGAAACGGCTGAGCGCATAAAGTTTGAGTTGCACATTATGAAGACGATGGGTTTCCCTGGCTACTTCTTGATTGTGCAAGACTACATCCGTGCGGCTCGTGAGGAATTGGGCGTGAGCGTTGGCCCCGGACGTGGGTCGGCAGCGGGTAGTGCGGTGGCATATTGCTTGGGCATCACGCAGATTGACCCTATCAAGTACGACTTGCTATTTGAGCGTTTTCTTAATCCCGACCGTATTTCATTGCCTGATATTGATGTAGATTTCGACGATGACGGACGCGGACGCGTTCTGAATTGGGTTACGCAAAAATATGGAGCAGACAATGTGGCACATATCATTACTTATGGTACGATGGCCACAAAATTGGCTATCAAGGATGTGGCGCGTGTGCAGAAACTGCCACTCTCTATCTCTAACAACTTGTGCAAACTCATTCCTGATAAACTGCCTGAAGGTCCCGACGGAAAGGTGCCCAAAATGAATTTGCCCAATGCTATTGCTGCCATACCAGAGTTGCGCGAGGCCGAAACATCGAGCGATCCACTCTTGCGCGATACCATTCGATATGCCAAAATGCTTGAGGGCAACATTCGCAACACGGGTGTGCATGCTTGTGGTTTTATCATTTGCAGAGATAACATCTCCGATTGGGTTCCTGTTTCTACAGCGAAGGATAAAGAGACGGGTGAGGAGTTGCACTGCACGCAATATGAGGGACGTGTTATTGAAGAAACGGGCCTCATTAAGATGGACTTTTTGGGACTTAAAACCTTGTCTATCATTAAAGAAACACTCGAGAATATACGCATGTCGCTCGGTGTGGAATTAAATATTGACGAGGTGCCTATCGACGATCCTGCCACTTATCAGCTCTATTGCGACGGACGCACAATTGGTACGTTCCAGTTTGAGTCTACGGGTATGCAGAAGTATCTACGTGAGTTGCAGCCTTCAACCTTTGAGGATTTGATAGCCATGAATGCGCTCTACCGTCCGGGACCTATGCAGTATATCCCCTCGTTTATTGCACGTAAGCATGGCGACGAGCCTATCACTTACGACTTGCCTTGCATGGAGAAATACTTGAAGGATACGTATGGCATAACTGTCTATCAAGAGCAAGTGATGCTCCTCTCGCGCGAGATTGCCAACTTTACGCGCGGTGAGAGCGATGCCTTGCGTAAGGCCATGGGTAAGAAGCTTATCGAAAAGCTTAACCACATGTACCCCAAGTTTATCGAAGGTGGTAAGAAAAACGGCTACGACCCCAAAACGCTCGAAAAGATATGGAACGACTGGCGTGCATTTGCCTCTTACGCCTTCAACAAGAGCCATGCCACCTGTTACTCTTGGGTTGCTTATCAAACGGCATACCTAAAAGCTAACTACCCATCGCAGTATATGGCAGGTGTGATGAGCCGTAGTTTGGCGGATATAGGCACCGTGTCTAAGCTCATGGATGAGTGTAAATCAATGGGCATAAAGACCTTAGGACCAGACATTAACGAGAGTTACTTAAAGTTTAGCGTTAATCATAGTGGCGACATTCGTTTTGGTATGGGAGCCGTTAAGGGAGTGGGCGAAGCTGCGGTGATGGAAATCCTAAAAGAGCGCGAAGCCAATGGTCCATTTACATCGGTTTTCGACTTGGTAGAGCGTGTTAATCTTTCGGCATGCAACAAAAAGTCGTTAGAGAGTTTAGCTCTTTCGGGGGCATTCGATGGCTTTGGTACCATCACCCGTGAGCAGTTTGTTACTCCTAAAGAGAACCATGAGACATTCTTAGATGCGCTTGTAAGGTATGGCAACCAGTACCAACTTGACCAAGCACAAAACACTATGTCGCTCTTTGGTCCTACGGAGTCTATTGAGATTGCGAAACCCGAACCGCCCAAGGATGTTCAGCGATGGAGCGACCTTGAACGCTTAAATCGTGAACGCGATTTGATAGGTATCTACATATCAGGACATCCGCTTGATTCTTACAAAATTATTGTAAACAACGTTTGCAATATGCACATGGATCAGTTGGAAAATATCACCGCCTTTGCCAATCAAGATGTGACAATCGGTGGCATAGTTACCGACTTGCGCATGGGACAAACCCGAACGGGCAAACCGTACGGCATTGTAAAGATGGAGGATTATAGTGGAGTAGGTGAGATAGCCCTCTTTGGCGACGAATGGGCAAAACATAGTGGCTACTTTCAAATAGGCAACAGCTTGTTTATCACGGCAAGAGTTGAAGAAAAGCAGTGGCGACAAAATGAGTATGAACTAAAAATTGGCAGAATTGAGTTTCTTGCCGATGTGAAGGATAAAAAAATAAAGTCGCTCACCATTAAGGTTCCATTAGACAAGTTGTCGCAATCTACTATCATGGAACTAAGCTCTATTATGAAGCAAACAAGCGGACCAACTGAGGTCTATTTTAACATCTTCGACAAAGAGAAACAAATGCAAGTAATGTTGCAAAGCAAGAGTGTTCGTCTCTCTGTTGATAGTGAACTTGTAGGCTTTTTAGATAGTAATGAACTTGAATATCAGATTAATTAAACTAATTATATCATTCATTACTTAAATGCAAATATAGTTTTCTGCAATATATGCCATTTGCAATATTCAAGCACAAATACTATCTTTGCAAAAGATATATGGATTGTAGTAACCCAATTAATCAATCTTTATCTTTAATTACTTTTGAATATTTACTCTTAAAATTATAAATTGACAATGGAAAAGATTATAACAGACGCTAACTACGACGAAATCATTGCAGAAGGACTCCCTGTAGTTCTTGACTTCTCAGCAACATGGTGTGGCCCTTGCAAAAAGATTGCACCTTACATCTCTGAACTTGCTGACGAGTATGCTGGACGCGTAAACGTCGGTAAATGCGATGTAGATGATAACGAAGAACTTACTGCAAAGTTCGGTATTCGCAACGTACCAACAGTTCTTTTTATTAAGAATGGTGAGGTGGTAGATAAGCACGTTGGTGCTGGTAAAAAGTCTGAGTTTACTGAAAAAGTAGAAGCTTTGTTAAAGTAATACTTAAACTCCAAAAAACTGTAATATGAGTTTAGACGACGAACTCTTGCAAGACGCACAAGAGGATGCTGCAACCGTGGCATACATCAAAACGCATCTTCCACAAGAACTGCAAGACAAGTTTGATGACGACTTGTTGTATTACTTCTTAGACCTCATTGTAGAGTATTATGCCGAGAGTGGAGTGCTTGATGCAACTCCCGACAAAGATGGCTTTATCGAACTCGACGAAGAGGAGATAGCTAACTATCTTGTCAAAAAAGCAAAGAAGGAAAAAATGGGTGAATTTTCGCCCGAAGACTTGCTATTTGTGGTTCAAGCACAGATGGATTACGAAGACGAAAACAACATTTAATTGTTCAAACAATAAGAAAGGGACTAAAGCATGTAAGTGTTTTAGTCCCCTTTTTTATATCCTAACCTTTTGCAATCAAAAAAAATTTCTTCGATACAAAAAGATGTAAATCTCGTAATATCCAACATCTTTCAAATCAAGCATAGCAAATTGTAAATTAAATATGCAAAAAACGTAACAAATTTTTAGTATTATGTTTGGGCAATCCAAATCTTTTCGGCAAATTTGCAAGGTAAAAAAAGCATTTAGCAACATTAATCGTTTATTATCATGGAAAATACAGCAAAGCCACTATGTGGAATTAAAAGAGAAGATTTCCAAAAGACAGTGCAAGGTAAAGAGGTAGATCTCTTCTATCTTCGCAATTCTAACGGAATGGAAGTGGCAATAACAAATTACGGCGGGTCGCTTATAGCTATTATGGTTCCCGATAAAGACGGAAACTATGCCAATGTTATTCAAGGCCACGACAACATTGATGATTGCATTAACTCTCCAGAACCCTTCTTAAGCACTTTGGTGGGTCGTTATGGCAATCGTATTTGTCACGGTAAATTCACTCTCAACGGCAAGCAGTATAGCCTTGCTATCAACAACGGACCTAACCACTTGCATGGTGGTCCTACAGGTTTTCACGCACGTGTTTGGGACGCTGAACAGATCAACGATCACACACTCGTTCTTCGTTATGTATCAGCCTATTACGAAGAAGGATTTCCAGGTGAACTATCAATGACCGTTATGTACTCTCTTTCTGAGGACAACGAGTTGAAAATTGACTACAAGGGAACAACTAACAAGAAGACCATTGTAAACATGACAAGTCATGGCTTCTTTTCTCTATCAGGTATCGGCAATCCAACTCCTACATGCGAGGATGTTATCTGTCAAATCAATGCCGATTTCTATATTCCAATCGATGAAAATAGTATTCCTACGGGCGAAATTCGCAGCGTAAAGGGCACTCCATTTGATTTTACAACTCCCCATGCAGTTGGCGACCACTTGACCGATTTCTCTGACGAACAAATCAAAAATGGCGCAGGTTATGACCATTGCTTTGTGCTGAACAAACACGAACCGGGCGAACTAACTTTTGCTGCTAAAATTGTAGAACCCAAGAGCAAACGTTCTATGGAGGTATATACAACCGAACCAGGTGTACAATTCTATTCAGACAACTGGGCAGATGGCTATAAAGGTCAGCATGGTGCTACCTTTGGCAAACACTCAGCTCTTTGCTTTGAAGCTCAACACTTCCCCGATAGCCCTAATCGCGCATACTTCCCACCTGTAGTATTGAAACCAGGACAGGTTTATACGCAAAAGACTATTTATAAGTTTGGCGTTGAAGATTAAAAGAACAGACGTTATAACGTACGAAAACAATTCATCTAACAAAATAATTAAATTATCTTTCTAAAAAAAACAAATGAGTAATCAAAAGAAACAATGGGGAGCTATCATCGTTATGATTGCCCTCTTTGCTATGATCGCCTTCGTGACTAACTTGTGCTCACCAATGGCCATCATCGTTAAGAATGACTTTGGTGCAAGCAATGTACTTGCGCAAATTGGTAACTATGGTAACTTTATTGCATATCTTGTAATGGGTATACCTGCAGGTATGATTATTGCCAAGATTGGTTACAAGAAAACTGCATTGTTAGGCTTGTTTATTGGTATTGTTGGTATCCTTGTACAATGGGCTTCTGGTCATGTAGGTAAAGATTATGCGTTCTTAGTATATCTTATTGGTGCCTTTATCAGTGGCTTTACAATGTGTATCCTCAACTGCGTTGTAAACCCTATGCTTAACCTTCTTGGTGGCGGTGGTAACAAAGGTAATCAGCTTATCCAAATTGGTGGTGTTTTCAACTCATCAGCCGCAGTATGTGTATATATCTTGATGGGTGCACTTATTGGTGATGCTGCTAAAGCTCATATCTCTGATGCAACTCCAGCTTTGATGATTGCTTTGGCTATCTTTGTAATTGCATTTATTGTAATCTCATTCACTAAAATCGAAGAACCAGAACAAGCTCCTGTTGATACTTCGCTCATCAAGGGTGCGTTGAGCTATCGTCACTTTGTATTGGGTATTATCGGTATCTTCCTTTATATGGGTATCGAGGTAGGTGTACCTACCTATATCTTACAGTTCCTTACTTCAGACCAAGGTGGCAACATGGCTGCCTCAACAGTAGGTTTGATTGTTGCTGTTTACTGGTTGATGATGTTGGTGGGCCGTTTTATCGGTGGTGCCATCGGCGGTTCTGTTAGTAGCCGTACGCAGATTACAGTTGTAAGCATTGCAACATTAGTATTGGTTCTCTTTGGTATGTATGCGCCCGAAGATATGCAAGTAAGTGTTCCTGCAATCGACTGGGCAACAGTTACTGTATCAACCGAGAGTGTACCTGTAGGCATCTTTGCTTTCTTGCTCGTAGGTCTTTGCACTTCAGTTATGTGGGGTGGTATCTTCAATATGGCTGTAGAAGGTCTTGGTAAATACACAGCAATTGCATCAGGTATCTTTATGACAATGGTATTTGGTTGTGCTGTAATGGTAGCAATACAAGGTTGGGTTGCTGACCTTACAGACTATATGACCTCATATTGGGTTATCGTATTCTGCGCTGCATACCTTCTCTTCTATGCTCTGATTGGTAGCCGCGTATCAAAACGTGAAGAATAATAATTAACTTTCATATAGTGAAGGGTTTGTCCCTTAAAGGACAGAACCTTTCACTTATATTTTATCATCTAACAATAATAAAATCCTTACTCCCATGAAATTAACAGTTGAAGACGTAAGAAGTCGTTTCGTTGAACATTTCGATGGTACAACCGGTTCAGTATATGCCTCTCCAGGCCGTATCAATTTGATTGGTGAACACACCGACTATAATGGTGGCTTCGTATTCCCAGGTGCAGTAACTCAAGGTGTTATTGCTGAGATTAAGCCCAACGGCACTCGCAAGGTTCGTGCATACTCTATCGACTTGAAAGACTATGTAGAATTTAGTCTTGACGATGAAAAGGGTCCTTCTGCTACTCACTTCCGTTTCATCTTTGGCGTATGTCGTGAAATGATGAAGCTCGGTGTGCCTGTTGAAGGTTTCAACACTGCATTTGCAGGCGATGTACCCCTTGGTGCTGGTATGTCATCATCTGCAGCACTCGAAAGCACTTATGCTTTTGCATTGAATGATCTCTTTGCAGATAACAGAATTGACAAATTTACACTTGCTAAAGTGGGCCAAGCTACAGAGCACAATTACATTGGTTGCAACTGCGGTATTATGGACCAATTTGCATCTGTATTTGGTAAGGCTGGTAGCTTAATGCGTTTGGATTGCCGTTCATTAGAGTTCAAGTACTTCCCATTCAATCCTAAGGGTTACAAACTTGTTCTCCTTAACTCACAAGTTAAGCATAGCTTGGCATCTTCAGCTTACAACGACCGTCGTAAGAGCTGCGAGAACGTTGTTGCTGCTATGAAGAAGCATTGGCCAGAGGTTGATACAC
Source organism: uncultured Prevotellamassilia sp. (assembly GCA_934255485.1). Taxonomy (GTDB): domain Bacteria; phylum Bacteroidota; class Bacteroidia; order Bacteroidales; family Bacteroidaceae; genus Alloprevotella. The sequence continues at coordinate 16,642 of CAKQOG010000032.1, read as the reverse complement.
TTCGTGATGCCACTTACGACATGCTCGATGAGGTACGTCCTGAAGTAAGCGAAGAGGATGCACTCCGTGCAAAGTATGTAATCGGTGAGAAGTATCGTGTGCTTGAGGTATGCGTAGCACTCGAAGAAGGCGATTACGAAGAAGTTGGTAAGAAGATGTATGAAACTCACTATGGTTTGAGCAAAGAGTACGAAGTATCTTGCCAAGAACTCGATTTCTTGAACGATGTAGCTCGTAGTTGCGGTGTTACAGGTTCTCGTATCATGGGTGGTGGCTTTGGTGGCTGCACCATCAACTTGGTAACAGACGAACTCTACGACAACTTTATCGAAACTGCTAAGAAGGCTTACAAAGAGAAGTTTGGAAAAGAGCCTATCGTTATCGATGTAGTTATCGGTGATGGCTCTCGTAAACTCTGCTAATAAAACTTAGTTTTAAAAGATCTTAAAATCGAAGGTAGAATGTACAGACATGTATGTTCTACCTTTTTTTGTTATCTAAAATGGGCAATAAAATTGCTAAATGTAACTACAATTATAACAAAATAAAAAAATATATTATGCTATAATGGTTGGTAAGTAAAAAAATTGTAAGTTTGCAATTAGTAAATAACTTTGTTAGTACAGCCAAATAATTAGTGGGGCAGATATTGTATGATGAAAATTCAAGGTTGTATATACTAATTTTGAGACACTATTAGATTTGAATAAACATCAAGTAGTCAAATTTATTTATTAAAACTCAATTATATGAAAAAGAATGTTTTCTTGTTAGCTGCATCCTTGTTGATGTTTGCTTCAAGTGCATGGGCTACCGATGATGCCACTTCTTCATCAACGAAGAATGTAACGGTAGCCTCTACTCCTACCGCTGCGAGCGAGCTTCAAGGGGGGGGGTATTTTGTAATTAAGGTAGCCACAAAGGGGACGGAAGGCTATGCTTATTATAAAAATAGTGGGGAAATAACTGCAACAAATTCAAGTTGTTTCCGTGTTTATAATTCTGCACTTTCAACAGACACAATAGGTAATGGTGGCAGTTTGGCTTATGTGTGGTATGTTACCAAGTCTAAAATCAATAATACACTTATTATTCAGAATGCTGGTAATGGTGCTTTTTTCCCAGGACAGAATGGCCATGCTGGTAACTTAAATGTACCAAAGACCCAAGCCAATGCTGCATTTTATAAGTATTCTGATGCATACGAAAAGGGAGTATTTTTGTATCAGGAGCATTATAAATTAGATAGCAAAAACATTTATCTTCATTGTAATAATGGGGACGCAAGTGGCATGCCATTGAATTATTGGGAGGGTGCAGGCAACACCGATGGCAGTGGAAGTGCTTGTCTCTTTACTTTTTATGCAGCAACACTATCAGATGACGTGACATCTGCGGCAACAACCGATTTGAGCATCGTAGAATATGTTCAACAAGCAGATGGAGAAGAAACAGGGGGGCTTACCTACACTACTATTGCAGATGAGGGTTCAGCAACGATTAATCCATGGAGTGGAACTTTATTATATTCTGACTTCTACAATACAACACCAACCATAACTCCCACTACAGTAACAAAAGGACAAAAAGTTGTTGTTAATTTTACAAGATTATCTGATCCTTGCATCAAATTTTCTACAGACGATAATCGCACGTATTATCGTTTGAAAGTTCGTGGTGCTGGTGAAAAATGGGTGACTTCGTATGGCGAAAATGTTGCAACCAACCAGAACGTAATAGCAGGCTCTAACGACTTTGTTGGTTTATATAATCCTAATAATTGTTGGGCTTTCGAAAAGAGTGGTTTGGGACTTAAGATACGCAATGGAAATGGCAAATACATCAAAGTAAGTGGCACTGGTAATGTTGCTGAACTTGGAAATACAGGTTCTGTATTCTATCTTAAGAATGCACCAAAAAATGCAAGTTCATCTAACTTTAGTTTGCAATATGCCGAAAACTGCTATCTTGGTGACCATCAAGCTACCAATACTCGTATCGGTACATGGACAAATTCAGGCGATCCTGGTGCAGCAGGAGATGCAGGTTCTGGCTATACCATCGTAAGTACCTACGTGCTGAATGATTTGAAAACTGCGCTTGAAGAACGCTTAAATTCGACTGTGCAACCAACTTCGTTAGATGCTAACATCTTGCGCGTAGCAACAACAGATAAACTCGAAGAGGCAAAGACTGCAGCAGCTACTGCAACCACTCTTTCTGAATTGATAGCAGCCTACAATAAAGCTTATTCACCAATTGCAGATGCAAATGCCTACTACCGCATTAAGAATATGAATGGTATCGATAAGGCATATCCCTCATCAGAAGAAATCTGGGTAGGTACAGATGGTACACTAAAAAGCGCATACGATGCCGATAGTAAAATCAATCGTGTCATTTCGCGAAAGAGAGAAAGCGATAACCTCGTACCTCAACTTTGGAAGTTAGAAGCCCAAAGTGATGGAAATTATAAAATCCGTAATGCTAATAATAATTGCCTATGGAGTCAAGCAACAACTAATGTAGATATGCCTATTAATGAGAATAATGGTGGTAGCTACCGTCTCTTGGCTGTTCCAACTTCAAGTCAAACACACGTGGGAAGCATGGCTGCTGTTAATGATGGTGTATCAACATTCCAACTCACTTTAAATGGCCATAGTTTTAATGCTTACGGAGGAGACGCCGAAAACAATATTAGCACATACGACAATCATGATAATGATGGAGGCAATTATTGGCAACTTATCAAGGTGACAGAAATTCCTGTAGCTATCACATCAGCTAAATATGCAACTGTTGGTTTCCCATTCAATACTAAGGTAACTACTGATGGTGTAAGAGTATTTTATGCTAAGAACGCGGAAAATGGAGTAATGACTTTAACAGAGGTTGAAGACAAGATTATTCCTGCTAAACAAGGTGCTATTCTTTACAATGAGAATGGTGCAACAACTGCTAAACTCGAAATTACATCAGAGACAGGCACGTATGAAAACAATTGCCTCACTGCAACAACTGCAGGACGTACAGGCTACGCTACCGAAAATACTTATGGTTTAGCACTTAGTGATGCAACCAATGAAGCATGTTTTAAAATTAATTCTCTCACAACTATTCCTGCAAACAAGGCATTCTTAAATAAAGAGAACTATAGCGAAGCAACAGGACGTGCTATGGAACTTAAGTTCATGTTTAATGGTGGCTCAATTACTGGCATCGGCAATGCAATTATAAACAACGAAAACGCTGATGTTAAGTATTACGATTTGCAAGGTCGTCGTGTGCTTTATCCCGCACATGGTATCTTTGTAAATAGCAAAGGTGAGAAGGTATTAATCAAATAAGACTATTACTCCTAAAAACAACAAGAACGATGAAAAAGATATATAATGCTCCAATGTCTGCTATATACAGCATGCATACAGAGGGTATGATTGCAGAAAGCCTAAGAGTAACATCAAGTGATGCTGATGGCAAAATCACTAACAACAATCAGTTCCTCTCTAACAAAAACCAAGGAGGTCCTTGGGCTAACATGAACAACGATTGATCATTAAGTTTTTATTTAAAGAAGGGATTAGTATTGGTATGTGCTTCTTTAAGCATATACCACACTAATCCTCACCTAAAAGACTATGTCATGTAACAATGACATAGTCTTTTTTTAGAACCACCCTTTATTTATTAATTGTGGGATTGCAAACCTTGTAGAAGTCGCACCATTTGCAACTAACTTTGTCGTACTTTGTTTCAAAATGGTTCTGAGGGTCAATGATTTCGGCTAATACACGTTTAAGATGTTCGCGGAAGTCGTTTGCTAACGGACGGAAATCTGTTACAAGATTATTGCCCAATGTTATGTAAGGTGTGAAACTCTTGCCAACCATGCGTGGAACATAATAAAGAGCAGGCATAATGGGCAATTGAGCAGTGTAGGCATCATACGGATTGTCGTTAATCATCAAACTATAAAGGAAAGTTTGGCGCACGTATTTACAATCAGTCTTGGCAGCAATGTCAAACAGTTGCTCCATGCTGTCAGCATTTGTTGGCTTTCCACCCGTTTTATAGTCAATGATGCGCAAGCACTTTTCACCATTCTCCATAGTAGCTATATCCATGCGGTCAATTTGCCCTGCCAACTCAAAATCAATGAGTTTTCCACCATTACCAAATGGAACTTTTAGATGGCACGAAGCGTCATATTCGGCAGCTTTCATTACGAAAGATTGAGCAGGTGCCATTTGTTCAGCCCTGGTGTTAGCTTCGTAATGCAAAAGCAATTTAGTGAATTTAAGAGCAATTGTTTCAGCAAACGAAGTATAGGGTATTTGCTTGTCTGCAAAAGCCCTCTTTATCTCATTAGCTATGGCAATGTCGCCCCCATCTTTTAAGAAAGTAGCAATTTTTTGCGACGTGATTTCTGCTTTGTTTGCCCCCAAAGATTGCATATAGAGCATCTCAACAACGCGGTGAAAGAGCGTACCGAGGTCGCGTTGGTCGATAATGTTGTCGGATGTTTGAGGTGTTTGCAGATGCAATATATATTTGTAATAAAAACTTCGCGGACAGTGGATGTAAGTGTTCAAAGCCGAGGGCGAAAGCTTGTGTAAAATGGGGTGAGAGCTACTATCTCCTTGTACTGATGGGGTGAGCGACCACTCTGGTGTAGGTTGTGGCGTGCTTTTAAGATGAATGCGCTTAATGTTGGCAGAGAGTTGAGCATCAATAAGCAGCGAACGCATAAAGCGCGACATTTCGCCTCTTTCGGTGCCAGCTGTCGAGCTATTGTATGCCAACGTTACACTCTTACACCGTTGCAGCAAGCGGAAAAAGTAGTAGGCATATACAGCCACTTTATGCACGTAAGTGGTAAGTCCATAACGTTTGCGGATAAGAAACGGAATAAACGAAGCATCCGTAGCCTTTTGTGGCAATTTACCCTCATTAACCGAGAGCATCAACACATGGTCGAAGTCCAAGCAACGTGTTTCGAGCACACCCATAACCTGTAATCCCACAGCAGGTTCGCCGTGGAAAGGAATAGAGATGTTGCGAAGTACCTGGCGCACCAAGCGGAAGAGTGTGGGCAGATTAATGATAGATTCTTGCTGTTCGTTACAAAGATTTCCATCTTCAAAAAGCTGCATAAAGCGCGAAAGCGTGGTATATACTTGGAAGAAAGCTTCTGTGTAGAGAATGTCATTCCACGAACCTTCTGCCGTATGCTCCTTAGCCTCCATAGCCTTTTGCTGCACCAATTGTTGCAGACGGCTGAGTTGCTCAATCATTGACGCTGCCAAGGGAGCCACCGTAGTGGTAGGCTTTTGCTTGCCTTTAGCTGTCACCATGCCAGCCTTAATATTAAGGTCGTATTGTATTTGTTCCATTGCTTGTGCAATGCACGTGTAAGCCGGTGTATGACTCAACGGAAAGCCCTTTGTTACGTTCACCCTATACGCTTTCTCGGTGGGCAAAGCGTGAAGCACGGGTTCGAGCATATTTTCATCACACAACACAATAGCCGTTTTGCTTGCTTGCAGAGGCGAAAAGTGCCCAGCTTCAGCACCCAACCATTGGCGCACATATTGCGCTTGAATAGTGTTGGTGTTAGCAGTAGCAAAGGTGATGTCGATGGGCGATTCAGAAGCACTTCCATGCACAAGATTACTAAAATTAGAAGCATCAAGTTCGTTTGGAAAATTCATTAAATTCTCCCTTAAAAAAGTGCCAGCTTCAACAGATAAACTATATTGTGGAGCGGTGTAAAAGGTGTCGTAGTCCCAAAAAAAGAGCGCTTTGCCTTGTTCTTTAAGAATGCTAAATAGTTTTTTCTCGGCAGCATCGAGCACATTAAAGCCTACAAAAGCAACGTGCTTAATCTGCGGTGGTAGACTAATTGTTCCATCGTTTAGCCCCTCAACTACAGATCGATATAGCTGTCCTTCGTAAGCCAGGTTCTCGCTTTCCAACTCCGTGCGCAAGGCATTATAGAGCGGTAGTAATGCGTTCCACAACTTAAGATAACGTTGGCGCACCACGCTACGTTCAACTTCAGAAAAGTCGCCTGCAAACTTGCGGAGTTGCTCTATTTGTTCGTCGGTAAGAAATTCTTCGTCCTCGCCAATCTCTTGATACTCGCGCATGTCGCGAAAGATAAGAGAGGCATCGCCCATATTCTTGTCAAGGTCGTCAAAGTCGGCAAGTATACGTTCGCCCCAACCATAAAAGTTGTCGAGCGTTTCGTCTTTACTATCTGTAATGCGCTGATAGTGTTTGTATATACGGCAAACGGTGTTGATAGGATCGTCAATCTGTGTGGTTGTAAGCGAAGTAAAGAGTTCGCTAATAGTCATGTATTGGGGTGCCCAAATAGGATAGCCTTGTTCAAGTAAATAGCTATTGAGAAAAAGGCTTGCACGTTTGTTCGGAAAGATAACCACCGTTTGGCTAAGGTTATTGCCAAAGCGCGAACGCAATGATTGGGCCACAAGTTGCAAGAAATATTTCATGTTGTTAAATTTAGAAAGAGTGGGAGAGGGTGGCTTGTATAAACGTTATTTGTTCACCTCTTCAATACGTTGTTCAAACACATACCAAAGGTAGCCTTTTACGGGTTTACCCAAGAGTTGAGCAAGGTGGTTCATATATCCAAGCACTTGATAATGGTAGTTGCGTTTTTCAACACCAAACTTATAGTCTACCACGATAACCTCTTTATCGTCTACCATCACGCGGTCAGGGCGTTGCGTAACTGCCATGCCATTGTCGTTACGGTAGAGAATGCTGCACTCGTTGAATAGTTGATACGTTCCGTCAAACCACGACTGCACTTGGGGCAAATTCAAAGCTTTAAGAACAAAACGTCTCATTGTCAGAGCTTGTTGCCGCGTGCTAATAACGCCCTCGCGCAGCAAAGAGCCAAGAGCAGCATCTACATCGTTGGTTGTATTGATACGCGAAAATAAGGCATGAAAGAGCAAACCTTGATTGATGTATTCGCGCTGTTTAAGTAGTTGTTCGTGGGCTTCGTTATCGCCTTGCATTTGGTTTTGCGTATCGGCAATAAAGTCGGTCGCTTTACCCGATTGTAAAAAACTAACAGCCGAAAGTCCGCCATGTTGAAACGGCACAGCCACGTTCTCTTCGTCTACCTTCTCGAATGGGTTAATTGATTTCTCCTGCGTTTTTACGACATAGTTCTCTAACATGCCATATTCCACAGCGGTAGGAGTAAAGGGAATATCGCTCTTGCCCTTGCCATAGTTATCGCTTGGCTGACGATTGTTAATAAAGGCATCAACCCAATAAAACACATTTTTTTTGTACAATCTAAATGGCTTTGTGCTCCATACAAACAGGTTGTTGCGAGCGCGTGTAAACGCCACATAAAGTTCGTTGAGCGCATCAATGCGCATTTGCAAATGCTCTTGTTCGTAGTCAGAGACAAATGCAGAGTTCCTTACAGAAGTTGATGCGCTGATGCTAACAGGCACCACGGGGAATTTATCAAAAAGTGCACTTAGTTCCGAAGTCTTATCTGTGTTTGGCGAGCACCAAATGATGTCGCCCTCACGGTCTTGTTCTGCGCTAAAATCAGCAAAAGGCATAAACACCGTGTGTGCCTCAAGTCCCTTAGACTTGTGTATGGTCATAACCTGTATGGCATCGGTAGCACTTGTAGCAATGTCTTTCTTATAGAGCGTGTCGTCCCAATGACTCAGAAAGGTTGGAATATCAGCAATAAAATCGTCTTGAAAACGGAGCACCGCATCTAAAAAATCGAACATATAGGCCGACTGCTTGCATTGGCATAGCTTTTCGATTGCTTGAAATTGCAGCAACTCAGTAAATTGCAATAGCAGTTCGTAGAGCGGAGTGTGTGTCCATGACTTCACGGTGTCTGCATCCTGAAGCATACTGATAAATGCCTCCTTGCACGAGGTAAAATGCTTCTTCATATCCTCATCTTCGAGAGACGAAAATAGGTTGCAATAGCTCTCGCCACAACTGCGTAGCGACAGCGTGTCTTGTGTGTCAGCAATATATTTAAGCGCATAGATGAGCGTCATTACCATGCCCGATGAGCTATAAGAGTAAGCTTGTTCGGAGGTAATAGGCAGATCGCCGTCAATCTCTGCCATGTAGCTAACGATGCTTTCAGCCTCAGAATTTTTGCGCACAAGAATGAGCATTTCGTTGTAAGGCACCCCTCTCTCTTTGTGCATATAGGCAATGGTGTCGTAAAGATTTTGCAGACGCTCTTCAATGGTTGTTCCGTATTCAAAGGTTTCAACACGCACATATCCAGTACCCTTGTTACTACGTGGATTTTGCTCAACATCTTGATAGATGCGCTCGATAAGAGTGGCATCAGATTGCGCTTCCTCGCCCACAATGATGGGCATCATTCGCTCAGTTGTTTGCTGCCAATTGGTTGGTGGAGTCCACTCTTTATCGTCGGCAAGCAAAGCCGCTTTCGTAAAGAAAGCGTTGTTAAAACGCACTATCATGGGGAGGCTTCTAAAGTTGTCTACCTTAGGCTCAACGTGTGCTTGTGGCATTTCGTTTTTAATGTTAAACAGAATGCTCCAATCGCCATCGCGCCAACGATAAATGCTCTGTTTTACGTCGCCAACAAGCATACTCTCGTCTCCTTGAGCTTGGTTTTCAAAGAGTAGCGTCTTAAAGTTTCGCCATTGCATGTGCGAGGTATCTTGAAATTCGTCTATCATGATGTGGCGAAAGCTGGTGCCTGCTTTTTCAAACACAAAAGAGGCATCGCTACCTTGCACCATGCGGCTAAAAAGTTCGGGGGTGCGGGCCAATAGAAACGTTCCATTCTCGCTCGTTATATTTGTTACCTCGCGGTTAATAGCCCCTAATAGCGCCAAAGTGTCGAGGTTTTGCAAGATGAGTTTACACGTGTTGTAAGCCATTTGGTTCTTTTCGCAAAGGCCATAGTATTGTCTGATATAGGCTGATAAATCATTTGCACCGCTGATGTCGTCATCTGTAGGCTTGTAGGCCTTTTTAAAGATAGCCGCTGCATTGCTGGCTACTTTAGCAAAAGTAGCAGGTAGAGCATCGCAGTTAATGCCAGCAGATTTAATTTTGCTTGTGTTTGTAGCAGTTGTAAAAGCACTGCTTTTTTCACCATTCCAATTGTGTGCAACTTCGTCGATACCTTGTATTATTTGGTCTATTTCGTTGTCGATATCGGCTATATAGTTTCGCAACGACTTATGAATTTCGCGCAAGAGTTTTTGGTTGCTTGTCACAGCGCCAATTGTTTCCTCGTTTTGGGTGTAAGGGTCGCGAAAGAGATTGTTTTTAGCAAAAGCCTTCAAGTCGCGGTCGATGTTCCACCCCTTATCATCGTCGATATGGCGGTCCATAAAGTCCATCACCAAGTTTATAAGCTCTTTGTTTCCACGCTGATTTAGTGTTAGCAACATGCGGTCGATAGCCTGACTAACAACCAGCTCGTCATCTAAATCCACCTTAAAACTTCTGCTAAGTTTCAACTCGTGTGCCATGTTTGTAAGCAACGACTGAAAGAAAGAATCAATCGTTTCAACCTTAAAATGGTCGTAATCGTGCATAATGGCATAAAGAACGTTTTGCGCCCTTTGGCACACCTCGGCAGCAGAAAGTTGCGTCTCGCGCATGGTGTCGTTAAGAAACCCCTTATCGAGTCCACCATGTGCAAGATTGTAGAGCTGGCCCAGTATGCGGTCTTTCATCTCGCCCGAAGCCTTGTTGGTAAACGTTACCGCAAGGATAGAAGTAAAAGCATTAGGTTTATCGGATTTGAGTGCCAATGATATGTATTTAAGAGCTAAAGTGTAGGTTTTGCCCGAACCCGCTGAGGCGCTATAAACTAACAAACTCATGTGATTTTGAGAAGATAAATAGTACGGAAAACAAATGAATAGTGTTGCGAATGTACATAAAAATAAGGATTTTGACAACTAAAGAGTGCAGTTTGTGATATAAAAAAATCCTATTCGGTTGATTTACAACGAAAAAGTATATGATTTTGAAAAAAACTATTAAATTTGCAAGCGTCTAAGGGATATTAACAACCTTGTCCCGATGGCAAAATGTTTAACTAACAGTTATAATAACATGTTTGAAGAAAAAGCTGGTGAATTGGCCGGTAAAATTTGGGAAGCCCTTAATGAGGGTGGTAAACTAACAGGCAAGGAAATAAAGAAAGCTATTAAAACTCGTTCTGACAAGGACTTGTATCTTGGCCTTGGTTGGTTGCTACGCGAGGGTAAACTCGATGTAACTGAAAGCGACAAAGAAATTTCAGTATCGCTGAAGTAAAACTTTTCATGTAGGTATCTCTTGCCCACAATTATTTTGCAAGGCAAGATAACGATGAAAACAACTTAATGGAGGATTAACAATATAATCGCCACTTTTTAAGCGGCATTTATATTGGTAATTCTCTTTTTTTGTGGATGTTTGAAGCCTCTTATTAACATTTGTAAACTTCATTAAGAGCCACTCAGTAAAAAATATTTTGCATAGCTCAAAATAACGAAATTTTGACTGAATTTCATAACTTATTGAATATCAGCGAGTTAAATCTTTTTGAAATAAAAATACATAGCCAATTATCCTTATAAAGGCTTTCTTGTGGCATAAGAATACGTATCCTTATGCCACAAGAACACGTTTGTAAGCAGCTCACTAACGTATGATAGTAGCACAAGAATACGTATCCTTGTATCTCAACATCCGATGTAAAGGTAAAAAACAGAGGATTTTTGCCCCAAAAGTAGCCCAATCCATCTCTATTTTGAAAATTCAGAATGTCAATAAATGTTCACGTTTTGGGCTTTTTGAATTTGGAGTGATAAGTAGGTGCTCAAAATTCATATTGATTAATGCAGATACGATATATAAATTAATTTTGAATACCTACTTATATCTTCAGAACTTATGTACTAATCCCAGTAACACTATCACGATATTATCCCCCAAAGTTTTAGGTGGAATGATAGTAACTAAAATCGTAATTATCTCATTGGTGTAATGGGGTACAGTCAAGTAGCAACCTAAAGCCTCTTAGATGCAACGATAAGCAACTACAACTCTATAGGAACCACGACCTTGACTGTAAAGTTCCTGCCCATGTTATATACACCCATTCTTCCCGTCACTTTGTTCACGTCCAAGTATTTCAGACGGCTTAGATGGCTTTGGTAAGCCCGGTTGGTCAAGTTCTCACCTGATAGGTAAAGCGAGAGAATGCGCTTGCCACGTTTTTTGATGTCTGTGCCCATATACACGTTCAATAGTGTATAAGAAGGAGTGGCTGTCTCTGTGCCATTCGCCGCATAGTAATGGTTCTGGCGAAGATAGCAACTGGTGGCTAACTTCAAGAAGATATTGTCGAATGTGCGGCCATTGCACACAAACTCATACTTGACATCCGCATTCCAACAAGGCGCAGGAGTGAAAGGCAGGTATTTCGCCCCCTTAGGCTGACGCAACTGCACGGAGTTGACGTATGAGAAACTGTTACCGATATGCAAGTGTGGTACAGGATGCACATCCACTCTCGCCTCACCGCCCCAAATACGAGCATCACCTGCGGCAAAACGATAGGCAGGAGTCCCGTCTATCAAAACTTCTTTTCCATTTGAGTCAGCCATCTTCTCACTGAAGATATAGTTGTTGATACGGTTGGCAAAGAGAGCCAGCTGTACCGAGACCAAGGAAGATGTATAATCCAGTCCCAAGTCTAATTGCCAACTATGCTCCGGATGGAGATCCACATTGCCAAGTTCATAGCGCATCGTTCCCTCATGCACACCATTTGCCGCCAACTCATTGATATTAGGAGCTCGGAAACCATGAGAAAGGTTCATCTTCATGTTGAAGTTGTCGTTCAGTTCGTAGGTCATGCCGATGCTACCAGTCAATCCCTCAAAAACACGTTTGAATGCCGTGAAACGCCACTCATCATCCTCTTTCAACGCATCACTATGAAGATGGCGATGGTCGTATCGGATGCCTCCGCTGAAATTCCATCTATCCACTTGCTTGCTGACGTTGGCAAAGGATCCAAAGTCGAAGAGGAGATAAGCCGGAATCAGAAACTCCGAACCCTTGTTGAGGGATTGTTGCCACATGCCATTAATACCAGTTGACAATTTCCAACCGTTCATCTCGGGCGACAAGTAATGCAAGTCGTAATTCACGGTATGGAGCATGAAGTCAAGCCCACACTCGCTAGGATTCTCTTCCTCTTCAAACTCCTGTCTTCTGTTCTGTTGATAGCCAAGGAGAAGCTTCAGGTTACCATCTCCCAAATACCAAGAATTGTCGAGAACAGCCTTGTAATGATGTATCTGCTGGTAAGGTATCGGTTTGCCATATCCCTTGATATTATATCCATCGGGCACTTCCAGTTCGCCGGTCTCCTCATTGCGTTCTCCCTCTACGATACCAGGGGTGAGATGATAATAATCCAGGGTAAGATGCGAGTAACCCTGTCGATAATTGAAGCCCAGCATCTGAGAGAAGGCTTGCTCGCGGAACGAAGAGCCAAACACATAGCCATCATACTTATTCTTATAGGCATGCGCCATCTTTCCGCTGTATCGAGTGTTCCAAACAAAACCTCCCTTGTTTCCCGCAAAGTTGAGCGAGTACTCAAAGAGTCCATTGTTCGATTGATAGCCAGTGGAGAAGTTGGCTCTCATGTCACCTTTAGGAAGCGTAGGTGCCTGATGAAAGATGATAACTCCAGCCATCGCATCAGAACCATACATGAGGCTCGCAGGCCCTTTCAGAATTTCTACGGAATGCACGGAATGGGGATCTATCTCAATACCATGCTCATCTCCCCATTGCTGTCCTTCTTGACGGATACCATCGTTTACAACCACCACGCGATTGTAACCCAAACCACGAATCACAGGCTTGGAGATGCCACTGCCCGTGGTGATTTGAGAGATGCCAGGCTGATGGGCGATGGCATCTATGATATTGGTGGAAGGCTGGACTTCCAGTTGACGTGGACTGATGATGGAGACTGGTGCTGGAGACTGCTTGAGTTTTTGGGAACCCGTAAGTCCAGTTACCACAACATCGTTCAGTTTTACATCTGTTTCGGTGATAGGCAAGTGCTTGATAGAGTCTTCTTTAGCTTCGTTTATAGCCATAGCTGGGGCTGTTGCTAACGAGCATAGGCTCATTGGCAAAATTATTTTCAATATAGTTGTCTTCATTATTTTTCCTTATTATATTTCGATTCAAACGAGCAAAACATACCCTTGGGCATTTGCATTCTTAAATGCAAATGCCCAAAAATCATGTTGTGTATAATCCTATATAAGTATTATCCTATATAATATTATAATCACGTTGTATGTTATCGTATATTATAAGGTGGTGCTCTTGGGTTAATGGCATCATTCGCCATGAGTTTGCATTTGGGGCAAACTGTTCTACGAATGATGTAATAGAAAACGACTGCTACCGTCCAGAGCAACAAGGTGGGTACCAAATAAGGAGTATGCTGCATTTGGCAAAGCACACACTCGTGCATCCCATGCTGAAAGGCCAATAGATGCCCATCGTGGTGAATGTGATGGGCACAGTCTTCACAATAAAATACAGAGTTAACTCCCTGCGCTTCACCATGGTGGTGAAACGTAACGGCAATCATCATGGGTATGTAGACCAATAACAAGAGCCATGAAATTCTTATTCTCTTATGGGTTATCCTCTGCATTCTTACGATTCAAAATCTTGTGTTATGATTTTGTGATTTGCCTATCCATACGAGTAAATCATTTGCAAAATTATACAAATCTGTACAAATTACGAATTTCCGATACTTTATTTTTCTTTTTTAGATGTTGTTAAACTTCTGCCAATCATAGATGACGATGCTTACAGAACAACTTTGATCGGACTCATTAGGTTGCGACTTTCCCAACCAACACTTACAAAATTCTTGTTGATTATAGGTGAGTAATTGAGAAGCAGGGTCGGCTATTTGAAATTGCAAAGAATCGTTCCTGCGTTTCCTTACATTATAGCATACAACAAAGTGATTCTGATTCCAATGCAAGATATAGGGTAAAGATGCCTCATTCGTTAATTTTTAGAGCGTTATTATTACACCATTCGTATGAAATCCTATATTCTTTGCTGCCTCACTAATGCCTAATAATGTTTACACCTTCTCGCGTGATAAAACATTTTTTTCAAAGTGTTTTCAGTGAATAGTGATGTCCATAATATTTTGCAACCATACGCAGACAGGCAGGACCGCAATCCATCGCCTCATTCTGCGTATAGAGTGGAAATTTATTTATCATTTCGTGTTTCGTTTACTCTTTTGCGTCCAATCCAAAGAATAGACAACGCTCAGCATAAAATAGCGTGGTAGGATGTCTGTGTAAGATTCTACACGACTTGTGGCATTGATACTTGAATAAATGTTGTTTTTCGGGGTAAGTATGCCATTGGCTATCAGTTTAACAGACAATTGGTCTGACAAGAAACAGCGTGCCAAAGAAGCGTTCCACTGACAATGAGCCTTGTTAATAGAGGCATCAGCAAAACCATTGTAGATATTGGCACAAAAGTCAGACGCTAACTGAAATTTCCAAGGCAAATTCCAACTAAAGTCGGCAGACAATTTTGTTTCGCGATAACGCGTATCCATGTTGTTTTGCTTAATGGTGCTGAACGAGGTGCGCCAACTTGTTGAGAAACGGAAATTATTGCCTATCGCACCGCGAAGTTTTGCATTAGGCATTATTCCATATTGTTGCAATAAGCCTCCCTTTTCTGTTGTCGCGTTAATGTGTGACAAGTCGGCATTCTGATGATAGTTGCCTCGCACAGAGAAGGTGATATAGAAGTCCTGTCTCTTGTCGAGGGGCATACCATAACCAATGTCACCATTAGTGGCATGAGTGCGATTGGTGTTAACCATTTCGTAGATGCGTCCACCATTCTCTGCATTGTAGATAGAAGATGCAACGATGTTGTTATGCGTGCGAGTGTACTGTAACGAAATATACATATTGTGTCGAGTCTTACGTTGACTCATGCCATAGCGTAAAGCTAACCGATGAGCGTACTCGCCCTGAAGTGATGCATTGCCGCGGAAAAGGCTGAGAGGGTCGGCATTGTCCTCTATCTGAAGCATGTTGAGTAGGTTGGGCAGTTGGTGTTCACTTGTGTAGTTGAGTCGGAGTTCGGGCGACCACTTATGTATCCCTTTCGACCTATACTCCATGGTTAGTGTAGGATGGAATGAATAGGCATGGCGTTCGATATTGTAGGATTGCTCGTTACGTTGATAGTCCAAATGCTTGTATTGAAGCACGGCACACAAGTCGGCATCGAATTGAATATTGCCACGCTTTAGTCCTGTTAGTTTGTGCGAAAGACGCATACCGACACTACCCGTTTGCTTCTTTTCTTTGCTATAATAACTGTTCTCGTTGTCAAAACAAATAGTTTGCCATTCGCCATCGGGCAATATGCCTAACGAACCTTTTGTCCAATCCAATGCATCTGACCACTCTTGCATACGTTCCAAACGATAGTAAGGGTGTGATAAGTTGCCGTAGGTATGGTTAAAGGCTACGTAAGGGGTAAATACACCATCATATTTATCGTTTTTAAAGTACTTGTAGCCATAATCTATCGTGGCATCAACCGTCGTATTGTGTTCCGTATGATTATTATAGATGCGACGGTGGTCGTTGTCTTGTGTGTTCAGATAGTCTAACTTATAATTATTGTACAAGTCGTTTTGTACATTGTTATGATTTACTTGCAAGTCTATATTAAAGGGGTTGCCACCTAAAACCAATGATGTTTTCCACTCGGGCTTGTAAGTAAACGTTTTTTGCTTTTGTAGTGTAGGATTGAGTAGCGTGTAAAGCATGTCGTCTGATGACAAGCGCGTTACATTATTCCAAATGCTATCCACCTCCCAAGTATGCCAATCCTGATCTCCCCTTTTCCAAAAGGCAAGTGTAAGGGCATCTTGTGCATTGCGCATATTGTCAAAAGTAAAGTCAAACTTTAGTTCGCTCTGCCACTTCTTCGTTTGTCTGGCGCGAAGGGCGGCATAAGCGTTAATACGCGTGTCTTTGTCTGAAACGAAGGTTTTATTCTTCGCCATGAGGTTATCGGGCGTGAGGAATGTTTCCGTATTCGTCCACGTATAAGTCTTTTGCTCTTTTTGCTGTACGGAGGCGTTGCTACTAAAGCGCCAAGTATTGTTGGGTTCAAAATAATACTCAATATTAGCTACTTTATTTTTATGTCTTCCCGTTGAATAGCGATCAGCCATATTGAGCATATCCAACATTTTTCGTTCTTCATTGAAGTTGTTAATATCTGCATTAATGCTAAGCATCTGCCGATCGTCCATACGCATCAAGAAGCCTTGTCCGCCCCATAGCTTTTCAGTAGCAACGTCTGCTTCAAGTTTGGCCATCCAGGTGCCAAGGTATTCACGCTTCAAATGCACGTCCATCACATATTGCTTATCGTGCATGTCTCGTCCCGTCAGTTCACTCAGTTCTCCTTGCTTATCATAGACCTTTACCTTACTCACAATGTAGGCTGGCAAGCGGTC
>CAKQOG010000031.1 GCA_934255485.1 uncultured Prevotellamassilia sp. | reverse complement strand
GGCGTTTAGCTCAGCTGGTTCAGAGCATCTGCCTTACAAGCAGAGGGTCGGCGGTTCGAATCCGTCAACGCCCACATAAAAGAGAGAGAAAAGAAATTTAATATAGTTTCTTTTCTCTCTCTTTTTATTTATTATATCCTCTTTCCTCATTTATCACATTCTCATTCTTTATTTATCACATTCTATTACAAACGTTTCGTTGTGCCATTCTACAAATGGAAGTTCTTGTTTAAGCGGAAAATGATTGACCACATTTTCATTCTCATCAAACTCTATCACCTCATTGCGTAATACCTCTCCAGAGGGGAAAATAACACGCGGATAAGCTATTCTTTTATTCTTCATATCATCAACTATACTAATGGTTAAATAAACGTTAGAGTGGCTCTAAAAACATATTTAAAGCCACTCTAATCGGTTTTTCTTTACTCTTTGTTTATAGAATATATCTTCACTCTGTTTATAGATCCTTCACTCTTTGTTTTATAAAAAATGAGGGAGGCGTTTATAAAAAGTGAGGCTTGCGTTCTTCTGCCTTTTCAGACTTAATTAAACTATCGCGTACGCGAATTTGCGGATTAAGTATGCGATGTTTGGTACTATCTAAAACAGCTTTCTTACTCTTTGAAACTTGCTCGCTTTTTGCTTCTTTATCATGGCTGCGCAAACGATACATTTTGATATTTGACAACAACAAAACTCTTACACGGTCTGCCCAAGGAGCACACTGATAAACAAAACAATCAATGCGTTTCACTTTACGATTACCCAACGTTAGCGACATATACTGCTGCCCGCTTGCATAGAAATACTGCTGCATTACTGCTATTGAGTCTCCCTCGTAACGAACTATCACTTGCGCTATACCACGTCTTTCGCCTTCGTGATAAAACCAATCTACATTATACGTCATCTGCAATTGATCTCCCGCCTGAAGCGATGTATCAGCACGCTGCGTATATACAAAGCGATTAACTCCTTGCGATGACAATAACACGCTCGATGGACCACGCCAAATGCTTAAAGTGTCTCCCTTAACAGACGACTGCACCAATATGTTGCCTGGCATTGCATCAGAATTTATACTGCCCCCAAAGCGTTCTGCAAGGTGCTCATATATCTTTTTCAACTGGTCTGTATGACGTTCATAATATTCCATAGAATGATCAAAATCAGTCTTTGTTATATTATGCTTTTGAAATACTGCCTGCTGATAAAAACGTGTATAATATGCCACACTGTCAGGATGTGTTTGCTCTGCAAGTGCTTGTGCCATGTGATAGTCGTATAGAACGTTTTCTATAGCCTTCATCTTCAGCACATCTTTAGGAGCACTCGGCTTGCATGCTTGAACAAAAATGAGAGAAGCAAGTAGAACAAAATTCAATGCTGTATGTAAAAGCTTCATACCTTTGTAATATTATTACTTCTTAAACAACAATTCTAATTTTGAGATGTACTTATGATAAAATATTATCAAAGCTACTGCCCCACAACTTATTGAAGCATCTGCAAAATTAAATATTGCACCAAAAAAGGTATCACCTCCTACTATGGGCATCCACTTAGGCCATTCAAACAAAGGGAAATAAAACATATCTACCACCTTACCTGATAAGAAAGAGCCATAACCTTGACCTAATGCTACCATGTGAGCTGTTTCGTAATACGTGCTCTCGGTAAATATCAAGCCATAAAACATGTTATCTATGATGTTACCCATAGCCCCTGCTATAATCATCGACATGCATACAACCAATCCATAGGGGCACTTATTTTTTACTAAACGGCATAGCGCATAGCTAAAGAAAATGATTGCAGCAACTCTAAATAGAGCCAAAAACATGGTTCCTATAAAATGCATGCCAAAAGCCATACCTCTGTTTTCGATAAACACCAAATGGAACCAATCACCTAATATAGCGTGGTTTTCACAAAGTGTGAAGGTTGTCTTTATATCTATTTTAATTAGCTGATCTACTACAATTACAATCAGCACCACAAGTATGGCAACTATCGAACGTCGCATAATATATAATGTCTGTTTTTGTCTGTTTTAATTTGCACACATAGACTTGATGCCTACTTATCATCTGCTATGTCTAATTATAATCTACTATGGATGAACGCAAAGTCTTTGTTAAGCCTTATGGTTCTTCATTTGTTTCGCTTCAATGCTTAATGTGGCATGAGGAACCGCACGCAATCGCTCTTTGGGTATGAGTTTTCCCGTTACCCGACATATTCCATAGGTTTTGTTATCAATACGCAGAAGAGCTGCTTGAAGGGCTTTAATAAACTTTTGTAAGCGACTTGCCATATCCGAAAGTTCTTCTTTACTCTGAGACATTGAGCCTTCTTCAAGCACATTGTAGGTGGACATTGTGTCTTCTACATCATTGCTATTACTATTGCTCAGCGTGTCCATTATCTGATGATAGTCATGCTGCGCAACATCTAACTTTTTCAGTATAATCTGCTTAAACTCCTCGAGTTCTTCATCTGTATAACGTTTTTTCTCTTCCATGGTTTTAAATTTTTATCATTTTATATACCAATTCGTTTATTTGCCTAACCTTTTCTCTTGGGGTAATGAAACAAGTAAACTAACCTTCAGAGCAACGCCTACTCTTCTGTTTATATCAATAAAATGCAAATACGCAAAATTCTACCTTCTTCCATGAAATAGTTGCATCAACATTATCATAGAGAAAAATGCAGCACTTTGCATATTTGCACTTTTATATGTTTATCGACTGATGTTTACTTTCGACTTAAACTCATCAAAATCAAACTCAGTTACATCGCCAGTAAGGGTTGCAGAAAAGTCTATGCTATCTGCCAACACCTGAGATGCTATATAATCTTTAAACGAAGCAACAGCTTTCTCAAGTTGTTCGTTGGGCTCAAACACCACCTTAATGCGGTCTGTAATCTCGAAACCACTTTCCTTACGGAAGGTTTGTATACGCTTTACAATCTCGCGTGCAAGACCTTCATTGCGGAGTTCTGGCGTTAGTTCAAGGTCGAGTGCCACAGTCAAAGCACCATCGTTAGCCACTGTCCAACCCGGCATATCCTCGCTTATAATCTCAACATCAGAGCGTTCGATTTCGATTGTTTGTCCCTCAACTATTAGTGAGAGCACACCTTCAACTTCGAGTTTATTGATATCATCTTGACCGAGAGCCGTAGCCGCAGCGTTCACAGCTTTCATCAACTTGCCAAACTTCTTACCCATTACACGGAAGTTGCACTTCACCTTCTTTTCGAGCATGTTTGCATCGGCATAGCGAAGTTCCTTAACGTTTACTTCATCAAGGATGAGCTGACTTACAGACTCTAAGTCGTTGCGAAGTTCTGCATCAGTTACAGGGATAGAAATACATTGAAGTGGCTGACGCACAATAACATGTTCCTTCTTTCTCAAAGAAAGAGTCATTGAAGAAACCTTTTGTGCCAATTCCATTCGGCGTTCGAGCACTTTGTCGATAGCAGTTTCATCTGCTTTAGGGAACTGTGCCAAGTGTACGCTCTCTGCAACTCCCTTCACTCCGTCAGTAAGGTCGTGATACAAGCGGTCTGCATAGAATGGCGCGATTGGCGACATGAGTTTAGCCACAGTTAGCAAGCAAGTGTAAAGCGTTTGATAGGCACTCAGTTTATCAGTGTTCATACCGCCACCCCAAAAACGCTTACGACTTAAACGCACGTGCCAATTAGACAAATTGTCGATAACAAACGTTTGTATACGACGACCTGCCTTAGTAGGTTCATAGTCTTCAAAGTCCGCCGTAACATCCTTTATCAGCGTATTGAGTTCTGAAAGAATCCAACGATCAATCTCTGGACGTTCAGAAATTGGCACCTGTGCAACCTCTGGGTCGAAGTTATCCACATTGGCATACATGGCAAAGAACGAGTAAGTTTGGTATAGTTTACCAAAGAACGTACGTGCTACCTCTTGCACACCTTCTTCATCAAACTTCAAATTATCCCAAGGCGAAGAGTTAGTTATCATGTACCAACGCAATGGGTCGGAGCCATACTTCTTGATAGCACCAAAAGGTTCAACAGCATTACCCAAACGCTTCGACATTTTGTTTCCGTTCTTGTCGAGTACCAAGCCATTACTGATTACGGCCTTGAAAGCTACGCTATCAAACACCATAGTTGCAATGGCATGGAGCGTAAAGAACCAACCACGAGTTTGGTCTACACCCTCTGCTATAAAGTCTGCAGGATAAACAATGCGCTTGTCGAGCAGTTCTTTATTTTCGAAAGGATAATGTATTTGGGCATAAGGCATAGAACCTGAATCGAACCATACGTCAATCAAGTCGGCCTCACGCTTCATTGGCTTTCCTGTTGGTGATACAAGCACAATATTGTCTACATAGGGACGGTGGAGGTCTATACGGTGATAGTTTTCAGAAGAATAATCACCAGGCACAAAACCTTTCTCCTTCAGAGGGTTCGAGGTCATTATACCAGCCTTCACACTCTTTTCT
This sequence comes from uncultured Prevotellamassilia sp., assembly GCA_934255485.1. Classification (GTDB taxonomy): domain Bacteria; phylum Bacteroidota; class Bacteroidia; order Bacteroidales; family Bacteroidaceae; genus Alloprevotella. The sequence goes on along the minus strand of CAKQOG010000031.1, from coordinate 23,675 downwards.
ATTTCATTATATAGTTCTTCGATAGAGCTTATACAAACCTCCTCGCGTGTTTCTGCATTACGCCATATTGGTAGTGGAGTACCCCAATAACGTGAACGGCTTAAATTCCAATCATTAAGATTTTCAAGCCATTTTCCAAAGCGTCCCGAGCCTGTAGAAGCAGGTTTCCAATGGATTGAATTGTTCAATTCCATCATGCGTTCTTTCAGTGCAGAACTGCGAATAAACCAACTATCAAGAGGGTAATAGAGAATTGGCTTATCCGTACGCCAACAGTGTGGATAGTTGTGAACATGCTTTTCGATTTTGAAAGCTTCGCCACGCTGCTTCATTTCCATACAGATGATGATGTTCAAATCCTCTGCCTTAGCAGCGGCTTTTTCGTCATACTTGCCGTCCTTATTAAATTCTGGAGCATACGCATTCTTCACATAGTCGCCTGCATGGTGGCTATAAGCTTCAACGTCTACACATTGCTTAACAAAGTTGTCGCATAGCTCGTCCAACAAGTAGTATTTACCAGTAAGGTCTACCATTGGGCGAGTTTCGCCAGCCTTGTTTATCAAGAACAACGAAGGGATTTCGGCAGCTTTAGCAACCTTGGCATCGTCTGCACCAAAGGTTGGTGCGATGTGTACAATACCCGTACCATCTTCTGTAGTAACATAGTCGCCACCAATTACGCGGAATGCCTTTTCTTCTAACTCAACAAATTTGTCTACGCCCGATTCAAAGCACTTTTCAGGATGAGCCGTTGCATACTCGTTTACCCATTTAGGCGCATTGTCTTCAATCTTTTCTGTGGGTTTAACCCATGGCATAAGTTGCTTGTAGTGCATACCTACAAGTTCGCTACCCTTCCAATGACCTACCACGCGATAAGGAATTACCTTGTCGCCATGTTTGTATGCTTCAAAGTCAGCATTTTCGCCTTCAGCCTTAAAGTAGGCAGCCAAGCGAGATTGTGCCACAACAGCAGTCATAGGTTCGCCCGTGTAAGGATTGAATGTTTCAACTGCTACATAGTCGATGTTAGGACCAACACAAAGAGCAGTGTTTGAGGGTAATGTCCAAGGAGTGGTTGTCCAAGCAATAAAGTATGGTTTACCCCATTTAGTCATTTCGGGCTTAGGATCAAGCACTGCAAACTGAGCAGTAACCGTTGTATCCTTTACATCGCGATAGCATCCGGGTTGGTTCAACTCGTGCGAACTCAAGCCCGTACCTGCTGCTGGTGAATAAGGTTGAATGGTATATCCCTTATAGAGAAGTCCCTTCTTATACAATTGTCCAAGCAACCACCAAAGGGTTTCTATATAAGAGTTCTCGTATGTGATATATGGATGTTCCATATCCACCCAATACCCCATCAAGTGACTCAAGTCTGTCCACTCTTGTGTAAACTTCATCACATTCTGACGGCAACGGGCGTTATAATCTTCAATAGAAATAGATTTACCTATATCCTCTTTAGTGATGCCAAGTTCTTTTTCTACACCAAGTTCAACAGGAAGTCCGTGTGTATCCCAACCGGCCTTACGCTTAACTTGAAATCCTTGCATTGTCTTGTAACGGCAGAACACGTCCTTGATGGTACGCGCCATTACATGGTGAATGCCTGGATGACCATTAGCAGAGGGAGGTCCTTCGAAAAACACAAATGAAGGGCAACCCTCACGTTCGCTCATACTTTTATGAAACAAGTCTTGCTTGTCCCATTCCTTGAGCACATCTTCGTTCACCTTATAAAGGTTAAGTCCAGTACGTTCGGTAAATTTCATATCTATTATCTATAATATTATCTATTCTGTTTTGACATGCAAAGATAGTACATGTATGCAGAACATTAAAGATTTATAAGCAAAAAAAATGTTATTACGGGGCGCATGTGGTCTCTTTTGCATTTTTATTGTTTATTATTTAAGAAAGGCCACAGCTAAGAGAGCTTATTAGTTGTTTTTATGTAAATTTGCACAAATAAGTAGGTATTCAAAATTGATTTATATGGTTATGTCTTACATATCGACATAGAATTTGGATACATACTTAACAACAATCACAACAAACAAAATTGTTACATGAAGAAATATGTTAAAGACCTTCGGGTTGCGGCTGTTGAGTTTCCACGCAGTGGGTATGTACTTCTGAAACTTGAGCCTACATGCGGATTGCTTCCTGAGATAATGCCAGGACAATTTGTTGAGGTGCTCGTTAAAGATTCTTCCTCTACCTTCTTGCGCCGTCCTATATCTGTTAATTTTGTAGACTATGCCAACAATCAAATGTGGCTTTTAGTTCACGAAGTAGGCGATGGAACCCAACACATGGCCATGTGTAAAAAGGGTGACTTATTAAACTGTATGTTTCCTCTTGGCAATGGTTTTACAATGCCCCAACAAGACGGCAAAAAGGTGTTGCTTGTAGGCGGTGGTGTAGGCACTGCTCCCCTTCTTTATTTTGGCAAAATGCTAAAAGAAGCTGGTTGCGAACCCGTTTTTCTGTTAGGAGGACGCACTGGCAACGATTTGATGCAACTCGATCAATTTGAACTTTACGGAAGAGTTTATGTAACAACCGAAGATGGATCGAAAGGCGAAAAAGGATTTGTTACTAACCACTCCATACTTAGCAACGAAACATTCGACTATGTATCAACCTGTGGGCCTAAACCTATGATGATGGCTGTGGCTCGATGGGCTAACTCTGTAAACACACCATGTGAGGCCTCGCTCGAAAACCTCATGGCTTGCGGTTTAGGGGCATGCTTGTGTTGTGTAGAAAAAATGGCAGATGGCCACAACCTGTGTGTATGCAAAGATGGTCCCGTATTTAATATCAATGAATTGTCATGGCTCAATTAAACGTTAAAATAGGAGATTTAAAGCTCCAAAACCCCGTACTTACTGCCTCTGGCACATTTGGTTACGGCATTGAATTTGCCGATTTTATAGACCTCGAGCGTCTTGGCGGTTTTATTGTAAAAGGCACTACGCTCCACCCACGTGAGGGCAACGACTATCCTCGTATGGCCGAAACCGCATCGGGCATGCTCAATTGTGTTGGACTCCAAAATAAGGGTGTTGATTACTTTTGCAACCACATTTATCCGCAACTTAAAAACATTAAGAGCAATGTGCTTGTAAACGTTTCTGGCAACTCGCCAGAGGATTATGCTGAATGTGCTGCTCGCATCGATGCTCTTGAAGGCATTCCTGGCATTGAGCTCAATATTTCATGTCCAAACGTTAAGAGCGGAGGCATGGCTTTTGGTGTAACTTGCGAAGGAGCCGCCAGTGTGGTACGTGCCGTACGACAAAAGTATCACAAGACACTCATAGTGAAACTCTCGCCCAATGTTACAGACATTGCGTCAATTGCACAAGCTGTTGAGGCCGAAGGTGCCGACAGTGTGTCGCTCATCAACACCCTGATGGGCATGAGCATTGATATAGAACGACGCGCCTCACGTTTGAGCATTGGTACGGGTGGGCTGAGCGGTCCGTGTGTTAAGCCCGTAGCCTTGCGCATGGTATGGCAAGTGGCCAAAGCCGTGAAGATACCCGTAATTGGGCTTGGAGGTATCATGAATGCTGCCGATGCCATAGAGTTTTTGATGGCGGGTGCTTCGGCTATCGAAATAGGTACAGCCAACTTCATCGACCCTACTACAACCATTAAGGTTATCGACGGCATAAACGAATGGCTCGACAATCATGGAATCAAAGATATTCACGAAATTATCGGTTGCCTAAAGGCATAAACCGCTATAATAACCCCACGCAGTGAGTAGATATTTAGGGCTTTGGCTCTGAATATCTACTTCACGTTTTAAATATACTCAATATCATGACCGATTGGAAAGATGCGCTTCAAGCATTAACGGGACACGAGAGTCAAGACGCTGTAGCAGAGAACAATACTGCGTCAAACCAAGTGGAGAGAAAGAAGCGTAAGGGGGTGGTATACTCAACTAATCCCAACTTTACATACGAAGACGATGCCACCGAAGAGCCTACTACGCTCCCAAACAATCAGCAAAAGCTACGACTTTCTGTCGAAAAGAAAGGGCGAGCTGGAAAAACTGTTACACTCGTCAGTGGATTTATTGGTGCACAAGATGACATTAACCAACTTTGTAAAACGCTTAAACAGCACTGCGGTGTTGGAGGATCTGTTAAAGACAGCATCATTATCATCCAAGGCGAGCATAAACAGGGACTATTAGACTTTCTGAAAAAAGAGGGATATACACAAACAAAATAGAGCAAACTGAATATTATTATGAGTGCGAACATCGTTTTTAATAAAGAAAGAAGCATCAAGGCATGCATGGCAGATGCATGGAGAATGATTGTGCTCAATTGGAAGGATTATTTGTGCAACCTATGGCCTTATCTGCTCATAGCAAGCATAGCTTATGCTCTTTTTACCGAATTTACAGTGCAATATGCTTGTGAGCAGCTATTGCCTGCTTTGCTGCTAAAAGAGTCGGGCGGACAAACTGACCTTGTAAAACTATTGGCCACTCCCACCCCAAGCAACATTGTTGCACTATCTGTTAGTTTTATGTTTTGCTTCTTTAGCAGTCTATGCGTTGCGGCTAAGCAATATAGGATCATCCATCATTACTACGAACACAATAGCATGCCAAAACGTTTGCCATTTGCCATTGATAAAACCGATATTCATTGCATGTTGCGTATGGTCAAAACAAAATTATTTTCTCTACTATTGTTTTTATTAGCCTCATTGCCTTTTGTTATACTTTCGATAAAGAGCACCATTTGGGGTCTATTGGCAATTCCCTTCATAGCTCTCTACCTCTTTTCGTATAGTGTGCTTTGCGCTATGCGTCATGCACTTTACAAAAAGGCATTTGCCCCGAGCATACGCTTTGCGTTTAAGCATGCTTTAGGGTTGGTGTTCATATTAATGTTACTCACGTCCATTCCCGTAAGCATAGCATTGCTCACGGCATCTATGCCACAAGTGCTGTACGTTCTTAGCCAATGGGCCTACACCAAATCACTGCTCATGGGCGATGTTGTTTCGCTTCCAATAGGACTGCCTTTTGTGTTTTTCATCATCAATAGCATTTGTTTTGCAATCGGTATCATTGTATGTTCTTACTTTAAATGGACTATTAGTTTGAAGTGTTTAAACAAATAATGGCTGCTTATTAAAACCTTATTATATATTTGGCTGGCATCTTTTGTCTGAAGGTATCAGCCATTTTTATTTTTTCATTAAAGTTGTTCGTCTGCTGACCTATCTCCTTTAAAGTCCGAAAAATTGACCAATTTTTTTTGTACGTATTTTTGCCCAAAATAGAACGATAAAAAGGCAAAAAAGGCATGTTTTTGCAGCAAATTTGGACGTTCGTAACGCTATAACGGCATTATAACGTTGCAAGAACACGTATCCTTAGTTTCTTATAAACGTGTTATAACACCATAAGAACACGCATTCTTGTAGTGTTATAATACGTTTATAAGCAGTAATTATCACCTTTTTGAAAATTAGATGTTTGGTATCTCATTGATTATCAATACAAAACAAAAAACGTCATTTTTGCGTTTTTTTCAGCAAAAACATTTAATGCCTCATTTTTTTAAAATCTCAGCGCATTAATCTTTACGATTTTAGGAAAAATAGAACAATAAATCCATCGATAAATGCAATATTTACCGATGGATTTTCTCTACAAGAGGTTGAATGTAATGTCCCTCTATTCTTATTATGGTATCGTTACCGTGTTGAACTCTTTAACGTCGGGGGTGGTGTGTTGCTCATGAATAATCTTCACAAGTTCCTTTACCTTTTCGGGATATTGAGCCGAAAGGTCGTGGTCCTCGTGGAGGTCAGTTGCCAAATTGAAAAGTTTACACTTGCCACGCTCTACGTACAACTTCCAATCGCCTTTACGCACAGCCATTTGGTTGGTTTCATGAAACTCCCAATACAAGAAATCGTGGTTCTTCTGTTCGCTATCATTGCCAAGCAAGGTTGGAGCAAACGATATACCATCAAACCAATCGTGGGCAAGTTTTTTGTTTCCAAAACGCTCAGTATAGTTCTTTTGCCCAATCAAATCGCAGAAAGTGGGCATAATATCATAGAATGCCAATACGTGGTCGTTTACCTGTCCAGCCTTTATATGTCCTGGCCAACGCACAATAAACGGTATACGTATGCCGCCCTCTAAGCACGAACGTTTTTTGCCTTGCAACTTACCATCACGACCAAAGAAATCGGGGTCGCCACCGCCCTCCTCGTGAGGTCCGTTGTCTGACGAGAAAATAACAATTGTGTTTTCGTCCAATCCTTTCGCCTTAAGTTTGTTCATTATTTCACCAACATAAACATCCAAACGCGTAATCATGGCTGCAAACTGTGCGTGCGTGTTAATTGTTGCATGATAGCGATCAACGCCAGCAAAGGTTTTGTCGTTGCAGAATTTACCATAGTATGCTTGCAGTATAGAGTCGTTTGGTTGGTACAACTCTGCGTGAGGCAAAGTGTAAGTAAATAAACCATAGAAAGGCTTATCGGCTGTTTGATGATCAATCCAATCTAACGCTTCTTGATGAATCATATCGCCCGAATACTGCTTACGTTTGGCATACGAATCGTCTGTGCAACCATCGCCATACTGCACGTTCTGATCCATTGTGATGCGTATCACGTCGGTATCACCACGGCGCGGGCTATAGCGATTTAAGAAGTTTGGAAAATAACGGTGAGCCATGTATTGGCAAATATAGCCATAATATTCGTCGATACCACGTGTTTTTGGAGTAGAGACAGAACCTTCGTAGCCACCAGCCCATTTGCCAAACATACCCGTTGTATAGCCATTGGCTTTCATGATTTCAGGCAGTATAATGTGGTCGGTTGAATAGGGTTCCTGCCCTACTCTATCGGGCTCGTGGGTCACGCCATAGGCTACTTGTGGACGACCTTTCCAATATTCTTTGTTACCACGCACATGGGTGTGTCCGGTGTGTTGGCCCGTCATTAATGTGGCGCGCGAAGGAGCGCTAACCGGACTACCTGCATAGGCTTGTGTAAAACGCATGCCTTCATTAGCCAAGCGGTCTATGTTAGGAGTTGAAATGTAAGGCTGTCCGTAACAAGCCAAGTCGCCATATCCCATGTCGTCGCATAGGATGAAAATGATATTAGGCTTTGATTGTTGCTGTGCATAGGCTGCCATGCTAAGCAAGGCTGCGCTTCCAGCCATAATATGTTTGATATAATTCATATAGGAGAAAAACTTTATAGGGTTGTTTTCTTAGGTTTACTTTATTCTTTTTTGACGTGCTTGTATATAAACACCTTTGTGCTTTTTAGGGTCGGTTAATCGTCCGTCTGTAGCATAAGCTCTACCCATATTTACATCATTGATGTTGGCACTTTCAGCCGATATTTGGTCTATCGAAGTATCTATCTGCTTTTCGCTAGTATACACAAAAAAGTCGTATACCATTCCTGCAACATCTTCTTCTGCCCCATCCATACCATTCTCGGTAATTCGCATGCGCATACGCGAGCGTCCAGTTACAGCATTCTGTGGTACAGTGATTTCAGCCGTTCCTGCTTGAGCATTCATAAATTCGTGTTTGGTTTCGAATACGCCATCTCTATCCCAATCAAAATAAACTGTTACTGTATAATCTGAATTCATTCCGCTTGTTTCATAGCTCAAACTAAATGTTTCGTTTTTAACTACTGAAACAGAGTCATTGCGTACCATGCAATAGTATGATGAAGGTTTCGACGTTGCGGTATAATTCATCTCTGATACAGCATCATCTTTTACACTCTTCACATTCAAACTGCTGAGATAAGCATCTCCTTCACTGCCACAAGGCAATACGTACACACCAAGTTTTTTGCTATATTCAGAGTGTTCTATGGGAGCAGGAGCTTCGTAGTCATAGTTCGACTCTGCAATATCCCAATATGAGTTTCCTCTATTATAACGAATGTGATAGGCTACAATTTTACCTGTACTTTGCTGATAGTTCAATCCCAATGTACCATCTTTTGAACTATCTATTGTTTGGTCGGTACTGCAAATGTAGTAATACCCTTTAGGTGCTGCGCCACTAACCGTATTCTTTTTAATCTCAAACTCTACGGGGGTATTACCTACGCTAATTTGGGTTTCAGCAGTGATGTGCGAACTCTGCACGTAACGTTTCGACGTTATGTTACGAATGTAATAGCAGTTGGGATTGCCAGTTGGTATAAACTCCCAATACTGTTTCTGTGTGTTAGTACGTGGCGAAGCAAATAGGTAGTTTCCGCTTTCGTACATATAAGAGTTTTCGTTATTAAAACGATGTAGCACATAGGTTTTTCCTTTCTCAGGAAAAGCTTGGGTGCTATCGTCTGCCCAAACTGTTGCTATGCCAAATTGGGAAATAGCTAATAAGAAAAGAATTTTGATTGTCTTCATTGTTTTCAGATTTATAAATAAGAAATATCGTCTAACTTATTTTGTTAGAGGACTTTTCCTCCCTATTATACGGAGAAACTACTTACCTCTATTACATAAAAGTTTGAATGATTTATGTCAATCAAATTGTATTGCCTTAGCAGGCTGAATTTTTGATACTAAATAGCTTGGTATGATTAACGCTAAAACGTCAATAACAAGAGTTACAACATTTATACCCACTATCCATAACCAATTAATCTCAACTGGTGCCGAGGTTACATAGTAAACGTTAGGATCAAGATGTATGATATGAAAATACTGCTGAATGAGTATTAAGCCTAACCCCAAAACATTGCCCCACACCATACCACGAACTACAATGAAAGACGCATACCACAGAAAGGTGTGGCGTATGCGGCTATTTGATGCACCGAGTGCCTTAAGCACACCAATAGTGTTGGTACGCTCGAGTATCAGTATGAGCAAGCCACTTACCATTGTAAAACCTGCCACGCATATCATGATGATTAGTATAACCATCACGTTGGTATCGAGCAAATTAATCCACGATAACGTAGATGCTGTATAAGGGTTACGATCTATGCCCCATATCGAGAATGTATGTCCATAGCGATCGGTCTTTCCGCCAATATGTTTGCTCAAATAGCTTACAGCTGGATGCAAATAGTCAAACGAATGGAGTTTCACCTCTAATCCACTACACTGCCCAAGTAACCAACTATTGAGTTGATTAACTGTATAAAGATCGGTTATGGCATAGGTGTTGTCAAACTGCTTGAGATAGGTGTTGTAAATGCCTACCACCTTAAACCGACGCTGCTTAATAGTCTGCGAGAAGTAGTAACTAAAGACTTTGTCGCCTACATGCAGATTGAGTTTATCGGCCAAAGTTTGAGATATTACAATCTCATTGCTTGCACGCTTACTACTGAACTGGGGCATTACACCCTTTACCATATACTGCTTTAAAAAGCTTAAATCATAGTCTTCGCCAACACCCTTCAGAGCCACTCCTGCAAAGTTGTCATAGGTTTTAAACAACCCTATTTTTTGCGACATACGTTGCACTTTCACAACTCCTGGAGCCTTGCCCACCGCCTGAATAGTGGCATCATCGATGTACAACGGATTGGTTTCGGGTGAACCAAAGAAATTGTCATCAACAACCTCAATGTGCGCTGCAAAACCCGATAATTTGCCACTAACCTCGCGCTGAAACCCTCGCACAAGGCATACAGATATTATCATCACAGCTACACCAACCGCAATGCCAGCCATTGCTATTCGCAAGGCAGGAGGGGAAGCTTTATGTTGTTCTGCAACATGTTTGTTGCCTTTAAAGAAACGTTTGGCTAAGAATAAAGATAGCATATATATGTGATAATGCAAAAGTCTTTTTGTAATACTTAAAATCTATACCGAGCACACCTTAAGTATGCAACTGCACACTACACACAACCTACTCGTAAACTATGCAATCTACAAATAGGGGGTATGTGGCTTTTGTGATCTTCTACTCTTCTCTACCAGGATATGCCTCTATAGCCTTGCGCAACACGATTAGTGCACGATGCAAGTCGTCTTTGTTGAGTACATAAGCAATTCTCACTTGGTTACGACCTGCACCTGGCGTTGTATAGAAGCCCGCAGCTGGCGCCATCATCACGGTTTGCCCCTCATACTCAAAGTCGGTTAAACACCAAGCGCAGAACTTTTCAGCATCATCTACAGGGAGTTTTGCAACGGTATAGAACGCTCCCATAGGTATGGGAGAATATACTCCTGGTATGCGATTAAGCCCATCTATCAAACATTTGCGACGCTCTACATATTCATCGTACACATCTCGCGCATACTCTGGTGTTGCATCGAGCGAGGCTTCTGCCACAAGCTGTCCGAGCAAAGGAGGACTAAGGCGTGCTTGACAAAACTTCATTACCGCCTTGCGCACATGCTCGTTCTTTGTAATAAGTGCACCAACACGAATGCCACACTCACTATAACGTTTCGAAACAGAATCAATAAGCACAACATTTTGCTCTACTCCCTCTAAATGACAAGCTGATATATAAGGCGAACCTGTATAGATAAACTCTCTATACACTTCGTCAGAAAATAGGTAGAGGTCGTATTTCTTTACCAAATCACGTATTTGGTTCATTTCTCTGCGTGTGTAGAGATAACCTGTTGGGTTATTGGGATTGCATATCAAGATGGCACGTGTACGCTCGTTGATAAGCTCTTCAAACTTCTCTACTTTGGGCAGAGAAAAGCCTTCTTCTATGGTTGTAGCAATAGTACGAATACGCGCGCCTGCAGATATTGCAAAGGCCATATAGTTGGCATAAGCGGGTTCGGGCACAATGATTTCATCGCCTGGATTTAAACACGACATAAAGGCAAACAAAACTGCTTCGGAGCCACCAGAGGTGATAATTATGTCGTCGGGCGAAAGATGTATGTTGTACTTTTCATAATAGTGAGTAAGCTTTTCGCGATAACTACGAAATCCCTGACTCGGACTATATTCAAGTATCTTGCGGTTGATATGCTGCAACGCATCAAGACCAGCTTGAGGTGTTGGCAAATCTGGTTGGCCTATATTTAAATGATATACATGCACTCCTCTATCCTTTGCTGCAGCTGCTAAAGGAGCGAGTTTTCGAATTGGCGACTCGGGCATTAATATTGCTCGTTCTGAAATTTTTGGCATTTCGTTAGATGTTCTTTTATAGTATTAAGATGCGCTATAGTTTCGCTGTAAACGCAAAAAATTTATACTTGATTATTAAATATATTTTCGTGTAAACTCTGAATGATGAATACGACGTTTACATGCCGTAGATATAGCATGGAACGGACGCAACATCTCGTAAATATAAATGTATAGTCCGTACTTTCGCTCGTCGAGTGTGCGTAAGGCTTCACGGACAATATAAAGAGGTATATATAAACCTACGCACCACAAAAGCAACGCAACAATGTCTGCATATAGATAGTTTGACGTATAGTCTGTCGCTTGTACATCATGCCAAACACGCATAAATGTGTAAAACAACAAACATAATGCATACATATAGGACATAAAGGTTGATAAGCCCGATGTTAGTAATTGCAATTTTGCTGCTCCAGATAAGTGGCGGTTGATTTCTGCTTTTTGCATGCGTTGTGAGGAGAGTTGAGCCGATGATGGCATTTCTTCTATAAGTCGCGTTGCTGGAGAACAAAGCATTACATAATTGTCTGAACGTACCTTGTAATTGGCAAATATGGCTTCTTCGCCAAATGCTATATTTAAGCTATCGGCAAAGCCATTTTCTTTTATAAACCAATTCTTACGTACAGCCCAATTAGCTTGGGGACATCCTATTACCACACCATTTTCCCATGCATATATACGCAATGAGAAATCGTCAATACGCTCAAATATTGCTCTACGAGCAAGCAATGTTCCATCATCATCGTAGTTATAATAAGCCTCAGCAAAATCTACGTCATCACCCAAATTCTGCACATAGCACTGTAGCCAATCATTTGAAGCTGGTTGAGTTTCGGGATTTATCACTATCACCCACTCCCCTCTTGAAGCTTTTATGCCTAACGTTATTGCCAACTTACGCAACTCTATGTAACGCGAACTCTCTGGCACGAAAGTGTATCTTACATTAGGATGCTTGTTATTCAAGTTGTCAACTAAAGCCTTCAAATCGGCAGAATGGCTTTCGTCTGCTACTATAATCTCAAACTTGCCTTTATAGTTTTGTTTTAATAAATTTGCTATAAGCAATTGAATATCAGCACTTTGTTCATTGCATGGAATGACAACTGAAATATAAGGATAGTTACCCTCTGCATCATGCGATATAGCCTCGTGTGTTGCCGCCTCTATCTCTTGAGTCTCTATTTGCCACGATGCATGCTTTTTTACTAACTTAAAACGACGCAATCGAAATATATATACCAATAACAGTGCTATTGCTGAAACTGCTAACGCTACATACAACGCCAATTCAACGTTATGAAAGTAGATGTTCAACATTTTATTTTATATAAATTACTTGGCTTACTTAATTAGTTGTTATGATTAAGTTTTAGTTTAGTAATACAACACAAATCTATTGATTACTAACTTATTTTTTCCTTCCTAAAGTAGTCCTTCTACGAAACTCTGCACATACAACAGCTGTTGCCACAGCTACATTGAGACTTTCGCTTGTATCTCTACCTTGGGGATAAGGCGGTATATAAAGTCGCTGGTTTACATATTGAGCCACTTGCGAAGATATGCCATTTCCTTCGTTACCCATTATGATTAATCCATTGTTACTTATATGATGCTCATAGATGTCTGTCCCATCAAGGAAAGTTCCATACACGGCAACTGTACGAGGCAACTTCTGCAAAAATAATGGTAAATCAACATAATGTACCTTTACACGCCCAATTGCTCCCATTGTTGCTTGTACCACCTTAGGGGCATACACGTCGGCAGTTGCATGTGACGCAAATATATGTTCTATGCCAAACCAATCTGCTATGCGAATGATTGTGCCCAAATTCCCAGGGTCCTGCACTGTGTCTAAAGCTAAGCATAACGCTTCTTGTGGTAATTGCATTAAACTTGCTTCATCAGCAACTTCTGTTGGTTTCTCAAACACTGCTAAAGCATCATGCGGTGTGCGCAGTAACGATATACGTTCAAGCGTTTTTTGGTCTATAAACTCGGTATACGGCGACACTTTAATGCGCAATTCATTAGGCAATGACGATATAAATGATGGGGTTGCAAACAATTGTCGACACGGCAACAAAGGCAATAAGTCCGAAACGACCTTAGGCCCTTCGGCTACAAATACCTTTTCTGCATCTCGGTATTTCTTCATGTTTAACGCACGAATATCCTTAATCAATTGTTTTGTAACTGCCATGCTTACTTCTTTTATTTATATCTCATCTATAATAATTGCTTTCAAGTACCTTTCACTATAAGTTACTTTAATCTAGCACAAAGCTACAAAGTTATTTCTAATTTACTGCTCTACACTTAAACTTTTTTAGAACAACTTGACTTAACTACTAACAAAGTAACAACATAACTAATACTTTTGCCATAAACAAACGTTTGTGCTTATATAAAAAAGTCCGTTATGCCTATAATAAAAGACATAACGGACTTTGTTTGTTTTAGCAAAATGCTCTTTTAAAACAACTACAATTAGTCGAGTTGAGCAAGTTTACCATCTGAACCAAGAACTTCAGTGATCTTGTGCTTGTACATTTGCTCCATGAGGTCACGTGCAGGACCGCAGTACTTACGTGGGTCAAATTCACCTGGTTTTTCAACGAATACCTTACGTACGGCAGCAGTAAATGCAAGACGAGAGTCAGAGTCGATGTTAATCTTGCAAACAGCGCTCTTAGAAGCCTTACGAAGTTGTTCTTCGGGGATACCAACAGCATCAGGAAGCTTACCACCATATTGGTTAATCATATCAACATACTCTTGAGGAACTGAAGAAGAACCATGAAGTACGATGGGGAAACCAGGAAGTTTCTCCATAATAGCGTCGAGGATATCGAATGCCAATGGAGGAGGAACAAGCTTGCCAGTCTTTGGGTCACGTGTGCATTGTTCTGGAGTGAACTTGTATGCACCATGTGAAGTACCAATAGAAATAGCGAGTGAGTCTACACCAGTCTTAGAAGTAAAGTCGATAACCTCTTCTGGTTTAGTATAGTGGCATACATCTGAAGATACTTCATCCTCAACACCAGCCAATACACCAAGTTCACCTTCAACTGTTACATCGAATTGGTGAGCGTATTCTACAACCTTCTTAGTAAGAGCGATGTTCTCTTCATATGGAAGTGAAGAACCATCGATCATTACAGAAGAGAAGCCGAGGTCTACACAACTCTTGCAGAGTTCGAAGCTATCACCATGGTCAAGGTGAAGAACGATTTCTGGATGATGGCAACCAAGTTCCTTAGCATATTGTACAGCACCTTCAGCCATATAACGAAGAAGCGTTGGGTTTGCATAGTTACGTGCACCCTTAGATACCTGAAGGATTACTGGAGACTTGAGTTCTGAAGAAGCCTTGATGATAGCTTGCAACTGCTCAAGATTATTGAAATTGAAAGCGGGGATTGCATAACCACCGTTGATGGCACGCTTGAACATCTCACGGGTGTTCACCAAGCCTAATTCTTTGTAGTTTACCATAACTTGATAAGTAAATTTATTAATTGAATAAATTGTTATTCCTTTTGCAAAAGTACAATATTTGTTTGAAACTGCAACTTTTTACTTCTTTTTTTTAGGCTACAATTCAAACAATAGTATAGGTACTACTGCATTATGCTCTTATTTGCCATTTGTTCTGCAAACATAATGTTACTTTTTAAGCACAAATGGTGTATCACTACGTTTTTCACCATGCAAATAGCGGATACTGCATCATCATGCTATTGACACGATTACGTACAGATGCTATCACGTCTTCGTCTGTTGGAGAATTTAATACTGTCTCTATCATTTCAGCAATTTCGTCCATCATCTCCTCTTTGGCGCCTCTCGTGGTTATAGCAGGGGTACCCAAGCGTATGCCTGATGTTTGGAATGCTGAACGTGTATCAAATGGTACCATGTTCTTATTTACCGTGATATCAGCCGAAACCAATGCATTTTCTGCCACCTTACCTGTTAGCTCGGGATATTTGTCTCGCAAATCCACAAGCATGGAATGGTTGTCTGTGCCACCACTAACAATAGTAAAGCCACGTTTCATCAATTGGTCTGCCAAACGTGCAGCGTTTTTCTTTACTTGCAAAGCATAGGTTTTAAATTCAGGTTGTAAAGCTTCGCCAAAAGAGACAGCTTTTGCTGCTATAACATGCTCAAGTGGGCCACCTTGTATGCCTGGGAATACAGCACTATTGAGTAGCTGACTCATCATTTTAACAACTCCCTTTGGCGTTTTCTTGCCCCACGGATTTTCAAAGTCATGTCCCATTAATATCATACCTCCACGAGGACCACGAAGCGTTTTGTGAGTTGTTGTAGTTACGATGTGTGCATAGTCAACAGGGTTATTCAACAATCCTGCAGCAATCAGCCCAGCAGGATGTGCCATATCTACCATAAAAATGGCACCTACTTCGTCTGCAATCTTGCGCATACGTGCATAATCCCATTCACGACTATATGCAGAACCTCCGCCTATAATCATTTTAGGTTTATACTCTAAAGCAAGGCGTTCCATTTCATCATAGTCCACACGACCTGTTTCTTTATTAATGTTATAACCAATTGGATTATAAATTATGCCAGATGTATTAACCTTTGAACCATGTGACAAATGACCACCATGATCAAGGTTCAACCCCATAAACGTATCACCAGGATTTAAACAAGCAAGAAAAACCGCTGCATTGGCTTGTGCACCCGAATGCGGTTGAACATTGGCATATTCTGCATTAAATAGTTTTTTTGCTCTTTCAATAGCAAGAGTTTCAACTTGGTCTACAATCTGACAACCGCCATAATAACGATGTCCTGGATACCCTTCAGCATACTTATTAGTAAGCCATGAACCCATTGCCTTGAGCACTTCATCACTTACAAAATTCTCAGAAGCTATAAGTTCAATGCCTCGCAATTGGCGCTGACGCTCATCTTCGATTAATTTAAAAATCTTTGAGTCTTCCATAATAATTAAACGATTAAAGCAAGTGTTTAAACAAAAAGTGGGTATTTTAAATTATCCAATTAATTATCAATAATTTAAAGCACCCACCTTATATCTTTACTTGATGATTAAACCTCAATATATCTACAACGTTCAATGCGCTTAGTTGCATTGGTTAAACTCTTATTTATCTTTCTTTACAGAGAAACCAAAACGTCCTATAAAATCACCCAACGAGTAATAAGCTCCATGAAGATAAACCAATGGATTGCTTTTATCTAAATGCCACTTACCATCTTTATCAAGAAACTTTGCATCTGCTTGAACATTTACGACCTCAGCTATAAACATGTCGTGCGAACCAAGATGAACAATCTCCTTGACCTTACATTCTATGCTTAGCGGTGACTCTGCTATAATTGGGGTACGAATGGCATGAGAAGATGATGGAGTAAGGTTCATTTCTTTAAATTTGTTATAATCACGCCCCGACCGAACACCACACCAATCGGTTGCATTGGCCATATCTTCGGTAGTAAGATTGATAACAAACTCCATATTCCGTTTGATTATATCGTAAGAGAAACGTTCGGGACGTACTGATATGTAACACATTGCAGGATTCGTACATATCGTACCCGACCATGCAACAGTAAATATATTATATTCTTCGGGATTTACGCCACATGATATAAGCAAAGCAGGTAATGGATAAATCATTGTACCTGGTTTCCAATCAAGTTTTTCTCCTTCCACTATTTTAAACAAGTTTTATTGCATCTAATGCTTGTTCCTTTTTGCAATATTCACATTGTATAATACCTTTCGCCATATCAGATACTCTGAAACGTGTATACATAGGTTCATTGTTTGTGATGCATTTAGGATTACCACATTTTACAATTCCTACAATTTCATTAGGCAATGCCACACATTTCTTTTCTACTACCTCGTAGTCTTTAATGATACACAAGGTTACATTTGGGGCAACAACACTTAATATATTGAGTTCAGCATCTGTAAAAAACTTATCAGCAATCTTAATAATGCTTTTATTGCCCATCTTTTTACTTGGCAAATTGTATCCAATCATTACTTGAGACTTTTCGTTTTCACCTTCGAGATGCAAAAGTCTAACTACTTGAAACAATTTGTTTGATGGAATATGGTCTATAACGGTTCCGTTTTTAATAGCGGCAACCATAAGTTCTTGACGTTTCATTTTACCAGCAATTACTTATTAAGTTTATCTTTTTTTACCTCGTCGAGTGTAATACCCAAAACATCGCAAATAATGGCTTGTCGAGCAAACAAACCATTGTGAGCTTGTTCAAAATAGTAAGCATGAGGGTTACTATCCACATCATAAGCAATCTCATTTACACGAGGTAGCGGATGCAATATTTTCATGTTATCGCGTGCTTTATCAAGCATTGATGCACGAAGGATATATACATCCTTAACACGTTCATATTCCATTAAATCCGTAAAGCGTTCACGCTGAACACGCGTCATATACAAGATGTCAGCTTGACTGATTACATCCGAATTAAAGTCTTCGTGTTCTTCAAACTTTATGTTGTGCTCACGGCAATATTCTTTATAAACCTCGGGCATTGCCAACTCCTTGGGGGCTATGAAATGGAACGTTGGATTGAAATGTCTCATTGCCATAATAAGCGAATGCACAGTTCTTCCGTACTTCAAATCACCAACCAAGAATATATTGAGGTTATCGAGTCTGCCCTGCGTTTTTTGAATACTATACAAATCAAGCATAGTTTGCGAAGGATGCTGATTGGCACCATCACCCGCATTCACAATGGGCACTGGCGACACTTCACTTGCATATAGGGCAGCCCCCTCAAGATAATGACGCATTACAATCACATCAGCATAATTGCTCACCATCATAATGGTATCCTTCAAGGTTTCTCCTTTTGAAGAACTTGTCACCTTAGGGTCTGTAAAACCTATAACGCGTGCTCCCAAACGATTTGCTGCCGTCTCAAAAGAAAGACGTGTACGTGTGGATGGTTCAAAAAAGAGTGTAGCCACTACTTTGTCATCCAACAACTTGCGATTAGGATGCTTCTCAAACTCTTGTGCCATCTGTAACAGATAAAGAATCTTCTCTTTCGACAGATTGGCAATTGTTACTAAACTGTGTTTGTCGCTCATAACTGATAGCAATTTTTCTAAATCAGTGTAAATATAACTATAAAATTCGTTTCGTTATAAGATTGTTCTATCTTTTTTGCTGATTATGCAAATAATTCAACAAATCTGCCACTACAAAACTACTTCCGCCTATATAAACAAAGTCGCTTACCTTAGCCGCATTCATTGCAACATCGTATGCACTCGCCACGTTTTCAAAACCCTCACCATTCAAGCCTTGTTTTTTAGCTAATTCTGCAATTATATTTACATCCATTGCACGATGTACAGAGGCTTTAGTCCAATAGCATTTAGCAGACAAAGGCAAGCAAGACAATACATGCTGAACGTCTTTATCATTTGCCATTCCAAACACTATGTGCACTTGGTCATATTTTTTTGCGGCCTCATTTAACTGATGACCAAGATATTGCCAACCGCCCATATTATGTCCTGTATCGCATACAGTCATTGGATTTCTTTGAAGTACTTGCCACCTACCCATAAGCCCCGTAACCTTACATACATTTCGGAAAGCATAAAGAACATCTTCTTTTGTAAGTTTAAAAATGGGCATTATAATCTTTGCAGCACAAAGCAATGTATTTGTATTTTTTATCTGGCATTCTCCAGCCAATTCCCCTATTATATTTCCAAAAGATTTTGTTTCATAACAGCGTAGGCCATCCTCATTTACCACAGAGGATATCACTTCATTTTCATCCTCTGCATAAATAATAGGAGCATTTACAGACTTCGCTTTCTCTGCAAAGATAGGACGGGTTTCTGCCACAAACTCTCCGATTACAACAGGTACATCATGCTTTATAATTCCAGCTTTTTCGCTTGCAATTTGTGCCAATGTGTTACCTAAAAACTGTGTATGATCAAAACTTATATTGGTTATTACCGACAAACAAGGATTAATAATATTTGTACAGTCTAATCGGCCACCTAACCCCACTTCTATCACAGCTACATCTACCTTTTCGTCGGCAAAATACTTAAGAGCCATTGCCGTAGTTATCTCAAAGAAAGAAGGGTGTAATGGTTCAAAAAAGGCACGTTCATGTTCAACAAAGTCCACCACATACTCTTCCGAAATCATTTGTCCGTTGATTCGTATTCTTTCCCTAAAATCCATTAGATGTGGCGAAGTATATAGTCCCACTTTCAAACCGCGGTGTTGCAACATTGCTGCAATCGTATGTGCACAACTGCCTTTTCCATTTGTTCCTGCAATATGGATAGTTTTATATTGAGTGTGTGGATGATTAAAATGCTCATCAAGAATGTGAGTATTTGATAGTCCCTCTTTATAAGCCCCCGCACCTACATTTTGAAACAAAGGTGCAGAGTTAAACAAGTAATTAACTGTTTCCTTATAATTCATCGTAAAAATATGCTCATTTATAAAATAGCGAGTAGGCAAACCCTAAAAGTCTGTCCACTCGCCATTGTTTTATTTATTAAAATAATTCCTGAAAGATTTGAATATCTTTCGTATTACATTACCACTTGGTTTCAAATTCTCACTTTCTTTTATTGCTTCAAAGTGCGTTTTTTCTTCCTTAGTAAGCGTTTCAGGAATATAAACACTTATATTGACAACGATGTCACCTGTGCCACTTCCGTATCCACGCAGAGCTGGCAATCCCTTTCCTCGTAGCCTTAGAGCTGTACCAGGTTGTGTTCCTGGTTCTATTTTAATTTTTGCCTTACCCGTTAAAGTTGGTATTTCAACACTATCACCGAGTGTAGCTTGCGATACAGTCAGTAGAAGATTATAAATCAAATCGTTTTCATCACGAATAAAGGTATCTTGTGGTTCTTCTTCAATAACAACCTGAATGTCACCCGGAACACCATTGTGCATACCAGCATTACCCTTTTGTGGTACATTGAGCACCATACCCTCAGCAATGCCGGCGGGGATTGAGATCTCTACGATATCCTCACCTTTCACAATACCAGTTCCTTGACATTTAGAACATTTATTCTTAATGATAGAGCCTTCACCATGACAAGTGGAACATACCTCTTGCGATTGCATCATGCCCAACATTGTGCGGTGTGTTTTAACCACATAACCTTGTCCATGACAAGTAGGGCAACTTTCTGGGTGTGATCCCTTTTCGCATCCACTACCACCACATTCTGGACAAGTAATATCCTTCTTTACCTTGAATTTTTTTACAACGCCACTACTTATTTCACTAAGCGTCAAGCGCACTTTCATGCGCATGTCGTTGCCCTTATATTGACGTGGCTGACTTGCGCCACCACCGCCGAAGCCGCCAAAGCCACCAAAACCATGACCGCCAAATATATCACCAAAGGCACTAAATATATCATTAATATCCATACCTTGGCCACCAAAGCCGCCAAAGCCACCAGCGCCATTCACACCATCTGCACCAAATTGATCATAACGTGCACGTTTATCTGGGTCACGCAAGCAATCGTAAGCCTCGGCTGCTTGCTTAAATTTCTCTTCAGCCTCTTTATTGCCTGGATTACGATCAGGATGATATTTAATTGCAACCTTTTTATATGCTCTTTTAATTTCTTCAGCGGTTGCAGTGCGTTCTACGCCAAGTATTTTATAATAATCTTTTTCGTCAGCCATGACTATTTGTCTCTATCCTTGAAATATGAAATATTGTACTTGCTAAGCATTACTGTCCTACCACAACCTTGGCATGACGAATTACCTTATCATTTAGCATATAGCCCGATTGAACGCAATCAATCACATGATTTTTCTGTTCTTCTTGTTGTGCAGGGATCAGAGCTACAGCCTCATGAAAGTCTGTATCGAAAGTTTTTCCGATAGTTTCCATCTTCTTCAATCCTTGCGCTGTAAGTGTCTTATTCAATTTGTCGATGATAAGACTTACGCCTTCTTTCAGTGCATCAACATCCTGACTTTTTTCGATATTCTGCGCAGCACGTTCCAAATCATCCAAGATAGGAAGCAAGGCACTAAGCACCTTCTCTCCTCCATTCAAGATGAGTTCAGCCTTTTCTTTCATTGTGCGTTTGCGGTAATTATCAAACTCCGCAACTTGGCGCAAATACTTATCTTTCAGCGAAGCAATTTCCTCGTTTGCAGCTTCAAGTTTCTCTGCATCTGTCAGTTCTTTTTCTGCCTTTTCTTCAGTATTCTGTTCTTTATTGACATCCTTTTCAGCAACGTCTTTTTTGTCCTTTTGTATATCCTTGTCCTTAATTTCTTCTTTTTCCATAATTCATATTTTTTATTGTTTTACAAGAAGCAAAAAACATGCCAATAACATACTATCAGTGTATTAATAGTCATATTAGCATGTTTGTCATTATTATTTTGCCGTATTGTAAAGCTTTTCTTTCATTTCTTTCACTCTGTCGTCATGAATATAATCTTCATAAGTTGTTAGCTTATCGATGCTGCCATTAGGTGTAAGTTCGATAATGCGGTTGGCTATGGTGTTGATAAATTCATGGTCATGACTTGAGAAGAGGATGTTACCCTTAAACAGCTTCAAGTTGTTATTGAATGCCTGGATGCTTTCCATATCCAAGTGGTTGGTAGGTGTATCCAAAATCAAGCAGTTAGCATTGCGTAGTTGCATACGTGCAATCATACAACGCATTTTTTCACCACCCGATAATACGCTCACCTTTTTTTGAATATCTTCATCCTTAAAGAGCATACGACCAAGGAATGCTTTAAAATAGACATCGTTGCCTTCGCCGTACTGACTCAGCCAATCCAACATATCCATATCGGTATTGAAGAACGAAGTATTGTCAAGAGGCAAATAAGCAGTTGTGATTGTAACCCCCCACTTATAGCTACCACTCGCTGGTTTCATGTTGCCATTGATAATTTCAAATAGCGCAGTCATTGCACGAGGGTCGTGACTTAAAAATACTATTTTTTCGCCTTTTTCTACTGTAAAATTCAGTTTATCAAACAATACAGTACCATCTTCAAGTGTTGCCTTCAAATCCTTTACTTCAAGTATTTGATTGCCTGGTTCACGGTCCATTTGGAAGATAATGCCAGGATATTTACGCGTAGAAGGCTTGATTTCTTCAACGTTGAGTTTTTCGAGCATCTTCTTACGGCTTGTTGTCTGACGACTCTTTGCCACATTAGCAGAGAAGCGGCGAATAAACTCTTCCAACTCTTTTTTCTTCTCTTCGGCCTTTTGCTTTTGGTTTTGAGCTTGGCGCAAAGCAAGTTGTGAAGACTCATACCAGAATGAGTAGTTACCCGAGAACAATGTAACCTTGCCATAGTCTATATCGACTGTGTGGGTACATACCTGATCGAGGAAGTGACGGTCGTGACTTACCACAAGCACCGTGTGCTCAAAATTACCCAAATAATCTTCGAGCCATTCTACTGTTTCCAAGTCAAGGTCGTTAGTAGGCTCATCCAAGAGCAAGTTGTCTGGCTCACCAAAAAGGGCTTGTGCAAGCATTACACGCACTTTTTCCTTACCACTCAACTCACCCATAAGCTTGCCATGAAGGGCCTCTTTTATGCCCAATCCGCTCAACAAGGTTGCTGCATCATTCTCAGCAGTATATCCACCCATCTGTGCAAACTTATCTTCGAGTTCTGCCACTTTAATGCCATCTTCGTCAGAGAAGTCTGCCTTTGAGTAGAGTTCGTTACGTTCTTGCATCACCTGCCACATTGTGGTATGTCCCATCAAAACAGTATCAAGAACGGTAAATTCATCATACTTAAAGTGGTCCTGGCTTAACACCGAAAGACGTTCGCCTGGTCCCATTTCCACCTTACCTTTAGTTGGCTCCAATTCACCAGATATAGCCTTTAACAGTGTAGATTTTCCTGCACCATTAGCACCAATGATTCCATATATATTACCATTGGTGAATTTCATGTTTACGTCTTGATAAAGAATACGTTTGCCAAATTGAATGGCTAAGTTGGAAACGGTTATCATTTTTTTATAATCGAAATAATGTTATTTATATTCTGTTCTTTAAAATCTTTGCAAAGTTAGTTATTTTATCGCAAAAGGCCTTGCTCCACAACAAGTTAGTATGCAGTCGGCGTATGATTTATAGTTTACAAATGCTTTTTCGTGCTGTGCACCGACATTTACCTGTAAGTTATCATCCCATTCGCTCTGCATCAGCAAAATGTCGTTTTTTAATGATAATCCAGCCTTGTCTTTCCATTTATAAACAGCCTCTTTTGCGCTCCAAACAAGCGTTGCTTTTTCTTGTAAAGTTTTATGTGGTAGCATGGTCATTAAGCCTTCGTCTTCTGCTGCATTTACAAACATTCTTTTTACCTTTAATGCCTTATTGCCCCACTTTTCTACGTCCATACC
>CAKQOG010000030.1 GCA_934255485.1 uncultured Prevotellamassilia sp. | reverse complement strand
AAATCGTAACCTATTACTATCAAGAGCAATTAACCTACGCTCATTTCCAATAAATTACACTCTTTTCGTAACTTCTCACTGCAAAGTTACAATTTTTAAAATATTATTGTCCGCCAAACGTGCTTAGTTTGCCTGTTTGAATGATTTAGGCATTTACAATCCCTATATTTCATTGATAGTATTGGTTACCCGTGGAAACGAATAATCAAATAGAACATGAAAGTTTTAGCGGTCAATAACATAATATAATTAAATTAGGAAGTAACGGGCTGAAAGCCCAAAAGATTACAGCCCAGGGCAACGCCCTGGGTAATATACATTTCGTTATGATGGCGCTCTGCAGGAGCAAAAGATGAAGCCCCGATTACTTAGTGGTGGGGTCATCTTTTGCTCCGTCAGAGCGCCATCACCATATATATAGATACCCAGGGCGTTGCCCTGGGCTGTAATCTTTTGGACTTTCAGTCCGTACTTTAATCTTTATTTCTAATTTAAATATACTAAGGTTTATCTTTAACACTGAGAATGCCGCCGTTGCAGAGAAAATGTTCTTTGCTTCGATTTTCTTGAATTTTGAGCTTAAATACGAAAACTATTGATTATCAATGAGATATATCGTTTTTGATAATCGTTGCTTATCAAAAAAATCCTTATATACGTGTTATAATGCCACAAGGATACGTATCCTTAGGTCGTTATAACACGTATCCTTAGGGTATAAGCATATGCATTTTTATCCCTTAATAACACGTTGGTGAGCAGATGTGAAGCGTTTAGAATTATAAAGTGTTGCGGATATATTTACAAAAAGACGCTTCATTCACTTAATTTTAGCCAAATGATGAGCTATTTTGCAAGTGCTGAATGTAAATAAATGTTCACGTTTTAACATTTCGGATGCAAGTTTTTAAACCACTAAAAAGAACAAAAGTAGGGGCTTAAAAAGTTCGTTTTTTTAATAAAAAAAAGAGGCATTAAAACCACATGGTTTCAATGCCTCATTTACCAGTCGGGGTGACTGGATTCGAACCAGCGACCACACGCCCCCCAGACGCGTACTCTAACCGGGCTGAGCTACACCCCGAATTGCGAGTGCAAAGGTACGGCTTTTATTTAAAATACCAAATGTTTAGGTCTGTTTTTTTGAAATAAATGTATAAAATAGCGCAAAAGCCATCAATTTGAAACGAAAAAAGCTAACTTTGCGTTCATATAATATTCAATAGAAACTCTACGAAATGAACTATATACCACATTACCCCAAGAAATTACAAGCTACCATACAGTTGCCTTCGTCAAAAAGTATCAGCAACCGAGCTCTTTTGCTTTGTGCTATGAGTGGCGATGGAGCTGCGGTGGAGCGCATGTCAGATTGCGACGATACTATGGTGATGTGGAAAAACCTTAAAGAACGCCCCTATATAGCCGACATTATGGCAGCAGGCACAGCCATGCGTTTTCTTACTGCTTATTTTGCTACTTGCCAAGGCGAAGAACACGTAATTACGGGCACAGAGCGGATGCGCCAACGCCCTATAGGTGTGTTGGTTGATGCCTTGCGTAGCTTGGGGGCAGACATTAGTTATGTAGAGAACGAGGGCTTTCCGCCGCTACATATTAAGGGCAAAAAGCTATGTGGAGGCACGTTGCAATTGTCTGCCAACGTGAGTTCACAATACATTTCGGCACTGCTCATGGTGGCACCTACTATGGACAATGGGCTGACGCTCGAACTTGTGGGCGACATTATATCTCGCCCCTACATCAACATGACGGTGGAGATGATGAGGCAGTTTGGAGCCGACGTAAAGTGGACATCGAACACGGCTTTGCGCGTGGAACACAAGCCTTATACTCCTGGCATGCACTATACGATAGAGAGCGATTGGAGCGCAGCCTCTTATTGGTACGAGATGGTGGCTCTTAGCACTGATCCCGATGCTTGCATTGTGTTGCCTTGGCTCAAAAAAGAGAGTTTGCAAGGCGACCAAGCTGTACAGCAACTCTTTGAACCTTTAGGTGTAATGACCACCTTCGATGAGCAACACCATTGTGCCATCATACAAAAAAATGCCAAACTAAGGCCGAGCAAAGACGAGGTTTATGAATGCAACCTTGTTAATCAGCCCGACTTGGCACAGACAATAGTTGTAGCTTGTGCGGCTCTGCACCAGCCTTTTTATTTCGATGGTTTGCGCTCACTACGCATCAAAGAAACCGACCGTATGGCAGCCTTACAAAAAGAGCTATCAAAGTTTGACATAGCACTTGGCATCGAAGGCGACGAGGCCTTATACATATACCAATATGCCAATGAGTTGCTGCAATATAATGGCGAACCTATTGCCACCTACCACGACCACCGCATGGCCATGGCATTTGCTCCGTTGGCCATGGTGTGCAACAACAAGGTGGAGATAGCCAATGCCGAGGTGGTGAGCAAGAGCTATCCTAACTATTGGAACGATCTTGAAAGCCTTGCAGAATAAAGGTGCTTTTTTAATTACGAACGACTTTTTACATATAGTATATGCTTGTACTACTCCTTTCGCTTTTAGCCCTTGGCATTGTGGCACTGATAGCTGGCGTTATTCGTAACAAACAACTAAAAAATAAGCTTGACAAGGGCGAAATAACCGAAATGCCTCACATCAAGCAACGACGCCCCGATGGGTGTTGTGGCAAACATGCCGTGTGCGAAAAAGACCAGTTGCTGGCTGCTTTTGACAAACCTATAGAGTATTTCGACGATGAAGAACTTGATGCTTACAAGGGGCGTGCGTCTGATCAATATACGGCCAAAGAAACCGAACAGTTTGAAGAGGTGATGACCACTATGCGCGAGGACGAGGTGCCTGCATGGTTGCAATCATTGCAATTGCGTGGCATTAATCTGCCCGACGAACTGAAGGATGAGGCCATGCTATTTGTGAGATAGCACCATGTTTGTGTATACTTATTCAACTTTCTATTTCAAAACAAATTGATTTTATCATATAGTTTTTTTCAAAACGCATTGATAGGTGCACTATTGGCATCAGTGCTCTGTGCTATTATAGGCACTTACATGGTAACACGCCGCATGGTTATAGCCGGTGGCGGCATGGCTCATGCCTCGTTAGGAGGAGTGGGCATGGGGGCTTACTTTGGTTTTTCGCCCTTATTGGGAGCTGCTGTGTTTGCCTCTTTGTCGGGGTTTGGCATAAAATGGTTGAGTGGCAAGCGCACTATTCGCGAGGATTCTGCCATTGCTATGCTCTGGACGTTTGGTATGGCACTTGGCATTCTATTTGCATATCTTTCGCCAGGCTTTATGACTGATTTGCCCTCCTACCTATTTGGCGATATACTTAGCATTTCGCACACCGACCTCATGGTGTTGGGCGCACTCACGGTGGTAACATTGGTGTTCTACCTACTTTTGAGCCGTCCCATAATGAGCATTGCTTGCGATAGAGATTTTGCCAAAACACAGGGGTTGCCCGTGGTAGTTATTGAGAATACGCTCACAGTACTCACGGCCCTAACCATTGTGGGATGCCTACACATGGTGGGCATAGTGATGGTTATATCGTTGCTGAGTGTGCCACAAATGACGGCGGCATTGTTTGTTAAAACCTACAATCGCATGATATGGCTTTCGGCACTATTTGCATACATAGGTTGTGTGGGTGGTTTGCTCCTTTCGTACTACTTAGATGTGCCAGGAGGTGCCTCAATCATCTTGGTGAGCATCGGTGTTTATTTGGTGGTAAGGGCAATAAAATCAAGCAAATGGTGTTAATATATTAAGAATTTACATATAAAAAACGTGACTAAACGCATTGTCTACATAGCGAGTTCAGTGATTTTGATGCTGATTGTTTTGTCGTCGTGTTCTGCCAAAAAGAATACGGCTACTTCGCGTTTTTGGCAATCGTTTACTTCGCGCTACAACATTTACTTTAATGGATCTGAGGCTTTTAAAGAGGGCGAAAAAGCCAAAATAAGTGCACACAAGGATAACTATACAGAACTGTTACCCGTGTTTTTGGTAGGCGTGGAGTCGTCGCGTGCAACAGGAAAGGCCAACTACGAAACCGCTATCACAAAATGCCAAAAAGCCATATCGCTGCATAGCATTAAGCGACGTCCCGTGGTGAATGCTAATAAGCGTAAGTCGCCCAAAATGAAGGCTTATTTGCAGCGCAAAGAGTATAACCCATTTTTGAAAAATGCTTGGCTTATGATGGGCGAGGCACAGTTTGAGAAGGGTGATTTTTTAGAAGCTGCTGCCACATTTTCATACATTACTCGCTTGTATGTTGCTGAACCCATGGTAGCTGCTGCAGCGCGTCAATGGTTGGCACGTTGCTACACGCAAGTAAAGTGGTATTACGATGCAGAGGATGCACTGAAACGTATGAGTCGCGACTCTGTGAGCCGACAAACGTTGCGTGAGGCCGATGCAACACATGCTGACTTGCTGCTTAAACAAGAGCGATTTGAGGAGGCTTTGCCCTATTTGGCACGTGCTGCGCGCTATGCTAAAGGCAGTTACCGACAAGCACGCCTTTACTTTTTACTTGGGCAAGTTAATGCTCATTTAGGGCATGCCGATGCAGCTTATAAGGCTCTGAAAAAGTGCATGCGTAAGAGTCCACCTTTTGAACTCTCGTTTAACGCGCAAATGCTACAAACTGAGGTGTTGGCGGGGCAACGCGGTATGGGAAAAAAGATGATTGGCAAGCTAAGGCGCATGGCACGCTCTGACAATAACAAAGAGTATCTTGACCAAGTGTATTGTGCCTTAGGCAACATCTATATGGCACAGTCCGACACCACAGAGGCTATCAAGGCTTATGAGAAGGGTAGGGCCAAAAGCACACGCAATGGTATAGAAAAAGGCGTGTTGTTGCTGCGTCTTGGTGAAATATATTGGACGCGCCACAGATTTGAAAATGCGCAGAAGTGTTACACAGAAGCTATTGGCTTGATAGACAAGTCGCGTAGTGATTATGAAGAAATAAAGCATCGTTCTACGGTACTCGACAAGTTGGTGCCTTACACCTCGGCCGTGTTTATGCAAGATAGTTTGCAAACGCTTGCTCGCATGAGCGAGGCCGACCGCAATGCCGCTATAGACCGTGTGATCGATGCACTGAAGCAGAAAGAGGCCGAAGAGCGCAAGGCTCGGCGCGACTCTGCCGCACAAGCGCGTAGCGAGGAAAACAACCAAAACGGCAATGCTGGCTCAAACTCTAAGAACAACTCTAAGACTAATACTACGCAAGCGGGCAACAATGGCACTTGGTACTTTTATAACCCAATGGTGGTGGCACAAGGTAAGCAAGACTTTATACGCCATTGGGGAAAGCGCAAAAATGAGGACAATTGGCGACGCTCTAACCACACGGTTATTAAGCTTGACGACCAAGATGGCTTTGACTATGCAGCCGACGATTCGCTGCAAGCTGTGCGCGACTCGCTTAACAATATTGCGGATAATCAAGAAGAAATAACAGAGAATGACTCTGCGAAAGCCGACCCACATACGCGCGAATATTACTTGCAACAAATTCCGTTTACTGAGGAGGCTAAAGCGGCTTCGGATGCGATTATCATGGATGGCTTGTATAATGCTGGTGTCATTGAAAAGGACGATTTAGAGGATTTCTCCTTGGCTGCTGGCACACTTGAACGCCTTACAAATAATTACCCACAATATGAGAAGATGGCTGATGCTTACTATCAGTTGTTCTTGCTTTACTCGCGGTGGGGAAAGAAAGATAAGGCAGACCAAGCACGCAAATATATGGCAAACCACTTTGCCGATTACGCAATGACGCCTATCATAAACGACCCTAATTTTGAGTATAAAGCCCGGTATGGTAAGGCTATAGAGGACTCGCTTTACACCGCAACATATCAGGCTTATAGGCAGCGTAACCTTGAGGTGGTGGAACGTAATTTTGAGGTTTCGACTAAGGATTATCCCGACGGACTGAACAGACCTAAGTTTATATTGGTTCATGCACTTTCGCGTCTCAGTACGGCATCGACCAAAGAACTCATTACTGAGCTGCGCGAACTGGTTGAGAAATATCCTGAAAGCGATGTGGGCAACTTGGCTGGCATGATAGTGAAGGGACTTGAGGCTGGACGCAAAGTGGGTACAGGTACTTTTGACTTGGGATCGCTTTGGGACAGACGAACTGCTGTTGCAGACAACGAGGCTGAACAGACTGCTCAATCGCAACAATTCGATAGTGAACGCAATGCACCATTTGTGTTTGTTATGGCGTATCCTACCGACTCTATAAAGGCTAATCAATTGCTTTATGAAATGGCACATTTCAACTTCACTACCTTTGTGGTAAGAGGCTTTGATATGTCAGTGACAAACGACAACGGATTGAGCCAGTTTAGAGTAGAGGGCTTTAACTCTTACGATGAGGTACATGCTTATGCGCAAAGAGTGTTTAAGTCGGCAAATATGCACGCCTTCTTAAAGAGGTGCCGTGTGTTGCTTATTTCTAAACATAACCTCAACCTCATTGGTACGGCATTTAGTATCAACGATTACCAAAAATTCTTTGATAAAACGTTTGCTCCTATCAAAATACCCGATAGCCAACCTGTTGATGCTCCCCCCGTAAAACAACGCTATGAGGATGAACTCACACCCGAACAACTCGAAAATATAAATAATGCCAACGACTCAAATACCGATAGTGACGACGGGGGCGAATGGTATTGAAATAGTGGATTTAGCCACTATGTGTATAAGTAAAACAACAAAAAACATATCAGCAAGTGTAATGTGAAGCACTTGCTGATATGTCAATTCTACAATAGCATAAATACTATTTTAAAAATTATGTCTTTATCAAAATTTGAAAGCGAAGTAAAAATCATTCCACAACAACAAACTGTTATATATAGCAGATTTTCGGACCTTAACAATCTTTCGGTTATTAAAGAACGCTTGAACGACCCTGCCGTACAAGCGCAGATAAGCCAACAAGTGCCTGCCGACAAGATGGAGGAACTTACGAAATATGCCGAGGGATTGTCGTTTGAAACAGATGCTATCCATATCAGTTCGCCTATGGGACAAATTACCTTGCGTGTGATAGAACGTGATGAGCCTAAATGTATTAAGTTTGCTTCGGAGGGTTCGCCCGTGCAACTTTATGTGTGGATACAATTACTCCCTCATGGCGAAATGGAATGCAAAATGCGCGTAACTGTTGGTGCAGAGGTAAACTTCTTTATGAAGGGTATGGTGGCTAAACCTTTGCAGCAAGCTGCCGATGGTTTGGCTAATATGCTCAGTGCTATAAGATAGTGGCTTGTACGATAGAACAATACAAAAAGGCATCATGTAAGTCTTTGCGTTATGCAGACTATACATGATGCCTTTTGGCATAATAGCGCAAGCGAGATGGGGTTATTTCACCTTAATTTTGTCGCCAGCTGTAATCTTATTGCCTTTTATCTTATTGAGTTTCTTTAGTTTACTAACGGTTGTACCATTACGCTCTGCAATCTCGCTCAGAGTATCGCCTTTGCGCACTTTAGTAGTCTTGCTTGATTGTTCTTTTTTGCTCTTGCTCTTTTTTGATGAACGAGAAGACGAACTATATTTTTTGTTAGTAGACTTTTTTGATGATGACGACTTGCTACTTTTTGTACCAGATGAGGATTTTGAACTCGAATGCTTCTTTGTTTCAGCATTATCGTTGGCGTTAGAGGCATAGTCTTTGCTTGCAGATGAACGCGATGCACGACGACGTGAGGCTACACTACGATTGTCTAACTTTTCGTTCACCTCGACGGTAGAACGACGTGTCATGAGTTCGTCAGCGCGATAGTTATAAACAGAGTCCTTTAAGTCAATAAATGCCGTTAAATAGTCGGTTGGCAAACAGAGTGTCATGGGGCCACTTGAACCAGGAATGAGGTCTGTTTTATATTGAGGATTAAGGGCTTTGATGGCTTCTTTATCAATGTTGCAGAGCGCAGCTATTTGATCCATGTGTAAGTCGCGCTGCACAGTCACAGTGTCAGTTGTGACAGGTATACGCGTTTTCATGGGGCAAATATTATGCTCGCAATAGTAGTTCATAATGTAGTTAGCAGCAATAAATGCTGGCACATACCCACGTGTCTCGCTCGGTAGGTAGGGATAGATGGTCCAATAATCGCGTGTTCCACCTGCACGATGGATGGCTTTGTTAACCGTGGTAGGACCGCAGTTGTAAGCGGCTATCACAAGACTCCAATCCTTGAATACCTTATATAGGTCACGCAAGTAGCGTGCTGCTGCCCACGAACTCTTATAGGGGTCTTGACGTTCGTCTATCAAACTATTTACTTGCAAGTTGTAGCGTTTGCCTGTGGCAAGCATAAACTGCCACAAACCCACTGCGCCTGCAGGACTTTTTGCTTTAGGCTCAAGAGCAGACTCAATGACGGGTAGATATTTAAGCTCTAAGGGCAAGCCATAATAGTCGAGTGCTTCCTCGAAGATGGGGATATAAAAGTTTCCAGCTCCTAATGCATACGACACCGTACGGCGCAAACGTCCACTATATTGATCGATAAACTTCTGCACCACACCATTGTAAGGCATTTCCATAACAACGGGCATGCGGCGTAGGCGTTCTTGGTATTCTTCGGTTGTGAAGGTAGGGTTGTAGTTGGGATTAACGCAAGTGGTGTCTGGATATAGATACTTTTTAGCCATCCACTCGTTGATAAGTGAATCGCTGTTTACAGACATACCCTCTGGTAGGTCAATCACTTCATCTCGTCCGTTTTTGTCGTCGTGTACCGTAATTTCGTTCTTAGGCGTTTGTGCTACTGCTGTCATAAAGCCAGCGGCCAATGCCAAGAAGATTGTTTTTAATCGTTTCATTAAATAGTTATATCTTTTCTTCGATGTGGTACTGAGTGGTTCTTTGTACTGCATCTACTTTATGTCTGTTTGAATGGGTAATATTAAAGTTCAGACTGCTAAAAGTTCAGACTGCACCCAACGCCATAGGCTGCGCGATTGGTAGAGCCAAGCATGTTTTGTGTGCCGATAACAGTGGGGTGCACTTTCAGCGAAAGGTCGTTTGAGATGTCGAATACAGAGAGCTGTGCATCGACGTATGCGTCTATTACCGACAGCAGATAC
This sequence comes from uncultured Prevotellamassilia sp., assembly GCA_934255485.1. Taxonomy (GTDB): domain Bacteria; phylum Bacteroidota; class Bacteroidia; order Bacteroidales; family Bacteroidaceae; genus Alloprevotella. The sequence continues at coordinate 19,932 of CAKQOG010000030.1, read as the reverse complement.
ACACCAACAAAGCAAAATGCACTGAGGTCGCGGTAACGTCTGTAATAGTCTTTTTTGCGCTTAAATATGCTCTTAAACTGGTCTTCGCGTCCCGTTATGTCATAACGTGGTGGAAGCATGTCTAAGTATGATTTTGTATTGGGGTCGTCGTCCATGATGTCGAGATAAGCTTGCGAATAGTCGCGATACATCATCTGATTCCACATCAAAGCATAGGCGCATCCCAAGAAACCGCCGTAGATAAAAGGCAGTTTCCAATACTTGCGGTTGTAAATTTGTCCTGCACCTGGAAGCACCAACGAAAGCCACAACGCCCGTGTTGGATTGGGTATAAATTTTGGCTTTTGTACAGGCTTAGCAATAGGCTTGGCTATCAAAGAGTCGCTAAGTTGCTTGAGACGAGCAGAATCGATAGGCGCGATGATAGCAGAGTCGGGGTCTGATACGCGCTCATCCTCTTCCTTTTGCAACTCGCGTGCAAGTTCCTCAAACGTTTTAGCTGTGTCTGCTTCAACGCATATTTCAGAACTATTTGTGGTAGGGTTGAATGCCTTGCACTTATTATCAACTAAAACAGCCAAAGCCGAAGTCCTAATGGGGACTTCGACTTTAGCAGTGTTGTTAGCCTTTGCCTCTATGCCTTGAATGCTTATGCAAAGCATCCATGCAAGCACGTATATGACATTTTGCAAGTGCATATTTTGTCAGAACTATATCTGTTATGAGTTTTAATATGAAGTTGTTGGTTAAATCTTATCCAACAATGCAATGATATGCTCCAATTCTTCTTCGGATGCAAAAGGTATAGATATTTTGCCTTTACCTTGTTGCGAACAAGTCATTTGCACCTTGGTACTGAAGCGTTCAGAAAGGCGGTTGCGCAGTTCATTGTACTCTTCAGGCAATCGCTTCACACTTTTGTTTTTCAACGTGTGACGACCGCTCTGCAAGGTTTCGCCATTGTTGAGCGCTTTTACCATCTCTTCAACTTGACGAACAGAATAGCCTTTTTCTTTTATTTCATTGAAGAGCTTTACTTGCAGAGATGGTTTGTTAAGTGCGAGCAAAGCGCGTGCGTGCCCTTGGTCTATTTCTTTGTTTTGAAGAGCCACTTGCACTTGTGCTGGTAGTTTAAGCAAGCGTAGATAGTTGGCAATGGTGGCTCTGTTTTTACCTACCTTCTCAGAGAGTTTGTCTTGTGTGAGGTTGTATTGCTCAATAAGGTTTTGGTAGGCAAGAGCAATTTCAATGGCGTTGAGGTCTTCGCGTTGGATGTTCTCAACCAATGCCATTTGCATCATATTCTCATCGTCGGCGGTGCGGATATATGCAGGAATGGTGGTGAGACCAGCCATTTGTGCAGCACGCCAACGACGCTCGCCTGCAATGATTTGATAGGAGTCGTCCTCCATCAATCGCAAGGTGATGGGTTGGATGATACCTATTTGGCGTATGCTATCGGCAAGTTCTTGCAATGATTCGGGCGAGAACTCACGGCGTGGCTGATTGGGATTAGCTTTTACTTTAAAAACAGGCACTTCATTGATGCTTGAAGAACCACTGGTGTGAACTTCTTCCTCTGTAGAGATGAGTGCATCGAGACCGCGACCAAGCGCAGGGAATTTTTTGTGACTTGCCATGTTGTTAAGGATTAAAACTAAATTCTAATTATTATGTATTTATTGGGTTGTGGATATATGCTTTCAAAGCCTTTGCCTTGCATATTATCTCCACATGATTATTCGTTTTTCTTTATGATTTCTTTAGCTAAGGCAAGATGATTTTTTGCCCCAGTAGAGTCTGCATCGTACAGAATAGCAGGTAAACCATGACTTGGTGCTTCAGAGAGTTTAACGTTGCGTTGTATGACTGTCTTAAAGACCAATTCTTGGAAATGACGTTTCACTTCGTCGTATATTTGGTTGGCCAATCTCAAGCGACTATCATACATTGTAAGCAGAAAACCCTCTATTTCGAGTTCGGGATTAAGCTTTTTCTTTACAATCTTAATAGTGTTGAGCAATTTAGATATGCCTTCAAGGGCAAAGTATTCGCATTGAACGGGTATGATTACAGAATTTGCAGCAGTGAGCGCATTTACTGTAATAAGTCCTAATGATGGAGAGCAGTCTATTAAGATGTAATCGTATTCTTTGTCTAACGATTTAAGAAGTTTCTTTAGCAAATATTCGCGCCCCTCAAAATTGAGCATTTCAACCTCTGCACCCACAAGGTTGATGTTTGATGGGATAATGTCAAGTCTATCAATATCTGTGGTATAGATGGCCTCGTGCACATCAACCCCATTGATAAGACACTCGTAGATGGAACAATCCACCTTGCTTAGGTCTACGCCCAGACCCGACGATGCATTAGCTTGGGAGTCTGCATCAATTAGAAGCACTCTCTTTTCATAGGTAGCAAGTGAGGCTGCTAAATTCATTGAAGTTGTTGTTTTGCCCACACCACCTTTTTGGTTGGCCAAAGCAATAATTTTGCTCATGTTGTCAAGGAGTTAAAGGTTAAGGGATGGAAAGGTATGCTTTGAATAGCAATAATAGATAGTGTGTTGCACTTAGCATACGGCTATTTCAAAATCCCTATACTTTAGACTGCAAAGTTAAGAAAAAAACGTTGAATAAATCATAGCTGAACTATTTTTCGTACTTTTGCTTTGTGTTTACTTCTGTTATTCTGAATGAGATTTTAAAAAGGTTTAATATCTGTTATTAATGCTATGTCCAACAGATTGTAACACAGCACTTTAGTATAATTATTAAATTATTTATCCCGACTTCTTTTTATGCGTCCATATCTGCTTATTTCAAACGATGATGGTGTTGATGCTCCAGGTATCAACTTTTTGATTGATGCATTGCGTCCTTATGCCGATATCTTGGTTATGGCTCCCGATTCTGCACGTTCAGGGTTTAGTTGCTCCATAACATCGACCCAACCTATCACTTACAAGGTGTTGAAAAAAGAAGAAGGACTCACTATTTGCTCTTGCTCTGGCACACCAACAGATTGTGTTAAGATGGCTATCAATTTGTTTAAAGACCGTCCGTTCGACCTTGTGATTGGGGGAATTAACCACGGGGATAATTCTTCGGTAAATAGTCATTACTCTGGTACAATGGGGGTTGCTACTGAGGGCGCTTTACAAGGCTATCCTGCTATAGCTTTCTCTTTGTGCGACTATCGCATGGAGGCTAACTTTGAGCCGTTGCGCCCTTATCTTATCGACTTTATGTTTAAGGCGATTGCAGTGGGTATGCCGTCTTTTACGTGTTTAAACATTAACTTTCCGTTAGCAGAGAAGTTTAAGGGTATCAAGGTGTGTCGTATGGCTCATGCGCGTTGGCAAAACGAGGTAGAACGTCGTGTTCACCCATACGGGGGCGAATACTTTTGGCTTGCAGGCGAATGCAAGAACCTTGAACCTAATGCCACCGATACCGACCATTGGGCATTGGCTCACGACTATGTTGCTGTTACTCCAACGCAACTTGACGTTACAGCACACGAATTTATCAATGTGCTAAAGGGCGTGCTATAATTAACATGTTGTTCTAAAAAAGCAGACTAAATATGCGTTTTTTCCTTATTGCAGGCGAAGCAAGTGGTGACCTTCATGCTTCTCATCTCATGCAGTCGTTGCTCAAAGTGTGTCCGCAAGCAGAATTTCGCTACTATGGGGGCGAGAAAATGCAAGCGGTAGGTGGAACACTTTTGTGTCACTACAAAAAGTTGGCATATATGGGTTTTGTGCAAGTATTGCTCCATTTACGCACAATTCTTCATGGTATGCAACAGTGTGAACAACAAATAGCAGAATGGAAGCCTGATGCAGTGATATTGGTGGATTATCCTGGTTTTAATCTTAAAATAGCACGTTATGTAAAACAAAATAGTATTTGTCCTGTTTTTTATTACATATCACCTAAAATATGGGCATGGAAAGAACATCGCATTCGAAACATTCGTCGTGATGTAGACCATCTTTTCTCTATATTACCCTTTGAGGTGCCTTTTTTTGAACAAAAGCACCATTACCCCATTACCTATGTGGGCAACCCAACAGTAGACGAAGTGGTTGCATACCAGCAGTTGCATGGGCAACCTCAGCCTGATGGTAAAACCATAGCATTGTTGCCAGGTTCACGCAAGCAAGAGATAAAAGACAACCTAAGCCGTATGTTGCAAGCTGCCACTCCTTTTGCTAATTATCAGGTGATTGTAGCAATGGCTCCTTCAGTTGAGGAAAGTTTTTATCGTAAAATTGTTGCAAACACACCGATTGATAGTAAACGTGTTAGTTTTGTGAGTAATCGGACTTATCAGCTACTTTCTCATGCCACTCTTGCACTTGTAACCAGTGGTACAGCCACACTTGAAACGGCTATGTTTGGTGTGCCACAAGTGGTATGCTACTATATGCGTGCAGGATGGTTTATATCGCGTGTACGCCCTTATTTCTTAAAGGTTCCTTATATCTCTTTGGTCAATTTGATTGCAGATAGTGAGGTGGTTCCTGAACTTGTGGCAAGCGATATGAATGTGTCCTTGCTCACCCAACACATGCAAGCCTTGTTGCCCGCTGATTCGCCCCAACGTATTGCTCAGTTGCAAGGATACGAAAGCGTAAAATGTATTTTAGGCAGTCCAGGTGCGCCAATGCGTGCAGCAGAGGGTATTATAAAGCAGATGAGTAAAGTGTAGGTTTGATTGATTGTGGAGGGTGGTGGTATCGTTAAAAAGGTACTTCTCCAATACTTGTTTATAATTATCATAGGCTCAAATTGGAAGCTTTTATTGACATTTGAAACAAAAGTGAAATTGCCACATGCTTACACCTTTCTTAAATTGCTTAGTACTGAATGCAATATAGCAATAAAAAACTCACGATAGCACAATTTATAGCTATCTGTTAAGCCTTTAATAATAACAAAATAACTCGTTAGCGGAATGAAGTATGTACTGATACATTCCGCTAACGAGTTATTTTTATTTAAATAATAATATGCAGAAATACTTATTTCACATTTTTCACTTTGATAAGATACTCAGCAATTTGCACAGCATTGAGAGCTGCGCCCTTGCGGATTTGATCGCTCACGAGCCAGAAGGTTAAGCCGTTAGAATTGGCAAGGTCCTTGCGAATACGTCCCACATAGACGGGGTCTTTGCCTGCGAGGAAGAGAGGCATGGGGTACTCTTTCTTTTCAGGATTGTCCATAAGTACCAAACCTTCGCCAACAGAGATAGCCTTTTTAACATCTTCCACTTCGAGAGGTTGTTCGGTCTCTACCCAAATAGCTTCAGAGTGTGAACGGAGTGAAGGAACGCGCACGCAAGTAGCAGAAGTAAGCACATCGGAGTGCATAATCTTGCGTGTCTCGTTGTACATTTTCATTTCTTCTTTCGTATAGCCATTGTCTTGGAATACATCGATCTGTGGAATAACGTTGAATGCCAATTGGTATGCAAACTTGTTTACTGTAACAGGTTCATTAGCCAACACTTGGCGGTATTGTTCTACGAGTTCGTCCATCGCAGCTTGTCCAGCACCGCTTGCAGCTTGATACGAAGCTACGTGCACACGGCGGATGTGGCTTAAGTTTTCGATGGCTTGTAGTGCTACTACCATCATAATGGTGGTGCAGTTAGGATTAGCAATGATACCACGTGGACGGTTCAAAGCATCGGCAGCGTTACATTCGGGTACAACAAGGGGTACATCTTCGTCCATACGGAATGCAGATGAATTATCAATCATCACTGCACCATACTTAGTGATGTCGGCAGCAAATTCCTTCGAAGTGCCTGCACCAGCCGAGGTAAAGGCAATGTCTACGTCTTTAAAGTCGTCGTTGTGCTGAAGGAGTTTTACAGTATATTCTTTGCCACGGAAAGTGTATTTTGTTCCAGCACTGCGTGTAGAACCAAAGAGTAATAGATTGTCGATAGGAAAATCGCGTTCGGCCAATACGCGGAGAAATTCTTGGCCCACGGCACCACTGGCACCAACGATAGCTACATTCATATATTTTGTCTAAAAGTAAGGAAAAGTCACATCCTGCTTTCGTTGAGAAAGTATGATGCCGAAAGTTCCTGCATATAGTTTGATTTCGTTTAAGCAAAGAGCACAATGTTTTGCTCCTAATAGTTGCTGCAAAATTACAATTTTTTATTGAATTTAGTGTGCATAATGGCTTTTATGATAGCATAGACAATGCAAGTAAATAAAAATTTGCAATTTTGCAGTCAATATGCAGTATTAACTGCTTGTAATTCATCTTTTTAAATATCATTTCAACTTGATAACAGACCCTACTTGGATATTTCTTATAGTACTTGGCATCATTCTTTTTGCCCCAATGTTGCTCGAACGTTTGCGCATACCTTCAATAGTGGGTATGATATTCGCAGGCATATTGATTGGGCCTCATGGCTTTGGTGTGTTAGAGCGCGATGGCAGTTTCGAACTGTTTGGTAAGGTCGGGCTTTACTACATTATGTTTCTTGCCTCGCTCGAGATGAACTTGCAAGATGTGCAACGCATGAAGGGGCGTGCTCTCACTTTGGGCTTGCTCAGTTTTGTTATACCTATCACTTTGGGCTTTGTTGCCAATACTTTGCTTGGATATGGTGTTGCAGCTGCCGTATTGATGGCTGCAATGTATGCATCGCACACGCTTATAGCCTATCCCATAGTGTTGCGATATGGACTCTCGCGTATGGCGAGCGTTAGTATAGCTGTGGGTGGAACCATAGTTGCCGACACGCTCACACTGCTTGTATTGGCTGTTGTTGGTGGTGTACTCAAGGAGCATGTAACAGGCCTATATTGGGTATGGCTCGTTGTCAAGGTTGTATTGTTAGGCTTGGTTATAGTGTATGCTTTTCCGCGTATTGGTCGTTGGTTCTTTAGACGATACGATGAGAGCGTAGTGCAGTATGTATTTGTTCTTGCTTTAGTGTTTTTGGGTGCAGGTTTGATGGAACTTGTAGGTATGGAGGGCATATTGGGTGCATTCCTTGTAGGTCTTGTATTAAATAGGCTGATACCACCATCTTCGCCCTTAATGAGTCACATTGAGTTTGTTGGCAATGCATTATTCATTCCTTATTTCTTGATAGGGGTGGGTATGCTCATCAATCTGAGTGCTCTTATTGAGCATGGGGGTGCCATCATAGTGGCTTGTGTAATGGTGGCAGTAGGTTTGTCAAGCAAATGGTTAGCAAGCGCGCTCACGCAAAAGATTTTTAAAATGTCATCCTCCGACCGTCTCATCATGTTCGGACTTACGGGTTCGCGTGCTGCAGCGACATTGGCTGTAGTGTTGGTGGGATATAGCATAATTCTTCCTGATAGAAGCAGACTTTTGGGCGAGGATGTGCTCAATGGTGCTATGGTGTTAATCCTTGTCACCTGTGTGGTAAGTTCGCTTGTTACCGAAAATACAGCGCGACGAATGGCAGTTAAACAGCAACTATCTACAGCATCAGCCACACCTAATGCCCCCTCGAACGAGGAAAAAATCGACCGCATACTCATTGCACTCAACAATCCCGACTCGCTTCCTGGTCTTGTCAGCCTATCGCTCATGTTGCGTACTCCACACACCGTAGCACCTATTATGGCGCTCAATGTTGTGCTCGATAACAACCCCTCGGCTCGTCAGCAGGGTGAGGAACAGCTTGCCAAAGCTGTTAAGATGGCCTCTGCCACCAATCTGCGCATACAGCCTTATCAGCGTTGGTCTGTCAATGTGGTGAGTGGCATATCGCACACCATGAAAGAGCGTGCAGTGAGCGACCTTGTGCTTGGTTTGCACCACAAAGTACGCATCTCCGACTCGTTTTATGGCAAATTAGGAACCGACCTCCTTGCTGCTATCGACCGTCAGATATTTATTTATCGTTCTACCATACCGCTCAACACCGTGCAGCACATACAATTGCTTGTACCTCCTAAAGCCGAGTTTGAACAAGGCTTTAGACATTGGCTCGACCGTGTAGCACTCTTAGCGCAACAACTCACTTGTGGTATTAGTGTCTATTCATCAAACAATACGCTCACTGCAATTGAGCGCTATTATGCCAAGGAACAAAACGGCATGCCTTTGCTTTGCACAGAGTTCAACTCGTGGAGCAATCTTATAACTCTTGCTCACAACTCTCGTCAAGACCACTTAATGATTTTTGTATGTGCGCGTCGTGCCACCATCTCCCATCATGCTTATATGGATCATCTGCCCGACCAAATAGAACGTTATTTCTCATCAAGAAACGTATTGTTGGTATATCCTGAGCAGCCGTTTGCTACTTAAAGAGTGTAATTGCATGTTATAAAAAAACGAATAGCGAAAACTTGCTTTAAAATAATTATATATGGCAGAAAAAAATAAATATGGACAATATTTTACCATTAGTCTTATTGCAGATTTTATGGTAACTCTTATTTCACATGCTAAAGATAGCCATATACTTGAACCTTCTTGTGGGAAGGGGGTTTTCTTGGATAGTTTGCAAAAATGTAGTTATACTAATTTGTCAGCTTACGAAATAGATGCAACGCTAAACAACAAGCATGATTATGTAAAATATAAAAGCTTTTTATCGGTCCCAACATCCGAAAAATATGATGTAATTATTGGAAATCCTCCGTATATACGTTGGAAAAACATTGAGCCAGAGTTAAAAGATGAGTTGGAAACAAATGCTTTATGGAATAAATATTTTAATAGCCTCTGCGACTACTTGTTCATCTTCATATTGAAAAGTATTGAGCATTTAAACGAAGGTGGAGAACTGATTTTTATTTGTACTGAGTATTGGTTAAATACTACTCATTCTGCTACATTAAGAAACTACATGTGCCAGAATGGTTATTTTACTGAAATATATCATTTTAAAGAGGCACCATTATTTGAAAAGGTAACAGCATCTTTTATTATCTTTAAATTTATAAAGAGTAGTAAGAAAAGAAAAACTATAAAATTTTATAACTATAACAAGCCAAAGGGACTTCCAACTGCAACCGAATTAGCCGATAGAAGTTGCTTCGATATAGCAGACATACCGCATTTTCAAGCAAATAGTCGATGGATATTGGCAACGAGCGAAGTGCAAGAAGGTTTAGCTAACTTTGAAGCAGCATGTGCCAAGTCTGCGACAGATATCTTTAGCACAAACATGTATCGGATTGGTGATATTTGTGATATAGGCAATGGTATGGTATCTGGTTTAGATGCTGCATTTCAAGTTAAAGATACAAGCGAACTGAATGAGGAGGAAAGGCAACATCTTATAATGGTAATGAAGGCAAAGAACTTATGTCCATACAAAAATAAGGGTGTCACTCAGTATATTTTTATACAAGAAGACCTCGATGAAAACGTGTTTGCAAGCAAATATCCTCATTTTGCAGCACACTTCAAACCATATATCGATAGACTTAAAAAAAGATATTGTTATAATAAATACATACCTTATTGGGAATTTGTTTTCCCTCGCAACCAAAAGTTGTTTGAGCGTAAAGATGCTAGAATATTTGTACCATGCAAAGAACGAATATCGAACAAAAACTATTTCCGCTTTTGCTATGCTCCTTCAACTTATTACCCAACTCAAGACGTTACAGCAATATTTAAGAAGAAAGAATGTAGAGAGTCTATAGAGTATGTATTAGCCTATTTAAATAACAAACGAGTTTTTGATTGGTTGTGTTTAAATGGCATTGTTAAAGGTGCTATTGTTGAGTTTTCAGAAACCCCTATCGCAAGCATTCCTTTTAGGCCAATAAATTGGAACAATGCGCAAGAGGTTCAAATTCATCATTGCATAACAGAAGAAGTTAGAAGCTACTTGTCTGATTTAGTGGATTCTCATTTAGTGAAAATTAATAACTTTTTTAATGAGTTATTTTAATGGAAAATATTGATTTCTCGTATGTAATATCTTCAATGAAGAATATCGAAGTGGACAGACCAAACAAGTCTACCGAAGGCACATTATCGGGGCATGCTGCAGGCGAACCATTTGAAAAATGTGTTTACCATATTTTAAAGCGCAAATATCCTAAATGTATTTTTAAGCAGTATGAATATCTAAACGATATTTTCTTAAAGCATCCAAAGTACATAACAGTAGAGCAAAGATATGCTCTATTCGATTCGCCAATAGCTTTATTCTTACTCAGTCGGGGTGAAAAAGCAACTAAAATGTGGAGTACGCAAAACATATTTGAGGAGAAACAAAATGACACTGCCGACATTGTGTTCTATCAGCATGGCTTCTACGATATCATTGATGTGAAGACGCGGAACATGAGCAAAAATGCAATGCCTCCTAACATTATATCTGCATATAAGTTGGCAAAGTTGTGTGCCAATATGATAGATAATGTGGAGTATGACAGTATCAATATAGACTATATAGAGGTTGATTGGGTAGAAAATAAGGACAAGCTAATGTGCGTAAATATTCATCATGCAGCTTTGTTTAAGGCACATCCAGAGGAGTTGTATATTAATTGGGCTGCTGCTATGCAAATACAATTTCATGTTTGTGATTTGGATCAATCATGGAGTGGAAATAAGGAACAGTGGGCAAAACATTATCTAAAAGTATTTGTTGATAGTGCTGAACGCAGAAGCCAAAAAATGCGTGATATGTATATAACGCCGTTTCTGAAGTATATTGACTGATATAGATATTAATGTGTCTATCTAAAAAAGGCTGCGTCTTATAACTCTTTGCAATGTTGAGAGTTATAAGACGCAGTGTTGTTATATAAACCTGTAAAAGTAATAAAGTATTTTTTAATCTTCGTCGTCGGCGGTCCAATTATCAGAACTCCAGCCCTGACCATTAGAGAGCACTTGGTCCTCGTTTGTTACGGTTGTGTCGCCACCAATGGCAAGGCTTTGCGCCATCATGCCTTCGCAAGCAAAGTTGATTATAGTAGATGATGGTTTAGAATATGTTTTCTTCATAATGTTGTCGTGTATGTTTATTGGGTCAATGTTATTTACTTAGTAAGAGTTACATAAACTTTGGTTGTCACAGAGGTTATTGCATACTCTGTGCAACCAAAGTTTTTATGTTTTGATTACTTAATGAAAACCTTCTTACCGTTGTTAGTAACGAAGATGCCGTTAGATGGGTAGAGCACGCGGCGACCTTGGAGGTCGAAATATTGTGTGCCTTCAGTCTTATCAGCAACTGCGCTATTTACACCAGTAGTAGTGCCACCAAAGTGGAATGCAAGAGCGTTGCCTTCGCTCGATGCAACTTCAGTTGCAGCAAGGAATGCCTTGTTTGCAGGAACTGTTGTGAGTTCGCTCTTCAAGAGAGCAGCTTTGCCTTCGCTATCTTTTGCAAGTACATAAGTGTCGTTAGCTTCAAAGCCTTCGCGCTTAGCAGTAGTAGCAGAGAGCTTGTTGTTTGCGATAGTATTACCGCCAGTAGTGATTTCGAAGTTTACAGTAGTAGCACCTTCGTGATAGATGATTGCACCAGTGTTAGCAGGAATGATGCCACCTTCAATCTCGGTGAGTTCGAGCGAAGCATTGTCGGTTGAAGTACCGATAAATGCCTTAACACCTTCGGGGATAGTTACGGCAAATGGGAAGCCTACAGTTGCGTAGTTGCTCTCGCCAATTTCTACAGGGATGGTAGTAACTTCCTTAATCTTCCACCAGTTACCTTTATCGGTATCGTGGTTGCCAGCGTAGTCGGCTACGATAGTGTTAGCATCGCCTTCGAATGCGTTGAGGCGGTGTTCACCACTCTTAAGGATGAAATTAACCTTAGAGTCGAGTTGTTGCAAAGTAACGGCACCTGCTTCTGCAGTCTCAACATCAGTAACACCAACTGCAACTGCTGAAACTGCGCTGAATGCACGACCCGTGTTGGCATTGATAACCTTGTAGCCACCTTCGCCGTTGCTCTCGAACTTCCAAAGTTGAGGTACGATAGCGTCGTTTTTAGTTGTACGGCTAATGGCCTTTGCTTCGGTAGCCTTGCCATCTTTGCCTACAGTAACGTTCTCAGTAGAGATGTAGCTCTTGCTGATACTGTTACCATTGATAATTTGGTAGTAAGCGTTGTTGTCGGGAGTTGCCGGTGTGCTAGTAAGCGCTTGCAATGCTTCGTTAATAGCCTTGTAGTTTTCGATTGTAGTGGCTGCTTCGGCGTCAGCGGCAATCTTAGCAACCTCTGTAGCACTATAGTGACCGAGGAGTGACTCATCGGCAGCTGTTTGCGCAGTTGCAACTTGCGCACCAATGCTACTCTTCAACGACTTTAATATGTCGGTAACAACAAAGCGCGAACCGCCATCGGCTTGTGAGGCATCGCTTGCCCATGTACCCAAGTTTGCTGAGCAGTGGTCGCCAATGCAGTGGGTTGTTCCAGGAATTTTAAGGCTAAAGCCCGAACCATTTTGAATGGCTACAAATTCGGTAGCTTCGTCTTTAGTGGTAAAAGTTGTTTTGTTGTTGCTATCTACAGCCTTGAGGTATTTGCCAGTGAGTTTGTTGGCTACCTTTACACCGTAATTGCTTTCAACAAACTTCCAGTCGGCATCGCCATTAAATATTTGGTCGTTCGATGGGTTTGTACGCGATGCCACATCATCGTTGCTACTATTAGCTACAAGGTAGTAGCCAGCTTGACGTACGTTTACGGTGTACCATGTTTCGTTATCGTCGGTTGAGAATGTAAATGGCACATTGTCGCCCTTAGTATAAGCAACGTTGAACAAGTTGTTTGTTTCGCTTACAACCTTATCTTCGTTGGTGATTGTTACATTGTAGTAGAACGACATATTAGCGGGGCGGCTTGTGCTTGGTATGGTTGCTTCGGTACCTGCAAGTGCAAAACCTTTAGAGGTTGTGCCGTCGGGCATATTATATGTAACGTCTAAAAACTTATCATTTACCTTGTAGAATGCAAATTCTGCAACGGTATGGTTTGCGTCTGCCATGCCCTTGCCATTCCATAGCGAAGCATTATATTCACCGCCAGGAGCGTTGAGGTGTATGTAGTATTGGCTTTCTCCTTCGGCTACATTAAAGCCGCTGTCGTACATAAGTACGCCACCATCAATTATTTCGCCTTTAGCATCATCGGGGATAGCTTCGGTTTTGAACTTTGCTGCATTATCCTCAGTAGTTGAGCTATTAAATTGTTGATTACGATCTGAATCGTGAGGTATATAAGCAGCGTTTCCTACGCATTGTAGAGTAAAAGCACCTGTAACCTCGTCCTTAACAAGTTTGAATACGTAGTTAGCATCAGTTGAAGTGGCAGGGTCGAAGTTTACAGTTTGGCGGAACGGACGATTGTTGTTCGATCCGTTATGATGCAAATATCCAGTTGTGGCTTTTGCATGTATCTTTAGCACATAATAGCCATTAGTAAGTTCTGAAACTTGTGTAGGCGTTGTGTCTACATCGAATGCTGAAGCTGGGGTGGAAAGCATCCACGAGGCTGCAGCAAGGCAAAAATACGTGGTAATTTTTTTCATAATTTATTAAGGATTAATGTTTGCAGATTTTAGTTTTAAGATTTAGTTTAAATCTGTTTAGCTATATATTATATCTATATAATAGATTTTCTGTTGAAATAAGTAACAACACGCTTTATTGCGCTTGCATTGCACGAAGATGCGTGTTGCATAATTTTCGATGGCAAATATAGAATATTTATTTTTAAACCTCAAAAAAAATAAAAAGAAATTGCTTTACCCCCCCCCATTTTTGTAATATTTGATTGCAAAATAAGTGAATAAGGTGTTATAAATGTATAAAAGAAGAACGATTACATGGATAAATATACGTAGAATTCTTGCATATTTGTTCAGCCATTCGCGTTACTTCACCACACTGGCTTTAACAATGCGTATATCGTCAAAAGGACGGTCGTGCTCATCGCGAGCAGCCCACTGAATGAGGTCGGTAACGTCGAACCCCTCTACCACCTCGCCAAACACGGTGTATTGCCCATCGAGGTGTGGCGAACCACCAAAGGTGCGGTAAACCTCCTTGATGGTAGGTGTGAGACGCACCGCATTATGGGTAACAGAATCGAGGCGTTGCTGCACCTTGTCGAGCATATCGGTGGTGAAAATTTGTCCCGTTACGATGTAGAATTGTGAGTAGGATGAGCGGCGTTCAGGGTTTTTATCGTCACTTTCGCGTGCGGCAGCCAATGCACCCCGGCGGTGAAAATGTTGTGGAAAACGAATTTCAGCGGGCAAAGTGTAAGGTTCGGGCGAGTCACCAAGTAGTTTGCCCTCGGTGGCATTGCGGCTTGCAGAGTCGCCAGCTTGTATCATAAAGTCGGGAATAATGCGGTGAAAGAGCAACCCATCATAAAAGCCCTCGCGCACCAGTTTTAAAAAGTTGTCGCGATGAATGGGGGTATCGTTAAAGAGTTTTACACGGATGTTGCCCTTGGTGGTTTCGAACATCACCTCGTGCTCTATGTCGTTGGTTGGTTGTTGTTGCGCAAAGCAAGGTGAAATGTTGCCCACAATGCAACATGCGGCTAAAATCGTTTTTTTTAAAAATTTCATGTTATTATGTTATGGTTTTTGTGATTGTAGATGGTACATTTAAATGCTCATAAATTCGTTCGTTGCAATCAACAATCACTTTGTGCCAAATTATTGCAGAAATGAACTATTATACGTTTATTATTGATACTCAATGTGTTATGTCTGTCTGTTAGACAAAAGTACACCTCTAAAGTGCTCAAAAAGCCTTTATTAATGACCATAAACGTGTGATAAGTTCACAAGAATACGTAAGATAGAGGCACAAGGATACGTATTCTTAGCACATAAGAATACGTATGTTTATCATGCAAGGATACGTATCCTTGGCATTTCAGTATGGTTTTGAGTTACTAAAAAGTTTTAAATGTTAAAATTTTAACACTTATCTGAGAAGTTATGGATGTCAATAAATGTTACCATTCTCATTAAGAGAAGAGAGCTATGTAGCACGTTTCTTTAAATCTTATCCAACCCCTTTGTATACTTTAGCCAATAGTATTTTAGAGGGTTTTTATGCTTTAACATCTTCCACGGGCGGCTTTGGTGCGGACGGTGGATAACGGGCAATGTAGTGAAAAGATAATTGTGAAAACCATGGTTGAGCGACTCGTGCGAGATGGTTACGTCAAACCAATTTTTCTCGGGGTTGAGTTGTTCAAAACTATACGTTGCCATGAGTGCTGGCGTGAGTAGCGAACAACAAAAACTGCAATGTTTCTTTACGTCTATCACTTGATTTTCTTTGCCACGAGCGTAGAGGTAGGGGTAGTTGATACATCCCTCGTCGTCTACTGTAACAGAAGCAGCAATGCCACAATCGTTACGCTGCAGTGCACCATCATAGAGCGATTGCAAGGTGTGGGGTTGTACCACCACATCGCTCTCAACTATGCACAAGGCAGCATCAGCCACCAATGCCTCGCGCTGTGCCGTTTGCAGCACCAATAAGTAGTTGGGCGATGGGTGAGAAGTGAGGTCGCTCAGATTGACCAACCTAAAGCCCATGTCCTTAGCAGCTTGGACAAGACGTGCCGTGTTTTCGGCAGTCGAAAAATCATTGTATACGGTGTAGGTAAAAGGCACATCGATGTGACTATCAAGCACCGCACGGATGGTTTGAAGCGTAGAATCGATAGAGTCTTTTACGGGAGTAATAATGTGCAATTCTTTCATTTGCAATTATAATGGAGTTGCGGTGTGAATAAGTAATGGCACAAAAGTACGTAATTTTCATGATAAAAACTTATCTTTGCAGCATAATTAGTGTAATAGCTACTTGATATCGTGCAGTAGCCGTATGCAAAAAAGAAAGATAGAAAAGCAATAATATAATGTCAGAAAACTATAGTTTAAGCCATCTAAAGGAACTCGAAGCGGAGTCAATACACATAATTCGTGAGGTGGCAGCAGAGTTTGAAAACCCCGTTATGCTTTATAGCATAGGCAAGGATTCGAGTGTAATGGTACGTTTGGCAGAGAAGGCATTTGCTCCCGGACGTCCACCATTCCCATTGATGCACATCGACTCTAAGTGGAAGTTTAAGGAGATGCTGCAATTTCGTGATTGGTATGCCAAAGAGCATGGATGGCGCTTGATTGTTGAGAGCA
The DNA here is from genome assembly GCA_934255485.1 of uncultured Prevotellamassilia sp. Taxonomy (GTDB): domain Bacteria; phylum Bacteroidota; class Bacteroidia; order Bacteroidales; family Bacteroidaceae; genus Alloprevotella. Next base: position 3,752 of record CAKQOG010000030.1, on the reverse strand, counting down.
ATATGGAGGCTTTCAAGGCAGGTGTAGGCCCATTTACCCACGGCTCTAAGGTGCACACCGACTTGATGAAAACCCAAGCTCTACTGCATGGTCTTGATAAATACCACTTCGATGCAGCCTTTGGCGGTGCACGCCGCGATGAGGAGAAGAGCCGTGCTAAAGAGCGCATATTCTCCTTCCGAGACCAGTTCCACCAATGGGACCCTAAGAACCAACGTCCTGAACTTTGGGACATCTACAATGCTCGTATCCACAAGGGCGAGAGCATACGCGTGTTCCCATTGAGCAATTGGACCGAACTCGATATTTGGCAATACATCCGTTTAGAGAATATCCCTATTGTTCCACTATATTTTGCAAAAGAGCGCCCCACGGTAGAGATTGATGGACAACTCATAATGCCTGACGACGACCGTCTGCCAGAGCAATATCGCGACCAAATAAAGATGCGCAAAATACGCTTCCGCACCTTAGGTTGCTGGCCACTCACAGGCGCTATTGAGAGCGAAGCCGACACCATAGAGAAGATTGTTGAAGAGATGATGACCACAACCAAGAGCGAACGCACTACGCGTGTCATCGACTTCGACCAAGAGGCATCTATGGAACAAAAGAAGCGCGAAGGATATTTTTAAACAAAAGGCATACGCCTAAAAAGTGAATTTTATGGATAGGTAAATGCTCAAAGCTGAGCTTGAGTATTTACTTATCTATTTTTAAAGGCGTTGGTTATGAATAGATTTACTGTAACTATATTACTGCTCATGTGTGGCCTTATGCTAAAGGCCGTGGCGCAACAGACATACACTCCCATTAATGGTATGCTTAAAGAGGGTGCGTGCCTTGTGGGTTCGGTAAGCGGTGATGGCCAAATGTATTACCTTTCAGCTATTGCCGAAGGAAAATCTACAAGCAAAATGAAGGGGGTGAAACTATCAACCAACGAGAAAAACCACGTAGTGGCAACCGATGATTGCTTGTGGAAGATAGAGTTTGTTGATACAGGTAAATTGCGCTTGCTCTCTCTTGCCGAGAAAGCTTATTTAAGCAGAAAAAACGATGAAAAACTCGATTTAATGTTGTCGCACAATGCCAATTCCTTGTGCGATTGGTACTATGAACAATCGCCAGATAAGAGTTTACACCTTTACGCAACAACCGAAAAAAATAGACAACTGGCTGTAGACTTAAACACAAATGGCACTTCATCGTTTGCCAACTATTCAACATCGTATACCAAAGAACGGAGCTTGATTTTTTATCACACATCAGCCCTTGAAGAAGGGTGTAATGTTATGCCACAACCCAACGAAAATGTATGCTTAACTACCAACGATTTGCAGCAAACCTGTGCCTGGAATGGTGGAGTAGTTTCGTGTAGTGACGCAGCACTCATGAATGGCCATGTAGCACCATTTAATGGTTTGCAAACATGGACAATAGAGGTTGCTACTGAAGGAGATGGCAGTTTCTGCATGAAGAGTGGCGACGAATACCTGGCCTATGATATGACCCGAGCAACTCAAAAATATGCGTGGAAAATTAAGAATGGATATATCTGTACAACCGAATACGAGCCGCGCTATTTAGACTTTTGTGAGGGAAAATGGCGCATGTTAACAGATGTCTCTACACTAAACCAATGTGTGCGCTTATGCAAGGTTGAGGATGCGCCAACATCCGAAATAACAACACAACGAGTGCGAGTGTTAAAAGGTGGGTGGACAGCATCTGCATTGGCAGATTGCACCTACAATGATATGCAATGCTTGGATTTGACGCATATAAGTTTGCCACGCAATTTGCAAGAATTTAAGCACACAGTAGACAACGATAATATTCCTATATTTGTAAACGAAGAAGAGAGCAAGGCGCTTCAAAATGGTGTATGGAGATTTGTAATTACTTGTGGAGAAAATACAAACCAACTCTTCGATAACCATTTGCTCTTAGCCGATAAAAAGCCGTTCTATACTGACCGATCATTCATGGTTGGAGCAGGGCAGATCGTATATCAGCGCACAGAACAACCCACAGATAGGTGGCAAACCCTATCGCTCCCGTTTAAGGCAAAGGTGGTGAGTGGCACTTGCTATCAACTCAAGAGTATAATGGGTGAAAACTTGACGTTTGCTAAGACAGAGCTATTAGATGCTAATACTGGTTACATCGTGTGTCCTAACAACAACGGAATAATCAATGTTGAGTCGGAGGCATGTACGATAAACAACGCAGATGTTACTGCGCCTTTTAAGGGAACAAATAAGTTGCTTGAAGTTGAGACGGGTGATGATGCAATGTATATGCTCCACCCAATGCAGCAATGTTTTAAACGGGCAGCAACGGGTAGTCATCTATATCCGTTTAGGGCATATATAAACAATCAAACAACAGCATCGAAGATGAACATAAAATTGGTTAAGTGGTGAAAACTATCAGAGAAATCAAGTAGTATTTCATGATGGTTAGTATGCTTAAGCACAAAAAATAAAGTTTTCTAAAAAAAAAAGAGGAAAATGTTTGGTGCGAAAAAAATAATGTCTAACTTTGCACCCGTTTCCAAGAGACATCTGCACAACTCTTGCTTATGAAGCGTGTGGGTGCTTACTCAGAAAGAGACACGGGCAAATACCAGAGTGGCCAAATGGGGCAGACTGTAAATCTGCTGGCTTACGCCTTCGGTGGTTCGAATCCATCTTTGCCCACACCTTATTGAGGAAACTGCGGAAGTAGCTCAGTTGATAGAGCACTAGCCTTCCAAGCTGGGGGTCGCGGGTTTGAGCCCCGTCTTCCGCTCTCTTTTTTGATTGCTGTTATAGCTCAGCGGTAGAGCACTTCCTTGGTAAGGAAGAGGTCGTGAGTTCAAGTCTCACTAACAGCTCTTTCTAAATTGTAGAGATCTTTTTAGTAAGATTGAAAAACAAGAAATTCATTCAAATAAAATAAAAAACAGCTATGGCTAAAGAGAAATTTGAACGTACCAAACCGCATGTTAATATCGGTACAATTGGTCACGTTGACCACGGTAAAACTACTTTGACTGCCGCTATTTCTAAGGTTCTTCACGAACGTCTTGGTACTGGTGAAGATGTTAAATCTTTCGATCAGATTGATAACGCACCTGAGGAAAAGGAACGTGGTATTACTATCAATACTGCTCACATCGAGTATGAAACTGAAAAGCGTCACTATGCACACGTAGACTGCCCGGGTCACGCCGACTACGTAAAGAACATGGTAACTGGTGCTGCTCAGATGGATGGTGCAATCATCGTTGTTGCTGCAACTGATGGTCCTATGCCTCAAACTCGTGAACACATCCTTCTCGCTCGTCAGGTAAACGTTCCTCGTCTTGTTGTATTCTTGAACAAGTGCGATATGGTTGAAGACGAAGAGATGCTTGAACTCGTTGAAATGGAAATGCGTGAGCTTCTCGAACAATACGACTTCGAAGAGGATACTCCTATCATCCGCGGTTCTGCACTCGGTGCATTGAACGGTGTTGCAAAATGGGAAGACTCTGTAATGGAGCTTATGAATGCTGTTGATACTTGGATTCAAGAACCTGTTCGTGACGTTGAAAAGCCTTTCTTGATGCCTGTTGAGGATGTATTCTCAATCACTGGTCGTGGTACTGTTGCTACTGGTCGTGTTGAAACAGGTGTTGTTAAGGTAGGTGACGAAGTTCAGATCCTTGGTCTTGGTGAAGATAAGAAGTCAGTTGTAACTGGTGTTGAGATGTTCCGTAAGAT
>CAKQOG010000029.1 GCA_934255485.1 uncultured Prevotellamassilia sp. | reverse complement strand
CTTCATCTTTAGCTTTTGCAGCGTGTTATCCCTATATATAGTTACCTAAGGCGTTGCCCTAGGCTGTAGTCTTTTGGGCTTTCAGCCCGTGCCTTTCAAAGTTAATTTTGAGCTCTTGTTTAAGTAGTTCGGGCTGAAAGCCCAAAAGATACTAGCCCAGGGCAGCGCCCTGGGTAATAGTGAGTAGTCCGATGCCGCCCTGTAGGGGCAAAAGATGAAACCTCTTGTAATCTATGCAGTCTAATATAGACTTCATCTTTAGCTTTTGCAGCGTGTTATCCCTATATATAGTTACCTAAGGCGTTGCCCTAGGCTGTAGTCTTTTGGACTTTCAGCCCGTGCCTTTCAAAGTTAATTTTGAGTATTTACTTATCTAAAATTATATTATCTGCTTGCGATAGATAAAAGACATTTTTGAGCGTACAAGAGCATTATTCAATAGCAAAAATGTTTTATATTATATTTTTTAACAATTGTGTGCTATGTTGCATATACAAGCAGTATGCTTACCCTATTTTTAAGCATAACAGAGCTACAAAAGTCCCATTCTCTAAGGTGTCCCGGCTTTTCACATAATGATAGAACAGATTGTTTATAAATCTTAAATAAGATGCTCAAAATATCGGTAATGCTTGATAATCAGAGAAAACGTTTGGGTTTTCGGCAAAAAATAACTATCTTTGCACCCGTAAACATCATGAGGCGGATAATCTCACACACGTTTTGAAGCAGAATATCCCTTGTGCATCTATCAGCAAAAACGCATAGATTTCGCTGTTTAATGTAGGCAAATAAGGTAGCATGGCTAAGCTATCGTATGAATAAAAAGCCGCTGATAGTCCTCATGGCAAAACAAGACAAATGAAATTAAAGCAAGTACTTTTATTTTTAGCAACTCTCGTAACATTTACAATTTCTATGCCTGCCCTTGCGCAAAAAACACATGGCAAGGCAACATTTTATGGCCGTAGCGCACATGGCCACCGTACAAGCGACGGATCACGCTATCACAAAGATAGCCTAACTTGCGCCCACCGCACACTCCCATTTGGCACCCTGCTCAAGGTAACAAACAAGGCCAATGGCAAGGAAGTAGTAGTAAAGGTAACAGACCGTGGTCCGCACGTGGCAGGTCGTGTAGTTGATGTTTCTTTGGCTGCAGCTCGCAAGTTGGGTATGCTCAATATGGGCGTAGCTCCAGTAATGGTTGAGGCAGTAGGTTATCAACAAAACATCGTAAAACCAGAAGAACGCAACTTCGCAGACAATCGTTTGCTCGAGGTGAAATATTTAGACCCTGCAACGGGTAAATTTTACTCTATGTCAGAGTGGACCGAACGTGGCGAAAAGGCGCGTCAGAAGCACATGGCAGAATTGCGCAAGCAACAACAGCCTCGCTATCGCATACTCAATACAAAATTGACGGCAAAGAACACGTTTCAAACTTTGGTAACAAAAAAGAAAACCAAATAAAAAAACTATTGCATCATAACTTGATGCACGCACTTTGGTGCGAATTTCATACAGTGAAATCATAAAGAACAACAAGGCTCATCCTTTTAAACAACAGAAAGGGTGAGCCTTGTTGCATGTATGTAGTTGATGAACACAAAAACAACAAAAAGCAGGGCCTGAATGTGCTATAATTTTGTAAACCTTTCTACCTTTGCACTTGTATTCATATAGCTCGAAAAAATACTATGAACAATCAAAAAATGGTGTCCGAAGCCGTAAGCGTGTTGAGTCACCTCATATCAATACCATCGGTTAGCAGAAACGAAACCGAAGTGGCCGACTACATCTTTAGTTATCTGAAGGAACATGGGGCAAATCCACAACGACATTGTAACAACGTGTGGTGCGAACAACCCGTTGAAAAGGGAAAACGCCCAACACTTTTGCTCAATGCACACCTCGACACCGTGAAACCAGCAGCATCGTGGCAGCACAACCCATTTGAGCCAACTATTGAAAAGGATAGGCTATATGGCTTGGGAAGCAACGATTGTGGGGGTGGATTGGTATCGTTGATGCTCACATATTTGTCGTTGCAAAATGAGGCATCGCTGCCTTATCACTTGGTGTTTCTTGCCTCAGCCGAAGAGGAAGTGTCGGGCAAAAATGGCATAGAAGCCGCGCTTCCACTCTTGCCTACCATAGATGTGGCAATAGTGGGCGAACCCACAGGTATGCAGCCCGCCATAGCCGAGAAGGGATTGATGGTGCTCGATTGCACTGCACATGGTGTGTCGGGACATGCCGCCCGCAACGAAGGAGTGAACGCTATCACCAAGGCGATGAAAAACATTGAATGGTTTAGTACCTACCAGTTTAAGAACCAAACTGAACTGCTTGGACCAGTGAAGATGACCGTTACTATCATACAAGCTGGCACACAACATAACGTTATCCCCGACACATGTACCTTTACCGTAGATGTGAGAGCTAATGAGTGTTATACCAACGAAGAAATTCTGTCGATTGTGCACCAACATGTTGATTGCAACGTGGTGCCACGCTCTACGCGTCTTCACTCATCGCAAATATCGATAGAACATCCACTCGTACAAGCGGCTATATCGCAAGGGCGCATACCATTTGGCTCGCCCACGCTGAGCGACCAAGCATTAATGCGTTTTCCATCGTTCAAGATGGGGCCTGGACAGTCTGCGCGTTCGCATACAGCCGACGAATATATCTGTCTTAACGAGATAGACGATGCACTAACAATGTACAGAAAAATGATTTATGAATAGAAAAATACTGATATCTATCTGTTTTAAACTCCGCACTTTTGCCTGCTATTCTTGCCTTTGATACAACGTTGAAAAAAATTGTAATAAAAGTTGAAAAAAATTGATAGAAAATCAGTACTTTTGAATTTGCTAAAGATAAGACTCTTCAATATAAAAATAACAAGACTCTGAAAATTAAGCAGAAATAGCATTTTTTTACATGCAAAAGTGTAAGTATATAAAAGTGCTGAACAAAATATTTTTCATCCTCAAAAAACGAATACCTTGTATCATATTCCTGTTCTTCTGAATGAAACTGTAGACGGACTCAATATGCGTCCCGATGGCATTTATGTAGACGTAACCTTTGGCGGTGGTGGACATAGCCGCGAAATATTGCGTCGCTTAGGTAAAACGGGACATCTGTATAGCTTTGATCAAGATGCCGATGCAGAGCAAAATATTCCAAAAGATGATTTGCGCTTTACGTTTGTGCGTAGTAACTTTAGATACCTCAAAAACTGGATGCGCTACTACGGAGTAGAGCAAGTTGATGGAATATTAGCCGACTTGGGCGTATCGAGCCACCACTTCGATGATGAGGAACGTGGTTTCTCTTTTAGGTTTGATGCTCCGCTCGATATGCGTATGAACGAGCGTGCAGGTGCTACAGCTGCTGACATTGTAAATGGTTATACAGAGGAGCAATTGGCCAACATCTTCTATCTATATGGTGAGATGAAAAACAGTAGGCGCATTGCATCAGCACTTGTCAAGGCACGCACTAATGATGGTATTCAAACCATTAACGACCTGCTCAGCGTGGTAAAACCACTGATGCCACGCGAACGAGAAAAAAAAGATTTAGCACGTGTGTTTCAAGCCTTACGCATAGAAGTGAACCACGAAATGGATGCCCTACATGAGATGCTCGAGGCAGCACTGCAAGTGTTGCGACCAGGCGGAAGATTGTCGGTGCTTACTTACCACTCGCTTGAAGACCGCATGGTAAAGAACTTTATTCGTGCTGGACGCATTGATGGCAAAGTGCAACAAGACTTTTATGGCAAACGTCTAACGCCTTGGAAGGCAGTGAATAATAAGGTTATTTTGCCCTCTGAAAAAGAGCAAACAGAAAACCCAAGAAGTAGGTCGGCAAAGCTCAGAATTGCTGAGAAATTAGATATGTAGCAAACGTAACAACGTGTTTCTTACAGAAGACTCATAACCATTTTATAGCTTGCAGATACACGATAGAAGCATACATAGCAAACATGAAAGAAGAAAACGAACATATTGATAATAAAAGCAACCTAATCAAGGAAGAAACGCCCCTATTACAAGGTGAAACGTTTGACGATAACTCTAATAAAGATGACAAAAAAGTAATTAGCGAAGAGGAAAGTGTGATACGCGCCATTCGCGACCTTACGGCGGACGAAGACACTCCAAGAGCGACGCAGCACTCAAAAATAACCTTGGCTTCAATCTTGGGTGGCGACATTTTGGGTGGCAAATGGTTTAGAAAGCAGTTTTGGTATATAGTAATGGTGGTAGCTATGGTTATTGTTTATGTAAGCAATCGCTATTCGTGCCAACAAGAGATGATACAAACCAAAATGCTTACAGACACATTGCTTGATCGCAGATATAAAGCACTTACACGTTCAAGCCAATTAAAGGAGAAAATGCGCCGAAGCGTCATCGAAAATTCGTTGGCCGACACCACATTGCAAACTGCCAATACACCATTGTTTAGGGTGCAGGTCAATGAAGAGTAGATTTATATATCGTATGTCATTCTATCATCTTTATAATTATTATCGCATCCTTCTTTTCCAACATAAAAAATGAATTTTCCGGTAAAATCAGTAACAAAACGTTTTGCGTTTATAGCATCATTGTTGGTGTTATGCGGCTTTGGCGTATTGGCTAAAGCCTTATACATCATGACGGTGAAAAAAGATTTTTGGTTGGCTGTGAACGATCGTTTTACGAAGGAGAACGATATTGTTCAGCCCACTCGTGGCAACATCTTGGCAGACGATGGCGAGGTGCTTGCAGCCTCTTTGCCCGAATATAAAGTGTATATGGACTTTATGTCGTGGGAGAAAGACCCCATGCGACGCGATAAAGAACAAACAAAGCGCGATAGTATGCTCAACATAAAGATGGACTCTATATGCGAGGGTGTGCATAAGATACTGCCAGATGTAGACCCCAAAGAGTTTCGACAACTGATGTTGAAAGGACGCGAAAAACGAAGCCACCATTGGTTACTCTACAATAACAGAATATCCTATATCACTTATCGACAACTAAAGCAGTTGCCAATCTTTTGTTTGTCTGCTAATAGGGGCGGATTTCATACCGAAGAGTTTAAAACACGTAAGAACCCTTATGGACGTTTGGCTACGCGTACCATTGGTGATTTGTTTAAAACCGATGGTAAACCACGCACTGGTATAGAGCTGAGTTGCGATAGCATTTTGCGGGGAAAACCTGGTATTGCTCACCGTCAAAAGGTGCTCAACCGCTACCTTTCTATTATAGATAAACCTGCTGAAGATGGTCTCGACGTGATGACAACGATCAATGTGGGCATGCAGGATATTTGCGAGAAAACACTCTCTGATAAGCTAACCGAATTGGAGGCAAACTCGGGTGTTGTTATCCTTATGGAGGTGGCAACGGGCGACATCAAAGCCATGACAAGTTTGCGACGCATGGAAGATGGCACTTATCAAGAGGTGAATGCCGATGCTGTAAAGAACCTTTATGAACCAGGTTCGGTATTTAAACCTATGTCGTTTTTGGTGGGTATGGACGATGGTTACATACACATGACCGACATCGTAGACGTAGGTAATGGTATCAAGGAAATGTATGGTCGTAAGATGCGAGATGCCAATTGGCGTTCGGGCGGTAGCGGCGTTGTTACAGTGCCACAAATATTGCAAAAGTCGCTCAATGTGGGTGTGAGCACACTCATAGACCGTGCATATCACAACAATCCGCGCAAGTTTGTGGAGGGTATATACCGCATAGGTGTGGCAGAAGACTTGCATATTCCTATTCCAGGATATGCGCGTCCACGCATCCGTATGCCAAAACCCGACCTCTCGAATTGGTCGAAAACAGCCCTACCATGGATGAGTATTGGCTACGAAACCCAAATACCACCTATCACCACGGTGAACTTCTATAATGGCATTGCTAACAATGGTAAACTTTTGCGTCCACGATTGATAAAGGCTGTGTTGCGCGGTTGTGAAGTGGTTAAGGAATATCCTATAGTTGTGCTTCGCGAACACATGGCAAAGGCTGAGGCTGTTAAGAATATTCAAGACTGTTTAGAGTCGGTGGTTAGCCTCGGTTTGGGTAAGAAAGCTGGTTCGCCTTACTTCCACGTATCGGGCAAGACGGGTACGGCACAGATATGGACAAAAAATGGTTTTGCATCGCAATACCTTGTGTCGTTTGCAGGCTATTTCCCCTCTGAAAAACCTCTTTACTCGTGCATCGTGTGTATACAAAAGGGCGCACCAGCTTCGGGTGGAACCATGTGTGCACCAGTGTTTAAACAAGTGGCTGAGGCTGTTATGGCACAACGCAAGTCTACGGATTATAGCACTGTTTGCGACTCTACTAACTGCTTAAATCCTATGGTAAATGCCGGAAACATGGTAGCTGCTCAAAACGTGTTAGACCAACTAAACGTTAAATATAATTCGAACTTAGACACCGACGAAAATGCGTTGGTATGGGGCAATTGCTCTACAACAAACAATGGTTTAACTATTAACTCGCTTGTTGATGTAAAGGGTAATATTGTGCCCGATGTAAGAGGTTACGGCCTGCGCGATGCTTTATATAGGCTTGAGAAGTTGGGACTAAAGGTAAAATTTTGCGGTGTGGGTCGCGTAACGGAGCAAAACTTGCAACCTGGTTATCACTTTCAAAAGGGGCAGACGATTAGCTTGGTATTGGGCGATCCGAAGGATATACCTGCGGCAGAACGTGACTCAACTTCATTGGACAATGAGGATAAAACCTCTGCCAATGCCGACGACCAAGTGGATCATGAAATAGCTGGTACCAAGGCCGAACAGCTGAAGATTGAAAAACAACTTGCTGAACAACAACAAGAGTTTAAAGATAAAAAAGCTGAGAAAGCAAAGCAAAACCAAATAGAGCAAGAGCGAAAACGCAAGGAGCAACAGCAGAAGCAAGAAAGTGCTCAAAAACAACCTGCTACGGAACCTAAACGTAAGGCAACGCCTAATAGCAAAAAGAAAGATGATGATGTGCGTAAAAATAAAAATACAGTAAAATACACATCTACAACGAAGAAAAATACTGAGAAAAAGTCTGCAACTAAGCAGCAAACAATTGCAAACAAAAACAAGCAAACACAACGTAAATCGTCTCAGAAACGAGCAAAGACTGTAAGTGCTACAAAGAGTAAGGATAAGAAAACAGCCAACTCTTCTACATCTAATCAGTCTGCAAAGAAAAAATAAACAACAAAAACAAAATAGGCAAAACATCATTGCCAAATGGTTATACGTTATGACTATATCTGATACACTTAAGAAAGTTGATATTGTAGCTTCAATTGGAAGTATGCAACGTGAAATAACAGGTGTGAACATCGATTCACGCCAGGTTAAAGCAAACGATTTGTTTGTTGCAGTGAAAGGTACGCAGGCCGATGGCCACGTGTATATACCCAAGGCTATTGAACAAGGTGCCACAGCTATTTTGATGAGTGAGCCTCTACCCACTGAACCAGCAGAAGGCGTTACTTACATACAAGTGGCTGACACCGAAGATGCTGTGGGCAAAGTGGCTACCCAATTCTATGGCGACCCTACTACAAAACTCAAGTTGGTGGGCGTGACGGGCACAAATGGTAAAACGACTATTGCCACAGTGCTTTATAATATGTTTCGTTCGTTTGGCTATAAATGTGGACTTTGTTCTACGGTTTGCAACTACATTGATGGTCAGGCAGTACCCGCCGATCACACTACGCCAGACCCCGTAACACTTAACAAACTTTTGGCTGAAATGGTTGATGCTGGGTGTGAATATGCCTTTATGGAATGCTCGTCGCACGCTATACATCAAAAGCGTATTGGCGGATTGCGCTTTGTAGGCGGTATCTTTACCAACCTCACACGCGACCACTTAGACTATCACAAAACGTTTGAGAACTATCGTAATGCTAAAAAAGCATTCTTCGATGGTCTGCCTAAAGGCGCATTTGCCATTACCAATGCCGACGACAAAAACGGCATGATTATGGTGCAAAACACGCAAGCAACGGTACGCACTTACTCTACTCGTACGGCTGCAGACTATAAAGGTCGCATTCTTGAGGAGAGTATTGAGGGCATGTTGCTCGATATCGATGGGCGCGAAGTGAGCGTTCGTTTCGTTGGTCGCTTTAATGTATCTAACCTTTTGGCGGTTTATGGTGCAGCATTAATGTTGGGCAAAACACCTGAGGAAACATTGCGTATACTCTCTATATTGCATCCAGTAAACGGACGTTTCGAGGCTATTCGTTCGCCTAAGGGCTTTAGTGCAATCGTTGATTATGCCCACACTCCCGATGCCTTGGTGAATGTGCTTACGGCTATTAACGAAATTGTTCGCGGCAAAGGCAAGGTTATCACTGTGTGTGGCGCTGGTGGCAATCGCGACAAAGGTAAACGTCCACTTATGGCACAAGAGGCTGCCAATCGTTCGGACAAGGTGATAATAACCAGTGATAACCCTCGTTTTGAAGAACCACAAGACATTATCAACGATATGCTTGCAGGACTTAACGACGAACAAAAGCAAAAGACTATTAGCATTTGCGATCGTCGTGAAGCTATTCGCACAGCTACAATGTTGGCTCAACCTGGCGATGTAATCTTGGTGGCAGGAAAGGGGCATGAACCTTATCAAGACATTAAAGGTGTTAAGCACCACTTTGATGATCACGAGGAAATTAAAAAGGCTTTTGGTCTAATCTAATTGTAATAGAGACCTCTGCTATGCACCGATATTCATTGCCGTTGCATGGCAGCATGTCGTAAGATATAAATAAGAAACTATATAAACATCATGTTATATTATCTCTTTAGATTTCTTGAGCAGTTTGGCATATCTGGGTCGGGAATGTGGGCTTATATCTCATTTAGAGCGTTGTTGGCACTCATTCTTGCTCTTGTTATTTCTGCATGGTTTGGTGAGTATTTCATCAAATGGATGAAGCGTCACAACATCAGCGAAACGCAGCGCGATGCAAGCATAGACCCCTTTGGCGTAAAGAAACTCAATGTACCCTCGATGGGTGGTATCATTATCATTGTTGCCATATTGGTGCCTTGTTTGCTATTAGGTCGTTTGCGCAACATCTACTTGATATTGATGCTTGTTACTACGGTTTGGTTAGGTATGTTGGGATTTCTTGACGACTACATCAAGATATTCAAAAAAAACAAGGATGGACTTGCAGGGCGTTATAAAATCGTTGGTCAAGTGCTATTGGGCTTGTTTGTTGGCCTTACTTTGTATCTTAGTCCTGATGCAACCATACGTGAGAACATTGAGATGCAGCAGCATGGACACACTACCGAAATAGTACACAAAAGCCAACCTGTAAAGAGTACGAAAACTACTATTCCCTTTGTAAAAGAAAACAACTTTGACTATGCTAACCTTGTGGGTTTCATGGGTAAGTACAAAACACAAGCGGGGTGGATACTCTTTGTTTTAGTAACAATCTTTGTGATTACGGCCGTATCAAATGGTGCCAACCTCAACGATGGTATGGATGGTATGGCGGCAGGAAACTCTGCTATCATATTTATAGCCTTGGGAATGCTGGCGTATGTGTCGAGTCATATAGAGTTTGCCTCGTATCTTAACATTATGTATGTGCCAGGCTCGCAAGAACTGGTGATATTTACATGTGCTGCGGTGGGGGCTTTGATAGGTTTCTTGTGGTATAATGCTTATCCTGCACAAATATTTATGGGCGACACGGGTTCGTTGGCTATTGGTGGCATTATAGCTGTGTTGGCTATTATCATCCATAAGGAATTGCTTATACCTATATTGTGTGGTGTGTTCTTGTTAGAGAGCCTTAGTGTTATTCTACAAGTAGAATGGTACAAATTCGGTAAACGTAAGGGACGCAAGCAACGCATCTTTAAGCGTACACCTATCCACGATAACTTCCGAGTGTTGCCTTCGCAACTCGACCCTGAATGTAAGTATATGTTTAAGTGGCCACATGGTGCATGGCATGAATCGAAGATAACCGTTCGTTTTTGGATAACAACCATCATATTGGCTGCGCTGACCATTATTACATTGAAAATTAGATAGACTAAAAAAGAAAAACAGAATATATATATGCGTTTAGTTGTATTAGGAGCTGCTGAGAGTGGTGTAGGAGCTGCCATCTTAGCACAAAAAGAGGGTTATGATGTATTTGTATCCGACATGGGTAGTATCAAATCTCATTACAAGGATATGCTCGATGCACACCATATTGAATGGGAAGAAGGGCATCATACCGAAGCAAAAATACTCAATGCCGACGAAATAGTTAAGAGTCCTGGTATTCCCGAAACGGCTCCAATGGTGGCTAAACTCATAGCTCAAGGTACCCCTATACTGAGCGAGATAGAGTTCGCTGGTAAGTTTACAAAAGCTCGTATGATATGTATTACGGGTAGTAATGGCAAAACTACTACTACATCGCTTATCTATCATATATTAAAGAAGGCAGGTGTTGATGTGGGACTTGCTGGTAATATAGGACATAGCTTGGCATTGCAAGTGGCTGAGACTCCACACGATACTTACGTGATAGAGTTGTCATCGTTCCAGTTGGATAATATGTATAAATTCCGTGCCAATATAGCCGTATTGCTCAATATTACGCCCGACCATCTTGATCGCTATGGTTTCTGCATGCAGAACTATGTGGACGCTAAAATGCGCATTTTGCAGAACCAAACTGCTGATGATACCTTTGTTTATTGGCAAGAAGATGAGCATGTACCACACGAGCTTACCAAGTATAGCGATCCCTCACAAAAGTGTGGATTTACCGATGAACCACAAACGGGTTCAGCTGGCTATGCAGAGGGAGATAAGTTTGTTGTGAATGCCCCTGTTCACTTTGAAATGCCGCTCAACGAGCTATCATTATCCGGGAAACACAATTTGCGTAACTCGCTTGCTGGTGCTATAGCATGCTTAGCAGCAGGTATTGAACCAACTATTGTTCGTGAGGGATTGTCGGATTTTCCTGGTGTAGAACATCGTCTTGAAAAGGCGGGTACAGTTGCAGGCATTCATTTCGTAAACGACTCAAAAGCTACTAATGTAGATGCTTGCTACTGTGCTTTAGAGAGTATGAAAACACCTGTCGTGCTCATTCTTGGTGGCAAAGACAAGGGTAACGACTATGCACAAATCATACAATTTGTTAAGCAGAAGTGTCGTGCTATCGTCTATATGGGTGTTGATAACAAAAAGTTGCATGACAACTTCGATTCGCTTGGTTTGCCCATTGCAGACACGCATTCAATGAAGGAATGTATGGAACATGCTGTAGCCTTGGCGCATGAGGGTGATACTGTTTTGCTCAGTCCATGTTGTGCAAGTTTCGATCTTTTCAAGAATATGGAAGATCGTGGCGAGCAGTTTAAAGCGTGGGTAAAACAATGGCAGCCAAAAGCCTAATAAGGCAAAGTACGAAAGGTAAGGACTATGTTTTTTTCCAGAAAAAATAAAACAGAAGATATTTCTTCATTGCCAACTGCTACCATGCAACAGCCAGAAGAAGAAAAAAAGAAATCGTTCAATATCGGTTCGCTCTTCATGGGCGACCGCGTTATCTGGACGGTGTATTTCTTCTTGTGCGTTATTTCGTTGGTTGAGGTGTTTAGTGCAGCCAGCACTTTATCATACAAGACGGGTAACTTTTGGCAACCATTGCTCAAGCAGGCACTCTATTTAGGTTTAGGCACATTGCTTGTGATAGTGTTGCACCGCATACCTTGTCGTATGTTTAAGATCATACCAATCTTTTTCCTTCCGTTGTCGGTGTTGCTATTGCTTGTAACCTTGCTCTCTGGTGCAGTGACAAACGAGGCTGCTCGATGGATTCAGATAGGTGGTATACAATTTCAACCCTCCGAGATAGCCAAGGGAGCTGTGGTTATTACCACTGCACTAATACTCTCGCGTATGCAGCGTGAGAATGGTGCCGACCGCCGTGCCTTTTGGATGATTATGGGTGTAACATGCTTCGTGTGTGCACTTATCTTGCCCGAGAATCTCTCTACGGCAGCACTATTATTTGGTGTAATTGTCATCATGATGTTTATCGGTCGGGTGCCACTTGTGCAGTTAGGCAAGTTGTTTGGTTGCTTGTCATTGCTTGGTGTGGTGATGGCAGTGCTGATATACTTTTCGACCGATGTTCCATTTCTACATCGTTTTGAAACATGGAAAGAGCGTATAGAAACCCACTTTGGAGGCGACGAAAAAGGCTTAGACGATGACCCTAAAACCTACGATATCGACAAAGGCGCACAGGTGGCACATGCCAATATAGCTATAGCAACGAGCAATGTGATAGGCAAGATGCCAGGCAATTCGGTGCAACGCGATTTTTTGAGTCAAGCATTCTCCGATTTTATCTATGCAGTTATTATCGAGGAAATGGGTATTTGGGGTGCTGCAATAGTTGTGATGCTCTATATTGTGCTGCTATTCCGAGCGGGACGAATAGCCAGTAGATGCGAGCGCAATTTCCCCCCATTCCTTATTATGGGCTTAACGCTTCTGCTTGTAATGCAAGCCATGCTTAACATGTTGGTAGCGGTAGGACTTTTCCCCGTAACAGGGCAGACGCTCCCATTGATAAGTCGTGGCGGTACTTCCACCTTTATTTGTTGTGCTTACATTGGCATGATACTGAGTGTGAGCCGTTATGCTAAACAGATAAAAGTGCCACAGCACACGCAGTTTGATGGTCCGATGAATGATGTGTTAAGAACTGAAGAAAAGTCCAAATCAACGGTTAAGAAGTAACTATAGTATACCCATTTAAAAAGTATTTGCATATTTAACTTGGAATAAGTTTCAAGTTAAATATGCAAATACTTTTTTTATATATAAAATCCACAAGTTGTTTAACGATACTTAGGTAATATTTGAATATTCTTTAATATATATATTATGACACTTTATTATTTAATACATAAATAATTATACATGAATATTTATGCAGTGGTATGCAAAATTAAAGTGTTACATATTGTAGAATATATTGTACTAAAAGATGTGTAAAAAGGCTTAAATTGTGAATTAGTCATATCAAAATGTAATATTATAATATAAAATAGCATTCACATTATAAACAAATTTATAGAATTATTTGGTATAAATAAGAATGTTTATACCTTTGCGTGAAAATACATTATTTAGGAATTCTTAAAAGAAACTTTAAAAACTCATAAGATACAAAACCTAATATTTGCCTTTTGTTTATCAATTCATTTACAATAGATGATGTGCATAAGGTATTTCTTTGACGAAGTATAATGATGCGAGGTGGGGCGAAAATAGTAAGAAAATGGATGCATTATACCTACTGTTTCAAGGTGTTGAGAAAATACTAAAAGGCTTCACCTATGAAATAATATAGGAAAATCGTCTGTTTTAAATTTTTTGTACATCTCCAACAATCTTATAAACACATATTGCTTTATAGTATAGATCAACGCAGAAAAAGAGCATAAACTAAATTATCTAAGAATATTAGTAAGTATTGATGTCGTATATGTTGCTGTATTAAGCGCGTGACCGAATGAATAGTGTGCTAAAGCGATAGAAAATTTGAAAAAAAGAATATAAATCAATTATAAAGGTTATCAATATGAACAAAAAGTTAATGCTAATGGGAGCCGCATTGCTGATGACAGCAACTACGGCTTCAGCGCAAAAGCTTGTAAGTGGTCGTGTCACCGACTCGCATGGTGAACCCGTCATGGGTGCTACGGTGCGTGTGGTAGGTACAACTCTTACCACCACAACCGATGCCAATGGTAACTTCAAGTTGAAGAGTTTGCCTGCATCGGCAAAGAAACTTACCGTGTCGTACATTGGTATGAATACAGCTACTGTTAGCGTAGCAGGTAATGTACAGGTGATATTGAAAGACAACGAGTTGAACGAGGCTGTTGTTGTTGGTTATGGTACTGCCAAGAAAGGTAGCTTTACAGGTTCGGTAGCAGCTATTAAGGGTACTCAATTACAGAAGATGCAAGTGTCTAACATTACTAAGGCACTCGAAGGTGTAATGCCAGGTATCCAGCTCACAAGTACTACAGGTCAGCCTGGTTCAGCAGCCAATATCTTTGTACGTGGTATCGGTTCAATTAGTGCAAATTTAACTCCTCTTATCATTTTGGATGGTGCCCCTTACGAAGGTTCGCTTAATAGCATCAACCCTAATGATATTGAAACCATCAACTTGCAGAAAGATGCAAGTGCTACTTCTATCTATGGTGCACGTGGTTCTAATGGTATCATCTATATCACTACTAAGAAGGGTGGACAAGATGGTAAAACTCGTGTAACCTTTGACGCAAAGTGGGGTTGGAACTCTCGTGGTGTATCAAAATATAGCACTATTGATGATCCAGGCCAATATTATGAAATGGTTTGGGAGTCGTTCTACAACCGCGACGTAGCTAAAATGGGCGACTTTGCAGCTCGTCTCAATGCTTCAAAAACACTTATCAGCAACTTAGGTGGTTACAATGTTTATAATGTAGCCGATTATGACGTTATAGACCCTCTTACTGGTAAACTCAATGCGAATGCACGTCAGATAATCCCTACCAATTGGGATGATGAGGCTTTTTCAAATGGTCTGCGTCAAGAATATAATGTAGGCATTAATGGTGGTAATGAGCGCACTCAGTACTATATGTCTTTCAACTATTTGGATGATCAGTCGTATGTAAAGAACTCAGACTTTAGCCGTATGACAGGTCGTGTTCGTTTGGATCACCAAGCATTTAAATGGTTGAAGGTTGGTGCCAATCTTGCATATACACACACCAAGACCGATGGACTTTCTATAGCTTCGGGTATGGCATCAAATCTTTTCGCCTTTACTCAATATATCGCTCCAATCTATCCAGTTTACTTGTATGACCGTCAAGGTAATTTGGTATTAAACGAGCAAGGAGGTAAGATACTTGATACAGGTGATTATAAAGACTATGGATATAGCCGTTTATACAATGCATCTCGTAACCCGTTGATTGAGATATATAATAACACAAACGAACGTATCTCGGATGCATTCAATGCACGTGGTTATGCAGATATTAATCTGCTGAAGGGACTCGTTTTCCATGCAGATATAGCTATCGACAATTTCCAAAGTTGGACTGATAAATTCTCTGCACCTGTTACGCCTGATGCCTCAGCTGTTAATGGTTATGGCACGAAGACAACGAGTCGCACAAGTGTTGTAAATGCAACTCAACGTCTTAACTACGACTTGGCACTTGGCAAGAACACAATTGGCTTGATGGTAGGTCATGAAACCAAGTCTGAAAATAGTCGTGGTTTGGCTGCATATCGTTCACAATTCTTCTTGCCAGAGAATAATTTCTCTTATTCTTTGACAAATCGTGCAGATCCTGCTTCAAGCAGCAATGGATACCACTTGGAGAGTTACCTTGGTCGTGCCGAATATAGCTATGACAATCGTTATAGCCTTTCAGCAACATTCCGTCGTGATGGTTCGAGCATGTTTGCTCCCGAGAGCCGTTGGGGTAATTTCTGGTCAGTAGGTGCAGCTTGGAATATTGCAGAAGAGCCTATTATCAAACAGGTATTCGGCAATACTGTCAATCGTTTGAAACTTCGTGCCAGCTATGGTACTCAGGGTAATGACTATTTGCTCGATGCTGATGGTTATCGTATCTATGGTGGCTACCTTGATCACTATTCAGTATCAAATTCTGGTACAAGCGACAATCCTCAGTTCTCATTGGTTCAGTCATATCGTGGTAATCGCGACCTTACTTGGGAGAAGAGTAAGACATTTGATGTTGGTTTAGAAGCAGCGCTTTTCAACAATCGTTTGAGCTTTGACTTAGACTTCTTTGTTAAGAACACTTCGGACATGATTGGTTGGCACACATTGCCTATGAGTCAGGGTTCGCCAAGCTCAATTTTGACTAACGAGCAGGCTATGCGCAACACGGGTGTCGAACTCACTTTGAATGGTGTGTTGGTTCAACGTCATAACTTTACATGGTCAGCGCAATTAAACCTTACTCATTATAAAAACGAACTTACTCGCATGCAAGAGGGTCGTCCTGCCGAAGGCTATCAAAGTGGCAACTACTGGCGCAAAAAGGGTGGTTCGCTCTACGATTGGTACATGTATAAGTACGCAGGTGTAGATCCACAAACAGGTGAAGGTCTTTACTATAAAGACGTTGAACAACCCAAACTTGATGCAGATGGCAACCAAATGACTGATGCAGATGGCAACGTGATTACAGAAACTGTTCAGACTACTGTTACCGATGCCACTGATGCTACAAGGTATCAATTGGGCAAGTCTTCGCTTCCTAAGGTTTATGGTGGTTTGAGCACAACTATCCAAGCCTATGGTTTCGATCTCTCTGTACAAACAGCCTTTTCACTTGGTGGTTGGACGCTTGACGAAAGCTATTTCACATTGATGAGTGGTGGCTTGGGTAATGCAATGTCTACAGACCTTGCTAAGCGTTGGCAAAAGCCAGGTGATGTAACAGACGTGCCTATACTCAAGGATGGTTATCGTATGACAGGTGGTGCAATGAATGATCGTTTCCTCATCCGTTCAGACTATTTCTCAATTCGTAACATCACTCTTGGTTATACGCTTCCACAACGTATCACATCGTCAGTGCCAGGCTTGACTTCTGTACGTATTTATGCAGTAGGTGATAATCTCTTCCTCGGTTCAAAGCGCAAGGGACTTGATCCACGTCAATCTTTGAGTGGTCAAGTAGATGACTCTTCTTATTCTGCACTTCGTACTATCTCGTTTGGTGTGAACGTAAACTTCTAAACTTAACAAGCATATCACAATATGAAACTATATAAATATTTGACCATATTGTTTGCTGGTAGCATGTTAATGACTTCGTGCGGTGACGATTTCTTCAACGACATGGATTCGTCTACAGCTACAGGTGAACAGGTCTCAAGCGAATCAAAGAACAATCCGCAAAAAGTGTTGCTCAGCCAGTTGAATGGTTGCTATAGCACTTGGAACACGTCCATACCTTCTAACGCTTCGGGTATTATTGCGCATCAAGAAGCGGGTTTTGGAGCTATCATGACTGTGTCTGACATTATGAGTAACGATATTTCGTTGCCTTTAGGTTCAGGCGATCCTTTCCATTTTGACCATGTGTTTGACTATAATGCTGAAAGTTATGTCCGTTGTGCATGGTTTTGGGATATATTCTATAGTATCATCAAATCTTCAAATGAAGTTATTCAGGTGGTAAACGAGAACGATATGAGCACGGAGCAAAAGCACTATCTCGGACAAGCACTTGCTTTCCGTGGTATATGCTATGCTTACTTGGCGCAATTTTATCAAAAGACCTACAAGGGTAACGAAGACAAACTTTGTGTGCCTATCTACCTCACTACAAGAGAAAACGAGGCAGGCAAGCCTAATATTGCAGGTCGTGCTACAGTTCAGCAAGTTTACGACCAAGTAGAAAGCGACCTTACCAAGGCTATCTCTTATCTTGATGGTTACAAGCGTAGCGACAAGACATTCATCGACAAGCAAGTGGCTGAGGGATTCTTAGCACGTGTATATCTCGTGATGAACAAATGGGCAGAGGCTGCGCAGATGGCACACGATGCTCGTCAAGGCTATAGCTTGAATAATATGGATGAGGCTACTGCTTGGAACTACCAAGATGCAAGCAACAAAGAGGTAATGTGGGCTTTTGTTCCAACAGATGCCACAAAGTTGTTTTACGCATCATGGGCATCATGGCATAGCTATGATTCTCCAGGTTACGTCTCAATATATCACCAACTCATCGATAAGGCTCTCTACAACTCAATTCCCAACAACGATGTTCGTAAAACATTGTATGTATCTGATGAAGAGGCTACAGATGCTGTTCCAGCAGGTGTAAGTAAGAAGTTCCCATTTGTGGCTCAATGGTTGGGCAACGTGGTGTACATGCGTGCATCTGAAATGTATCTCATTGAGGCAGAGGCTTCGTTTAAAGCTGGCAATACTCAGCAAACAGCCGATGTTATGGCAGAGTTTATGCCCAATCGTGTAGCTAATTGGACTGCACCTACTTCATATACTGCTGCTTACATCTACAACCAACGTCGTATAGAACTTTGGGGCGAAGGTTTTGGCTATTTTGACTGCTTGCGCTTAAAGCAACCGTTAGTTCGTGACTATGAGGGCACAAACGAGAATGCTGCAACACAAGTAAATATCCCAGCTGATAGCTACAAGTGGATTTTCCAAATTCCAAAGAGCGAAATACGTGATAACGACAATATCACTGAGGCTGACCAAAACCCAGTGAAATAATCTTTTATGAAACGAAGTTGTGTTAGCTTGCAGAATTACATGCAAGAGGTGCAAGCACTTTTGCAAGCAACACACTTTTAAATAAAGAATTAAGATGAAAACATCATATATTTTTAAGACATTGCTTTTGGGTTTTGCTTTGACAACTGTAACTTCATGTTACGATGATGTTGAAAAAGCAGACTACGACAAACCCATTGTCAAAGCCGACGTGTTGCCTACTGTAAATTTGTCAGAGGTCAATCAATATGGTACAGCAGCAAAAGCTGTTGTTAATATAGATATCCCCGAAGGCGCTAAAGTGTTAGAAGAGGGTGTAGTAATTGACACCATAGCTGATGCGCCAGTAGCAAGTACTTCGAGCAGTTATTTTGCGTGTGCAGAGGTTGCGAGTGGCGAACAAACTGTTGCAGTTACTGGCATGGAAGCAGGAAAGACTTACTATGTAAGAGCTTTTGCTCGTGTAGAGGGACAGATGGTTTATAGCGTAGCTCAACCAATCGTAGCAGACGATAACTATGAAGAGGCCATTGATGAAGATGTAGACTTTGGTGCTGAGGAGAATGCTGCAAAGTTCACTTCGCTCAAAACCGAAGAGTCTGTACAGCAGTTTGACTTAAACAGCCTTGAGTTGTTGTTTGGTGCTCCTATTTATGGCTATTGCAATTCTATATTAAATCATGAAGCTCTTTTTGTTAGCAATTCAGCTAGAATAGCTTCAAGTTTGGATGAGGGCGTTTTGACTTACGAGGCTGACTTTACAGGCAAGAACTTCCCTGCCCTTACTGTTAATGCTCTTAACATGTGTTCTCTCATAGGTGAAGACTTTGCAGACTTGTCAGGTAATTTTGATATTTATATCTCTAAAGAACCTATTGAAAGTGTTGCCGACCTTGCAAAAGCTGAAAAGTTGAAGAGTTGCTCATTCCCTACTGATGCAAGCGCTAAAGACTTCCAGATGAAAGATTTTACGGTAAGTATTCCTTTGGCTTATGATGGTAAATGCTACATTTCTTTCTACAACAAGTCATGGACAAATAGTGCTTTAACTAAAGGCAACATGGGTGTTACCTTTGTAGGTTTGGTACTCACTTCGTTGCACGAAAAGGCTGCCGATGCAGAATAAATTCAACTTTTGATATAGATTATCTGAAATATGTAAACATCCGAGCATTATATGTTTATGCTCGGATGTTTTGTATATATAAATGTCCGCTAAAAGCGCTTAAGTATACTATTTGAATGACAAGTAGGCAAATTTAAATTAGTTAGAAAGGTACGGGCTGAAAGCCCAAAAGACTACAGCCCGCCCTGGGTACTTATACATACGAAGATGGCGCTCTGAAGGAGCAAAAGATGAAGCCTTGGATGCTTGTGGGTTCATCTTATGCCCAGGGCAACGCCCTGGGCTGTAGTCTTTTGGGCTTTCAGCCCGTACCTTAATACTTATTTCTTTTTATTTTATCCACTTACTTAGTATGACTGTCCGATAAAATTGTTCTCCTTTCGTGGTGTATTCATTAGAATAAATGCCATATTAATCTTTTTTTTATAACTATTCTAATAAATTTTATTTACAATAAGGGCCTCTCCACATTCATTATACTGGCTGTACGTGGAAACGAAAAACAAATAAGACTTGAAACTTTTAGTGGACAGTAATAAAAGGTAAATAGGCTTTCAATATTACCCCATTCTTTCAGCCTTCTTTATCATTCGTCCCACAAAGTTCCATGTTGGCATCTTCTTCAACGTACTTCTGATGGGTTGTATATCCCAAAGCAAGAACAAGAGTAACACAGCAATGCCAATAATGCAAGTAAGCCCATAGAGTTGGCGAATGCTAATTAGCAAAAATTGAGTGGCATCGTAGGGCATTCCACGAGCCATATTGTCTGCCATTTGGTAGCGAATGCCAAAACTATATAGGCCCGTACACATTGTAGACATGGGTCCGTTACGAATGAGTCCCGCCATGGTTAGTCCCATAAAGAAATGCTGAAAAGGCATCAGTTCTTCTAAGTATATCGTCAGCATACAAAAGAAGATTGCATTGCCAAACGACCGTAGAAAAGTGGGCAAATAAAGCGCCTCGATGGGCAAGTCTGGGGAGATGATAAAATACATCATCACCGGATAGTACACCATAGCAGCAACCCCAATGGTTAAGAGCCGAGTATATTTCTGACGGAGTATTTTACACCAAAAAAGGCAAAACAAGCATCCTACAATAGCTCCCACCCACTCTACAAAGTTGAGTACATTGGTGGTGATATTGCCAAAATGGAGCACAGCGCCCATGAAAGCAGTTTGCAGAACTTTTGGGGTACTACCCATAAACTCAACAAAGGCAAAGAGGATAAGTAAGGGTATTAGCCGCTTATATTTCCATGCAGCAGGTTCGATGTAAGGATGGCGGATGTGGCGCATTCGTTGGATACAAAAAAAGCCTGTCACGATAAACAACGCTACATCTATTCGCATCACATCAGAGTTGAGCCAATTGTAGTGTTCGCCATAGTTAAAGAAGAATATAAACTCCAACATCCATGCCGACCAAAGTATCAGCCCAAGATAATCAAGGCTAACAAAGGGCATAGGTTTCATAAACCGAAAGTTGTGTGTGGTGACATAAAGGAAGAGTGCCACAAAGAGCAAGGCTCCCGTCATAGCCCAATTAATGATGCGCCAATCTTGATAAATATAGATGAGGTGCTCTGTAATCCATGGCGACAATGACATATTACCCAAAACAAGGCAATAAAGCAAGGGAAAGAATATGGTGAAATCGCGCTTGGGCGTCATCCACAACTGAATGGTGCTCATAATCTCAAAACATCCGCAAAGCTTAAAGAAACCAGCAATGTAGGCAAGCACACACATCACAGGAACGGAGCTTGTGTACATGATGAGAAAATTGCAAATAGCCACTACCAATGCCGCATTGATTAGGAGTTGGCGATTGGTAAAGTGGAACTTCATTTTAAAAAGAAACGGGAATGGCATTGCAACACCCACCACGTTGAACATGATAATCATGAGCACATCCTCTCTCATAAGGCTGTATTCGCCCATCACCTGGCTCATAGCTCCACCATAAATGCCGCTCGACATCAAGAAGATAAAGGCTATGGGCAGATAGAGCCAAGGCTGCAATCGGCGGGGTATGTAACTATTGAACGAAGGGATACTAAATGGTCCCTGTAGCATAGGAGGTCCTGGCATTTTTATTTGTATGTATGTTGTGTAAATAAGTAGGGTAAGTAGGTATTCAAAATTAAATTATAAGTAAGTAGACAAAATAATTTTAGATAAGTAAATGCTCAAAATTAACAAACATTTTTTAGTCACAAATTACCATAAATTATCCATAAATAATCCTTGCTCAATTGTGTAAGAAATTCATAATTTATTTATGTATAATTCGTGCCAAGACGAACATTCATTTTGAACATCTACTTAACATAATAAATTATATTTATTTTTTGATACGTACTTTGGTTTCTACATTCAAGCCAGCGCGGAGCAATGCCACTTGTTTGGCATCGTTATCCTTGCTGAGAGCTATGCGCACGGGCACACGCTGCTCAACCTTTACAAAGTTACCCGTGGCATTATCAACGGGTATCATAGAGTAGGCATTGCCTGCAGCTGCCGAAAGAGCCTCGACCTGACCATGAAAAACCACACCCGGAATGGCGTCGGCTGTAAATTCAACTTGCTTACCAATGGTGATGCCATCCATCTGAGTTTCACGGTAATTGGCCACCACCCAAACATCGTTATCATCAACAATACGCGCCAACATCTGGCCTGGCTGAACCAACTGCCCTACGTGAATATCCTTTTTGCCCATCACGCCATCACAGGTAGCCACAATAACCGTATAAGAGAGATTTAGGCGAGCCAAGTTGAGCTGCGCCTCAGCAACACTCTCGCCTGCACGCGAGCCACCCAGTTGATGAGTTTGCACGTTCTTAACCGAAGCCGCGCTTTGTTTTCGACTATTAGCTTGTTCGTAGCGAGCCTTTGCTACAAGATAGCGTGCATAAGCATTGTCGTATTGCCGACGAGTAACAGCGTCTTTTTTCATTAAAGCAGCAAAGCGGTCGAAGTCTTGCTTGGCGTTTTGCATATCTACACGCGCCTCTTCTATGCCTGCCGAAGCCGTTTGTACATTGGTGTTGGTAGTAGTCATTGTTGCCGAAACAACCGATGAGCCAGCCTTCGACCCACGCAGTCCGGCCTCTGCCTGAGCCACGTGTAAGCGATATTCAGCATCCTCAATAATAACAAGGGTATCGCCCTTCTTAACATGCTGAAAATCGTTAAAACGTATCTCTTTGATAAACCCTTGTACTCGGGTATTGATGGGAGTGATATGGCGACAAACCTGTGCATCGTCGGTATATTCTACATTGCTTCCATGCACAAAATGGCTAAAACACCAAGCTACTGCTCCTGCCAAAAATAATATCACCACTACATTATATATTCTCTTAACAATCTTCTTGTTCATTACTGTTTATCTTTTTTTTCGTAATTGATTATATTTCGCCAGCCACATACTTCATGCGGTAGTAGGCATACACAATGTTGATGCGAGCATCCACCTCTTTGAGTTCGGCATTGAGGCGGAGGTTCGAGGCGTCTACCATGTCGGTAACGAGCGCCATTTGGTTAAGATAGCGAGAGTTCATAACCTCGTAGTTTTGGCGAGCCAGTTCCACACTCTTTTGCTGCGTTTCGAGCTCTACGTAGGTTTGTTGATACTGCACATAAGCTGCCTGCACATTGTTGTTGAGCTGCTCTGTTTGCACCATGTGATTTTCTTGGGCTTGGCGAGTTTCGACGGCAGCTTGCTTAACGCGCTTGTTACTCTTGAAGAGCGAACTAAGGCTATACTTTATACCAACGCCCACATACCACACGTTGAGGTTTTTGTTGATGGGTGGAAGTTCAAAAGTGATAGGACCATCAAAATTGTTAGCTGCCACCAAAGCCACCTTGGGCAAGAGGTCGCTCTTGGCAATCTTCTCCTTTTGTTCGGCTATGCGTATAGCATTCAAGCTCTGCTCTAAAAGAGGCGAACTATGCGCACTTGCCGTTTGCCAATGCGCCTCACCCTCTTGCTTGTAAGCCTTATCTACGATTGAGGCATCGGGCTTAATCGTCTCATCTTGGCTCATACCAAGGGTGTTGCAAAGCTGATGGTTAAGGATGCTTCGGTTGTTGCAAAGAGCAGTAAGGCCAAGTTTAAGGTTTTCCATCTGAAGTTCGTATCTTGTAATGTCGTTCTTCAGCGCCATACCTTGCTTTTGCCTCTCTTTGATGTCGGCTATGAGCTGCTCTGTTAGCTTGATGTTTTGTTCATAAACCCGCACTTGATTGTCTATCTTGAAAAGGTCGAGATACTGCCCAAGAGCCACAAAACAAGTTTGTTGGCGAGTGAGTTTTACGCCTACTTCGGCTTGGCGTTTGCCTAACTCGGCAAGCCTAATGCCAGCATCGATGGCACCACCAGCATACACCACTTGTTGGGCTTGAAAGGCAAAATTATTGCCGTAGTGTGGACTTCTCAGCCCTTGCATGTTAGAGAGGTTGCGGTCGGTTAGTAGCGCATTGCCAATGTAGCTCACCGAGAGTTGCGCATCGAGGTCGGGCAACCGTTTGCTCTTTGCCGACTCTATGCTAAGTTGAGCTGCTTCAACGCCCATCTTTGCGCTACGCAAACTCTTGCTATTGGCCTCTATCTTATTAAAGAGTTGAGCAATAGTCATGGCTTGCTGTGCCTTAGCACCAACTGCGCCCCCCAGTAGCAAGAAGCTAACAAATAAATATTTTTTTATCATCCGTTATGGTTTGTGTTATTTCTGTTTATCCTAAAATGCTTCATAATTTTTAGGTGCAAAGGTATGGCATTCTTTAGGGTTATTTACTTTAAATATTTCGCTACAAATAGACGATTTAAGAACAATTATTCCTTTATATTACATTTGTTATGTACTTTTACAAGCAAAAAGCGAACACAACACTCCAAAAGCTTCGGCGTTAAGAACATGGATTTAAAAGAATTGAGCAGCCACCAAGAGGCAGAACTATTTACCACTGGTTTGGAAACATGGCAAGAGGGTCCGCAAGTTTTAACTTACGGCGCAATACTGATTTGCCGTAAAGGTAAAGCTGTGCTGAGCGTGAATTATAAAGATTGGCAACTTTACGAAGGGGCAGTTATCACGGTGTTTCCCAACGACGTGGTGGAACTGAAAGCACCCTACCCTTTGCCACAATTTGAGATATTGAAATACAACCCGTCGTTGCTTCGCGAGGCAAGTTTGCAGTTGGAGCAAACCGTATACTCTTCTCTACGCGAAGACCGTTGCCGACAAGACACGCCCGTGGTAACAAACATCATTAACAGCATGTTTGCCCTGCTCAAGGTATATTTTGAGCAGTCTGAATGCACCTGCATATCGCAATTGGTGCTTTGCCAACTAAAGGCTTTCTTCATTGGGTTTCACGAATACTTGCAGCGCAACCCGCAGTACCGCCCCGACGACGTAAAATCGTATCGGGTGAGAGAATTATTTAACCATTTCATGATGATACTTGAGAGAGACTATATGTTGCATCGAGACGTAAACTACTATGCAAGCCTCATGCGCATCACCTCAAAATATCTCACCAACATCGTGCGACAAGTAACGGGGCACACACCCAAAAACATCATCGACCAATATGTTATTTTGCAACTCAAAATGCAACTTAAACGCAGCAGTCAAAGCATAAAGGAAATAGCTTGGAACTATCATTTTACCGATGTCAGCTTTTTCTGCCGTTACTTCAAACAACATACTGGGCTTACGCCACAACAAATAAGAGATAGCCACGTTAGCAAATAACGCGGCGCATAAACATAGACAAATCATGAGCTATTTGCAGCCCTCGCATAAACAGAATTTGTGAACATTTATTGACATTTTGAATTGTTGAAATAGAAATGAAATATTAATGAATTTAACATAAAACGGCTCTTTCATGTAACCATTTCGCTAACAGCCCTTGTTATAACACGTATGATAAGCACACAAGAAAACGTATCCTTATGGGCTTATCATACGTATCCTTACATAACAAGGATACGTATCCTTAGGGCATAAGAGCACGTATGATAAAAAGGAAAAGTTAATAGAAAAACCTTGCAAGCATACATAACCACTTGATTTTCATTAATATAACAAAACCGCTCATATTTTCAAAAAAACGGGCAAACAACTATCGTGCCCGATTTTTTTTGAATTATGAGCGTTGGAATGTCAAAGTTCATCAGATAAGTAAGTGGACAAAATAATTTTAGATAAGTAAATGCTCAAAATTAATTTTGAAAGGCACGGGATGAAAGTCCAAAAGACTAAAGCCTATGGCAGTGCCCTTAGGTCACTATACATATAGGAAATTGGACATTGTATGTGGAATATTTCTCTGAAATTCTTCATTCGCTCCGCACACAAAACATCTATGGTTTGCTATTCGACGAGTTGGTAGCATGCGACAAAAATGCTGACACACGAGATTTTAATGCTGTGAAGCGTATTGCTGTGGCTTATATGAAACTACTATTTCCTCATTGGACGCATGTGGAAAATGTAAATATGGATGATTTTGACACTTATTGTTTACAACCTGCCGTTCGACGCCGTGGCATCATAAAGGAACAATGTCATTTTATTGATGCTGAATTTAAAATAGAAATGCCGAACTTCTGGCTTAAAAATAATACTACCATAGAGACTTAAAGTTATTGATAACTACGATTTTACCGACTATTTAACAGAATGATTGATTTTGTAAATATTAGTTACTGACAAACTGACATAAACTTTTTTTATCTGACACGAACGAGTTTGGCACGCTGCTTGCATTATTATGAGTGTGCTACAAAAAGCACAATAAAAAACTCAATTTGAATAATAATAAAAAAACAAAATACAATCATGGGAAAGATTATTGGTATTGACTTAGGTACAACTAACAGTTGCGTTTCAGTATTCGAAGGTAACGAACCAATAGTAATAGCAAATAGCGAAGGCAAGCGCACTACACCTTCTGTAGTAGCATTTGTTGAAGGCGGCGAACGTAAGGTGGGCGACCCTGCTAAGCGTCAAGCCGTAACCAACCCTCTTCGCACCATTTACTCTATCAAACGTTTCATGGGCGAAAACTACGACCAAGTGCAAAAAGAAATTGCACGTATGCCTTACAAAGTGGTACGTGGCGAAAACAACACTGCACGTGTCGAAGTAGATGGTCGCCAATACACTCCACAAGAAATCTCAGCAATGATTCTTCAGAAAATGAAGAAAACTGCCGAAGACTATCTTGGACAAGAAGTAACCGAAGCTGTTATCACAGTTCCTGCTTACTTCTCAGACTCTCAACGTCAAGCTACTAAAGAGGCAGGTCAAATTGCAGGTCTCGACGTTAAGCGTATCGTAAACGAACCAACCGCAGCAGCACTTGCTTATGGTATTGACAAAGCCAACAAGGACATGAAAATTGCAGTGTTCGACCTCGGTGGTGGTACATTCGATATCTCTATCCTTGAGTTCGGTAGCGGTGTGTTCGAAGTTCTTTCAACCAATGGCGATACCCACCTCGGTGGTGATGACTTCGACCACGTAATCATCGATTGGCTCGTTAGCGAGTTTAAGAAAGAAGAAGGCGTAGACCTTTCTACCGACCCAATGGCAATGCAACGCTTGAAAGAAGCAGCAGAGAAGGCAAAAATTGAACTTTCAAGTTCAACAACAACCGACATTAACTTGCCATACATCACCTCTGTAAACAATACAGCAAAGCACTTAGTAAAGACTCTTACACGTGCACAATTCGAACAATTGGCACATGGCCTAATCGAAGCTTGTAAAGCTCCATGCCAAGCAGCACTTCAAGGCGCAGGTCTTAGCACTTCAGACATCGACGAAGTAATCCTTGTAGGTGGTTCAACCCGTATACCAGCTGTACAAAAGCTCGTTGAAGACTTCTTTGGCAAAGCTCCTTCAAAGGGTGTTAATCCCGACGAAGTAGTAGCCGTAGGTGCAGCTATCCAAGGCGCTATCTTGAACAAAGAAAAGGGCGTAGGCGACATCGTATTGCTCGATGTAACCCCACTTTCACTCGGTATCGAAACAATGGGTGGCGTAATGACAAAGCTTATCGAAGCCAACTCAACCATCCCTTGCAAAAAGAGCCAAGTGTTCACCACAGCCGAAGATAACCAACCCGAAGTAACAATTCACGTACTTCAAGGTGAACGTCAATTTGCTCGCGACAACAAGAGCATCGGTCGTTTCAACCTTGCTGGTATCGCTCCAGCACGCCGTGGTGTTCCTCAAATCGAAGTAACATTCGATATCGATGCCAATGGTATACTCAAAGTATCTGCCAAGGATAAAGCAACAGGTAAAGAGCAAACCATCCGCATCGAAGCATCAAGTGGCTTGACCGAAGACGAAATCAACCGCATGAAGGCAGAAGCACAAGCAAATGCCGAAGCAGATAAGAAAGAGCGCGAACGCGTTGATAAAATCAACGAAGCCGACTCTATGATCTTCCAAACCGAGAACCAACTCAAGGAACTTGGTGACAAGATACCAGCCGACAAGAAAGCTCCTATTGAAGCTGCTCTCAACAAGTTGAAAGAGGCTCACAAGGCTCAAGACATTGCCGCCATCGATGCTGCCAAAGCAGAACTCAACAACGCATGGCAAGCAGCAAGTGCCGACATGTATAGCCAAGCTGGTGCCGCAGGCCAACCAGGTGCTGGTGCCCAAGGTGCTCAACAACAAGCTGGTCCTCAACAAGGTCCATCTTCAAATAGCAAAGACGACATCCAAGATGCTGACTTCGAGGAGGTTAAGTAAGTATAGATAACTACCGAAAGGTATAGATAGATAAATCCGCATAGCTCAATGAGTTATGCGGATTTTCTTTTTGGTTAAACTTTGTATTTCTTTCGCTCTTTTCGGATATTTGCTTTATTTTTTGCATCATATTTGTACCAACACTTATTGGTAGATAATGTGACACTTAATAAACATAAGTAATAATAAAACTGTATGGCTGTAGCAAAGTTTGAGATAACAAGGAAATGCAAGATTTGCGGTGAGCCATTCGTCGCAAAGACTATCACGTCTTAGTATTGCTCACCAAGATGTTCTAAAGTTGCATTTAAACGCAGAAAAGATGAAGAGAAAAGAAATGAACGTTTGGATGCCATAGCCAAAGCTATTCCCAAAGACCAAGAGTACATCACCGTTCCCGAAGCCTATTCTATGTTTGGCATCAGTAAGGAAACCCTTTATCGCCAAATCCGAAAGGGCGTTATTCCAAGTGTTAACGTAGGGCAACGCCAAACACGTGTAAGTAAAGAAACGCTTATGGAGATGTACCCTCTAAGGAAGAGCTTGCTTAAAAAGCAGCCCAAGCCCATTCCAAAGTTGTATAGTTTGGAACCAAAGGACTGCTACACGATACAGTAAGCGTGTGAGAAATACCACATGAATGATAGTACACTATATCTTCAAATCAGAAAGTTTTCAATTCCTACTCGGCAAATCGGCAATTTCGTATATGTGCCCAAGAAGGAAATAGACAACCTCTATAAATAAGCATCCCTATGAAGAAATCTCTATCCCACACCCGTGTTTCCGTAAAACTTCGCAAGGCAGAGTTTCGCAAGGAATGGTATCTTTACATAGAGTCATATCCGGTTATATCCAAAAACGGTG
>CAKQOG010000028.1 GCA_934255485.1 uncultured Prevotellamassilia sp. | reverse complement strand
GTCTTTAGTTTGCCGTAGGTCTTGACGGCATCAATCACTACTTGCTTGTGCTTGCGCGTGCCGATTTTAATGTCCTCGGCTGCCAAAGCTTCCTCGCAGTAGGCGATGAAATCTTTTTGAGCTAATGCTTCAGCAGGAGAAATATCTTGCTTTTGCTCCTCTTCATAGAAATGCTTGTCGAAATTCTCCAAGCTAAGTTCTTCTTTAAGGAATGACATTACTGAAAGAATCTCTTCGCACCTCTTTACGAGTGCTTTGATCTCAGAAGAGTGCGCATCAACCTCCCATTTATCGGGAGTAGAATTGCCCATATTGAAATACTTGCGTGTATTGCGTCCAAGGTACACACGAACTTCAATGAATCCGAAGCCTTTCTTCGGGTAATTTTTTCTTCTGTCGAAAATGACATCTACGAATTTTTTCTCCATAGAGCTAAAATTTTTTGCCATTTCCTCGTGATGGATTGAACTTTGTGAAAAGTGTAACGCACTTCTAATTTGGTGTAACGCAATGTGTCACGCAAATTTGTATCGTGGTGTCCTTTTCTGTCCTGTTATGTCCGTTTTGAGGAATTTGGCAGGGTTTTGAACTTAGCTCTCTATTCCAAAAAACTTATGACATAAAAGTCTGTATTCAAGCATACATGGGTTGTAAATGCTTGATTATTAAAAGCATTAAGGAGAGTACTACTTGCGTAATACTCTCCTCTAATCTTTTCTTTTCGTGATTCCGCTGGGGTTCGAACCCAGGACCCACGCCTTAGAAGGGCGTTGCTCTAATCCAACTGAGCTACGGAACCAAACCGAGTGCAAAGGTATGAATTAAAAATAGAATAATCAAGCCTACAGACATTTTTTTGAAAAAATCTTTTTCCTTTCCAATTAAAGTGGCAAATCTGCATATTATCCTCACTTTGATTGCAGATTTCTGCAGCTATTATTCGTCCCACGCCAACCATAGTGTCATTTTCTATGACGATGTTAGTGTTTTTAGCTTAGACAGTGTCGCGAGCGACCAGAATTTTTTCATTGGACGGTTGTCCATGAGTTTGTTCGACACTGCCATATTTGTGCAACATGTAAATCTTGGCAGTTTTTCTTCAGCCACTACGAGAAGCACTTGCTCATTAATCAAGGTTTTACTGGTAAGCAGCGCCTCATACCTTATTTCAATTGTTAAATGTGTAAAAATGAGAACAAAGTAAAGATTATTTTACCTTTATTCTTTGTAGCCAACATTGTAAAATAACGAAGACCTTATAATTGTCATCTATAACGTGGGGGATGAATGCGGTCGCAATGGTTTCGTGGAAACAAATTCACCATACATAAATAATTCCAAATTAGAAGAGGTTTGTTGGAGCATTACACCGATGACACAGATACCTCTAATACGTTGTCTGCCGGGATACAGAGAGTGGAACTATAAATTCAAATATACAGTAAAAATGACATGTTGAGAGAGCATTATGCATTTGACTTATTTGTACTGTTTATACGTTTTTATTAGAAAAAAGCATACTTTTAGAGTAAAATATATCTTTTTGTTGTTTTTTTTATCTATTATATTGCAAAATAAAATATTTTATATACTTTTGCAAATGAAAGAACTAACATTAAGTCAAACGACAAAATAATTTAAGCACAACATATGAAAGCTGTAGAAATCGTTGAACGCTTGAACAAGCGTTTCCCAAATGAGCCTGAATATATGCAGGCTGTGAGCCAAGTGCTCGGTACGATAGAGGAGGAGTACAACCGCCACCCTGAATTTGAAAAAGCTAATCTTATTGAGCGTCTTTGTATTCCCGATCGCATCATCTCTTTCAGAGTAACATGGGTGGACGATAAGGGTAACGTTCAAACTAATATGGGTTATCGTATCCAACATAACAATGCCATTGGCCCATACAAAGGCGGTATTCGTTTCCATTCAAGCGTAACTCCATCTGTATTAAAGTTCTTAGCTTTTGAACAAACATTTAAGAATGCTCTTACAACACTCCCTATGGGCGGTGCTAAAGGTGGATCAGACTTTAACCCACACGGAAAGAGCGATGCAGAAGTAATGCGTTTTTGCCAAGCTTTCATGAATGAATTGTATCGTCACATTGGTCCAGACGAGGATGTTCCTGCTGGTGATATTGGTGTAGGCGGTCGCGAAGTAGGTTATTTGTTTGGTCAATACAAAAAACTTACTCACCAATTTGTAGGTGTACTTACAGGTAAAGGCTTGCAATTTGGCGGTTCACTGATACGCCCTGAAGCTACAGGATATGGTAATGTTTATTTCCTTGAAAACATGCTGAAAACTCGCAACATTGAGTTAAAGGGCAAGCGTGTATTGGTAAGTGGATCTGGTAATGTTGCACAATATACCGTAGAAAAACTTATTCAGTTGGGCGCAATTCCTGTAACTCTCTCTGACTCAAACGGATATATCTACGATCCAGATGGTATCGATGAAGAAAAGCTTGCTTTCGTTATGGAACTAAAGAATGTTAAGCGTGGTCGTATTCGCGAGTATGCCGAGAAGTATGGTACTAAGTACGTAGAAAACGAACGTCCTTGGGGCGAAGTAGCAGATATAGCTCTTCCTTCTGCAACTCAGGACGAGATTGAAGAGGCTGATGCTAAGAAGCTTGTAGCCAATGGCGTGATAGCAGTGAGCGAAGGGGCTAATATGCCTTCAACTCCTGAGGCTATTAAGGTATTCCAAGAAGCAGGATTGCTCTACGCACCTGGTAAGGCAGCTAATGCTGGTGGTGTTGCCGTTTCTGGTCTTGAAATGAGCCAAAACTCAGAACGTTTGAGTTGGACACGTGAAGAAGTTGATAATCGTTTAAAGATGATTATGAACGATATTCACCAAAATTGTGTGAAGTATGGCACTCAACCTGATGGTTATATCAACTATGTACGCGGTGCTAATGTAGCAGGTTTCCTTAAGGTAGCTAAAGCTATGATGGCTCAAGGTATTGTATAAAATACTATTTCGTAAGTTTA
Source organism: uncultured Prevotellamassilia sp. (assembly GCA_934255485.1). Lineage (GTDB taxonomy): Bacteria > Bacteroidota > Bacteroidia > Bacteroidales > Bacteroidaceae > Alloprevotella. The sequence goes on along the minus strand of CAKQOG010000028.1, from coordinate 26,937 downwards.
TAAAGTAAAAAGGCTCTTACATCTAATAAAAAGTGTAAGAGCTTTTTTATATATTAAGTCTATATTGTTACATATTCAATGCAAATGAATTACATTCGTGTTATATAAAGAGGCTTGTTGTAAGTAGGTCTTAGATTATTTAGCAACATGTTTTTGTCTGCAAGTACTGTTTCTTCTGCTTGATTTATTACTATTTTATTCTTCAACCAATGCACCGGCTTTAAGCAAGGCGTGCCACATATTGTATCGATATTCGGGTGTAAGTTTTTCTAATGCATCTGTAACTTGTATAATATTGGTACGATTAGAGACACCATCATAAGGACAAACTTTAACAACAGAGTGGTATTGTTGATATGTTGCCCATTTCTTTAAATCATCCTCTGGTATGTGTGCTAAAGGTCGTATAATGGTCATGTCGAACTTGCGCATGCTAATTCTTACGGGCATAGTACTGAATGTGCCACAAAATGTAAGATTCATGAGTGTTGTACGTAGAATATCATCTTGGTGATGTCCCAAAGCAATTTTGTTACAACCAAGTCTTTGCGCTTCTTTAAACAATGTCTTTCTTCTGTTCCAAGAGCATAAAAAACATGGTGTTCTTTTTTCCTCTCTGTCTGGTTCAAAACCAGTTTCTACTTGGTGAAAGGGGATTTTCCATTTGGCACATTCTTGTTCTAAATAGCTTGTGTCACTCTTGTAGTCTATGTTGTTTATTCGCACATGCAAGGCTTCTAATCTGAAATAATTGTTGCTACGCGACATACGTTCGCCCAACAAATTAAGCAGAGCCAATGAGTCTTTACCGCCAGATAAACCTATGAGAATGTGGTCGTTCTCTTTAATGAGTGAAAACTCTTTTATTGCGTCTCCCATAAGTTTTTGCAGCCTTTTATGGAGTTTGTATTCTGGTTGTAGCTTCTTCTGTATCGTCATATTTCTTTGATTATTACTTAAACACAAAATAGACTGCCGCTATAAGACATAGAAATGCAGCGAAGTGGTTCCATTGGAAACTTTCACCTTTAAAGAAAATCATTGCAAGAAGTGTAAACACGATAAGTGAGATTACCTCTTGAATGACCTTTAATTGTATAAGTGTAAATGGTCCCCCATTGTCTATAAATCCTAATCGGTTTGCGGGGACTTGACACATATACTCAAACAATGCAATACCCCATGAAAAAAGTATAACTGCTATAAGTGGCCAGTTTTTACTTATGCCTACGCTTTGCATTTTAAGATGAGCGTACCAAGCAAAAGTCATAAATATGTTTGAGCATATTAGGAGTAAAATAGTATAGAAAGCTTGCTTTATCATATTTTCAAAGTTCTAATTTAGTTGTTTAGTTAGGAGTTAAACTTCAAAACTATTAATGGCTTCAACCACTTTTATAGCTTCTTCTTCAGTTACAGATTGGTTCATTGGTATAGATAGTTCTTGTGCGTGAATTTTCTCTGTAATAGGTAAATGCAATTGTGGAATATTCCAAGCCTCGTTAGCATAGCATTTTTGCTTATGTGGTGGAATAGGATAGTGTATCATAGTTCCGATACCCTGACTTTCAAGATGTTTTTGCAGTTTATCTCTTTCTTTACAGAAAATAGGAAATTGATGATAAACATTTTGCTCATTAGCAATTTGCAGAGGTAAAATTACAAGTGGATTGTTAATGTGAGTATAATAATAATAAGCAAGCTTTTGCCTTTTTGCATTATCAGCATCCAAATATTTCAGTTTTATATTTAATACTGCAGCATCAATTTCACTCATTCTGCTATTAATGCCAGCCATATTAAACACATACTTTCGTTCGCTGCCATAATTAGCAAGTGCACGTATAATTTGTGCTAAATCTGCATCATTGGTCGTTACAGCCCCTGCATCGCCAAAAGCACCTATATTCTTTCCTGGATAAAAACTATGTGCCGCTGCATTTCCCAAAGCCCCTGTTTTTATTCCCTTGTATGCACAACCTTGGCTTTGGGCACAATCTTCCATTAATAGCAATTTATGCCGATAGCAAATCTGCTTAAGTTGTTCGTTGAAAGCAATTCTACCATATAAATGCACCGTCATAATTCCGCGCGTACGTGTAGTTAGAGCGCTTTCAATCTTTTCAGTATCAAGTTCAAGATTGCTAAATGTTGGTTCAACAAGAATGGGTCTTAATTTGTTTTCTGTAATAGCTAATATTGTAGCTATATAGGTATTAGCGGGAACAATTATCTCATCATTTTCATGAAGGATATCAAGTTCCTTGTATGCTCTGAGTATAAGTCGCAGTGCATCTAAGCCGTTAGCAACGGTTACACATTCTTTTACACCAATATAGTCGGCATAGTTCCTTTCAAATTGTTTGATTTCATTACCTTGCAGAAACCATCCAGAGTTAATAACTCTATCAACTGCTTGCTTATATTCATCACCATGTTGCATGGTAATGGCTTGAAGATCTAAAAATTTTACCACTTTTATTGAGATAAATCCTTATCTGTGTTTTTATTTGATATGCTCTCGTAGCTCACGTGAATATTTAATAAATTCATCGTAATCTCTTATGTATTCATCTTCTGCATATTCATCTGATGCAAGAACTAAGCAGATACTTCCAGAAGAAAAACTTTGTTCTGATGCCCATATCCCTGGTGGAATATGCAATCCCCAAAAAGGTCTATTAAGTTGTATGGTACGTTTATTAACTCCGTCATCTAATGCAACATCAAAGGCACCTGATGCAGCAATAATAAACTGATGGCAATATTTGTGTGCATGCGCTCCTCTGTCTTCACCTCCTGGTATGTCGTATGAGTAGAAAACCCTATTTATATCAAAAGGTATGTTGATGTTTGGGTATATATAAGTAAGATTGCCCTCGGGATGATGCTCTTTGCTAAGCTGACACAGAGAGCAATCAAAGACATTTGGAATTTTATTTTCTTTTTCAAACTGACGTATATGCTTGCTACTTGCACACATATCTTTAGGATGAAATAGTTGGATGCATGTGTTTTCTTCATCATTTGTCTTCCACGCTATAAATGCTTGATAATCTCTTATATAATCGTTCTCGTCAAACATGGTAGAAGCTAAAACTAATGCTAAAGAATTAGTCGAGAAATTTTTCATCGTTCGCCACAAGCCCTTAGGCACAAATAAACCATTGTATGAGCGATTAAGAGAAAAAACTTTTTTTTGCAGCCCATCATCAAGCTCTACGTCAAAGCTACCAGAAAGAGCTACGATAAATTCCTCGTTCTCTTTGTAAGCGTGGCTGCCTCTATCTTTTCCTCCTGGAACATCATATATCCAATAAGTTCGACGGATCTCAAAAGGTATTTGTCGCAATTGTTCTATAAACGACAAATTACCTCTTGGATCTTCTATTTTAGGTAGCCCGATTATTTTAGCATCAGATACTGTTATCATTTACTTCTCGACTTTGTAATTAATAAAATTGGAAACTAATGTTTCTTTTTTATCATCATGTCCATTTCTGCTGCAGCCTTCTTTCCGTCGCCCATGGCCAGAATAACGGTTGCGCCTCCACGCACGATATCCCCTCCAGCAAATAGCATTGGTATAGATGACTGCATATGTTCGTTCACAACAATTGTGCCTTTTTTACCAACCTCTAAGCCTTGAATAGAGTGGGGGAGAATTGGGTTGGGTGATACGCCAATACTTACAATGACAAGGTCAGCCTTTAAGATTTCTGTTTCTCCCTCAATAGGTATAGGCCTGCGCCTGCCACTTACATCAGGTTCTCCGAGTTTCATTTTCTGAAGAATAACAGTATTTACACGTCCATTTTCGTCTGTAGTGTATCGAATCGGATTGTGCAAAGAAAAGAATCTAACACCCTCTTCTTTAGCGTGTTTCACTTCCTCAAGTCGCGCAGGCATTTCGTTTTCTGAGCGGCGGTACACAATAGTTGCAGTCTCTGCACCAAGGCGCAATGCTGTGCGAACAGAATCCATAGCCGTATTCCCTCCACCTACAACAACCACATTTTTACCTTTGGGAATAGGCGTATCTGTCAGTTTATTTGACGCATCCATAAGGTTTACTCGAGTCAGATATTCATTGCTTGATAGTATGCCTAAAGCATTTTCGCCTTCAATGCCCATAAAGTTGGGTAGTCCAGCACCAGTAGCTACAAAAACACCTGCAAATCCCTTTTTGTTCATTAAATCCTCAACAGAAATTGTTTTGCCTATGATGCAGTCTTTCATAAAGACAACACCCTTGTGCTTAAGGCTCTCTATTTCAAAATCAACGATTTCGTTAGGTAGTCTAAACTCTGGAATACCATATTTAAGTACACCACCAATTTCGTGTAAGGCCTCAAAGATAGTAACGTTATATCCACGGTTGAGCATTTCAGCTGCAAAAGACAATCCACCAGGTCCGCTACCTACAACTGCTATTTTCGGAGCGTTTTTGTTTGCTGCATAATCTTCAATGCAAATCTTTTTAGTTTTTACTAAATAGCGTTCAAAGTCTGCCGCAAAACGCTCCAAATACCCTATAGCTACAGGTTCTGATTGAATTTTGTGGTGTATACACATACTTTCGCATTGTTTTTCTTGAGGGCAAACACGACCACATACAGCTGGTAATGCGCTTGTTTGTTTTATTACTTGTACAGCTTTCTCTATTTCGCCTTTTTCGATATGTTTTACAAAACGAGGTATGTCTATACCCACAGGACAACCCCTAACGCAACCAGGATTATTACAATCAAGACAACGTTTCGCTTCAGTCATAGCCATATCAAGTGTTAGTCCTTGATTAACTTCGGCTTTTAAAAGTCTGGCGCGAACGTCAGCCTTTAGTTCAGGCATTTTTACCCTTGGAATATTCAATCGATCCTTAGGCTTTAAGTACGTTCTTAAGTTCACACGCCATGCAGCATTGCGCAAATCGTCATTACTATTTGGTAGTTTCTGTATTGTTGTCTTTAGTGTTTCTGGTGATATATTGTCTATTATTTTATTGTCTTGATTATTAGCTTTAGCGTAGTCAATATCGAGCGAAGATAACGGATGTAATCGTTTAATCATTTCGTCAAAATCCACTTTATGACCATCAAACTCTGGACCATCAATACATACGAATCGTGTTTTACCATCCACCGTTACACGGCATGCACCACACATGCCCGTACCATCTACCATAATGGTATTAAGCGAAACCTCCGTGGGAATGTTGTATGCTTTTGTCAGTAAACATACAAACTTCATCATTATAGCAGGTCCTATAGCAAAACATTTATCTACTATTTCGCGTTTTAAGACCTCTTCAACACCATTTGTAACTAAACCCTTCCGACCATAACTACCATCGTCTGTCATCACAATAACCTCGTCGCTAATTAGCCGCATTTCTTTTTCAAGGATTATCAAATCTTTGGTTCTGCCTGCCAACACAACGATTAGGCGATTACCTGCATTCTTTAGAGCCTTGGCAATAGGCAACATGGGAGCAGTTCCCACACCACCACAAGCACAAACCACTGTGCCATAATTTTTTATATCTGTAGCTTTACCTAAAGGGCCTACTACATCTGCAAGAGCATCACCAACACCAAGGTTGCAAACTTTTTTAGATGTAGTTCCAACCTCTTGTACTACCAATGTTATCGTGCCTTTGTCTGTATTAGCATCTGCTATAGTGAGGGGTATTCTTTCACCATTTCCATCTGCTCTGACAATTACAAAATGTCCAGCCTTTCGAGCTTTTGCTATAAGTGGAGCTTCTACCTCTATACGATAAACATGCTCCGAAAATTGTTCTTTACTAACTATCTGGTACATAAGAAATAAGGTTTTGAATGGCGAAACAATGTTGCTTATAGAGCAAATAAACTGTTTTAAATCACTTGAATATGAGTGATTACAAGTTTATTTCTTGTACTTTTTCTTAAATTCTTTTTTTGCTTTAGCCAATTGTGCTATGAACTCAGGACAAGCATGCAAACGAGCCACAACACCGCTTGCAACAATTCTACCTGTATCTACATCACTTTGGTAGTGTACGCCACATATCACGCGGCTTTGGCCAAACTCAAAACCACGTTTCAATATTTCGTCTTGTCTTTCAACATTAATTTCGGATAAGACAAGAGCAATGGCCCAACCAATAGAAGTATGTCCTGAAGGGTAGGAGCCATTAGATGCTAAATACTTTTCATCATTGGGGGTAAGAGACTGTTCGTTGAAGAATAAAAAAGGACGCATTCTCATATAATGAACCTTGGCATCGCGTGTTGCCAAGTCGCCAGCATCCTCACGCATACGAACAATTAACTTGTAGATTTCAGGCGTGTTCTCTTGGCTTATTTTAAGTCCAAAAGCTTCTGAAAAAGCATTTGAAAGATCATTACCGCTCAGTTTTGCATCATTGAATGCTTGTTTGCCACGAGGGGTAATACGCTGCATTTTTCCCCATTTATATTGGGCTTCATCATAGTTAAATTGTGCGCTTCCTGGCTGTGGAGGTGGTGGTAGCAGTTTTAAACTATTAGCTACTTGATCGGATTGTAAGAAGTAGCTTTCAGGATGATTGCGTACATCATAAACATCTTGAGCAGAAAGTGAGAGTGTGCTACCAAATGCCATGAATGACAAAGCAAGTGATAATATGCTATTCTTATTCATTTTTAGTATTCTAATTATGATTATGTTATTACTCTTAATTTTCTTTTTATTTACAATGATAATTTATTCTCTTTGTTACCGAAAAGTATCGGTAGGGAAGTCTGTGTAGAAATGCTATTAAACATAACATATATTCTATGCAAAAATACTATCTTAACAAAGATAAGCGCATTTAGTGCTTCTTTCAGATGTAGTTTTTGTATAAATTATCTATTTGTTTTATACGTTATTAAAGAAACGTTTGATATCTCTGCCAGTCTTATTTATTAAGTTTTCTGGCATGCGTTTCCATTCGTTGAAGAAGTCAGGAATTAGTTCAAAGAGGTTCTTGATTGGAAACTGCTTTATGAATGAAGTTTGTTCTTCTTTGTTAGGATTAACAACTACATTAAAAGCACTATGATGTAACTCAATGTCGATATTAGCTCCAGTCCAAAATGGGTCGCCGTCATAATGTGCCACGCCTTCACCTTCGCGGCAAATGCTTAAGTGCTTTGCTTTAAATGTTTTGACATGACTATTTTTGGGCAGTTGCTTACTAAACAATTGTAGTACAACTTGTGGAGCCTCAATTGCATTGAATGGTTCCATAACCACAACATCTAGGAGTCCGTCTTTCATGCTTGCATACGGAGCTATATAAGCATCGTTGCCATATTGAGAAGCGTTGGCACAAGCTATTAAGAAAGCGCGATAGGTTTCTTTCCCATTATCATCTTTAACGGTGTAAAGTTGTGGCTTGTACTGCAATCCCGACTTTAATGTGTTTTCAACATAAGTAAGGATGCCACGTTTATTTGACGAAGCAAATCGTTCGCTAATAAATGCATCAAACCCTACACCACACGTACAAAAAAACGGACGGTTATTAATTGTTCCGTAATCAAGTTTATGTATTACGCATTGGTTGATGATGTCGATAGCCTTGCGTGGCTGTAGCGGTATACAGAGATGTCTTGCTAAGCCATTACCAGAGCCACAAGGTATTATGCCTAAGGCTGTTGAGGTCTTAACGAGAGCCCTACCCACTTCATTAACAGTTCCGTCGCCTCCTACAGCCACAACCACTTGATAGCCATTTATTGCTGCTTGCTGAGCAAGTAATGTAGCATGTCCAGCATATTGAGTATATGCTATTTCTACATCGAATTGCTCTCGGTCTGTGCATGTTTCTGCAAGTTCGGCTATTCTTTGCTTGCGCTGTGTTCCCGAAATAGGATTTACGATATAGAGTAGTTTCTTTTTCATAAAGACAAAGGTAACGAAAAAACTTATGTTTTACAAAAAAAGCAGATAGCGAAAACAGAATCTTGTATCAAAACAAGATAGATGCTTTCGCTATTTGTTTTTGAAACTATTGATTACAAAGATGTTTTAATCATTGAATTAAAGTCCCACTTTGGCCAATTCAGCTTGCATTTGCACTTGAAGTGCCTTTGCCTTTTGTGCTGATGCTTCTGCAAAGTTCTCTGTGCTATCAGCGTAAATAATGCCACGTGATGAATTTACAAGCAATCCGCACTCTTGTGTCATACCATACTTGCATACCTCCTCAAGCGAACCGCCTTGTGCACCAACACCTGGCACAAGCAAGAAGTGGTTAGGAACGATTTTACGTATATCCTCAAACAGTTTTCCTTGGGTTGCACCTACAACATACATCATGTGTTTGTCATCAGCCCATTTTTGCGAAGTGCGCAACACTTTTTCAAATAAGCGTTCGCCTTGTGCATCTTCAGTAAGTTGGAAATCATGAGAGCCCTTGTTGCTTGTTAATGCCAAAAGAATTACCCATTTATCCTCGTATTGCAAGAATGGTGTAACGCTATCTTCGCCCATATAAGGTGCAACGGTAAGCGAGTCTATGTTCATTTCTTCAAAGAAAGAACGTGCATACATTGCCGATGTATTACCTATATCACCGCGTTTAGCATCGGCAATAATAAACTGATCGGGATAGTTTTGCTTAATATATTGAACTGTTTTTTCGAAAGCTTCCCATCCTTTTAAGCCAAAGCATTCATAAAAGGCCAAATTAGGCTTGTATGCCACGCAATAAGGAGCAGTTGCATCAATAATAGCTTTGTTAAAAGCAAAGATGGGGTCATCTTCATTGAGCAAGTGTTGGGGTATTTTTTTAAGGTCTGTATCAAGACCTACACATAAGAAAGAATGTTTTTTCTTGATATTTTCAACGAGTTGCTGCTTGTTCATATAAAACTTTGTTTTTTGATGATTTACTATGCAAAGTTAATAGAAAGAAATGGCATTGATGTTATATAAAATGCTTTTTTCAGTAGTTATGTTTATAATTTCAGTAATTGAGGTTATTCGGCAATAAATAAAAGCATATAACTTTGCCGTCAATAATGTAAAACTTTTACAAAGACTATTAAAATAAACAGCTATGTATCTTGAAAAGATATCTTCACCTGCAGATGTAAAAAAATTGAGTTTAAATGAACTTTCAACTTTATCAACAGAAATTCGCCACTATCTACTTGAAAAGCTGTCCAATCATGGAGGTCACATTGGTCCTAACTTGGGTATGGTAGAGGCTACAATAGCATTGCACTATGTGTTCAATTCTCCTACCGACCGCATTGTGTTTGATGTTAGCCACCAAAGCTACACACACAAGATGCTAACGGGCAGAAAAGATGCTTTTATCAATCCTAATGAGTATGATGAGGTTTCGGGTTATACAGAACCAAGCGAAAGCAAACACGACCAATTTGTGATTGGTCACACATCGACCTCAGTAAGTTTAGCTTGTGGTTTGGCTAAGGGACGCGATTTGCTACATGGCACCGAGAACGTAATTGCCGTTATTGGTGATGGTTCTTTAAGTGGTGGCGAGGCTCTCGAAGGCCTTGATATGGCAGCCGAAATAGGTACAAACATGATTATTGTTGTAAACGACAATCAAATGTCGATTGCCGAAAATCATGGAGGATTGTATAAGAACCTTCAGCTATTGCGCGAAACGAAAGGTGAAGCCTCATGCAATCTTTTCCGTGCAATGGGACTCGACTATCTATACGTAGACAATGGCAATGATGTGTCTACGCTCATTAGTGCATTCAATAAAGTGAAGGATACCCCCCACCCTGTTGTTGTTCACATCAATACGGTTAAAGGAAAAGGCTACAAGTTTGCCGAAGAGCAGAAAGAGCGTTTCCACTGGGGCTTCCCGTTTATTCTTGAAACAGGCGAAACTCGCAAGGAATATCAGTTTGGTCCCGACTTTGGTTCTTTCACCGCACAGTATTTGCTCAATGCGATGCAACAAGATGAAAGCCTTGTGGCCTTAACTGCAGGTACACCTGGTATATGGGGTTGGACACCAGATATGCGCAAGAAGGCTGGCAAGCAGTTTGTAGATGTAGGCATTGCCGAAGAAACTGCTATTGCCATGTCGAGTGCAATAGCCAAGCGTGGTGGTAAACCTGTATTTGGTGTGCATAGCTCGTTTATACAACGCACCTACGACCAACTTTCGCAAGACCTTTGTATCAACAACAACCCTGCCACAATACTTGTGTTTGGTGCTACGCTCTGTGGACTTAACGATGTTACTCATCTTGGTTTCTACGATATTGCGCTCATGGGCAACATACCAAATCTTGTTTATTTAGCTCCTACATGCAAGGCTGAATATGAGGCAATGTTGCATTGGGCAATCAGTTATACCGAGCATCCTGTGGCATTACGCGTGCCTTGCATGCCGCTTGATAGTACAAACGATACCATTGCTGAACAAGATTATAGCCAACTCAATCGTTATCAGATTACTCACCAAGGTAGTGAGATAGCTATACTTGGTTTGGGCAACTATTATGCTTTGTCACTTAAAGTTGCTGAAGCGTATAAGCAAAAGGGCATTGATGCAACAGTTATCAATCCTCGCTACATTACTGGAGTAGATACTGCCCTACTCGACCAACTTAAGGCTAATCACCACACAGTTATAACGCTTGAAGACGGGCAACTTGATGGTGGTTGGGGCGAAAAAATAGCTCGCTATTATGGCAATACCAACATGAAAGTACGATGCTATGGTGCAAAGAAAGAGTTTGTTGATAGATTTGATTATAACCAATTTTTATCAGACAATCATCTCACGCCAGAGCAAATAGTAAACGAATAGATTAGTATTATGCTTAAAACAGAACGTTCTTTGCATATTTTTGAAGAACGTTCTGTTTTTTCTACTTTAACCGAAGCAATCTTATGCCAATAGAGGATGGATGCTCCTTTAAGTATTGGTAGAGAGTTTTAGGCTCTTCTACCACTTTATGATGTATTGAGGACGCGTTGAGCAAATGCAATTTGTTATCTTTTTGCCAAACAGCAAATCCCAGGTGTGAATAGTCTATGCCGTCTTTCTTTGTTACAATGGCTATGATGTCACCATCGTGTATACTATTCAGTTCGCCTTTTGAAAGCAACGTTTTTCTTTGTGGCAAGTAATATCCATCTGGTCCATTATATTTCTCTTCGAGCGTTGCAATGCTATCTACCCATTCGGGGTGAAGTTTTAGATACTTGTATTTGTCGGGATGTTGCGACATGTAATGATTTTGCACATTTATCATAGAGGTAAAGTGCTGTTTGTCATAAACCATTTCAACAACACCTTTATCTATGTTGTTGTGCATCCACCACGAAAAGTAGTGTAGACGCGACAGATACCCCTTCATCTCGCCATTCCAATATCTTATGTGCATCAGATTGCTGCAATAATCTGTAAAGTCGGTTTTTCCCTGCCTTTTGGTTATGGCCAATGCAAGAGTTGTTTCTACCAGAGTGGTACAATCTAATTGTCTGAGATTAACTACAAGCAGTTCGGGGTCGTGTTTTTCGAGGGTCGATGCCACGTAGGGAACGCCTTTAAACTGGCGGGCATAAAAGAGCACGTCGTTGCCTTTAGGCGTGAGTTTCAACAAATCTACCACCTTGGCAGAGTCTGCTTTTGTATAATCTACATATTGCAATATAGTATCGCTTGGGGCTTCACTATTCTTATGGTTGGCTGCCTGTGTTTCTGATGGTGATGAGGTATTATTTTCCTTTAAGATGGGGGTAGGTTTGGCTTGGCAACTTATGCTCAACAAAGGAAATAATAGCAGCAATAAAATTTTATTGTTCATATTTATAAATATTAAAAACGATAATAGCAATCACAAAGATAAGCCTATCTTGCGTACAAGCAAACAATGTGCTTATACTTTGTGATTACTATTATCGTTTTCGTATGTGTGTGTGGATATTGTTATCCCACAACACCTACTTACTTAATCAAATCTACCGAGCGGTTGATAAACTTGCTCAATGCCTCACCACGCAACAAACCATTTTGCAGCAAAGCCAAGTCGATGAGTTGAGCCACCACAGGATTTTGTTTTGCATATTCGCTCCACACCTTTTTGCGTGCCTCTTCTTGAGCTGCAATAGCATCGTTGCATTGCTTCATAGCATTTTTGTCATCGTCTGTCAATTCGTCAGCCTTTTTGTCTTTTTGACTTGTTTCGAGCGATGTATGTTGCTCATGCAAGCTCTTCAACTCGTTCTCAATAGGCTGAATTTTGCTGCCAGTAGTAGCCTTCATGTCGCTAAGTACCTCCTTAACCAAGTGATGATCTGAGTTAAGCACTAAGTTGTACATATCTGGCATTTCGCCATAGAACGACATGCCTTGTTGATAGCGACTTGCATCCTTCATTCGGCGCATGTATTCGCTTTGGGTGATGATGATAGGCATAGACTTTTCGCCCATGGCTGCGGTTTCTACATGGAATTGTGTTTTGTCCATGATAGGCAACTCTGCCGTAAACACACCACTCAATGAGGCTGTATCTTCAGTTCCCAATTCGTTTTTAACCTCGTTGTCTTTTTGGATAATGCGGTCAATCACATCGCCATCTACGCGGCTAAAGCGCGATTTGTCGAACTTCTGTTCGAGCATATTCACCATAGCAGTGTCTAACTGGCCATCGAAGAGCAACACGCTATACCCCTTAGCCTTAGCAGTTTCGATATAGCTATATTGTTCGTCCTTGTTGGTTGCATATAGGTAGATAAGGTTGCCATCCTTGTCTGTTTGGGCATCGGTAATGAGTTTTTTATACTCATCGTATGTAAAGAATTTGCCGTCGACATCTTTGAACAAAGCAAACGATTTAGCCTTTTCGTAGAAGTCTGGCTCTGAAAGCATACCATAGTGGATAAAGAGTTTCAAGTCGTCCCACTTAGACTCAAAGTCCTTACGGTCTGCCTTAAAGATAGATTGTAGGCGATCGCTTACCTTCTTGGTGATATACGATGAAATCTTCTTTACATTTGAATCGCTTTGCAAGTAGCTACGGCTCACGTTAAGTGGAATATCGGGCGAGTCGATCACACCATGAAGCAATGTTAAGAAGTCGGGAACAATATTCTCAACCTGGTCGGTAACAAATACTTGGTTGCAATAGAGCTGAATTTTGTTGCGATGCACATCGAGGTTGCTCTTAATGCGTGGAAAGTATAGCACACCAGTCAAGTTGAATGGGTAATCTACGTTGAGGTGAATCCAAAACAAAGGCTCGTCAGACATTGGATAAAGTTCGCGATAGAACTTCTTATAGTCTTCGTCTTTTAGTGTAGAAGGGGTCTTTGTCCACAACGGAGTTGTATCATTAACAATATTGTCTTCGTTAGTGTCTACTTGTTTGCCGTCTTTCCATTCTGTTTTCTTACCAAAAGCAATAGCAATAGGCAAGAAACGGCAATATTTAGTTAAGAGTTCTTGTATCTTGTTCTTCTCAAGAAATTCAACACAATCGTCTGAAATGTGTAGTACGATATCTGTACCACGATCAGCCTTCTCGCAATCGTCGATCTCGAATGCTGGCGAACCATCGCAAGTCCATTTCACGCCCTTGGCACCCTCGCGATAGCTACGAGTTACGATGTCTACGCGGTCTGAAACCATGAATGCTGAGTAGAAACCAAGGCCAAAGTGACCAATAATAGCCGATGCATCCTCTTTGTATTTTTCAAGGAAATCATTGGCACCCGAAAAGGCTATTTGGTTGATGTATTTGTCGATTTCTTCGGCTGTCATACCGATACCACGATCGCTGATAGTAAGCGTTTTTGCATCTTTATCTATAGCAACATGCACCGTTAAGTCGCCCAACTCACCCTTAAAGTCGCCTTTCATGGCATAGGTTTTGAGCTTTTGAGTGGCATCAACAGCGTTGCTTACCAATTCGCGTAAGAAGATTTCGTGATCACTATAAAGAAATTTCTTAATCACTGGGAAAATATTCTCAGTGGTTATTCCAATATTACCTTTTTGCATAGTTTGTTATATAATTTTATTTTCTATCAAATTACTATCAAAAAGTGTGCCAAATAATATATCTATGTCGTAAAATATGAGTCTTTGAGGTAAAAATAAATATGAACATCGAGGAATTTCGACAACCTAATTCTGGTTGAGTTCAGAGGGTGATTTTCTATGTATTTTGTGAACATTTATTTACATTTTGAACTTTCAAAATAGAACAAAATTTGTAATATAATAGTATACATTGTATCGTTCTATCTTCTCAAATACTGCCCAAAATTGCTAACAAACGTGTTATTACATCACAAGGATACGTGTTCTTGTGTGGCTACTAACGTATCCTTGTGACCTTATAAAGGCTTTATTAGCAGATAAGGATACGTATTCTTGTGAGTATAATTTATATGTGCAATTACTTAAATGATTGATTATCAACAAGAAATCATATATTTCTATTTTTGCGAAAAAATGACTCGTTGTGTCTTGTGCTCGAAAATAAAAGAAATATGACGATTTGACTTTTAAAGAAAAGAAGACGCTCAGCATAAAGAAAGTGTATCATCTTTTATGTGAGCGTCCCCTCTGTATGTGTGTAGAGTTAAAAAAACAAACTTTATTACCCCACCTCTATTTGTCGAGTTTCAATAGTTCGTCGCGAAGCTGAGCAGCAAGCACAAAGTCGAATGCAGCAGCGGCTTTTTTCATTTCTTTTTGCAAGCGTTCTTTGCGTTGCTCTATGGTTTCGTTACGTTTGCCATAAACGGGTGCATCCTCTGCAACATTTTGCAACGTGGTTTCGATAGGCTCGAAGTTTGCCGTTTTTCCATAAGGTTGCTTTGTGTTGCTCGATGCTGCGTTTTTATCGTTCATGCGCATTCGCTGCATCTCAACCAATTCGTTGCTTTCAATAGGCTTAACGATGGGTTTAGGTGTGAGATTATGTGCTTGATTATAGGCTATCTGTTTGCAACGACGGCGGTTGGTTTCGTCGATGGTTTGTTGCATAGACTGTGTTATCTCCTTGGCATACATAATTACTCGCCCGTTTACATTACGAGCAGCACGGCCAGCAGTTTGCGTAAGCGATCGTGCCGAACGCAGAAAACCCTCCTTATCAGCATCGAGTATAGCCACAAGTGCAACTTCGGGCAGGTCGAGCCCTTCGCGTAAGAGGTTTACACCAACAAGCACATCGTAGATGCCTCTTCTTAGGTCTTCCATTATCTGTACACGCTCTAAGGTATCAACATCGCTATGTATGTAGGCAGTATTCACACAGTTTTTAAGCAAATACTCGGTTAGCTCTTCGGCCATTCGTTTTGTAAGTGTTGTTACCAACACACGTTCGTTTTGCTTTTTTGCCTTTCTGATTTCTTCCATAAGGTCATCAACGGGATAGTCGGTGTTGCGCACCTCGATGGGTGGGTCGAGCAAGCCCGTAGGACGTATTACTTGGTCTACTACAACGCCTTCGCTTTCAGTAAGTTCGTAGTCGGCAGGCGTTGCGCTGATGTAAATAACTTGCTTGACAAGGTTGTGAAATTCATCAAACTTTAACGGACGATTATCCATGGCAGCGGGCAGTCTGAACCCATAATTTACCAAAGCCTCCTTGCGTGAACGATCGCCACCATACATGGCTCTGATTTGCGGAATTGTAACGTGGCTTTCGTCTATCACCATGAGGAAATCTTTGGGAAAGAAATCGAGCAAGCAAAACGGACGTGTGCCTGCTTCGCGACCATCAAAATAACGAGAATAGTTCTCTATGCCAGAGCAATGTCCCAATTCTCTAATCATTTCTATGTCGTACTCCACACGCTCTTTAAGTCGCTTGGCCTCGAGAGTTTTGCCTATCTCCTCAAAATAGTTTACTTGTTTTACAAGGTCATCTTGAATGTTGCGTATGGCAAGTTCTTGCGTATCTTTTGAGGTGAGAAAAAGGTTGGCTGGATATACTTTATATTCATCGTAGGTGTTGAGTCGAGTTCCTGCTATAGCATCCACTTCTTCGATGCTATCTATCTCGTCATCCCAAAAACAAACACGTATCAACTCGTCTGCATAAGCCAAATAAATGTCTACCGTGTCGCCTTTTACACGAAAGTTGCCAGCCTTGGGTGCAATGTCATTGCGTGTGTAGAGGCTCGACACCAATTTGTTGAGTAAGGCGTTCATCGAGATAGTCATGCCAACCTTTAGCTCCACTACATTTTCGTAAAAAGCTGCCGGATTGCCCATACCATAAATACACGATACAGACGAAACCACAATAACATCTTTTCTGCCCGAGAGCAAAGCCGATGTTGCAGCCAAACGCAGTTTGTCGATATCCTCGTTTATGGCAAGGTCTTTTTCGATATAAGTGTCGGTTGAAGCTATATAGGCTTCTGGCTGATAATAATCGTAGTACGAAACGTAATATTCTACCGCATTGTTAGGGAAAAAGCCTTTAAACTCTGTGTATAGTTGCGCAGCAAGTGTCTTGTTATGGCTAAGCACCAATGTGGGCTTATTGACGTTTTTTATAACATTTGCCACCGTAAACGTTTTACCCGAACCCGTTACGCCCAACAATACTTGTGCGGGCGTACCACTTAGCACACCATCTGTTAGTTGTTTGATAGCCTCGGGCTGATCGCCTGTAGGTTTGTATTTAGAATGTAATTCAAAGCTCTTCATAACAATGCAAAATTAGCATATTTCTTTTTATGATAGGCTACTTTGTATTTATAAAAAAACTCTTCTTTGACCATTATACTGAATAGTCAAAGAAGAGGATTTGCCGTGTTGTTATTGTGGTAATAACTATAGCGTGTTAGCTATAAAATTAGCAACCAAACTCTTTGTCGAACGCTTGTAGTTTGTCGTAAGTTTCTTTGCGAGCAGGTACAAGAGGAAGGCGCATAACGTTGTTTGCTTTCTTCTGAACAGCAAGCAATGACTTTATGCCCGAAGGGTTGCCATCTACAGAAAGCAACTTGAAAGCAACACTGAGCGAACGATGCAATTTAAGTGCGCGTGTGTAATCTCCCTCGATAGCTTTGTGCACCATCTCGCCAAATTGTTGTGGGTAAGCATTTCCTACTACAGATATCACACCCTTAGCACCAATGGTAAGTAGCTCAAAGGTGATGGCATCGTCACCACTCAAAACCTCAAAGCCTTGGGGTGCATTTTCTACAATATCTTCAATTTGTCCGATGCGGCCAGAGGCTTCCTTAATGGCAACAACATTGCTGCATGCTTCTGCAATGCGCAGAGTGGTTTGGGCTTCGATATTTACTCCTGTACGACCAGGAACATTGTATAACACTACAGGGAGTGGACTGTTTTGAGCTACCGCAACAAAGTGTTGGTACAAACCCTCTTGCGATGGTTTATTATAGAATGGTGCAACAATTAAAACACCTTCAAAACCATCGAGATTTGTTGTTTTAAGATAATCTATAACATTAGCTGTGCAGTTGCCACCAGCACCCAACAATAAAGGTACACGATGATTATTTACCTTTATCACACAATCCATAATAGCTCGCTTTTCAGCGGCTGTAAGGCAAGGTGTTTCGGCTGTAGTGCCAAGTACACATATAAAATCTATGCCAGCTTTTATTTGGTTTTCTACCAAATTTTCTAACTGATCATAGTCTACACTTCCGTCTGTTTTGAAAGGGGTAACAAGGGCAATGCCAAGCCCCTTAAAAGGGTTTACTCTTATCATATAATAGAATTTTGTAGCAAAGTTAAGCTATAATCGTATTATATGCAAAGTAAAAGACTATAATTATTGACAAAGAAGCACTTTTTATGTATTATTTATAAAATATAGGTTGTCTTATAAAATTTGCTTTAATATTGTATGGTAACCTATTAATGGTAGAAGAATACTTTTATATCTTTGCATTATTAATATTAAACTACTCACATGCATACAAAGCAACAGACCTTATATGCTTTAATGGAGAATAACTTTTATAGCATAGGCATTATACAGACGACACTGTCATTACTCTCCCACTCTAACGAACTACTCGATGAGATGATTATTTACATAGAGGATTATCATCCCACTGAAGAACAAATTATAGAAAAGACTGCGGACTTAATCAAGCATGAATAATTATGAACAAAATAGAACGAGAAAAAAAGATTGTTACCCAAATGATTAGGCTATATTGCAGGCATAAAGAGGGCAATAAAGAACTATGTGATCAGTGTAACCAACTTATTACATATGCTACAACACGGCTTGATCATTGCAAGTTTGGCAACGAAAAAAAATCTTGTAAAAGTTGTTCTATTCATTGCTACAAGCCCGACATGAAAGCTCGAATTAAGCAAGTTATGCGTTGGGCTGGTCCGCGTATGCTATTCTATCATCCTATCGAAAGCATTCGACATTTTCTATAAAGAAAGAGTACTAACTCGTAAAACAAGCCTTAAAGAAAGTATCTTATATGGATGCTTTCTTTAAGGCTTTTCAATTAGTTTAGGTTTTGGTTATAATCATTTACAATGGCAAGTAAGTCCTTTCCATACTTTTCTATGCTTTTTATGCCTAAATATGGAATCTTCTTTAACTGCTTTTCATCCATTGGCATGTTATCAGCAATAGCCATCATTGATTTTGTTTGTAGAATGCAATAAGCAGGCAAATTCAGCTCTTCTGCTTTAAGTTTACGCCACTCACGCAGTTTGTTATAAAGTACAGAGTTGCTAACTTCTGTTGGTACATCGTATTTATCATTGCTTTTAGCAGTAGCTTTCTTTTTCTTGCTGCTTGATGAGGATTTTGCAGATAAGAAAATCTTAGCTCTTTCGTTTAAATATTCCTCTCCCACAAAACCATTCTTTTTAACAAGTTTCAGTAACTCAATATGCGTAGAAAGTTGCGAAATAAGAGAACTTTGTGCTTTATTCATTTCCTTTTTTACTTGTGCATTGTCTATATCGAGTTGATGACTAATTACAAACTCAGACAGAGCTACAAGCTTTTGTTCAAAATAAGCAGAACCTTTCTTAAAGCGAGTTTGAAGTGCATCGTCTTTCACATTGCCATCTAAAGCAAATATTGCTTGTTGATACTGACGTTTGAACCTTCCAGCCACATTCATAACCTCAAGATTAAAGGCATGCAACCAACTGCCAAAAAGCAGAGTGGTTTTTTGATAAGTGTTGTATAAATGTTTCTGCAAAAGATCTGCCATTCGTGAGAAACTGATACATTCCTTTTCAAAGTTGAATAGTTCGTTGATTAAGTATAAATAATAATCAACCCTTAACTTCTTTAACTGTTCTTGACTAACCTGCTTGTCTTTGATTTCCTTATTGAATGCTTCTATACAAGGATCATTTATAATAGCAGTAGCAGGAATTGGCGATGTGAGCACAATACCCTCCAATGTTCTGCACCTACTCAGTGCAACATACGTTTGGCCATGGGCAAATGCTTTTGATGCGTCTATCAGCACATTATCAAACGTGAGTCCTTGACTCTTGTGAATAGTGATGGCCCATGCAAGTTTTACAGGATATTGAGCAAATGTGCCATCTACAAACTCTTTTATATCCTTTGTTTCGGGGTCGATACCATAACGAGTATTCTGCCAAACCTCTGGCTTAACCTCTATACTTAGGTAATCAGTATCTTTAGGTTGTACAACAAAACTTTCGTTGTTTATGCTCACAACCGTACCAATCATGCCATTAAAGTACCTCTTTTCAGTATCGTTTTTCACAAACATTACTTGTGCTCCTTTTTTAAGTTGCAAGTCACTATCTGTGGGATATGAGTAATCAGGAAACTTTCCTTTTATATCAGCTTTGTAAGCAAATACGTCTTCATCAATGGCATCAAGCGCAATTTGGTTAATCTTTTGTGCTTGCCAATTGTGCGTACAAAGTTGGATGTATCCATGGCTTTTATCAGACGTAAAATTAGCAATATATCTTTTATTTAATTCATCAAGAAGTTGCTTCGACCTATCGCCAATACGTATGCTATTGAGTAGAGACAAAAAACGAGTATCAGTCTGCCTATAAACCTTTTCGAGTTCTACCGTTAGATAATTAGATTGTCGCAAGGCATTACTGCTAAAGAAATAAGGTGTTGCATAATAAGGGCGTAACATGTCCCATTCATTATCCGTAATTACGGGCGATAGTTGCTGCATATCACCAATCAGTAGTAGCTGTACACCGCCAAAAGGCAATGTACTGCGACGTATGCGCCGTAGTATCTCATCGATTTCATCAAGCAAATCGGCACGAACCATACTCACCTCGTCTATAACCAATAGGTCAAGGCTGCATATCAAGTCAATCTTAGCTGCACGCATCGCATAGTTTTGCTTCTTGTCGATAGCTGTATTCGGAATAAATGGTCCTGGGGCTATCTGAAAGAATGAGTGTATAGTAACACCTTGTGCATTAATAGCAGCAATGCCTGTTGGTGCTAACACCACCATACGCTTAGGCGAATCTTTACGCAGATTACGCAGAAACGTGGTCTTACCTGTTCCAGCCTTACCGGTTAAAAACAAGTTAGCATTCGTAGTCTCTATGATTTCGCGTGCCAATTGCACTTGCGTGTTTATATCACTGTTGTTTGTCATTACTTACGTTGTAACAATAGGTTTTGATTTGCTTATAGATGTATAGAGTAGTGCATGCTCATTTCTTATCAAAACGGGGGATTGTCTGATGAGGCTGGCGGAAATGGTGATGTAGGTAAGGGCGGAAAGCCATCGCCACCATCGGGTAAAGGCGGAAAGTCAGTAGGCGACATAGAACCACCTATCATGCTTTCACCCTCTGTTGCAGTAGACGACATGGTTGATACGCTATCGTCTTCAGGATTTTGAAATCGTGCATATTCTCCTCTAAACGTGAGCAATACATTTCCCACTGCACCATTACGATGCTTAGCAATGATAATTTCGGCTTTGCCTCTAAGGTCGCGTCCTGCCTCGTCTTGATAAATCTTGTAATACTCTGGACGGTGGATAAAGAGCACCATATCGGCATCTTGCTCAATGGCACCAGACTCACGTAAGTCAGATAGTTGAGGACGCTTGTCAGAGCCTTCACGATTCTCAACACCACGGTTCAACTGCGACAAGGCTAATATAGGTATATTGAGTTCCTTAGCTAAACCTTTTAGCGAACGCGAAATAGTTGAAACCTCTTCTTGGCGGCTACCAAAACTCATTCCCGAAGCATTCATCAACTGCAAATAGTCTATCATCAAAACCTTTACGCCATGCTCTCTAACTAAGCGACGAGCCTTTGTTCTCAATTCAAAGACAGAGAGCGATGGGGTATCATCCACATAAAGTGGCGCTCCCACCAACTGCTTAATTCGTGAGTCAAGTTGTTGCCATTCGTAAGGTTTAAGTTGTCCGCTTTTGAGTGTTTCACCCTTAATTTCGCATACATTCACTATTAAACGGTTTACTAACTGCACGTTCGACATTTCAAGAGAGAACATAGCCACAGGTATCTTTTGGTCTACTGCTATGTTCTTTGCCATACTTAGGGCAAACGCTGTTTTACCCATTGCAGGGCGTGCTGCAAGAATTACAAGGTCGGAGTTTTGCCAACCAGCAGTTATTTTATCGAGAGCATGAAAGCCTGAGGCAATACCGCTCATACCGTCCGTACGTGCAGCAGCCTTTTGTAGCATTTCGTAAGCATCTTTGATAACAGGGTCAATCTGTGTATAGTCTTTTTTTAGATTAGTTTGCGAGAGTTCAAATAGCTTACCTTCGGCTTCTTGCATCAATTCATCAACATCGGTTGTTGCATTAAAGGCCTTTGTTTGTATGTTGCTTGTATAGGTAATCAAATCGCGTGCCGTAGCTTTTTGTGCGATGATACGAGCATGGTATTCGATATGAGCAGACGAAGCCACCATACCGCTCAACTGCGTGATATAAAAAGGCCCACCCACGTCTTCAAGGTGGTTGTTTGCCCTCAAATCTTCTGTTACAGTAAGTATATCAACAGGCTTTTCTTCAAGATTTAAGCGTCGGATAGACTCATATATCAGTTGGTGACGATGGTCGTAGAAGCTTTCTGGACGCAATATTTCGCTCACTTGATAGTACGCATCTTTCTCTATCATCAATGCGCCCAAAACCGCTTGCTCAAGCTCTACAGCCTGTGGTTGCAAATGTCCGTATTCGTCTGTTTCTGGGACTTTTTTGCGTTTATTGTATGTAGTAGAGCGAGAGGTCGATTTTGCTCCTGTGTTAGTATCTGCCATAGTTATATTTCCGTTCAAAATTAGTTCATGTTGTGCCGTTTATCTCTATTCTTTAACTTCGTCTTGGTGTTGATAGCATCCCATGTCAGGCTTATCGCCTCGCGCATGTCCAGCTATGTCGTTAGGATAAGCCACGCTCAATGCTGCATTAGCTGTGCCAACAGCCTTCGACTGAGGCGAAAGTTCAAAAGAGAAGTCTATGTAATCAAGGTTAAAATCTTTAGCAAAATTCTTTTCCTTTATAATGGCATTATCTTTATCAGCTCCCTTCTCTGCAACATCCCATAAGCAGTTTTGAAAATGCTCATCGGGGTTTTTAGGCTCTGGCGTGTTTACCAAACAATAGTTAAATAAATAGTTAAACTCATCGTCCTCAAAATCTTTATTACTACCGCCTATCATCTCATCGTCTTGGTATCCTGTAACGATACAATTGTCCAACTGAAGGCGGTGTAAAGGTAAACGAGTGTTGCCTTCGAAATTGGCAAAGTCTATGGCATGACCATATCCACCCGTAAACACATAAAAGCGTGCCAACGTGCATTGTGACAACGTTACATCTCCCCCACGCACATGCAAACAGTCGCCTCCAGCATTGGCAAGCAAGCTATTGCCTATAAAGATGTTCGCCATCTTTACGTCTACAGCATGGTTGCTTACCGTGTGTATTTTACTATTCTCTATTGTCAATATCCGCTGCGCAATGTTCTCAACAGAATCTACGCTAATGCCATACTCTCCGCTGTGTATGTCAGCATAATTAATGTGATTATCATGCGATTTTGATGTTATATCTATACCATTCCACAAACCTGGCGTTCGGTCATAGGGTTGATTGACAAACATATCGTCTAATCGATCGCCTCGTAGCACAACAGGATTATCAATTGTGCCCTCGATGCGAAGCGTTCCGTAAACACGCAGTTTAGCACCAGAATGAAACAAAAAACGCGTTCCAGCAGCCAATGTCAAGGTAGCCCCTTCGTCTACTACCAAGCTATCCATCACTCTGTACGGACGTTTAGCCTCGAGCGTGGTATTCTCGGTTATATGGTGGTTTTTAAGTGTAATAACATCCAGTCCTGATGCCAACAAAGCAACAGACTGCATTAGACCGCTTTCGGTAGTAAATTGCAACTCGTCCGTATAGTCGATGGGGGTGTCGCTATCTTTGTCGGGAACATTGGCCATGAGATAGACAATCATGCTATCCTTTCCTGCAATTTCAAAGTCTGTTGCCATGCCATCAGACAAGGCCGTTCCATCAGCATTAACACGGAAGGATGAGTTCTTTCCGTTCTTCAAACTGATTTGTGGTATACGTATGGCTTTCGACGCATGATTATATACACTAAAGCTATAAGTTTTTGTAGGAAACCCGCTGATAATCGTATCAAATCGTATGGAGTCTTTACTAAAAGACAATTTGTCATTAGGCGAAGATGTATACTCCTCTTCGCCCAGGCAAGATGTCAAAGTAAGCAACAATACTAATAAGAAGGGAAGGTTGCGCATGAGATAAAGTTTGATGATAGTAAATGGATTAAGGAGCGAAAGAGGCTACTCCACACATGCAATGTAAGTACTTCTTTCACTGCTTAATCCATCTTGACAAATGCTCTTTATTCAAGCATCTGTTTGGGGTTTAAGCACGGATGTGCTAAGTTTGTTAAACACGTTTCAAGATGTCGAGTAAGTGGTCCCAAACCATCTTTACGGTAGGAATAAGCAAACGTTCATCGGGTGAGTGAACACCGCGCAATGTAGGACCAAAGCTTACCATATCGAGTTTAGGATACTTCTCTGAGAAAAGTCCACACTCCAATCCTGCATGTATAGCAAGGATACGTGGTTCTTTGCCAAATAAGTGTTCGTAGCTCTCTTTAGCAATCTTTACAATTTCGCTATTAGGGTTGAGTTTCCAACCAGGATAGCCCTCGTTGGTCACAACCTTTGCTCCACCCAATTCAAATGCCGCACGCACAACGCTTGCCACATTTGCGCAAGCACTACTTACGCTGCTTCGTTGGCTTGTTGTAACAGTTACGTGGTCGCCATCAAGGTGAATGCTTGCAAGGTTTGAAGAGGTTTCTACAAGCCAATCAATGTCTTGGCTCATAGCAAACACACCATTATGTACAGCGTGTAATGATAGCAACATTTTGCGCATTGCAGCCGGTTCCATAGCCACTGTAGCATTGTCGTGACTTTCGAGTTTAAAGGCGATAGTCTTTTCAGTGACCTCGTATTCTTCAGCCACTTCTGCTTCGTAAATGTTTAGGTCAGCGCGTAAAGCATCTTTTTTATCCATTGGTATGGCGCATACAGCATGGCCTTCGCGTGGAATGGCATTGTGCAAGCCACCACTCTGAATATCAACCAAACGAAGGTCGAACTTCTGCATTTCATTTACCATGAAGCGCACGAGCAGTTTGTTTGCGTTAGCACGTTTCTTGTTGATGTCATCGCCAGAGTGACCACCCATCAAGCCCTTTACACCAATGCTAAAGGTGTAATAGCCAGCCGGAATAGCCTCTGTTGGGAATGCATAAGTAGCTGTAGTACGTACACCGCCTGCACAACTTACAAAGATTTGTCCCTCGTCTTCAGAGTCGAGATTAATAAGGTAATCGCCATCCATAAAGTCAGACTTCATACCTACGGCACCTGTCAGTCCAGTCTCCTCGTCACGAGTAAACACGCACTCAATAGGGCCATGTTCTATGTTGTCAGACTTCAAAATAGCCATTTCCATAGCTACACCGATACCATCGTCTGCGCCCAAGGTTGTGCCTTTTGCACGCATCCATTCGCCATCGATGTAGGTTTGAATAGCGTCTTTATCAAAGTCAAAATCAACATCCTTATTTTTTTCGCACACCATATCCATGTGGCTCTGAAGAATTACCTTCTTGCGATTTTCGTAACCAGGAGTAGCGGGTTTGCTAATGCACACATTGCCGGTTTCATCAACCTTTGTGGGTAAACCCAAACTCTCGCCGAATGCCTTTAAAAAGGCTATCATCTTGTCCTCTCTTTTTGAAGGACGTGGCACTTTATTTACTTCTGCAAAGCAATCGAACACGATGCTTGGCTGTAAAAGATTGCTGTTACTCATAACGTAATATATAATTAATTGTGTAACTTTGCTGCACTTTAAGGCTTGAGCCTTATTAGCTTCACCTTAGTGACTTGACAAGGCGGAGATACGTGTACACACGTTCTTTTCTCCAACTAAATGTCAATGTTTACGGTGAACGATGGCAAAAGTACAAAAAAAATGTATATGAAGATATTTATCATAACCCTATTTATTGTGGCTATTTGTATAGCATTGCTTTCTGTTAGGCTCTTCTTTGGTCGCGGTTTTGTTAAAACGCATGTAGACCAAAGCAAGGCTATGCGACAAAGGGGCATCCATTGTGTGCAAATACAAGATGCTGAAGCAAGATTAGCCAATAAGAAACAAATTAAAGAACGAATTTAACAATGAAGCATTTTTCATCCTTAGCAATGCTTGTGTTGGCCACCAGTATTGCAGCAACAACCACTATTTCGTGTAACAAAAAAGACCCTTCGCAGCAAGTAAAGTCAAATGGTCTGCCTAAAGCCACTGCAGCAACAAGCAATGCAAGTAGTGCTGTAGCAGTGGTTGATATCGACACTTTGGCTGCACAATCGCAATATTGCAAAGACGGACTTAAGGCACTCGAGGCAAAGCAAAATTCATATCGTCAGCAACTCAATGCCAAAGGTCAGGCCTTGCAAAATGCTGTAGCAAGTTTCCAAAAAAAGATGCAATCGGGCGCTTTCACTTCGCAACAAGAGGCTCAAGCAGCCCAAGCTCAACTGCAAAAGCAACAGCAAGCTTTGCAAAGCTTTCAAGAGCGCATAGAGAGCGAAATGAGCAAAGCCACCGAAAACTATCAATCGAAGCTTCGCAAAGATATTGCTGCTTTTCTTAAAGAATACAACAGCGATGGTAGATTTAAGGTCATCATTAGCAAAAGTGGTGACAACGTGCTTTACTCAGACCCCTCTGTCGACATCACTAACGATGTGATTGATGGTCTTAACAAGAGTTACAAGGCTGGACAAGATAAATAAAAACGTGGCAGTCAAATTAATGCACGTACCCGCACTAAAAAGGAACATTCATGGAAGAAAATAACTCTCTGTGAATGTTCCTTTTTTCGTATTATTCTGAAAAGATTCTATCCGACTGTATTTTCCAAAAGCAGATTTTCGAAATTTTTACCTATCTTTGCAGATAAATCTTTAATCGCATTCTTACAAATATCCGTATATTGGTTGAGTGCTTCTGGTGTCGTTTTACCTTAAACTTAGAGAACTACAAAGCTATTGAAAATCATATGTTTAACAAGCCCACTCGCCTTCTTAAAACGTTTTTTGCCATGTATAAAATTCTCTTCATTTTGCTATTGTCTTCATTTTTCTCAGTATCCTCCGCTCAGAATATAGTGTTGACGGGTGAAGTAATAAATCCAATTATCAACGAAGGATTGCATGAAGCCGTTGTAAAGGTAATGAATGCAGCCAACGATAGCGTTTTGGCATCAACCAAGGCTAAACTCAACATGATTGTGGAGGAAAGAAATGGCAACTCAACGGGATATCTCGACAAGAATAGTGGTGCCATTTTTAACCT
>CAKQOG010000027.1 GCA_934255485.1 uncultured Prevotellamassilia sp. | reverse complement strand
GTTTCCGTTTTCTCATAGAGAAACGATTTGAGTTTGGTAAGCTCACGTTCCGTAGCTTTCCAAATAAAGTTGCCTTGTCCTTCAATCTTCTGCTTAAACTTAGAAATACTCACCAAATCCTCTTGGTTGAGTTCAATCAACACCTTCATGTGCAGTTCGTTTGTCAGCATGTACAAACGTTTCGGATTGAGATTATCCTTGATATGAAAAAGCGGTTCCATTGTAAAGTTCGACCACTCATATACATTGCCCTTCTCCGTGATAGAGAAATACTTGCCCTGTTCCACATAAAAGCCAAAACGTTTATAAAGGTCGTCCACCGCCTCCCCTCGTTCTCGTTTCTCTTCCTCCTCGATGCGTTTCTTCTCCGCATTGATAGCCTCTCGCCAAAGCGTTTTCTTGCCCGAAATGGCAGACAACTTATCAACGTACATTGATACGCCCGTCGGGTCGTCAATCAATGTCAGCAAATACGCAATTTCGCGCACCACCACACGCTGTTCTTCCGTGGTCTGCGCAAATCTAAAAGCCTTTTGCGCCCGCCACAGAATAAAGTCCACCTCTTCCACAGAGTTAAACACGTTCATATTCTGATAGAACGTGTCGGGATCCTGCTTGTGCGCATTCTCTATGTCGGGTATTTCCTTGATAGAAACCGACAAACCACACTCCATTGCGAGTTTGCCTGCCTCAAACACCACTTGCACGCCATGCCCGAAATGTTCGCCCCTTTTAGGTGGATCATCATCGGGCAAGAAACATACCTTGCTTGCACTTTTCTTGATCAGTGCAAAGTGGTCCTTATTCCAGGCAGAACCCAGTGCAGCCACCGTGTTCAGCACCCCGATGCTTTGCAACCGCATGCAATCGGGTGCGCCTTCAACGAGGAACATCTTATCCATCTTGGCAGCTTGTCGCCAAGCGTCCTCCATGCCAAACAGCACTCTTGACTTATGAAACAAAATCGAATCTGCGCTATTCTTATACTTGGGTTGCTCGTCACCCAAGCATCGAGCGGTGAAACCTATCACATGCCCATATCGGTCATGAATAGGTATCACCACGCGGTCTTGGTACTGGTCATAGCCGCCTTTATTCACCAAGCCCAACTCGCTCAAAAACTCGCGCTTGACATTCAAGCTTGCGAGAGCTTTGCCCGACTTCGGAGCATAGCCAATGCCTTTGAGCGTGCAATACTCCTCGCCCCAACGTCCAAAAGCATAGTTTTGCGCTTCTTTAGATAGCGCAAACTGCTCCACATAGAACTTCGCCACCTGTTCGTTCGCCACCAACAGCGCCTCCTTGTGCATGCGTTTCTGCTTGACTTCGGGATCTTCCTCCTGCTCCGCCACTTCTATGCCACACAGTTTGCCCAACTGCTTGACTGCTTCCACATAAGAAAGTCCATCACGCTTCATCAGAAACGCAATGGCATCACCTCCTTCACCGCAGCCAAAGCATTTGAATGTGCCTGTTTGCGGAAACACATAGAACGAGGGCGTCTTTTCCGCATGGAACGGGCAACGACCTACATAGCGAGGACCACTTTTCTTCAGTTGCACCGTCTGACTGACGAGTGCCACCAAATCAGTAGCCTCCAATATGCGGTCTTTTATATCGTCTGGTATCATTCTTATCAGATTTGTAAGTAAACTAAAAACCCTGCCCACTCGCTGTCTCAGCGACACGGCAGGGTAATATAAGTTGATTAGATAGAGAGTTCAAATCACTTCTTTCTAAGCGAACTCACATACTCGCTTTTCAGTATATACCAATTGC
Source organism: uncultured Prevotellamassilia sp. (assembly GCA_934255485.1). Taxonomy (GTDB): domain Bacteria; phylum Bacteroidota; class Bacteroidia; order Bacteroidales; family Bacteroidaceae; genus Alloprevotella. Next base: position 32,246 of record CAKQOG010000027.1, on the reverse strand, counting down.
GACCTTCTTTGTGAGCTGGAATCAAGCCACGTTGAATGCGTTTTCTTATGGCTTCAGGTGATTTAGAAACGAATTTGGCAAAGTCATTGACAGACATAACTCGTTCTAAACAGTCGACGACCATCTGTTTCTTGACGTCGTCAATCGAGAGTTGGCGGGATTTTCTTACGCCATTCGTCTTTTTCTCCATTTTCGCAGTGAGTTTTGTAATCAGATATAGTTTCACATACGACAACAACTATTTCTTCTGCATATTTCCAAGTGTGATGAAGAAATATACCCTTCAACGTTCCCTGGCAGTGATTATAGCGTGAAATAATATTCCTTAAACAATGATATTTTTCGGGAGAAATAGTTCCCCAATCAACATCTCCGGCACGAAATGTGTCGAGCCATTTTGTGTACTTCGTAATGGGTTTCATAAGACCATTTTTTTGAATTAACATAGATCCTAAGGAACGCCATGTCGGGTAAGGCCAACCTTCCCGAAGTTCTCAAAATAATCGTAATAAAGCCTTACTGATCACGAATTATTTTGTAACTTTGTATCGTTGATTAGCAGAGATAATCCATTTATTAAACAGAATTATTTCATCAAGGATTGAGAAGCCGTACATGAGGTTTTCCGACTGCAAAAGTGGGGAGATTAAATAGGTTTATCAAATGTTTATTAAGTAAAATCTGCCAACCAACCAACAAATTAACATTACAAGGTAAGACAAAACAAGACTAATTACGCCTTGTTGGACTTACAAAAAAGAGAAATAGATAGAGAGCTTTCCATCCCAAAGAGCATGACGATATAAAAGTTCTGTATGGGCAATGAGGAAATGCGTTACACTTGCGTTACACTTGTTTTTTGAACGAGTTCTAATGCTCCCCAATCGGTAAATTTCGCTTGAAAACAAAACTCGCTGATATTCGCACACTTTGCGTCTAAAACAAAGCGTTTGAGCTGTTTGAAATACGCCCAAATACTAATAACCCCAAGCGAGTCACTTATGATTCCAAGCAAGTCACCAAAAGAAGGTATTTGCAGCAATGTAAATACCTTTTTTTATACCCGTTTTTATATCATCAAACAAATCGTTACTTGATAAATCAAAAGCTCATATTTTTAAAATTTTGAGACAAAGAAACAGTTGCTTCAATTTTCTTGAAAAATGAGATGTAATGTATATTGTTGAAAATCAACAAGCTATATATTTTCAAGAAAAATGTTGAACCATATTTTTGCACAAGAATACGTATCCTTGTGGGCTAATAACACGTTTATAAGCACGTAAGGATACGTAAGATAGCGATATAAGGATACGTATTCTTGTGTTGTAACAAAGCCTTTATAACAAAATTACCTCTGTTTTGAGCTATCAAAAGGGGCGTTTTTAAGCTCTATTAACATCTATTTGCCGCATTCAAAATGTCAATAAATGTTCACAAATTAGCCCTCTGTTCATTAGGGTGCTTGCATGCTACCATTGTCAAACAAAAAGGCTGATTATCGAAATAAAAACAAAGGTAAATTTGCTAACGTGAAAAAACAATCTTAAATTTGCAAAGCAGAGTGTAAGTATTTTATAGCTATATGTAGTATTAATCTAAAAGCACTAAAACTTTTTGTGTTGTACATTATCTTGAAATGCTTACTTCAACTATGATTTTTTTACCCTAAATTTATTAATACAACCATGGATTGGCTACAATCATTATTCTTAACAACCGATTCGGTGGCTCACATCGTGTTGCTGTTCTCCTTGGTTATTGCCGTGGGCGTTGTGCTGGGCAAATTCAAGATAGGCAGTGTATCGCTGGGTGTCACGTTCGTGTTGTTTGCAGGTATTGTGGTGGGACATATCTATCACTCAACGGGCATTGCCGACCCTGATGGAGGCTTTGCTTGTCCTGCCAAAGTGCTCAATTTTATTCAAGACTTCGGTTTGATACTCTTTGTTTACTGCATCGGCTTACAGGTAGGTCCGAGTTTCTTTCAGTCGTTCAAGAAAGATGGTGTACAGATGAACATCGTGGCAGTGGGCATTGTGCTGCTTAATGTCATTACGTTGCTTGGGCTTTACTACCTTGTGTTCGACACCAACGATGTTACAAGTCTGCCTATGGCGGTAGGTGTGCTTTATGGTGCTGTAACCAACACCCCCGGTTTGGGTGCTGCACAAGAGGCTATCAACACCCTACACATCGACATGCACGGACAGAACATTGCTGCTGGTTATGCTTGCGCCTATCCGTTGGGCGTGGTGGGCATTATTGGTGCAACAATTGCCATACGCTACATTTGCCGCATAAAACTCGAAAAAGAGGAAGAGCAAATACGCTCGGCACAAGAGGACAACCCGCATGCAAGACCTCATCATCTATCGTTGCGTGTTGAGAACCAAGCACTCGAGGGAAAGACTTTTGCACAACTCACGCAGTTTCTTGGCCGTACGTTTGTGTGTACACACTATAAGCATGGCGACGAAATTATATCGCCCACACGTGACACGATCCTCCACGAAGGCGACGAAATGAATGCCGTTTGTGCTCAAGACGATGCCGAAGCTGCTAAAGCATTTATCGGTAGCGAAATTGAGGTTGACTGGCAAGCTGAAAAGGCGCCTATTGTGTCGAAACGTATCCTTGTTACCCAACCTGAGGTAAACGGAAAAACCTTTGGTGAGATGCATTTTAGCTCAATGTATGGAGTGAACGTAACGCGTATTACCCGTCAAGGCATGAACCTCTTTGCCGATCGTTCGTTGCGCATTCAGATAGGCGACCGCTTGATGGTGGCAGGTCCTGAAGACAGTGTGACGCGTGTAGAACGCATACTTGGCAACTCTGTAAAACGCCTTGACCACCCCAATGTGGGTGCCATTTTCTTGGGCATACTTGTGGGTATAGTCTTTGGTAGCATACCATTCCAGTTTCCAGGAATGGCCACACCTCTCAAACTCGGTTTGGCTGGTGGCCCATTGGTAATTGCTATTTTAGCTGGTGCCTACGGCTATAAGTTCCACTTGGTAACATACACCACAACCTCTGCCAACTTGCTCTTGCGCGAGATCGGACTCATCCTCTTCCTTGCAGCAGTAGGTATCAAGGCTGGAGCCAACTTCTGGACCACGGTGGTACATGGCGATGGCTTGATGTATGTGTGGGTTGGTTTCTTGGTAACAATAGTGCCTATCATTATTATGGGTGTGATAGCACGTTGGCGCTATAAGCTCAATTACTTTACGCTTATGGGGGTAATAGCTGGTGCCACTACCGATCCTCCAGCATTGGGCTATGCCAACCAAACTGCTAATAACGATGCCGCAGCCGTGGGCTACTCTACGGTTTATCCGCTAACAATGTTCTTGCGTATACTTGTGGCACAATCGCTCATCCTCTTTCTTTGTTAGGATGTAGCATCTAATAACAAGCTAAAGGCCATGCAAACAATTTGTGTTTGCATGGCCTTTAGTTTGTTAAGATTTACATGTGGTTGTGGGCATACGCCCATCTTAAAATATGCTTATCTTGAGGGGAAAACGCCCCTTGTCTTTAGGCTTCGTTACCCCCAATGGGCGGATTGTTTTAGTTTGCTATTACCCCACAAGTTGCTTAAAGTATCAACGGCTTGGTTATCGTTGTTTACAACATTCATTTCGATGTTTCCCGTAAGAAATGCCTATTCTATGGCAATGATTACGCCATTAGATGTGGGCGAATGTATGCTTTTGGGGTTCATAGATTTATGACCTATAGGTCTAAATATATGATGTTATTGCATTGAGGATGTTAAAGCAAAAATGTTTGAGTTGGCGTTATGCTTAGGAGTTATACCTTTTTGAAAATGCTAAAATTAACACTTCCGTATGCTCTGTGTTCTACAAAGTCAGCACGAGTGCTGAAATCATAGTTCTTGCCATGTTCAAGCACAAAAATAGTACCGGGCTTGAGTAAGGAAGAGTTCATTATGCGGTCAGGAAGTTCGCCAAGTTCGGGAAGAGCGTAAGGTGGGTCGGCAAAAATAAGGTCGAACGTTTCACGGCATCTATTGATAAACTTTAGCGCATCACTACAAAGTGGAGTCCAAGCATCGTCTGATAGTGTGCGTTGGCACTGAGAGATGAAGGCAAAGTGACGTCGGTCTTTCTCAATGGTAATAACGCGAGGACATCCTCTTGATAGTAGCTCGAGCGAGATGCTACCAGTTCCGCCAAAAAGGTCGAGGGCTGTGGTGTCTTCAAAGTCGATGTAGGCACGTAGCACATTAAATAGGTTCTCTTTAGCAAAGTCTGTTGTGGGGCGTGCCTTGAAGGTGCGTGGCACTTCAAAGTGGCGACCTTTATATTTTCCTGTAATTACTCTCATGGTGTGTAGCTACTTAGATGTAGATTTTTATCGAACTTATTAGGTGATAGTTAAGTGGATAAATGCGTGTTTTACCGCTGGTTGAGCAATGCGCACATTAGGTCGTAGGGTACTCCCTCTGTACAACTCACAATGTTGCGGTTGAACTCAGCGGCAGGATTAATGGGGTATACGCGTGGAGCGTATTTTTGCAATTCATTGATAACGGGGTCACGCAACGAGGGTATACCTGCAATGAAGATGGGGGTTTTGTTAAGGTCGAGTGCAAGATTATGGGCAATGTTAAGCACGTAGTAGTCTACATCGGTAAGTGTGTGAACGGTGTAGGTGTTTTGCATGATGAGGCGGCTATCTTCAAGAACAATAATGTTGATAACCCCATCGTGTGTGTAAACAAATATGCGCTTGTCGTTGCTCAATGCTAAACCTTTTTTAGCAAAATGTTGCACCACAGGGGTAAGTGCAGCCGTGTAACGTACTTCGCCAAAACTCTCTTCAATAGCTTGGCATGTAGTCTCGAAGAGCGAGAACAAAAATACGAGGTTTGATGCGGGTACAGTGTCGTAGAACACTCGGCTCTTATGTTTGGGGGTGAAGCAAAAGTTGTGGTAAACCTCTGCATCCTCTTCTTGGAACTCGGCTAAAGGCACAGGTGTTACAGGGCTATTAACGAGTATCTCTACTTGGTTAATGGGTTGCTTTAAAAGCTCAACTTGCTGCATGGCTGTGCGTAAGTTGATGGTAAGAGATACTTGCGGCTTCACGTGGAAAGGGTAGAAGTCGAATGTTGCTGGATTGCTCGTTTCGTAGTGGGCAAAGCATATGTCGGTGTCGGAAATGCGAATGTAAAGGTTCAAGTGGCGTGTAAGCTAATGTTTTCTTGATATAATGGTGTGAAGAGAGTGTGTAAAAGTATAGGCGTTTTTAACGAAGGTGGTGCTTGAATATGCACATGCTGATGAGAGCAAGTAGCACTCCAATGCTATTGGCTAATACATCAGCCCAATCGCCAGAGCGGTAGGTGGTTAGGTACTCTTGTGCTAACTCTATAATGCCACTCATAATGATGGGCGAAGCAACTGCAATGATAAATCGCTTAAACTTGCTCCATTGCGTGCGACGTATATAGTATTCAAACCAAAAAACGCTACATGTGCCACAATACATGGTGGCATGTACGACTTTGTCAAAATTGGGTATGCCTTCAAACAAACTTACGTGTGGGGGACGAAATAGGCAAAAATACCATATTAGTGCTACACAGATAATGGTAAGTGGAAATATATAAAACCAATTTCTTGACATGTGTTATTACCAAAATTTGTTTTGTTGTTTGTTATACTCAAACCCCGCTTGTGCAAGTTCGGTTTCAAGCTTGTTGCGGTCAATGTGCATGTCCTCGCAAAGAGCATCGAGCGATGGGTATTCGTCGCGTAGTTTAGTGTTTATGACGCTGAAAAGCATCATAGGGTCTTGTGGTAGTGACATATATATGGGATGTAAGAAAAAATTTTTTATATTTGTTGAATTCGGTGCAAAATTACGGCTTTATTTTAGTAGTGGCAAGTTTTGTTTTAACTGTTCGCACCAAATTAAGTAAACATAATTAAACATTAGCTAACGGCTATGCTGCTACGATGTTTGTGAGGGCCAATTAACAAGATATACGCGGTCGGTGGTACGCGTAAAGGCTGTGTAGAGCCAACGTAAATAGGGGAGCCCCAAAGCATCTTCGGGCACAAAGCCTTGGTCTATATACACCCTTTGCCATTGTCCACCTTGTGCTTTGTGACAGGTTACAGCGTAGGCATATTTTATTTGCAGAGCATTGTAGTAAGGGTCTTGTCGCAAGGCTTTTAGGCGATCTTTCTTAAGTGGTATGTGTTGATAGTCGGCAAGTACTTGCTCATAAAGAGAGTTGCTCTCGGTTGATGTAAGTGAGGGGGACTCAGATGTAAGGGTGCTTAGAAGTACGCGACAGTCAATTTCAAAATCGGCATAATCGGGCAAACGTAAGGTGGCATCGGCAAACATAAAGCCGTATTGCTCGTGTACATTTCTTATGCGTAATACCTCGGCAGTGTCGCCATTGGCTATAAAGTCAAATGGCATGTGTTCACCCTGTGGCAAGGATTTAGCACATTGTTCTGCCCAAAAATAATTATTCTTAACAGCCATTACTATATCACCACGTACCAATTGCTCTTCGCGGTCGAAGATTTGTGCACGTATGCCATTGTTATAAATATTGGCACGCTTGTTAGACCGGGTAACAACGATTACACCATTTACACCAAACTCTTGATAATCTGTAACTAGGCTTTCTATAAGTTCGTTGCCAGGCAAACTTCTTACTTCACCATTGGGATGAGTGTGGATGGGAGGAATGCCATTAAAGGGTTGTTGCATGAGGGTACGGAGCATGGTGGCATTTGATAGTACCTCGCTTTGACAACTTTGTCGCACCACTTCGGTAAGGTCAGCACTGCCAACAGTTAAGCCATATTGCTTAAGAAAGTAGTTGTTGAGAGCATAGCTTTCTTCTTCACCAACAGGAGGCAACTGAGCCTTATCTCCAACAAGTAATAAACGGCATCCTTCGCCCGAATAGACAAAACGAATAAGATCGTCCATTAGTTCGCCAGTGCCAAATACACTTTTGCTCATTCCACCTGTTCCGCGACTAATCATAGATGCTTCGTCTACAATAAAAAGTGCATGGTGCAACTTGTTAAATCCTAAGGAAAAACGTGTATTCTCGCCTTGAAACGACTGCTGACGATAGATGGCACGATGTATTGTATAGGCAGAACAACCTGCATGTTGGGCAAACACTTTGGCTGCTCTTCCTGTAGGAGCCAGTAGCACAACAGGGCGTTTGAGCATTATCATTACTTTAACCAAAGCACCTACTAAGGAGGTTTTGCCAGTTCCTGCATACCCTCTCAATATACATGCTGCATCACTTATGGGCGTGCTAATAAAGTGAGAAAGTAGTATGGCAGCTCTCTTTTGAGAGGGTGTAAAGGGGTAGTTAAAGTTTTGAACTATAAGGTTGTATATTTCGTCGCTTATTGTCATTTCAGAAAATGGAATAGAAAGAACATCACAGCAAAAGCTTACAGCATCTTTTGTTGGGGCTTTAATGTATATGCGGCATAGAGAGTGATGACAACAAAGCAAAATAATGGAACAGAAAATGCTAAGGCCATGCTGATATAGTCGGCTATAAATCCCATCAGTACAGGTGCTATAGCACCGCCAACAATGCTCATTATTAAGAACGAAGATGCCATTTTGGTATTTGCTCCAGCACTGTTAAGTGCTAATGCGAAGATTGTAGGAAACATGATACTTTCGCATAGATAGCATACAAAAAATGCTGCAACTCCTAATTTAGCTGCCCCTATAAGCAGAACTATCATAGAGAGGGTTGCGCCAATAGCACATAAAAGTAGCACCTTTTCGGCACGTATACGCAACATGATAGCACTGCCAGCCATGCGTCCAAGCATAAACAATCCCATACCGCCAAATCCTAAAAGCAGTGCAGCCGTTGATTTATTGATAGATGATATTTCGGTTACATAGTTTATAAAGAAACTATTGATACCTGTTTGAGCTGCAACATACAAAAATAGTGCAATTAAACCGAAGGTATAACTTTTAGTCCATAAGTGGATGTTGTTTTTGCAGCAAGCATTTTCATCCTCATTTTCTGTTACTTCGGGTAGCTTAACACGCGAAAATATAATGGCAACCAACAATACGATAACGCCAATGATGGCATAGGGTGTAGATATACTACTTGTGCTGCTACCTTTTGAAAATACAAACATACCGCCAATGAGTGGCCCTACCATCCAACCTAATCCATTGAAGGATTGTGAAAGATTGATGCGTCGTGCGGCTCCTTCTTTGCTGCCTAACACCGTGACATAGGGGTTGGCTGATGTTTCAAGACATGCAAGACCACACCCAATGACAAACAATGAAAATAAGAAAAAAGGGAACGACAGAATATACCCTCCAGGGATGAAAAGCAAAGCGCCAATACCATATAGTAGTAAACCTATTAATACTCCCCAACGATAGCCAAAACGCTTTATGATTTTTCCTGCTGGTATTGCCATCAAGAAGTAAGCTCCGTATACTACTGTTTGCACTAAGGCTGATTCAGTTTTACTAATATGAAGAGAGTCTTGAAAATGTTTGTTGAGTATATCTAATATGCTATGTGCAAAACCCCATAGGAAAAAGAGTGTTGTTACTAACACATAAGGCCAAAGGTAATGGTTTTTATCAATAGTTTGAATATGTTTTGTTTGGTTATTATTTGCCATTATATTTCTCTAAACAGTATTAAGTAAGTGTTAAAAAGATGATGAATGATTATTTTGAAAGTTCTGCAACTTCATTGGCTGATAATCCAGAAAGTTCAGCGATTTGCTCAATAGGCATGTGCATACTTAACATCTTCTTGGCTATGTTGATAGAAGCTTTCTTTTTTCCTTCTTCTATGCCTTTTTGTAAACCTTCTTGTAAGCCTTTTTGCAAACCTTCTTTGATGCCTTCTTTGATGCCTTCTTGCATTCCATCTTTTATTCCTTTTTCATATCCTTCGGCATGTCCTTCTGCAAGACCTTCTTCTCTGCTTGTGCCAATAACGCTTCTTTGAAAGCGCAGTGCCTCCATGTGACGTTCGTAGGAGCGGCGTTCTTCTATAGTAAGAGAGTCTATTCTAAGTTTTTCTCTCGCTTCTTTAAGACCTGGTGCAGACACATTCTTTTCTATATTACCAGTTTTGAGAAATTCCATCCATTCGTCAATAGGCGTTTTTGAGATGTTATCAAAGTCGTTTATGCGAAGCACATAATATTCGGGAAATAAATCTCCAGCTTCTCTTTGTACGAGTTTGTCGTATTCATTCTTTTCTATACCAAAGAATTTCTTGCTTTGAGTTACAGAGAGTTTAAGAATGTCGTTGGTGTTGTGAAGTCCTCTAAACTCAGTTTTTCCATGATATACATAGTCTCCACCTTGTCCGAGTTCGAAATAAACGATATTTATCGAATATACTTTTCTAACCTTATCGTAATCATCTCCTAAATTAATATACTCTGTTATAGCTTTAGATACGCCATAAAGCATGCGATGAAAATAGGTTAGTTCGTGACAGTTTTGTATTTCTATAATAGTGAGTTCGCCTTTGTCGCTTTCTGCAAGCATATCTACGCGATTAAACTTGTCGTCCATGTCGTCTTGATTACCTTCGCTCTCAAGAAATCTAACGATAGTGTATTTCCTTCCAAGTAAGGATGTAACTAAGCCTTCAAGAACAGCGTGGTTAGCTTTATCGCGCAACAAGCGTTTCATAGCCCAATCAAATCGTATGTAATGTTCCATGTGGTATCTCTTAAATATGTTAGTAGACACTCGATGCTACCTCCGAGTGTCTACTGATTATGTTGATATTCAATATATTCTTTGCAAATGTAAACAAAGGTTTTTGAACAAACAAATTTTAGAAACTGATAATGCGTATGCTATCTGAACATTCCACGCAACTTTGCCATTGCCAATTGAGCATCGTGTTGTGCATCGAGCAAGGCTGTACGAGCGGTGTAGAAGAAAGATTCTTCAAGCATATAATCAATAAGAGAGATATGTCCGCTATCAAGTGAGCGTTGCAGTAGATAGGGACTATTTGTATTGTTTAAATTGGTTTGTAGTTCTTGAGCAATGTTAGCAAGCGAGGTTACTTGTTCGTACTGCATTTTCAACGACAAATTTAGTTGTTGTGTTAGGTTAAAACCTTCTTGTTGGTCTGCCAATACTTGTGCTTCAGCTTGTTTTATTCTTTTCCGATTATTACCCCATAGCGGAAGTGTGAACCCAAAACTAAGGCCGCTATATCTTTCGTTGCCATTATATTCTCCTTGGAAACCTACTTTTAGTGTTGGATATTTAAGGATCTTGGCTATAGAGAGATTGCGCTCGCTTACGTCGATATTGGCTTTAGCTATAGCAATAGAGCTATTGTCACTTTGTTGCACTTGAAGATTATTTAAAGAAGGTAGAAGTTCAATGTTAGCAAAATAGGTGGTATCATTAATTGTTATAGCCACACCGCCGTTAAGTTGTCGAAGCGATGCCGTAGCTTTTTTTCTTTCGCTTTGCGCTCTTTTAAGTTCAGCCTTGCTCATTGAAACATTAAGTTTTACCTTATTGAGTTCAATAGCCGTGGCATCACCTTTCTCATACTTTTGGGTATAGAGTTTTAATAAGCGTTCTAAGGCAACTGTTCGTTTAGTGAGTTCGTTACATAGAATGTTGTAATAGATTACGTTTACAATTGTTTCGTCAGCTTCGTTTAATACGTCGGCTATTTGCTTTTGATAGCTCCTTTCAGCAAGCGTGTTAGTAGCTTTAGTTTTCAGCTTACGCTTACCTGTAATAACATCCCAATCAAGAGGTTGAGAAATAGAAATGTTTGTTTTGTTGTGGTAGCAATCAGGTGTGTTTAAAGAGTAAGCCACATCCACATCGGGGTCAGAGAGCCTTAGTTCTGCCCCATTAGCCAATATTTGCGCTTTCATCTGTTGATGTTGCGCTTTTAGCTGTGTGTTGTTCTTAACGATTTCTTTCAATATATTGTTGATGCGTTTGTTATTGTCAATGCCATTTTGAGCCAATGCTATTGTAGCAAAGCAAAGCACGAACATACCTAATAAAAGATGTTTCATTTTCCTTTAGTTTTAAGAGGTGCCATGATAGGCACAATAAAAAGATTAAGAAGGGTACTCGTAAGCAAACCTCCCAGCATAACTTTAGCCATAGGACTTTGAATTTCGTTTCCAGGAAGGTCGCTTCCTATAGCCAATGGGATAAGTGCTAATGCAGAGCAAAGGGCTGTCATTAAGATTGGCAAGAGTCTATCAAGCGATCCTTTCATAATGATTTTTTTCTTTGTAAATCCTTGTAAAGACAGTTCGTTGTAGCGGTCTACCAAGAGCATACCTCCTCGCGTGGCCATACCAAAGAGCGATATAAAACCAATAATGGCGGGAATACTAACCACCCCCGATGTGCAGAAAATAGCAAATACACCACCAATAAGTGCCAATGGCAAATTGAGCAATACCACAACGGCTTGTCGCCACGATTTAAACTGCATGAATAGCAATAGCAAAATAATGCCAATGCTCACAACCGATAATCCCAAGAGCAGACGAGATGCTGAGGCTTCGCTCTCAAACTGCCCACCATATTCTATGTGGTAGTCTGTGGGCAACTCAACTTTTTGAGTGATATTCTGTTTCATATCATTAACAACAGAGCGAATGTCACGTCCATTAGCATTGGCAGATACCACAAGTTTGCGCTCTGCATTCTCCCTATTGATAGTGTTAGGACCTACTGTAGAGATGATATCTGCAACATTGTATAGTGGCACCTGTTTGCCCTCAGCAGTGTTTATTAAAACAGATTTTATCTTATCGATGGTAGCCATTTCGTTGCTTTCAAGTCGCAATGTTAGGTCATATTGTTTGTTTCCATTTTGCACTTGACTAACGACCTTTCCCCCCATGGTGGTGCTGATAAAGTCTGTAAACTCTGCAAGAGATATGCCGTATGCTGCAAGCATATTGCGTCGGGGTTTAATAACAATTTGCGGACGCTCTATTTGTTGCTCAACATTCAAGTCTGCCACACCTTCAATGTTTTGCGTAGCTTGCTTTATTTGCATACCAATGGCATGAAGTTGGGTCAAGTCGGGGCCAAACACCTTGATAGCAATGCTTGCCTTTGTGCCTGATAGCATGGCGTCGATGCGGTGAGATATAGGTTGCCCTATTTCAATGTTCACCCCTTGTAGTTTGCTGAGCTTTTGTCGTATGTCGTTAGCCACCTCGTCTTTGCTGCGTTTATTAAGCACAAAGGGCACTTCAAGTTCGCTTGTATTTATTCCTAAGGCATGTTCATCGAGTTCAGCGCGTCCTGTTTTTCGGGCAACATCTTTTACTTCGGGCACTTGCAAAAGCAGTTTTTCAGCCTCGTTGCCAATATGGTTACTTTCGTCGAGCGAAATGCCTGGTAGCGAGCTAATGTTTATGGTGAACGACCCCTCGTTAAACGGTGGTAAGAATGAGCGGCCAAGTGTAAAGAACACGATGAGCGTTATAATTACTAACGTAGCAGTTGAGGCCAAAATCCATTTTGATGCTTTACCTGTTGCCCAAAGTAGCCATTTAGCGTAATGGTGCTTAAGCCAACGAACCAGTTTCGGCTCGTGTAATCTAAATTGCTTTGTATCGGGAGTATAAAGTTTGCCCTCTGTAAGCAAGTATGAGCATAGAACGGGCGTAAGTGTAAGTGCCACTAATGTTGAGGCAAACAACGAAGTGATAAAACTAATGCCAAGAGGCACAAGCATTTTTCCCTCAAGTCCGCTTAAAAAGAACAACGGAAGGAAACTCACAATGATGATGAGCGTAGAGTTAAGTATAGGCATGCGCACCTCTTTCGAGGCATTAAATATAACTTCTCTTTTCCGCAATCTTTCGGTAGTAGGTTTAAGACCATTCTCGTGTAAGCGTTTAAAAACGTTCTCAACGTCTACGATAGCATCATCAACAAGCGACCCTATAGCAATAGCCATACCGCCGATGCTCATGGTGTTGATGTTAAGTCCCATAAATCGTAGCACCAAGATGCTTATGAGTAATGATAGCGGAATTGTAACAAGTGAGATGAGCGTGGTGCGTGCATTCATTAAGAAAATACACAATACAAGCACCACAAAAACACCACCTTCAATGAGTGATTTCTTTATGTTAGAGATAGAAGAATCAATAAAATCTTTTTGCCGATAAAGGTGAGTATTTACTTTTACATCCTTAGGCAATGCCGATTTTAAAGCCGCAATAGTGGTGTCGAGTTTCTCGGTTAGTTCGAGTGTGCTCGTGGTTGGTTGTTTAGTGATAGTAAGCAGTACTGCGGGTTTTCCAGATACCGAAGCTACACCCGTCTTGGGGCTTTTACTGCCCATTTTAACATCGGCAATGTCTGAAAGCACAATAGGTTTGCCTACATTGTTGAGTTTGATTGTAGCCTTTGAAAGTTCGGCAATACGATTGGTGCTTACTACCCCGCGTATGATATATTCGTTGCCATGTTCGTAGTGAATACCTCCCGAAACATTTTGGTTCATATTCTTTGTAGCTTCTGCTACATCGTTAAGCGAAACACCATAATGGCGCATGCGTTCAGGGCGAAGAGCTATCTGATATTCCATGATGTCGCCTCCCATTACAGTTACCTGTGCCACTCCCCCCGTAGAGAGTAAGCGAGGTCTTATAGTCCAATCTGCCAAGGTGCGTAGCGAACCGAGTGAGGTGGTATCGGCGGTTAAGCCAATAAACATCACCTCGCCCATGATGCTCGACTGCGGCCCCATCGTAGGGCGTCCCACCCCATTAGGTAGGTTGTTTTCAATAGATGATATCTTCTCACTAATGATTTGTCGGTCTCGGTAAATATCTGTTCCCCAATCAAATTCAACCCACACTACCGAGAAGCCTGTGGTACTCGAAGAGCGCACTCGGCGCACGTCGGTGGCACCATTTACGGCGGTCTCTATAGGGAATGTAACCAATCGCTCCACCTCTTCGGATGCCATGCCATTAGCCTCGGTCATAATCACAACAGTGGGGGCATTGAGATCGGGAAAAACGTCTACGTCCATTTTCCATGCAGTCCAACATCCCACAATGATGAGTAGCAAACTCATTACAATGATGAATGGACGATTGTGCAGAGAAAACTTTATGATTTTATTTAGCATAAAAGGAATGTCTTTGTTTGCCTATGTTTTTTTGAAATGATTATCTAAAAAATGATGATGATAGAATTTGAGCGTTTTAGTGCGAATGTCCTTCAGGCACCGAAGTCGCGTTTGCGGCTAATCTCACGTTAATGGCTCCTTGGGTAACAACGATGTCGCCTGCTTTTAGTCCGCTTTTAATTTCGGTGCGTATGCCGTCAGTTTGACCTATTGTAACCTCTGTTCGTTTAAATGCATCATTGTGCACTTGCACATACACAAAGTATAATCCTTGTGCTTCTGTAATAGCCTCGTTCGGCACAGCCAACACATTGCTGCGTTCCATACCTGTTAAAAACACGTCGGCATAGCTGCCAGCAATAATATTGCCACGATTATTCAGTTCAAAAATAAGAGGTACAAAACCGTCGTTGTTATTAGAAATACTCCCCTTAACAATGAGTTTTCCACCAAGTTGTTTAAGCGAATAAACGTGCTTGTCATCGTCATAAGCCATTCTGAAGTTGGCCGATTGAATATGTGGTAGAACATTGTAAAAACGTTCAGGAAAATCGACCTTTAACTGCAAACGCGCGTTTTGAGTGATGGTGGCAAGAGCTTGCCCCATAGCCACATAATCGCCAGGCTTAACGAGCATGTTTTTTACGATTCCACTAATTGGTGCTCCTATATAGCGCGTTTCAGAGGCATTGCCCAAACTCTGTGCAGTTGATAGTGCGGCATGATAGCGTTGCTCAGCATCTTCGAGTTCTTTCTTCGGTATAATTCTTTCGTCAGCAAGCCCTTTAGCGCGTTCAAACGCTTTTTTAGCAGCCGCAAGTTCGGTTTGAGCAGCAGCTGCGGGGTTGCCGTTAGCCAAACTTTTTGCATCTATCACAAAGATGCTGTGCCCTTTTTCCACTTTAGAGCCTTCAGTTATAGGCGAATTCACATAGCGTACAATGCCTTCCATTGTAGCGGTTATAGTAGTTTCGGCACCTACAATAGGTAGTATTTGTCCGCTTGTTTCAATTACTTCGGCAAACGAAGATGGTTGTAATGTTGTAGTTTGAATGCCGTAATCTTTAATTTGTTGGGCAGATAGTTCAATGTCGTCTGATGCGTGTTCGTGTTCATCAGCGTGTTCATGTTCATTGTGTTCTGCATCTTTGTTATGATTGCTACACGCACCAAAAAACATAACAACAGCACATGCTACGCCCATGATAAAATGTTGAATTTTCATTTAAAAAGTCGTGGTTAAAATGTGGATAACGATGTATACGTTTCATAGTGCAGGCCCGCTTAACCCAAGCAAGTCTGCAACGAAAATAGAGAATTAAAAACAATGTTATCACCTACAAGGTGGTCCACGACGGAGCACTTGTTTGCAGCATAAGCAAACAAGTAGAAATACGGATGCAGCATATTGTTTCTTATTATTTCTTTTACCAAACAAGAAGAAAAATGCTGCAGCAAAAAGTCCGTAGTTATATAGAAATGATGGAGTTTTTGTATCGTTTCCAGAAAACGTTTGCGCTTTTAGAATTTTAGTTTTATGAGCAAAATAAAAGCATAAATGCGCATCAGCGTTTTGTGCATGCTGGGTGTGAGCATCGTTTACATTCCCATCATGTTGGCAAACCTCGTTTACCCAACAAACGGCCCCATCAAGGTGATGATGGTGGGGCATAAGGGTGAGCATCAATAGTGTTACCACCATTAATACCACTTTCAGAGCGTTTTGCCTTTTCTGTTTCAATACAAAAAAATGAGTTTAACTAAATATAAAAAATAGTCCGACAACGGATATAAGTAGGCCTATACAACCATAGGTTATGCTGAGCTTTTCGTATCCTCTGCGCCATGCATCGAGCGTAAAGAAAAAACTTGCCGTAGGCACAAGCCACAATAACTGGGTGGCAATATAGAGCAAGAAGCGAAGAAAAGCGTTGTCGCTTGTGCCTATGGGATGTCCTCCAAATAGGTAAAGCGGACAAGCAAGCAATGGCACTAAACTGAGAAATGCCAATGCCAAAAGCCATTTCGGAAATTCAGACATATTATTATTTATTCCCCTTTAAAGGGGGATTATCTTCATTTTATTTTTGAATAATTGTATGTAATGTTTGTTAAGAATAGCTCTAAAAAAAGCGCCTATCTGTCATTTTAAATGCTAAACGTTTTTGCCACAACTCGTTGTTTACCCGATCCAAAAGATATGGTGAATTGCAGCGGTCGTTCCTTAAGTTTTTTAATAGGAACAATGGTTGCTTTATATCTTATTCCTTGCCCTGGCAATACGCTTGCCACCGATGCTGCCGACGAGATTGCCACCCTCGAGCTGTTGCAAGTAATGTTAGGGGTTACGTCGTAGAGCGTTTTGTTGCTACGATTGTATATGTCGAACACGATGAATGCTTTCTCATCGTTGTCGAGTTTGCGGTTGTTGTTAGCGTCTAAAAACTTAACGTTGGTTACTTCTAAACAAGCAAGGTCTGAAGTTGCAGCAGCAGCTACTTTTTTATACGTATCACTGTTGTAAGTGTCAAACTGCACGTTGCTGTTGTCGTAGTCGTACACGTCGTCGTTGCTGTTTCTCGTTGTACTTTGCTGATTAGTGCTTGAGTGTTGTTTCTTTGCATTGTTGTGCGTAGTAACAGCAGCCCCAATAGCACCACCAATTACCATACCAGCAATGGTTCCCTTGTCGGCTCCTCTTGGTCCGTTGATAATTCCTCCAATGCTTGAGCCAAACATTCCGCCAACCGAACTGCTTGAGAGTATGGTGTTAAACTGGCTATTGCAGCATGATGAAAGTGTCATGCTGCAACTTATGAGTAAAACTGAAACGTAGTTAAGTTTCATTATTTTGGTTGCTTATTTTACAACGATAACCAAATATTTGCTTACGCTCCAAAACGTTTTAGGATTGGTAATGCGCAGTGTATATTGTCCCTGTGCATCCTTGTCGAGCGAGTAAGAACCAGCAGGGTGATTAGTCATGAGTTTGGCGCTCTTAGAGTAGAGCTTGATTGTTTTTGTTACACGCAAGTCAATACGCGTAAAATAGTCTTTGTTGAAATCATTGCCTTTGAGCACATCCTTACGTTTCAAGATGCGTTGTTCGCGTAGTTCGCGGTAGGTGCCAAACACGTAGTAGGCTGTGTTGAGTTCAATGTCTTGAGCAGCAACGGTTTTAGCCTTCTCTTCGTTTTTTTGTGTCAAATCGTTCACGTTGTTGTTGAGCGAATTAATTTGTTCGCCCTGTTCAGCAATCTTGATATCCTTTTGTGCCAATTGCTCACGTAGCTCCTCAATCTCCTTGTTTTTATCGTCGAGTTGTTTGGTATAGTTTGCTACCATCTCTTCGAGTTTAGCCTTGGTGCGGACATCGCTTTGGTTTGAGGAGCGCAGTTGTTGTTGTAGGTTGGCAATAAGTTCCCGGTTGAGCTTGAGTTTGTTCTGAATGAGTGCCATGTTGTCAAGGATGCGTTGCTTGTTTCCTCTTTCTCCTTGTCGGCTTTCAACATTCACAATTCCTTCGGCCTCATTTATTTTGTCAAAGCCGTCTTGTATTTGTGATAAGGTTTCAATCATATCGCTCGACTCGTTTTGCGACTGTGTAAGTGCTTGTCTGAGCGAGTCGATAGTGGCCGAACTCATGTCCTTATTCTCTTGTTCTTTTTCTTTCTTTGTGCTGCACGATGTGGCAAACGATAGGGTGCAGATAGCGGTAAGTAGCAAGATAAATTGTTTCATAGTTGTGCGTTCTGTATAAGTTATAAATAGAGGATGGTAGCCCATGTTTGTCTGTATTTATATAGATAGACACCATTGCCATCCAAAAGTTTAACTATTTGCTTTTATTATTTTTTTTAGGAGCATCAAAGCCCTCAACGATTATTACAAATTCGCCTCGAGGTTCGGTCTCCTTAAAGTGTTCAAGCACTTCGGCAAGGCTTCCTCTCACGCTTTCTTCGTGAATTTTAGATATTTCACGGCATGCAGAGCATCGTCTTTCAGCCCCAAAGGTGTCGATAAATTGCGTAAGTGTTTTCACTACTCGATAGGGAGATTCGTAAAAAATCATCGTTCTTGGCTCCTCTTTCAAGGTGTTTAGTCGGGTGGCTCTGCCTTTCTTTTGAGGCAAAAAGCCCTCGAATGTAAAGCGCTCACAAGGCAATCCCGAAGCTACCAATGCGGGCACAAAGGCAGTAGCACCTGGCAGACATTGAACGACAACATCGCGTGCAACACATGCTCTAACAAGCATAAAGCCAGGGTCTGATATAGCAGGTGTGCCAGCGTCAGATATCAGTGCCATTGTCTCGCCAGCAGCCATGCGTGCGGCAAAGGCGTCGGCGGTTTGGTGTTCGTTAAATTTATGATGCGAAACCAATTGGTTCTTAATTTCAAAGTGTTTGAGCAGTATGCCCGATGTGCGTGTATCTTCTGCTAAGATAACGTCTACCTCTTTCAGAATGCGCAATGCTCTGAGTGTAATATCCTCAAGGTTGCCCACTGGTGTAGGCACTAAATATAGTGTTCCCATGGTGCAAATATATAGCTTATTTGAGATAGAACAAACAAAAAGCTATGCTTTTCAAGCATTTTTAAAATAGAATAGATAAATTTGCTTTTAAAACAACATCATATTCACGAATTTTAGACATATATGAACAGAAATACAGAAACGCGGCAAACTCAAGGGGCAGAAGAGTCATTAGCTGCAGGCTCTACATTTAAGTTTGGCGGAAAAAATCCCATCACTTTCGACCGCTTTATACGTGGCTTAATAGCGCTACTTTTGATTGCATTAGCTGGCGGATTGCTCTATTTTTTGAGTGGAGTGCTCATTCCTTTTTTTGTAGCATGGGTAGTGGCCTATTTGCTCTATCCGGTTGTAAGATTTTTGCAGTACCGTTGTCATTTTCGCAATCGCATTTTGTCTATCATCGTCACCTTGATTATTACGATAGGCATTTTGGTAGGTTTTTTCTACATAGTAGTGCCACCTATGATAGACGAAATGGTGCATCTCAAGGATGTGGCTTTGGCGTATTTACAGAGGGGAGCCAACAACTCCACTATTCCCGCTGCTGTGCAAACCTTTTTGCATCACCATGTAAGTGAGTATAAAATAGAGCAGTTGTTGCGGCAATCTGATGTGATGGATTACATAAAAAACACTTTGCCCAAAGTGTGGAATGTGCTTTGGAGCACGGCTGGTGTGATAATTAATGTTGCAGCATCGCTCATTGCCTTGCTATACTTGCTGTTTATCCTTACTGATTACGAAAAATATGCCAATGGATGGATAAACTTTGTGCCTCGTTCAAAACGTGCTTTTGCTGCACAACTTGTGGCTGACATAGAGCATGGCATGGCTGGCTACTTTCGTGGTCAAGCATTGGTGGCATTGAGCAATTGCGTGATGTTTTCAGTTGGTTTTCTCATCATTGGTTTTCCTGTGCCCATAGGCTTGGGGTGTTTGATAGGGGTTATAAGTTTTGTGCCTTATCTGCAAGTGGTGGGCATCATTCCTGCAGCTCTGTTGGCATTACTCAAGGCTGCCGAAACGGGCGAAAACTTTTGGTGGCTTTTGTGCCTTGTTATCATCGTTTATTTGGTAGTACAAGTGTTGCAAGATACCATTTTTACCCCACGCATTATGGGCAAAATTATGGGGCTTCCACCTGCCATTATTCTGCTCTCGCTCTCTGTTTGGGGCTATGCTTTTGGTATAGTCGGGCTGATATTGGCACTCCCAGTAACTACGCTGTGTATATCTTATTATCGCCGATATGTAGTAAATGATAATAGTGGCACACACCAAGACTCACAGCAAGAGGCATTAGCCAACTACGATCAACTCGACGATGAAACTATTGCGGTTGAAAAAGCTGCGGGGGTGTATGTTGATAAGCCAACTGCAAAAACCGCAAACAAGTCTTCCCACACAGATAGTGTTACTACAGATAATAAGGATAAACCTACACTATAATCATACAGCAATCAGCTGCAATTTGTGAACATTTATTGACATTTTGAACTTGCGAAATAGAAATGAAATGTTAATAAAATTGATGTATTTTTGCAATAAATAGCATAGCAGTGTCTATTAAAAGTATACATAGACATGATTTGTATGCAACAAACGTGTTATAACGATGCAAGGATGCGTATCCTTGTGATGCAAGAATGCGTATCCTTAGGTGCTAACAAACGTGTTATTGAGGCACAAGAATACGTATCCTTGTAGGTTGTGCAAGTATGGTGAGCTTATGAAAAATACTGTATCTTGTTGATAATCAAGTATTTATGTAAAATGCTCCAAAAATCGGGAAAATCCCTCAATTGATTTGTTTCTTTGCAAACGAAAGAAATATGGCTTGTTAGGAATTGCAACTGAGCCATTTTTCTTAATGGCTTTTTCGGTTCGGAAAAGTAAAAAAGAAACCAAAAAGTTTGTTTTCTTTTTTGCTCTTCTCTCACCTTGCACTATCTTTGCACACTGAAAGCAGAATTGTGTAAATTAAAAACTATGTCCATCACAAAAACGCGCCAAAAACTAATAGAGGTTGCACGCGACTTATTTGCTCATAAAGGCTTAGAGGCAACAACAATGAACGACATTGCAGCAGCCTCGGGTAAGGGGCGGCGCACTTTATATACTTATTTTCGCAACAAGGAGGAAATCTATTATGCTGTAATAGAGGAGGAACTCGACCGCCTATCTGAAAAAATGGATGAAGTGGCATCGATGACTGTTGAGCCTGAAGAGAAAATATTTTATATGGTGTACGCTCACTTAAGCATCATACGCGATAGCGTGGCACGCAATGGCTCGTTAAGAGCAGAATTCTTTAGGAATATCTGGATGGTGGAAAAGGTTCGCAAGCAATTTGATATTGAAGAACATCGTATACTTGTACAGGTTCTGCAAGAAGGGGTTGAGCTCAAACGCTTCCGTATTGAGAATGTAGACCTCATGGCAGACATTATACACTATTCGCTAAAGGGACTCGAAGTGCCCTATATCTACGACCGCTTGGGCGAAGGACTTACCGAAGAGGAAACCTATCCCGTGGTGAAGAATCTTTTGCAACGAGTGCTCAATATGCCACAGGTTCTTAGCTGACCATTATTGTCGCTAAACAAATTTGTATACAAAATTTTTATAACTCAATTATAATGGGACTTTTAACAGGAAAAACAGCCTTGATTACTGGTGCTGCACGTGGCATTGGTAAGGCTATCGCTTTGAAGTTTGCTGCCGAGGGCGCAAACATTGCGTTTACTGACTTGAAAATCGACGAAAACGGCGAGGCTACTCGCAACGAAATTGCTGCGCTTGGCGTGAAGTGCGAAGCGTATGCATCGAATGCTGCAAGCTTTGAAGATACTGCCGAAGTAGTAAAGAAAATCCACGAAGACTTTGGCTCTATCGATATCTTGGTTAATAATGCCGGTATCACCAAAGATGGTCTTATGCTCCGCATGACAGAGCAACAATGGGATGCTGTAATTGCTGTAAACTTGAAGTCAGCCTTCAACTTTATTCATGCTTGTACTCCAATCATGATGCGTCAGCGCAAGGGTTCTATCATCAATATGGCATCTGTTGTAGGCGTTCATGGCAATGCAGGACAGAGCAACTATGCAGCTTCAAAGGCTGGTCTTATCGCTTTGGCAAAGAGTGTTGCACAAGAGATGGGTAGCCGTGGCATTCGTGCCAATGCTATTGCTCCAGGCTTTATCGAAACTGCTATGACTGCACAACTTAGCGAGGAAGTTCGTAAAGAATGGATGAAAGCTATTCCACTTCGTCGTGGTGGTAAACCCGAGGATATTGCAGATGTTGCAACCTTCCTTGCCTCAGATATGTCAAGCTACGTTAGCGGACAGGTTATCCAGGTTGATGGTGGTATGAACATGTAATAGCCTTGTCTGTCAGAAGGCTTAAGGCTAAGCATAGCTTTGGCTTTAAACCGCCTGATTGCTATTTATAACCACAGAATAGTAAGGGTTAAGTGAGTACATGCAAATGCTTTTTTGCGCATCACTTAACCCTTATATTTATCCTCATCACCATGACAATACTTTACGAAGACAACCACATCATCATCGTTAATAAGCAACCTGGCGAAATAGTGCAAGGCGATAAAACTGGCGACCGCACGCTTGCCGACGATGTGAAAGCATACATAAAAACAAAGTACAACAAACCAGGTGAGGTGTTTTTAGGTGTGGTGCATAGACTCGATCGCCCCGTAAGTGGCGTTGTTGTGTTTGCACGGACAAGCAAGGCCTTGGCTCGACTCAACGAAATGTTTAGGGTGGGAGGTAAAATACGAAAAACCTACCATGCCATAGTGTGTGCTGCCCCAAAACAACCAAGTGCAACGCTTACGCATTGGATAACACGCAACGAACGCCAAAACAAATCGTATACCCACTCTCATGAGGTGCCAGGGGCTAAGAAAGCTACACTTGACTATCGTTTGCTCTCATCATCAGATCGTTATCATCTGCTTGAAGTGCATCTTCACACTGGTCGTCACCACCAAATCCGTTGTCAGTTGGCAGCAATACACTGCGTTATAAAAGGCGATCTTAAGTATGGCGCACCACGCTCTAATCCCGATGGATCAATCTGTTTGCATGCACGCCACATTGAATTTGAACATCCTGTGAGCCATAAGCAAATTGCTGTTGATGCCCCCTATCCAGAGGGTAATAAATTGTGGACGGTGTTTTAAACAACCGCCTTATTCACTCATCACGTAATATCAGTTAGAATGAAACAATATCTCGACCTTCTGCAACATATCCTCGACGATGGTGTGACAAAGTCAGACCGCACAGGAACGGGCACCAAGAGTATCTTTGGACATCAAATGCGCTTTAACCTCGAAGATGGATTTCCATTGCTTACAACAAAAAAACTGCATTTAAAATCAATTATTTATGAGCTATTGTGGTTTTTGAAAGGCGACTCCAATGTGCATTATTTGCAAGATAATGGGGTGCGTATATGGAACGAATGGGCAGACGAAAATGGCGATTTAGGTCATATCTATGGCTATCAATGGCGCTCATGGCCCGACTATGATGGTGGACACATCGACCAAATAAGCGAGGTTGTCAAGCAAATTAAGGAGCAACCCGATTCGCGTCGAATGATTGTTTCGGCATGGAATGTGGCAGACCTTGGCAAGATGAATTTGCCACCATGCCATCTGCTCTTTCAATTCTATGTGGCTGAAGGACGCTTGTCATTACAACTTTACCAACGTTCTGCTGACACGTTTTTAGGCGTTCCATTCAACATTGCAAGTTATGCCTTACTCTTACAGATGATGGCGCAAGTAACTGGACTTAAGGCTGGCGACTTTGTGCATACTACGGGCGATACTCACATCTATCTGAACCACATAGAACAGGCTAAATTACAGCTCACGCGTACGCCACGCCCCTTGCCCAAAATGGTGCTCAATCCTGATGTTAAAAACCTATTCGACTTCCGTTACGAAGACTTTGAACTACAAGATTATAACCCCTGGCCACATATATCGGCTAAGGTGTCGGTATAGGTAGAACATTGTTTTATATCAAATAGTTGGGTATTAATGAAAACTCTTCCTCCTTCTTTTAAAAGCGAAATTGAGCAACTCCTTGGTGCAGTCGAATCCTCGCAATTATGCAATGCTATAGCAGAAACAGTGCCCCCTGTAAGCATTCGCATTAACCCTAATAAACCGCAGGAGAAACTGCCTTTTGATGTGGATGAACCCGTAAAATGGTGTAGCCAATGGGGACGCTATTTGCCTGAACGACCACGTTTCACGTACGACCCTCTCTTGCATGCAGGTTGCTACTATGTGCAAGAAGCATCGTCTATGTTTATAGCTCGTGTCTATCAGCAGATAGCAGCTGATATCGTGCCACAACGTATGCTCGATTTGTGTGCTGCACCTGGTGGAAAAAGCACCTTGTGGCGCACATTGTTGCCAAACGATAGTCTGTTGGTTGCAAACGAACCTATACGGCAGCGTGCTCAAGTGTTAGCAGAAAACCTTACGAAATGGGGGCATCCCAATGTAGTAGTTACATCTGCATACCCCGATGAATTTGCATCGTTGGGCAGTTTTTTCGATGTCGTGGCAACAGATGTGCCCTGTTCGGGCGAGGGGATGTTTCGCAAAGACGATGGCGCAGTAGAGGAGTGGAGTTTAGACAATGTGCTGAAATGTGCCGACCGTCAGTGGGAGATTATAAACTCTGTATGGCCTTCGCTGCGAGAGGGAGGATATTTAGTTTATAGCACATGCACATTTAACAGACAAGAGAACGAAGACAATGTGCAGCGTATATGCCAAGAGTTGGGAGCAGAACTCGTGCCTATTGATATAGAACATGATTGGGGTATTGTGGGCGATACAACCATGCGTTCAATGCCTGTTTATCACTTCTTTCCGCATAAAGCTAAGGGTGAAGGACTATTCCTTGCGCTTTTGCGCAAAACGAGTAGTGCACCTATTATTAAAAGCAAAAAAACAAAGAAACGCCAATCTGTAACTAAACAAGCAGGAGCTATAAAAGAAGCTTCTAAAATATCAACATGGCTCAACCAGCCTAATTTGTTTAAACTATTGCCATACGGAGAAGGCAGAATTACGGCTGTAGCAAAGTCTTGGGCAGACGATGTGCAACGCATCATGCAAACGATGAAAACGCTGGTTGCAGGGGTTGCTATTGCCGAAGAAAAAGGACACAAAATAGTGCCCCAACATGCTTTGGCTCTATCGGTGGTGCGTAATGAACAAGCCTTTCCGCATGCCGAACTTTCGCTCGATGAGGCCTTGGCATACCTCAGACGCGAGGCTATTGTGCTTCCGTCAGACATAAAGAGAGGCTATGTAGTGGCCACCTATATGGGCCATGCATTAGGCTTTTTGAATAATTTAGGAACGCGCGCCAATAATCTTTATCCACAGGAATGGAGAATAAGAAATTGAGATTCATGTTGTTGATAACACTGCAAAATTTAGTTGTTTTAGGGTATTGTAATACTACAATATGAGCCAAAATATGCAAAAGTTGGTAATACGTGCAAAACGTTTACTGATTGTTTATTACCTTTGTGCATCAATATAGTTTATTTGTCGATGGTAGTGAGCAAAGAAACTTGCTACTATATGTGCTATCTTGTACACAAACAACTTAAAAACATGAAAAAATCTCTTTTGAAATTCTTATATATTGTTCTGTTTTTCGCAATTATTCCATTCGTGGCATTTTCAAGCACGGAAAAGCGTAACTTTACGCTCGTAATCGATGCGGGCCATGGCGGACACGACGCAGGTGCAGTGGGTAGTTTCTCAAAAGAGAAGAATATAAATCTGAACGTAGCCTTAGCATTTGGTAAGTTGGTAGAGGAAAATTGTCCTGATGTAAAGGTAATATATACGCGCAAGAAAGATGTTTTTATACCCTTGCAAGGTAGAGCTGATATTGCTAACAAAAACAAGGCTGACTTGTTTATATCAGTACATACCAACGCACTGCCCAATGGAAAACAGGCCTATGGCTCTGAAACCTACACCTTAGGTATGGCACGGGCAAGTGCAAATTTGGCTGTTGCAAAGCGCGAAAACTCTGTTATCACAATGGAGAGCGACTACAAAACGACCTACCAAGGATTTGATCCTAACAAGGCTGAAAGCTACGTGATATTTGAGTTTATGCAAGACCGCTTTATGAAGCAAAGCGTAGACCTTGCCTCGTGCATACAAAAGCAATATGCCTCGGTGGGACGCCCAAACAAAGGGGTACACCAAGCAGGTTTCCTCGTTTTGCGAAATACCAGTATGCCTTCGGTCCTGACTGAATTGGGCTTTATAACGACACCACAAGAGGAAGCCTATCTAAATTCGCAACAAGGTATTGCAGAGCTTAGCCAAAGCATTTACAATGGTTTTTTGGCATATCGCAGACAGCACGACCGCACAGCCACAAACATTCCACAAAATGCGAAACAGGTCTTTAATGGTGCATACGTAGCAGACCAAGTAGATGACGTGAAAGCAGCAAGTAAAGAGGTTGCTGTGGTGCCAGTTGCAGCAGTTCCTACTGCAAGATTGGTAGGAGAGCATGATAAAAAAGAAAGTGCTTCGCTCTTAATATCTCGTCGGTCGGAGAATATGCCAAAGAAGTCTGCTAACACAGATACTGCAAATAAACCAGATAAGAAACGTACTGATGTAAAGAATGTTACTGTACAAAAGCAGACCAATCAGACTCGTGTTCATAACGAAAAAACAGGAAAAGAAATCAGTACAAGCAAAGCTAAAAACGCTGAAACACAGCAAAAAACTGTAGCTGATAAGAACGCTAAAAAGCGTGAGCCAATGTTGGCAGAAAGTAAAAAACAAACTGCCAATAAAAAAGAGAGTAACGACAAACAACAGAGCAATGCAAGAACCAGTAAGGCTGTTAAAAACAATGATAAAACAGAGGTAAAAGCATCGCAAAAACAAAAGGATAAGGAAGGCAATAAAAGCAAAAAAACACCTAATAAAAAGAGCAAAATAACTTATCGCATACAAGTGGGTGCGGGTAAAGTACAAATCGAAACTACAGACCCACAGTTTAAGGGATTGGCTATTAAAAGAGTAAAAGAGGGTAGCTTGTATAAATATTTTTATGGTAGCTACACATCTTATGCTGAGGCGCAAAAGGCACTACGCACGGTTAAGGAAAAGATGAAAAGTGCTTATCTCGTAGCGTATGAGGGTGGAAAGTCTGTAGCTTTGTCTGAGGCACGTGCCAAGGAAAAAGCACAGTGATAATGCTTTTCTCAAATAAGAATAAACATGAAAAAGGAAACAAAAATTGCACTTACTGCAATAGTGGCTATTGTCTTGCTATTTGTAGGACTCAATTTTCTTAAAGGCATTAATGTGTTTAAATCTACAAACACATACTATGTGAAATTTAAGGATGTAGCTGGACTTTCAGTATCAAATCCAGTGTATGCCAATGGCTATCCAGTGGGCATTGTTCGCACGATAAACTACGATTATAATCGTGGCGAGTTTGTGGTAGTTGGCATTGAACTTGATGATGAAATGAGAGTGCCTAAGCAAACACGTGCTGAGCTTGAAACAGAACTTATGGGAGGAGTGAAAATGCTTTTAGTACTTGGTCCTAATCCTGCAAGCAATATTGTTCAGGGCGATACAATACCAGGAGGAATGCACGAAGGAGCTATGGATAAGGTGAGTGCAATGGTGCCACAAATCGAAAAGATGTTGCCTAAGCTCGACTCTATTATGGACAACATTAACCATCTTACAGGCGATCCTGCGTTGGCTGCAACCTTACACAATGCGAAGGATATTACGGACAACTTGAAACAAACTTCAGTACAACTCAACGCTATGATGCAAAAGGATATACCACAAATGGTGGGACACCTTAAGCAAACAAGTGAGAATGCAGAACGCTTAACTGCAAACTTGGCAGCTCTTGATGTGCAGTCTACGCTCAATAGTGTGAATGCAACACTCGAAAGTGCACAACGCATGTCTGAAAGTTTAGGCAACATATCAAGCTCGCTCGACCAAAAGATGAAGAGTAAGGATAACTCTCTCGGTCTGTTCCTTAATGATAGGGGAGTGTATGATAACCTAAACTCAACGCTTCGCAATGCAGACTCGTTGATGATCGACCTAAAGGCTCATCCTAAACGTTATGTACATTTTTCTGTGTTTGGAAAAAAAGATAAGTAAGAGAGAATAAACATTTAGGGAAATAAAAGGGCAATAGCCGTTTTCAGAGTTGAGCATTACGTGTGTATAACACATAACTCGATTGTGAAAACGATTGTTGCTCTTTATTGTGTAAAAATAGCAACAAGCATAAACTTACAAATTTATCATGCAAAACGTGAGTATTGATAAATACAAAAATTTTTACCAACCCATTCTGCGCTTGGGCATACCTATTGCCATAGGGCAGATAGGAGTAATTATAATGGGGTTTGCCGACACAATGATGGTGGGACACTTCAACACACAGTCGTTGGCGGCAGCATCGTTCGTAAATTCTGTTTATAACTTCGTTGTGTATATGCTGTTGGGCTATAGTTATGGCTTAACACCATTAATAAGTTCGTTGGTTGGAAAAGGCGAAGCTAACCAAGCAGGAGCTACGCTTAAGTATGGGTTGGTATGCAACTTACTCTTTGCGTTACTTATCATGTTTGGCTTGGCTGTTCTATATTTCTTTTTAGACAATATGGGACAACCAGCCGAAATCATGCCATTGGTAAAGCCGTATTATTTAACACTACTCATATCTCTTTTCTTTTTGGCTATGTTCAACACCTTTCGCCAGTTTACGGATGGAATATCAGAGACTGCAGTAGGTATGTGGGTAATATTGACTGGTAATTTGTTGAATATTGTAGGCAATTATTTCCTTATATATGGTATAGGACCATTTCCACGTTTAGGATTGCTTGGTGCAGGACTTAGCACAATGACAGCACGCATTTTTATGGCAGTGATGATAGTGTGTTGGTTTGTTATGCACAAGCGTTATAAGGCTTATCGAGCAGGTTTTGTTTCGGCAGCACTCAAACTTACAAAATTAAAGTACCTTAATGTGCAGTCGCTACCAATCTCTTTACAAATGGGCATGGAGAGTGGTGCCTTTACGATGAGTGGCATAATGGCTGGGTGGCTGAGTGCAACAGATTTAGCCACTTATCAAGTGATGATTACAATTAGTGGTTTAGGTTTCTTGCTCTATTACAGTTTTGGCTCGGGTATAACTATTCGGGTAGCCCATTTTGTAGGACAACGCGATTGGTATGGAGTAAGGCAAACGGGCTATGCTGGTATGTTTATATTGCTCGTTATGGCAGCAATAGTATCTGCTATATTCTTCTTTATGGGAGATTTTGTTGTTCATTGTTTCACCAATGATTTAGCAGTTATCAGTTTGGCATTGACTTTAATTCCGCCACTTGTTTTATACCAATTGGGCGATTCTATGCAGATATGTTATGCCAATGCGTTGCGAGGAACATCGCGCGTATCGTCTATGATGTGGATAGCTTTTATAAGTTATGTAGTGATAAATATACCATTGGCATATTTATTGGCATTTACGTTGCACATGGGTATTATGGGCATTTATTTGGCTTTCAGCGGTGGCTTGTTTGTTGCGGCATCAATGTTTGCTTTTCAGTATTATCGTGTTCTAAATGGTAATGCACAACATATAAAATAATAATGTAATTATAGGGTGGTTCTATAAATCAATTTTTTTAGAACTGTCCTATAAATATAAGTTATGACATTTTTATATTTCAAAATAAATTCAGAAATTTGCACACTCTCTTTTGGAAAAACGCATAAGGTGGTCATATATGGAACTCAACGAACAAAATAATTGGCAAAATTGCCTACAATTAATAAAGCAGCATATACCAAGTGAACATTACGTCACTTGGTTTGAACCTTTACAGTTCGTGAGTTTTCAAGAAGGTGTGTTAAAAGTGGGGGTACCTACTCGCTTTTTTGCTGAATATTTCGACCAACATTATGTGGGGTATTTTATGCAAGCCGTTCACCATTGTTTTGGCAATGGCAACATAAAGTTGCAGTATGCTGTGGCTCAACAACGTGCTGAAAACATACAGCCAGAGCCCATTATTGTTACTCCTAAAAAGGAAGAAAATAAAAAGGATTTAAATCGTTATTCGTTTTCGCAGCAACCACAACGAAGTGCATTGCCTCCGCTTGATTCGCAGTTGAATATGCGTTACACGTTCAACAACTTTGTAGAAGGTGGAAGCAATAAATTGTCGCGTAGCGTGGGGCTTAGCATTGCAGAAAATCCAGGGCGTAGTGCATTTAACCCATTTTTCTTGTATGGTCCGAGTGGAGTGGGAAAAACCCATTTGGTCAATGCTATTGGCGTAAAAATAAAGCAAAAGGATCCCAATAAACGCGTATTGTTTGTGTCTGCACATGTGTTTAAAACGCAGTTTACAGACTCTGTGCGCCACAACACAATGAACGATTTTATCAACTTCTACCAATCAATAGAAGTGTTGATAATAGACGATATACAAGAGATAACCACCTCAAAAACGCAAATGGCATTCTTTCATATATTCAACCATTTGCAGCAGAATAATCGCCAAATCATCATCACATGTGACCGTCCGCCCGTGCTATTTGAGGGTATAGAAGAGCGCATGCTTACGCGTTTTAAATGGGGTATGGTTGTTGAGATGGAAAAGCCCGATACTAAGCTACGTCGCGATATTCTTATCACAAAAATACGTCGCGATGGCTTGGAAGATGTTATTCCAGCCGATGTAGTGCAGTATATAGCGCAAAACGTAGAAAGTAGTGTGCGCGAGCTCGAAGGCATCATAAACTCTATTATGGCATATTCGGTGGTGGATAACTGTGAGATAGATTTAAAACTTACGCATCGTGTGGTAGCTCGTGCTGTTAATCTTGAGAAGCGTGAAATATCTATAGAAGATATTGTATCGGCAGTGAGCCAACACTTTGGGGTAAAGGGCAAAGACCTTTCGTCAAAGAGTCGTAAACAGTCGATTGTTATAGCCCGACAAACCGCTATGTTTTTGGTGCATAAATACACCGAAGCACCTTATAGTCAAATAGGTAAAAACTTTGGTAAGCGTGATCATAGTACGGTGTTATATTCGTGCAATCAGGTAGCCAGACGCATAAGTGTTGACAAAGATTTTAGAAAAGAAATAGAGGAACTCGAAGCTGAATTAAAGTAAATATAAATGAGTAAGAGGTGTATGCATGTGTATACATCTCTTTTTTTAAGCTTGTGAAAATATGCTGATTTTGTAGCAAATAATGCGCTTTTCTTATGTTTGTATTGCATGAAAACTATGAGAGAATAAAAAGTTTTATATCTTTGCATACATAAGATGGTATAATAAAATTGCAATTGCTATTTATCTAAAATATAATCGCTATTTTCATGCAAAATCAGCCTATACAACAACGCGAAGAAGTGCGCAAACAACTTATTGAAGTTGCGTCAGAACTATTCCATAAACACGGAATACGAAATGTAACGATGGATGATATAGCCCATAAACTGACGATGTCTAAGCGCACACTTTATCAGATATTCTCTGATAAAGAGGAACTTTTGCTTGCATGCGTGATGGAACATGAAAAAGAAGAGAGTCGCTTCTCAGAAGCTCTTTTGCAGCGAACAACCTCGGTACTCGACTTTTTGTTGATGTTTTTTGCTCACAAACTAACAAGCATGGATAACATTACACCAGAGTTCTATATTGACATGAATAAATATCCTCGAGTTGCATCACATATAGAACAACAAAAGAAGAAAGCCGAAGAACATGCCGTTAGCTTTTTAGAAAAGGGAGTAGAAGAAGGTTTTTTTAGAAAAGATGTAAACTATCACATAGTTATAAGGCAGCTACTCTTAGGAATGGATATTTTTATACAAAATAGCCTTATCTACGAATATCCACAGACCGAGTTGTTTATCAACACTGTTATCCCATATATTCGTGGTTGTTCAACGCTGAAAGGTATTGAAACAATTGACAAATTTATTGCCAAACAAACTGAAAAAATGCCGAAAAGATAGGCCAAGCTACAAGAAACGTGCGAACAAAATATAAACTTATTTTGTTCGCATTCAAATATCTACAGTTCGCCGCACGGTGAACGCACAAGGTCGCACTGAGATATGGTATAACACCATTCCCTCGTATGCAACATTGCACATTGTGTATAGGTTAGACATAAAAACTAAGAAAAAAATAAGTAGTAATCAACAAAGACGAACTGACTCTGATAGTGGGGGCAGTTCGTCTTTCTTTTTTTGTTCACTGACCCACAATATGAAAAAAGAGAGAAATACATGTTGCTGTATTTCTCTCTTTTTGAGCCTCTTGTCGGATTCGAACCAACGACCCCGAGATTACAAATCACGTGCTCTGGCCAACTGAGCT
>CAKQOG010000026.1 GCA_934255485.1 uncultured Prevotellamassilia sp. | reverse complement strand
TCTTGTCGGATTCGAACCAACGACCCCGAGATTACAAATCACGTGCTCTGGCCAACTGAGCTAAAGAGGCAAACTTAAATAAGAATGGTTAATCGTTTTGTTTGTTTTGATTAACTTGTTTTCCTTAAAAGCGATGCAAAGATAGGAAGTTATTTTATACCAACCAAATGTTTGGAGTATTTTTTTTGAAAAAATATTTTTAAATAGTTAAAATGAAATGTATGTGTGGCAATTATGTATGTAAGCATACTAAAATCAAAGTAGATACCGAAACTTCCTTACCTTAAATTTGTGAACATTTATTGACATTTTGAACTTTTAAAATAGAGTAAAATCTGTAATACAATAATGAACACATTCTTGTTGCATTGCTCTAAATGCTATCAAAAAATCCTTATAAACGTATTCTTATGGTGCAAGGATACGTGTTCTTATGGTGTAAGAATACTATTCTTATGAGCTTATAAAGCCGTTATAAGCATACAAGGATACGTATCCTTGTGGGGATACTTTTTATGTGATTATATGTAAGTTATTGATTATCAATAATTAACGATATGTAGCCATTTTACAAAAAAAATGGCTCATTGCATTTCGTTCTCCCAAAAAATTAAATTATGACGATTTGAGTTTAAGAGCTAAGACTTGTTTTTATATCAATCGGAAAAAAAATGTATATTTGCAACAATGTAATTTGTTTAAGCCCTGTTTGGCAATGATAAAATAGAAAAACGATGGCGCAAGATAATAATACGGAAGAGAAATTTTACTACACTATCAGTGAGGTGGCGCAAATGCTTGGCGTTAGCGAAACCTTGTTGCGATATTGGGAAAAAGAATTTCCGCAACAAATAAATCCTAAAAAGGGAGCACGTGGCGTGCGCAGGTATACCAAGGAGAATATAGAGAAGATACGTGTGGTTTACGACCTCGTAAAAGTGCGTGGTCTTAAACTTGCAGCGGCTCGAGATGTGTTGAAGCAAAACAAACAAGGAGCGGTGCAAACCCTTGAGGTAATACAACGATTGCGCAAGGTGAAAGAAGAGTTGATAGCTATGAAATATTCGCTCGAAGGCATGTAAGATGGTTGTGGAAAACCTTATTGTAAATAATTAAAAAAAAAGAATTGTTGTGGCAAAATCAAAAACCGTTTACGTTTGTTCAGAATGCGGTATGGATTCGCCCAAATGGGTAGGTAAGTGTCCATCGTGCGGAGCATGGAACACGATGAAGGAAATGACCATTCGTACCGAAACCAATTCAACGATAAATAGCAGAGAGGCACGCCATTCCTTGGTGGGAGGTGGCACGCACCAACCACGCCCCATACGCTTGTCTGAAGTTTCGGCATCAGAAGAGCCACGCATCCTTACTACCGATGCCGAATTTAACCGTGTGTTGGGTGGAGGCATTGTGCCAGGGTCTATGACGCTGATAGGTGGTGAACCTGGTATTGGTAAGTCTACGCTCTTGCTACAAACCATTGTAAAGATGCAAGGGCAGACCATTCTTTATGTAAGCGGCGAAGAGAGTGAACACCAAATAAAACTGCGTGCCGATCGTATTACGCAAGACGAGAGCAACGTGATGCTTTTGTGTGAAACGCGTTTAGAACAGATATTTGCACATATCAAAAACGTGCATCCTACATTGGTGGTAATCGACTCTATTCAAACCATTTCGGTTGAGAATGTAGACTCATCTCCTGGCAGTATAACCCAAATACGCGAATGCGCTGCCTCGCTACTCAAATATGCCAAAGAGAGCGGTGTACCCGTAATTTTGGTAGGGCACATCACAAAGGATGGAGCCATTGCAGGTCCCAAAGTGCTTGAACACATAGTGGACACTGTGCTGCAGTTTGAGGGCGATAGGCATTACATGTACCGCATATTGCGCAGCATAAAAAACCGCTTTGGCTCAACCTCAGAATTGGGCATTTACGAAATGCGCAACGATGGCCTGCGACCTGTGGATAACCCGTCAGAACTCTTGCTCACGCAAGGCGGAGATGAACTGAGTGGCATAGCCATTGCTGCAGCTATAGAGGGAGTCCGGCCTTTCTTAATCGAGACCCAAGCACTTGTGTCTACCGCAGCTTATGGCACACCACAACGTTCTGCCACAGGCTTTGATTTGCGTCGTCTCAATATGTTGTTGGCTGTGTTAGAGAAGAGAGTAGGCTTTAAACTGGCACAAAAGGACGTATTTCTTAACATTGCAGGTGGCATAAGAGTAACAGATCCCGCTATCGATTTATCGGTGATTGCTTCCGTATTGTCGAGTAATGTTGATACTGCAATCGAGCGCAATGTCTGCATGGCTGGCGAGGTAGGACTGAGTGGCGAGATACGTCCTGTAACGCGCATCTCGCAGCGTGTGTCTGAGGCTGCAAAACTTGGTTTCTCGCGCATTCTCATACCCGAAGGAAATATGAAAGGACTCGATGTGAGTAAGCAAACAATAGATGTAGTACCCGTTACGCGTGTAGAAGCTGCATTGCGCGAATTGTTTGGATAAACATCTTCTACATATAGAGAATATAATAAAGCATTTTATGTATCAAAAAGATAAAGACAACCGTCGAAAAAGTGCGGTAAAACATAGTAACAAAAAAAAATCTGACAGAACGCAACAAGCAAGTGCATATGCTTTTTCACAAGGAAAGAATGAGCGAAAAAGCAAGTTCGTTCCGCGTTCGCCAGGGGCAAAACGGGATACAAAACCCTATAAGGAGTTTGGCGAACAACCAGGAACAGGTCGTAGCGAAACGGGCATAACCCAAAATGAGAATGGCTTGTATACCCTTCGTGCTACCCCAGAGATTGCGTATGACGAAGAGCGCCTAAAAAATTATATGGCAAAGCAATTGCATCTGGATGCTCGCACCATTAAAGCCTTGCGCATTCGCAAGCGTAGCATTGATGCACGCCAACGTACCATTTATGTGAATCTCGGTGTAGAGATGTTTATTAATCAAGAACCACCGCAAACACTATTCACCCCCATCGACTATCCTAATGTAGAGCATGCTCCACGAGTGATAGTAGTGGGCGCAGGGCCTGGAGGTTTGTTTGCAGCACTACGGCTCATAGAGTTGGGCAAGCGCCCTATAGTGCTTGAACGAGGAAAAAACGTTCACGACCGTCGCAAGGACATTGCCTTAATTAGCCGCCAACACCAAGTAAATGCCGAGAGCAATTATTCGTTTGGCGAGGGTGGAGCAGGTGCTTTTTCGGATGGCAAACTCTATACGCGTTCAAAAAAGCGTGGCAATGTTGATAAAATATTGCGTGTGTTTTGTCAGTTTGGTGCCTCTACCGATATATTAATTGATGCACATCCACACATAGGAACCGACCGCCTGCCACGCATTATCGAAAGCATGCGCAACCAAATTATTAAATGTGGTGGCGAGGTGCATTTTGAAACACGTGTAGACCGGCTTATCGTAGAACATAATCAAGTAAAAGGCGTAGAGTGTAGTACGGGCGAAACCTTTGTTGGTCCCGTTATCTTAGCCACAGGCCATTCGGCTCGCGACGTTTACCGCCACCTTTATCAAGCAGGTATTAATATCGAAGCCAAGGGCATTGCTGTAGGTGTAAGGTTAGAGCATCCCTCCCATTTGATAGACCAAATACAATACCACAATCCCGAAGGCAGAGGCAAATATCTGCCGGCTGCCGAATATGCTTATGTAGCGCAAAGTCAAGGACGTGGAGTATATAGTTTCTGCATGTGCCCAGGCGGAATAGTTGTGCCAGCAGCCAGCGGTCCGCAGCAGATAGTGGTTAATGGAATGAGTCCTTCGTTGCGCAATTCAGCTTGGAGCAATTCGGGTATGGTAGTAGAAACTCGCCCAGAGGATTTAGAGGGAGAATTAAAACCTTTCTTAACAGAAGCTATGGCAGACGGCAACTTTGCATCTACCCATGCTGATATGTTCGACACGAATAGTCCCTTGCGTATGATGTACTTTCAAGAAGCGCTCGAAAAGGCTTGTTGGCAACAAGGCAATTGCAGTCAAACAGCACCAGCACAGCGTATGGCAGACTTTGTGAATTGCCGTTTGAGTTACGACCTTCCTAAATCAAGCTATTCACCAGGCCTGGTTTCGTCGCCTCTGCACTTTTGGATGCCACGCTTTGTAACCCAAAGGTTAATCGATGGCTTCAATGCCTTTGGGCGCAGAAGTCGCGGTTTTCTTACCAACGAAGCTGTGGTGATAGCAGCCGAAACCCGCACCTCAGCCCCAGTGCGCATATTGCGTAATCACGACAATTTGTGCCATGTAAGCGTAAGCGGACTCTACCCTTGTGGCGAAGGAGCAGGGTATGCAGGTGGCATAGTTAGTGCTGCAATCGATGGTGAACGCTGTGCTGAGGCTGTGGCAGCAACGGTCTGAAAAATGTAGTCGCATGTGGTATTCAAACATTTTATGCGTAAAATAAAGACAAAAAGATGATACCCGTTTATCATTTTTTTTCTACTTTTGCAAAGCGTTTATAGCAAAGACGGGGCAAATGAACTTTTGTAACTAACTATGACGCGCATACAGACAATTAAAACATCTAACAACATAAACAATCTTTCATAGCAAAATGAAACCTACACTATTTCTTTTGGCAGCAGGTATGGGCAGCCGTTATGGTGGCTTGAAGCAATTGGACGAACTTGGTCCTCATGGTGAAACCATTATGGATTATTCAATCTACGACGCAATCCATGCAGGTTTTGGTAAGTTAGTATTCGTTATCCGTAAGGATTTCGAAGACGATTTCCGTCGCATAGTACTTTCAAAATACGAGGGTCACATTCCTTGCGAACTTGTATTCCAAAGCCTTGATGCCCTTCCTGAAGGTTTCACATGTCCTGAAGGCCGTACAAAACCATGGGGTACTAACCACGCATTGATGATGGGCGAAAGCGTAATCAATGAGCCATTTGCAGTGCTCAACTGCGACGACTTCTACGATCGCGATGCATTCAAGGTAATGGGCAAATGGCTCAGCGAGCTCCCCGAAGGTTCAACAGGCAAATATGCAATGGTTGGTTTCCGCGTAGGCAATACACTCTCTGATAGCGGTACCGTTAGCCGTGGTATTTGCGAAAACGATGCAAATCATCACCTTACATCAGTAGTAGAACGTACAAAGATTCAACGTTTCGATGGCGTTGTTAAATATCTTGACGACAATGATGAATGGGTTTCAATTCCCGATACAACTCCTGTGTCAATGAACTTCTGGGGCTTTACTCCCGACTACTTCAAGCACAGCAATGAGTTCTTCAAAACATTCCTTTCAGATCCTAAGAACATTGAGAACCTTAAGAGTGAGTTCTTTATTCCTCTTATGGTAGACCACTTGATTAAGACAGGTCAAGCTACTTGCGAAGTGCTTGATACCACTTCTAAGTGGTTTGGTGTTACTTATCCTGAGGATCGTCCAGGCGTAGTAGAGAAATTTCAAAAACTTGCTGACGAAGGCGTATATCCCGAAAAGATGTTCTAATCCAGAAGCATTAGCAACACAAATAAATTAAATAATAAAAAGGGCAGTGGAGTGCATTCACTGCTCTTTTTGTATCTTTGCAAAACCACAAAAATAGTATAACAACTTATTGCATAAAAACACAATGAAGAAATCAACAATAGAAGCAATAGCCAAAGAAAATGTATTCGAACTTATAGGTAAAGAATGGATGCTCGTAACAGCAGGTAATAAAGATAATTTTAACATGATGACAGCCTCTTGGGGCGGCATCGGCTGGTTGTGGAATAAGCCAGTAGCATTTGTTTTTATCCGCCCAGAGCGTCACACATACCCATTGATAGAAGATAATGAATATCTAACATTGTCGTTTTTGGGCAATACAGAAGATATGCGTGGCATTTACAACTTCTGTGGTACAAAGTCAGGACGCGATTATGATAAGGTAAAAGAGACTGGACTTGTACCCGTAGAAACCGAACATGGCACTATAGGCTTTGAGCAATCGCGACTTACCATTGAGGCTCGCAAAATGTTCCGTTCAGAATTTAAGCCCGAGCAATTTCTTGATAAAGAAGCACTTGAGCGTTGGTATAACAACAAGCCAGGGGGCTCTTTCCATACAATGTACATCGTAGAAATCGTAAACGTTTACGAAAAGTAAAAACAAAATAACCACCAAATGCTAAAAAAGCAATGTATCAAAAATTTATCATCAATCAAAATGGTGTACTGAAATTTGGTCACGTATACCTTCATCGCGAACTGCTTGATGTAGACGAGTTGTGTCCCTATGGGGGTGGCGTATGGGCTATCGATGAGTCGCGCCATTGTATATTGCTTTATGGTCGCTCTTTTGACTTTGGTAAGCCCGATTTTAATGCTCTTAAGCGCATTGATTGGAGTGGGGTCGGGGGATATCCCCTCCCATTAATCTATCAACCTATGTGGCCAGATACAAACGTTGAAGTGCCCATTACAGTTTAAATAGCATTTTGTAATAAGTAAAAACAAGAGACTATTATTATGACACACGGACATGAAGTACTCCACATGATGGAAGGAAACAGCTATAAAACAAAAGCAGAGTTAGTTAGTGCTATAGAAGCACGTTTTGGTAAATCAGAACACTTCTTTACTTGCTCTGCCACCGATATGACAGCCACCGAATTGGTAGACTTTCTTGCAGCAAAAGGTAAGTTTATGCCCGTAGCAGAAAGCCAATTTACGGTTGATACGTCAAAGGTGTGCAAGCATTAAAGTAAGTAAAGAATTAACAAAAATCTAATATATAGCTTTGAATATAAAATAGGTAAAAGTTGTTAGATTAAAAGAAAATAAATAACTTTGCGATAGCGAACGTTTGGTAAAAACAATAACAAAGCCATATGTATAAATAGTTTTTACGAAAATGCTTAATGGCATTGTATGTTTTTCCCCTTAAACCTGCATGATATGCAAAACAATTGTCACCTTTCAAAGTTAATATTAGAGCAAGCCAAGAAATACGGCGATAAACCAGCGCTAAGCTACCGCGACTACTCACTCGGAAAGTGGATACCAATTTCGTGGAAGCAGTTTGCTCTCAGCGTTCAGAAGGTATCATTTGCACTTTTACGCATGGGCGTTAAAGTGCAAGAAAATATAGCTGTATTCTCGCAAAATAAACCTGAAACTCACTACGTAGACTTTGGTGCCTATGGCATAAGAGCTGTTACCATACCATTCTATGCCACAAGTAGTGCAGCTCAGGTTACCTACATGATAAACGATGCACAAGTGCGTTTCCTTTTTGTAGGCGAGCAACAACAATACGACATAGCTTTCAGCGTAATCTCTGTGGCACAGTCGCTTGAAAAAATAATAATCTTCGATCGTTCAGTAAAGAAAGATAGCAATGACCATTTCTCTGTTTATTTTGATGATTTTATCAAAGAAGAACTACAAGGTGGCATTACCGATGACTTGAAGACAGAATACAGAAAGCGCCAAGCCGATGCTAATTACGAAGACCTATGCAACATACTCTACACTAGTGGTACCACAGGGCAGAGTAAGGGCGTTATGCTCACTTACGGACAGTATCATGAGGGGCTCCGCGTGAACGATGCAGTATTGCCATTGAGTGAAAACGATGTGTTCTTAAATTTCTTGCCCTATACGCATATCTTTGAACGTGCGTGGTGCTATTTAGGACTAACCGAGGGCGCATTGCAATGCGTTAATCTTCGTCCTGCCGATGTACAACGTTCTATGCAAGAGGTACACCCCACTTGTATGAGTGCTGTACCACGCTTTTGGGAAAAGGTATACCAAGCTGTGCTCGAAAAAATGGAGAATGGTTCATTCATGGAGCGTAAACTCATACGCGAAGCACTCGAAGTTGGGCAACGTTATTGGGTAAACTATAAGTCGAAATGTAAACCCGCTCCGCTCGGTTTGGCATTACAATATAAGCTCTACGACCAAACTATTATAAAACTTCTACGTAAGACGCTTGGCCTTGAACGTGCCAACTTCTTCCCTACAGCAGGAGCAGCAGTGTCGCCTGAGGTAGAAAAGTTTGTACATGCGGCTGGTATCAATATGGTGGTAGGCTATGGTTTAACCGAAAGCCTTGCCACAGTATCGTGCGATGTGCCAGGTAAACCTGTTACGTTGGGTTCGGTGGGCAGACTAATCGACAAAATTGAAATAAAGTTTGGAGAGAATGATGAAATATTGCTTCGTGGCAAAACAATAACTCCAGGCTATTACAAAAAGGACTCTTTGACAAAAGATGCTATCGATGCCGATGGCTGGTTCCATACGGGCGATGCAGGGTATATGAAGAATGGAGAACTCTTTTTGCGAGAGCGTATAAAAGATTTATTCAAAACATCTAATGGTAAGTATATAGCACCACAGATGATAGAATCGAAGCTTGTGCTCGACCGCTATTTCGACCAGGTGGTTATCGTTGCAGACAAACGCAAGTTTGTAAGTGCTCTCATCGTGCCAAGTTATAAACTTGTTGAGGATTATGCTAAACAACAAGGCATAGATTATACCTCACGCGAAGACTTGTGTGAGCATCCGCAGATTATAAAGTTCTTTACCGAAC
This sequence comes from uncultured Prevotellamassilia sp., assembly GCA_934255485.1. Classification (GTDB taxonomy): domain Bacteria; phylum Bacteroidota; class Bacteroidia; order Bacteroidales; family Bacteroidaceae; genus Alloprevotella. The sequence goes on along the minus strand of CAKQOG010000026.1, from coordinate 26,907 downwards.
GCATCGAAACTTTGCAACAAGACCTTGCACATTATGAGCAGATAAAGCATTTTATCTTATTGCCACACCCTTTCACCATGGATAATGGTGAACTAACAAATACGCTTAAGGTGCGTCGCCGTGTGGTTTATGAGCACTATGCTGATGCTATCGAAAAAATATATGCAGATGCTGAAAATGCTGCAAACAAATAGTGCTTGCATGCCTCGCTGTGCATAGGTGAACAATTAGCTATCCCTTTACGCATTTGCACTATATTATTATTTCATTTACAACTCATTCTTAAAACAACAATACATTATACATGATAACCTCCGATCAACTAAAAGATGCCCAAAACCGTGTAGAGGCTTTGCATCGCTACCTCGACATTGATGCAAAAAAAATGCAACTCGAAGAAGAACAGTTGCGTACGCAAGACCCAGGCTTTTGGGACGATGCTAAACGTGCCGAAGAACAAATGAAGAAGGTAAAAGGCATTGAAAAATGGATTGAAGGTTATAAGCATGTAAAGACACTTGTAGACGAACTTGCACTTGCATTCGACTTCTATAAAGAAGAAATGGTGACTGAGGAGGAGGTAGACGCAGATTACACCAAATGCATAGATGCAATAGAGGCGCTCGAACTGCGCAACATGTTGCGTCAAGAAGAGGACCAAATGTCGTGTGTACTGAAGATTAATTCGGGTGCTGGTGGTACCGAAAGTCAAGATTGGGCATCAATGCTTATGCGTATGTATATGCGTTATGCAGAAGCGCATGGTTACAAATGCACCATATCTCATTTGCAAGATGGTGATGAGGCTGGCATTAAAACCGTCACTATGGAGATTGAGGGCGATAGTGCCTATGGTTATCTAAAGAGTGAGAATGGCGTGCACCGCCTTGTGCGTGTATCGCCCTATAATGCTCAAGGAAAACGTATGACATCTTTCGCCTCAGTGTTTGTAACTCCGTTGGTAGACGATACAATAGAGGTGTATGTAGACCCTTCTAAAATATCATGGGACTTGTTCCGTTCAGGCGGTGCGGGTGGTCAGAATGTCAATAAGGTTGAAACGGGTGTACGTCTTCGCTACCAATACACCGACCCCGATACAGGAGAGGAAGAAGAAATTCTTATTGAGAACACCGAAAGCCGTAAGCAGCTCGAAAATCGTGAAAATGCCATGCGTTTGTTGCGCTCACAACTCTATGACCGTGCTTTGCAAAAGCGCAAGGCTGAGCAAGCCAAAATAGAGGCTGGCAAGAAGAAGATAGAGTGGGGTAGCCAAATACGTAGTTATGTATTCGACGACCGACGAGTGAAAGATCACCGCACAGGTTATCAAACAAGCGATGTAAATGGTGTGATGGATGGTAAGATTGATGGCTTTATCAAGGCCTACTTGATGGAGTTTTCAGAAAAAGGAAACGAATAACAAATAACATAAATATATCTTTACCATGAACGAAAAAAGAAATTTAAAACGCAAGGCTCGCGAAGCTCTGCAAAGAAGACAAGCAAACAGAGTGGTAAATGGCATATTCATTGCTCTTATTTTGATAGCAGTGTTGGTATTGGCCGCTTATTGGGCAATTGCTAATTAATGAAGAATAACGTGGTCTTGTGTTCTCATTTCTAATATTGAGAATGCAAGACCTAAATTTTTTATAAGAAACTCATGGCTTTAGAAATAGAACGAAAGTTTTTAGTAAACGGTGATTACAAGTCGCTATCAACTTCGCATAGCCGCATCAAACAAGGCTATATATGCAGTGCAAAGGGCAGAACTGTGCGTGTGCGCATTCGCGACAAAAAGGGGTATTTGACAATCAAAGGTCCCTCATTAAATGGCGGACTCTCGCGTTATGAGTTCGAAAAAGAAATTACGCTTGATGAGGCTCTATCGCTGATGATGCTATGCGAACCAGGCATTGTTGATAAAACACGTTGGCTTGTGCCAATTGGTAATCACACTTATGAGGTAGATGAATTTTATGGCGATAACGAGGGGTTGGTAGTGGCAGAGGTAGAGCTAAAAAGCGAAAATGAACCCTTTGAACGCGCCCCTTTTTTGGACCAAGAGGTAACGGGTGATCGCAAATATTACAATTCGTCGCTACGCGTACATCCTTTTAAGGAGTGGAAATAATTGCAAAAGTTTGCAACATATTTTTTTTATCATTGTAATATTCATGTATCACTTTATTGGGTAATCATATAAAAATGTAACAAATCTTATGATTTGTTACATTTTTATTAAACACCTTTGCTTCATAAGCCGTAACTTTGTAATGAAATATCGAAGCAGGAAAAGTGTAGAGAGCATAAAAACTCTCATTCTGTTTCGTGAAAAGGAGAAACAATAAATTATTTAAAAAGAATATATAAAGGATATGAGCTTTAACCTTCCAAAGACAGACAAAAAGCGAGTGGTGATTGTAGGCGGTGGCTTCGGTGGCCTAAAGTTGGCTAACAAATTGTGTAAAAGCAATTTCCAAGTGGTATTGGTAGATCGCAATAATTATCACCAGTTTCCCCCATTAATCTATCAAATAGCATCGGCAGGTATCGAACCAAGCTCAATTTCTTTCCCCTTCCGTAAGATATTTCAAAAGCGCAAAGATTTCTTTTTCCGCATGGCAGAAGTGCGCTCCATCTTTCCTGAGCACAAAATTATTCAAACCTCAATTGGTAAGGTAAGCTACGACTATTTGGTGTTGGCAGCAGGTGCTACAACCAATTTCTTTGGCAATAAGAATGTGGCTGAAAACGCCATGCCAATGAAAAATGTGGGCGAGGCCATGGGCTTGCGTAATGCCTTGCTCGACAATTTTGAGCGTGCACTAACTTGTGCCACAGACAAGGAACGCCAAGAGTTGCTTAATGTTGTGATTGTAGGTGGTGGCGCCACAGGTGTAGAAATTGCGGGTGCATTGAGCGAGATGAAACACTTTGTCTTGCCAAAGGATTATCCCGATCTTCCCACATCGCTCATGAACATCTACCTCATCGAGGCTGGACCACGTTTGCTTGCAGCTATGAGTCCAGAAAGTAGCCAAAAGGTAGAAAAATACTTACGCACAATGGGTGTGAACGTGTTGCTCAACAAGATGGTAACAGACTATAAAGACCACAATGTTCAGTTAAAAGATGGTAGTAGCATTGCTACTCGTACCTTTATATGGGTGAGTGGTGTGATGGCTCAACCCATTGGCAACCTCAACGAGTCTCACCTTGGTCGTGGACGTCGTATTGTGGTTGATGAGTTCAATCGTGTTGAGGGACTCGAAAATGTGTTCTGTATTGGCGACCAATGCATTATGCCAAAGGGCGATGATAAATGGTCTGGTGGACATCCACAGTTGGCTCAAGTAGCTATTCAACAAGGCAACAATTTGGCAAAGAACCTTAAGCGTTTGGCCAATGGCAAAGAGATGAAGCCTTTCCACTACAAAAACCTTGGTACAATGGCTACAGTGGGACGCAATCGTGCTGTGGCAGAGTTTAGCAAGATGAAGTTTGGTGGCTTTATGGCATGGGCACTTTGGCTTGTTGTTCACCTACGTTCAATTTTAGGTGTGCGTAACAAACTTATTGTACTTTTTAATTGGTTATGGAACTACGTGTCTTACTCACAATCGTTGCGCATGATTATCTATGCAAAGAAAGCAAAAGAAGTTATCGATCGCGAGAAACGTTTAGCATCAACTCACTGGGGAACGGACTTACTTAGCGAAGGATCTGAAGACCCCAATAATACGGTTGATGATTAACCAAGCCACATATACCTTTAACTTTTAAACAAGTATAGCAATGCAGTCTTTGAATATGCAAAAAGCATATTCAAAGGCTGCATTAGTTGTATATTATTTTATTAATTTTATGCCAAAGCAATATTATACAATTGTTTATGAGCTAATAAGTGTAAAGAAAATAAGCAAAATCTTTGCTCTTACCTATGGTTTGCAGTAACTTTGCGGAGCAAACGAAAACAAATTATAACACAATATATGATGACAGCTAACGAAATCCGTGACTCATATAAGAAGTTTTTTGAGTCAAAAGGACATACCATCGTACCATCGGCTCCTATGGTCATAAAGGACGACCCCACATTGATGTTTACCAATGCGGGTATGAACCAATGGAAAGATATCATTCTCGGTCAAAGAGATCCAGAACCACGTCGCCGTACAGACTCACAAAAATGCTTGAGAGTTAGTGGTAAGCACAACGATCTTGAAGAGGTCGGTCATGACACCTATCACCACACTATGTTTGAGATGTTAGGCAATTGGAGTTTTGGTGACTACTTTAAAGAAGGAGCTATTGACTACGCATGGGAGTATTTGGTAGATGTGTTACACCTCGATCCTAAAGACTTGTATGCCACAGTGTTTGAAGGCTCGCCCGAAGAAAATTTAGGCAGAGATGATGAGGCTGCAAAGATATGGTTGAAGCACTTGCCAGCTGATCATATTATTAATGGTAACAAGCATGATAACTTTTGGGAAATGGGTGATACAGGTCCTTGTGGCCCTTGCTCAGAAATCCACTTAGACAGTCGTACACCCGAAGAAAAAGCAAAAACTCCAGGTTACAAACTTGTTAATAAAGACGATCCACAGGTTATCGAAATATGGAACATCGTGTTCATGCAGTACAACCGCAAGGCTAATGGCTCGCTTGAACCACTGCCTATGCACGTGATCGATACAGGCATGGGTTTCGAACGCTTGGTTCGTGCAATTCAAGGAAAAAATTCAAACTACGATACCGACATCTTCCAACCCGTCATCAAGAAAATTGGTGAACTCTCAGGCTTTGAATATGGCAAGGATGAGAAGATAGATGTAGCTATGCGTGTTATTGCCGACCACTTGCGTGCCATTGCATTCTCAATAGCCGATGGTCAGCTTCCTTCAAATGCTAAGGCAGGCTATGTAATACGTCGTATTTTGCGTCGTGCCGTACGCTATGCATACACCTTCTTAGGACAACGTGAAGCCTTCCTTTGCAAACTTGTTCCTACACTTGTTAAGGAAATGGGCGAAGCCTATCCCGAGTTAGTAGCGCAGCAAGTATTGATTGGCAAGGTTATGCAAGAGGAAGAAGAAAGCTTTTTGCGCACATTGTCTACAGGTATCAACATGCTCGAGGCTGTTATTGCTGATACAAAAAAGAATTGCAAAACGGTGGTTGATGGCGAAAAGGCATTCACTCTCTTCGATACTTATGGCTTCCCTCTCGACCTTACAGAACTCATTTGCCATGAGAATGGACTTGATGTGGATGAAAATGGTTTCAAAACAGAAATGCAGAAGCAAAAAGAGCGTGCACGCAATGCAGCCGCAGTCGAAACAGACGATTGGGTTGTGCTGAAAGAAGGTGAAACCGAATTTAAAGGTTGGGACACGACCTCGTGCGATTGCCATATTTTGCGCTATCGTCGTGTACAACAAAAGAAGCAAGTATTCTACGAAATCACGTTAGATCAAACACCTTTCTATGCAGAAATGGGTGGCCAAGTTGGTGATCAAGGTTGGCTTATCGATGGTGATGAAAAAATTGAAGTATTTGACACAAAACGAGAGAATAACTTGCCCATACACCTAACTAAAAAGTTGCCTGCTCACCCAGAGCATCAGTTCCACGCAGAAGTAAATGAGAAGTTGCGTAGTGGAAGCGAGGCAAACCACTCAGCTACTCACCTCTTAGACCAAGCCCTCAGAGAGGTGCTTGGCACACACGTAGAGCAAAAGGGTTCGCTCTGTACACCAGAGTATTTGCGCTTCGACTTCTCACACTTCCAAAAGGTTACTGCCGACGAGTTGCGCCAAGTAGAACGCATTGTTAATCGTCGTATTCGCGAGGATATTCCTCTCCAAGACCATCGCGATGTGCCTATGGAAGAGGCTAAAAAGTTGGGTGCGATTGCTCTCTTTGGCGAAAAATATGGCGACAAGGTACGTGTTGTACAATTTGGCAAGAGCGTAGAGTTCTGCGGTGGATGCCATGTAAAGAGCACAGGTAAGATTGGTTTATTCCGCATTGTCTCAGAGAGCAGTGTTGCAGCAGGTATACGCCGTATTGAGGCAATAACAGGTCAAGCTGCCGAAGAAAGTGTATATGCACAACAAGATGTACTTACACAACTTAAGGCTTTCTTCAATAATGCAAAAGACCTCACTGCGGCCATCCAAAAGACCATTGAAGAGAACGATGGACTCAAAAAACAGGTAGACGAGTACGTAAAGAAGCAAATAGCAAGCTTACGCGATAAACTTGTTGCAAATGCCGAGGTTCACGATGGCATAAACTTGGTAAAGTGTGTGATACCTACCTCTATTGCTCCCGACTCAGTAAAGGACCTTGCGTTCCAAGTTTCAGGTTCATTGCCTAACAACACACTATGTGTATTGGGTTCAACTCACGAGGGCAAACCCTTACTAACGGTGATGATTAGCAAGGATCTTGTTGCAAGTCGTAAGCTAAATGCTGGTCAATTAGTTCGCGAAGCTGCCAAACTCATCAAGGGTGGTGGCGGTGGTGCACCCCACTTTGCTACTGCGGGTGGTAAGGATGCCAACGGACTTGAGGATGCTGTGAAAAAGATTATTGAAACAGCATTGGCATAAAGTTGCCAACAACAATTTGTAAAAGATAAATGTAAATAAGGCTCTGCTCCTACTTTGGGGGTAGAGCCTTTAATGTTGCAATTAATAGCCTTTAATAGCCTTTAATAGCCTTTAATGTTGTAGTTAGATGCCTAAAACAATGTAATAGAGCTGCAAAATTTTATAATATTACAGAAAGTAAAGTGTAAAAGTCGTCAGTATCAGAAAAAAGTAGTATATTTGCAGCCGATTATAGAGTCCTAAGGGGCCAGAACAAAGAGGTTGTGACGAATGAGAGCACAATCCGCCTCTCGGAAAAACCCGTTTATACAAATTAAAAATGTACGCAATCGTAGAGATTAACGGTCAACAGTTTAAAGCTGAAGAAGGCAAGAAACTTTTCGTAAACCACATCAATGGTGCAGAAAATGGTCAGACTGTTGAATTTGAAAATGTGTTGTTGATTGACAACAACGGCGATGTTAAAGTAGGCGCTCCTACTGTAGAAGGTGCCAAAGTAGTATGCGAAGTAGTTTCTTCACTCGTTAAGGGTGACAAGGTTCTTGTTTTCCACAAGAAGCGTCGTAAGGGCTATCGCAAGCTCAATGGTTATCGTCATCAGTTCACTGAAGTGACAATCAAGAACGTAATTGCTTAATCACATTAAAAAAGTTTTAGAAAAATGGCACACAAGAAAGGTGTAGGTAGTTCTAAGAACGGTCGTGAATCAGCTTCACAAAGATTAGGCGTTAAGATTTGGGGTGGTCAAACTTGCGTTGCAGGTAACATTATTGTTCGTCAACGTGGCACTGTTCACTATCCTGGTAAGAATGTTGGCATGGGTAAAGATCACACTCTTTATGCCCTTGTTGATGGTGTAGTTAGCTTCCACCGTGGTCAGCGTGATCGCAGTGTTGTTTCTGTAGAAGAGGCTAACGCTTAACGCACAATAAAGAACACAGAAAACCTACTAAGAAGTCGGATGAAGTCTTTTATAGATTTTATCCGACTTCTTATTTTTTTATAGCATACAAAGCCTTAAATTTGCATATTCAATACCCAATTACTGAAAACATACATACTACTCTACTATCATATATTATGCATACCCTTATCTTAGTAACCACCGAATTTGCTGCAACAGCCCATCTGATGATGAGTTTGGTAATGTTTTATCTTGCCAGGCGAAGTGTGCAGTTTTTATCACAAGCATGGATTATGTTGTTGTTATGCTTGATGTATTGTGGAGCCTTAGCATGGATTTCTACCAATGATGTCATACCTCAAGTTGGTATACTACATCCCATTATGCTTATTTACCTTTTGGCTTGCTCTTATTTGCAGAGTATTTATCCTTTAGGTTTGTGTATGCCAGGTTATTTGCAGTGGGGGCGTATGTGGGGATATGCAGTACCAGCATTGGTTATTATTTTTATATATGGCATAGGTGCAGCAGCAGGAAGCAATTTGGCCAGTGTTTATTCTGCCAACGACATACGTCACTATTTTTTATCGGGCGATGTTGTGCTACGCATCCTATCGCTCTTGCTCTCTGGCTACTATATTATCAATATATTCCGGCTGCCTCACCGGTTGGTAAAGAGTATGCAGTTGCCAAGCGACCTCATTGCTTATGGTGCAGCATTGGGAGCTGTTAATTTGTTGTTTGTGTTTATTGCCATAAAGTTCAATCTTGTGTTGCTTACCATATACATGTTGCTCTTTACGTTAGTAAACATGTTCTTGTTTTTCCGCATATTGCGTCCAACGGTCAATGCAATCTCATATCCAAGTTTCAAACAAGTTGAAAAACCACCTACCAAAGAAGAGATTACGCAGTCAGAAACAGAGGACTTTAACGAAGCCAACCTACATCGGTTTGAAGCTATGGAGTATGTAATGCAACACGAAAAACCCTTTATTGATTGCACATTCAACCGCGAAAGGCTTTGCAGACTTGCGGGTTTTAATCGTCACATGGCACTCCAGAGCTTACGTTCACAAGGTTATAATGACATTCACGAATACATTATGCGCTATCGTGTGGCAGAGCTTAAACGCTGCATAGAGAAAGGTTCTATAACCGACCTCAAGCAAGTAACAGAGGTGGGATTTCGCTCTGCTAAAACAGCATCAACGTGTTTTGAGCGTTATGAAGGCGGTGATTTGCAATTGTTTTTAGAGCAAAAATTAGGTAGTGCCCCTTTCGTTGCTGAGGGCAAAGATAAATGTTGATAAACAGAATATAAAAAAGTAAAATAATAAACAATACAATAGTATGAATATAACCACTAAATACGTGGTTGGCCTTGGCGAAGTGTTATGGGACGTGCTACCACAAGGTAAGAAAATTGGTGGCGCACCTGCCAACTTTGCCTTTCATGCCTCGCAGTTTGGTTTACCAACAAAGATTGTTAGTGCTATAGGTAATGACGATTTAGGAGATGAGATAATCAGTGTGTTCAGCGAAAAGCACCTTGACCTTGAAATAGTTAGAGTGGCTTACCCAACGGGGCAAGTATCTGTTACGCTCGATGCCCAAGGTGTGCCTCAATACAATATTTGCGAGGGTGTGGCATGGGACCACATACCATTTACTTTGCAACTAAAGCAATTGGCTTTACACACACGTGCCGTGTGCTTTGGTTCGCTTGCCCAACGCAATAAAGAGTCGCGTGCAAGCATACAGCAGTTTCTCAACACCATGCCCGATGGTAAAGGACAATATAAAATCTTCGACATCAACCTTCGTCAGCACTTCTATACACGCGAGCTTATTAGTGAGTCGCTCGTCCGTGCCAATGTGTTGAAAATTAACGACGAAGAGCTTGTTATAGTGAGCAATATTTTTGGCTATGAATGGGATGAGAGCAAGCTAAAGGAAATATGCAAGGCCTTTTTGTTACAGTTTAATCTTGACATGGTTATTCTCACTTGTGGCACAAAAGGCAGTTATGTTTTTACTCTCACATGTTGTTCGTTTGTAGATACCCCCCAAGTAAAAGTGGTTGATACTGTAGGTGCTGGTGATTCGTTCACTGGTTCGTTTGTAGCAGCGCTTCTTAATGGACTTTCAATAACAGAAGCGCACCATTTGGCAGTAAAAGTTTCAGCCTTTGTATGTCAAAACGAAGGGGCAATGCCCGAGCTTCCACCCTACTTAAAAGAGCAAGGAAAAGCACAATAACTATTAGCAAAAAAACATTTTAAAAACGGGAAATATGCAAAAAGTCCAAACTCTATATACTTGAGCTTGGACTTTTTGCATATCGTATGTTGTCTTTCATTCCTCGCTTTCGTTTCCATAGGCATCTATGGCCTTTACCACATATTGGCTATGGAGTAGGGCGGGAAGTGAAGGTCTAAAGCTATAGTGAGTGGTAGTGAGATGTTGAGCTACCAATTTGTTGCCCATAACGGAGTCTTTGCGGTAGATGTTATAGTAGATGGGCACGATGCCTTTCTGCACGTTGTTCCAACTGATACTAATGTTTTGGGCGCAGATTTGTATGGTTACTTGCGGTTGTGGAGGGCGAATGCTGTCTTGCCATGTCATGGGTGGAACAAGGGCATCGTTGGCATTGAATTGGTTTTTAAGCCAATCATACAAGCCTTTTTCGTTGTTAAGCAAGAACTTTGCTCTAAAGAAAGCATAGCCCCCTAAGCGGTTAGCTCTTATCACATTTAGTTGTCGCTGAATGGTGATGAGTGGCCAATTCTTTTCGTGTGTATTTAAGAAATAAATGCCCAAACCCGGCACGATGGGGCGGTTGCAGTCGTTCTCCTTCCAGTCTGCAAGGAACGGATAGAAATGGTTATTGTCAAAATACATCATGGGGAAAAGCATGTCCATCCAACCTTTTTTTAGCCACAATTGTGCATCTTGCGACACCGCATCGCGGGCATTCCATCCAAACGAAGAGTAGCGCGAAAGGTCGGCATACTTGCCAATGGGCGAGCAACTCAACTTTATCCAGGGACGCACTTTCTTTATAGAATCGTGTATGCAGCGCACGCAGCGATCGATGTTGCTTTTGCGCCAAGTAGTTTTGTCAATACCATTGCCATACAACTTATAAGTAAGATTGTCGTTAAACGGAATACCCTTTTCGGGGTAGCGAATATAGTCAAGGTGTATGCCATCTACGTTGTATTTAGTAGCAATCTCCTTGCATATATTGGCCAGATAAGTAGCCGTTTGTGGCACTCCAGGGTCCATCATCCATTGGTCGCCACACCTTTGGCACAGTTTGGGTTGAATGGCAGGTAGCGCACGTTTACCCAGTTGTTTGGCAATGGCTACTTTGCATATAGGGAAAGCTACAACCCAAGCGTGACACTCCATATTGCGCTTGTGGCACTCGTCAATGGCAAATGCTAAGGGGTCGTAGAGTGGTGTTTTGCCACTCTTGCCTGTAAAGATGCCATCCCAAGGTTCGTATGCCGACTCATAGGCGGTTGTCGAACGTATGCGTGCCTGGAATAGCACAGTGTTGATGCCAACGGCTTTTAGTTTGTCGAGCATATTGCACAACTCTTTTTTTTGAGCCGCCGTATCCTCGGCATTGTTAGCAGGGCGTGAGGGCCAGTCAAGTCCCATAAGTGTGGTTAGCCACACGGCACGTACTTCGTGCATAATGCCATTGTTGGCAGATGCATATACGCTTTGTGCATTGCTACCCAAAGCACAGATTAGGGATAGGAGCAATAATAATATTTTCTGCATATTCTTTACTAATATTACTTAGCTTGTAAAAGCAATGGGTGAACCAATCCTTGCGGAACGCCCATGCTAATCGCCTTTTTCAAGTCTTTTTGTGCCAGTTTCTTTTCGCCTAATTGTAGCAAGGTCTTAGCCCGTTCAATGTAGTAGCCACTGTCATTGGGTTGTAGCTGAATAAGTGTGTCGTAGTCGGCACGTGCCATGGCATAAAGCCCAAGGCTAAACTCAACGTTGGCTCTTGTGGTAAGGGCATCTACGTTGTTGGGGTGGGCCGAAACAATAAGGTTGAGCCTATTAAGAGCCTCTTTGGGTTGTCCCATCTGTTGCAAGGTGAGTGCGTCGAGCACCAACGCATTTAGGTTGTTAGGATTGTTTTTGATGATGCCTTGTAGCTCAGCATGTGCTTCGGGGAAGAAGTGTAGCTGAAACTGGGCAGCGGCTTTAACGAAGTGAGCTTTCTCAACAATGTCGGGCGAGGTTTTGAGTATCACAGCCTTATCGAGTATTTGTCGTGCATCCTCAAGCGCTTCGTTGGCATGGTCGAGTTGCAGGTTGGCTTCGGCCCTTGCTATGCGTGCATCGCTATAGTTAGGGTATTTGTTGATGATGTCGGTAAGCGTAGCCACAGCCTCTTTGTTTTTCCCTCTTGACATATCGAGCAACCCAAGGTTATACTTAATAACGTGGTTTCCTGGCGCATAAGGTCTCAGCTTTAATGCCTCCTTAAATAGGGCTTCGGCTTGCGCAGTAGAGTCGGCATGAAGCGCATTAAAGGCACGCCTTAGGTTGTCGATATAGAGCAGAGAATCTTCGGCAATGCGTTGCTTATATTTAGGGTCTTCTTTGTAGTCGTTAATGTTTTTAGAGCGTATACTGCCGCCCTTTTTAAGTTCGATAATAGTTTGTGCTTGGCATTGCATATACCAACTATTATTGTTGGTTATCAAGCATTCATTTTGTGCGATGTATGAAAGTAATGATAAGAAAAATGCAATGATGAGAGAAACAGAGTAACGCATGCAATAACTTGTAAACTTTAAAAACTAAGTCTCCCCTATAAATCTTTGGTTAGATAGATATAAGGGGAGACTTAAGTTGTGTATTAAGTAAGGGGTAGGGGTAAGGTACGGACTTTCAGCTCGTACCTCTCTAATTTAAATTTGTTCACTTACTTATTAGAACGTTTTTTACTTTTTCTTTTCCATTACGATAGCATCAATTACGGCAACAGCAGTAACGTTTACAATATCGTTTACAGAACTTTCAAAGTCAGTAAAGTGGATAGGCTTGTTCAGTCCCATTTGGATTGGACCAACCACCTCGCCGTCGTCTTCAAGAGCCTTCACAATCTTGTACGAAGAGTTTGCAGCCGAAAGGTTGGGGAAGATGAGGGTATTAACATCCAATCCCTTTAAGGTGTTGAAAGGATATTTCTCATCGCGTAGGTCCTTGTCCATAGCAAAGTTAAGTTGCATTTCGCCATCGATAGCAAGGCTTGCATCCTCTTGGTGTAGGCGGCTCACAACGTTGCGCACACTCTGTGCACTACCATCGTTGTCGGTGCCAAAGTTTGAGTACGATAGCATGGCCATGGCTGGAGTACGGTTAAAGAAGCGCACGGTTGATGCCGACAGGCGAGCAATGTCGTAGAGAGCTTCTTCATTGGGATGACGGTTTACCAAAGTGTCGGCTACAAAGAGTATACCCTTCTTTGTATTGATAAGGTGCATGGTGCCAAAGTGGTTGTAGCCAGGGCGAATGCCGATAACCTCGCGTGCCACTTTGAATGTGTTAGAATATTTGGTGTAAAGACCTGTGATAAATGCGTCAGCCTCGCCAGTTTCTACCATCATCATACCAAAGTAGTTGCGTTCGTACATCTTATCCTCTGCCTCTTGGGGGGTATAGCCCTTGCGTTCCATCTTCTTGGCAAAGATTTGTGCATAGCGATGACGTCGCTCGTTTTGAGTGTCGTTGCGCAGATTAAGTATTTCAATGCCGTCGAGGTTGAGCTTAAGTTCTTCGGCAAGATTGCGTATCTGCACGTCGTTTCCAAGCAGAATTGGGAAGCAGATGCCCTCTTCTTTAGCCTTAACTGCAGCCTCGAGCATGGTGGGGTGTGTGCCTTCGGCAAACACTACGCGCTTAGGGTTAGAGCGAGCCGTATCGTAGAGGTTTTGCGTAAACTTGGTTTCTTGTCCCATGAGTTCGCGCAGGTGTTGGCGGTATGCCTTCCAATCTTGAATGGGGGTGCGTGCCACACCACTATCCATTGCAGCCTTAGCAACAGCCATTGACACCTCGGTGATAAGACGTGGGTCTACGGGTTTTGGAATAAAGTAGTCGGGACCAAACGTAAAGTTGCGCACGTGGTATGCACGATTTACAATGTCAGGCACAGGACGACGAGCAAGGTCGGCAATGGCGCGTGCAGCAGCCATCTTCATCTCTTCGTTGATAGCAGTGGCAGCTGTATCGAGTGCACCACGGAAGATGTATGGAAAACCAATAACATTGTTGATTTGGTTAGGATAGTCGGTACGTCCCGTACTCATCAACACGTCGGGACGAGCTGATGTAGCATCTTCGTACGAAATTTCGGGCACAGGGTTAGCCAATGCAAATATGATAGGGTTGTTGGCCATTGAGCGTACCATGTCTTGGCTGAGTACGTTGCCTTTCGACAGACCAACAAATACATCTGCATCCTTAACAGCCTCTTCGAGCGTGTGAATGTCTGTGCGACTTGTGGCAAATTCTTGCTTTTGAGGGTTGAGGTTTGTGCGATCAGTACTGATTACGCCCTTTGAGTCGAGCATTACCACATTCTCCTTCTTTGCACCAAAAGCGCAGTAGAGTTTGGTGCAAGAGATAGCGGCTGCGCCAGCACCATTTACCACGATTTTTACGTCCTCAATGTTCTTGCCAGCTACCATGAGAGCGTTGATAAGTCCGGCTGCCGATATGATGGCGGTGCCGTGTTGGTCGTCGTGCATCACGGGGATGTCGAGTTCCTCTTTTAAGCGCTTTTCAATTTCAAAACATTCGGGGGCCTTGATATCCTCAAGGTTAATGCCACCAAATGTTGGTGCAATAGCTTTAACTGCTTCAACAAATTTAGCAGGGTCTTTTTCGTTTACTTCAATGTCAAAGGCATCAACGCCTGCATATATTTTAAAGAGCAAACTCTTGCCTTCCATTACAGGTTTTCCACTCATGGCACCAATATCGCCCAAGCCTAAAACGGCAGTGCCGTTAGATATTACAGCCACAAGATTGCCTTTGTTGGTATATCTGTAAGCATCGTGTGGGTTCTTCTGAATTTCAAGGCATGGTTCTGCCACACCAGGTGAGTAAGCCAACGACAAGTCTGTTTGTGTGCGATAAGGCTTTGTAGGAGTTATCTCGATTTTTCCAGGTTTGCCCATTTCATGATAATGAAGTGCGGCTTCTTTAGTTATTTTTACCATATATAGAGTGGGTTGTTAGATATTTGTTTTTCAGTAGAAAAGATGGTGCAAACTAAATGCAATAAAAAACTCGTTTTTGGTTGCTAAGTTACAATCTATCTTAATGCAAAAATACAATTTTAGTTTCAATTTGTAATGCGTTTCATGCCTTTTATTATTGAAATGAATAGTTGTTTGCTCGGTTTGCTAACAGTATTATGTCTTACAAAGACTATGGCATGCTACTTTGTGTTGCTTTTGGCGATAAACAAAGATAGTAGCATTTAAAGTTAAAACTCGTAAGTACGTTGCTATTTGTTTATAAATGCTTGATAATCATGCTATAACCATGTTATTCTGATACTATCTTACGAATGTAGTTGGCGTATCACGCCCATGATACGCTCGTATCACGTCCATGATACGCTCGTATCGCGCCCATGATACGCACGTATCACGCCCGTGATACGCCAGTCAAAAGCGCATTTTTAAACAATCATCATGCACGGACTTAGGGTGGTATAGCTTGTATGTAGTATATATAAGATTGAGAAGGGTTGTTGCTGCTTAACTTTCAGAGTGTAAATGGCAGAAGCAATGATATAAATTCTTACTTTTGCCACGATAAGTGGTTATCAAATTGAATTGATGTGAATTTTCTCAACTTTCTATCATAAATGATACAGCATAAAATTGTAAACTTACAATATTATCAATCGCCTTGTGGCGAATTGGTGTTGGCTTCGGTTGGCGATGAGCTTTGCTTGTGTGATTGGAACGAACATCCGTGTGCCAAACGCAATAAGCGCCGACTCGCAAGCATGCTGAATGCTACTTTTGTAGAGGAAACTTCGAGCGTGATTGAACGTTTTAAGTTGCAACTAAATGAGTACTTTCTTGGCACGCGCCGAGATTTCGACTTGCCCATACATTGGGTAGGAACTGCATTTCAGAAGCAAGTATGGAATGCCTTGCTAAAAATACCTTATGGCGAAACAAGAACTTATAAAGATATTGCTATAAGGGTGAATAACCTTAAAGGAGTGAGAGCAGTGGCACAAGCTATCGGTGCTAATGGTTTGTGTATCATAGTGCCTTGCCATAGAGTAGTTGGTTCAAACCATAAGCTAACGGGATTTGCTGGTGGGTTGGATGCAAAAAAAGAATTGCTGAAAAACGAAGGGGTGCAAATAAAATAAATGTTGAAAATAAAGGGGTATATATCTTTTTTTCAATATCTTTGCCACTACAAAGCATTGAGTGAAATGTTTATTATTAACAAGCATAAAAACAACGTCATGAAAAAGTTGATCATATTGGCTATGACTGCCATCTTCACTCTATCAATGAGTGCTCAGTGCCCTAAAAAAGAGGGTTGCTGCAAGAAACAAACTACAGAATGCTACCAAAAGAGCAAGGATAAGAAGTGCAAAAAGTGCAAGAAAGCTAAAAAGCAAAAGAGAGAATGCAAAAAGTGCTCAAAGGCTCAAAAGTGCAAAAAGGGTGCTGAACAAAAGAAGTGCTGCTCTAAGACAAACTAAAATGGTGCTCTTGGCAACTGTGTATGATGTTGCCTTTAAAACATAAAAAAGTTTCCCACCTACTTATGGTTGTTATAAGTGGGTGGGAAATTTTTTTATTTTTGGAACTTAAGGCATGCCCAACCATCGAGCACGTGGGTATCAACAAGAGTGAGACCTTGACATTCGGCCTCTGCTTGAAGCTGTGGAATGTCGGTATCATAGAAACCGCTCATGTAGATGCTTGCTCCTTGTTTCATGCGTGGAACGTAGAACTTAAGGTCGTTGAGCAGAATGCCCAAATTGATATTAGCTATAACCAAGTCGAATGGTCCCTTATCTGAAAGCGATGATGCATCGCCCAATTCAACATCGATGTTGTTGAGATTGTTGAGCGAAATGTTCTCGCGCGAGTTTTTTACACACCATTCATCCACATCAATGCCCAAACAATGTTTGGCACCGCGCATGCTTGCTAATATGGCAAGGATGCTTGTGCCACAACCCATATCAAGCACTTCGAGTCCCTCAATATTATCGGAGAGAAGACGACTTATCATTTGCGATGTAGTGGCATGATGTCCCGTTCCGAACGACATTTGAGGATTAATCGTAATGCTATATTTTGCCTCGGGCACATCCTTGTGAAACGTGCTTGCAATTACGCATTGACCATCTACAACAAGCGGCTTGAAATAATTTTTTTCCCATTCCTCATTCCAATCTTTATCCTCAGCCTCTTGCATGGTGTAAGAGATTTTTACATCGGGTAATGGAAAGTTGTTGATGGTTTCGTCGAGCGCATTCTTGTCGAACAGAGCCTTTTGTATGTAGCACTGAAAATGGTCTTCGGCAAGTTTCTCCTCAAACGTAGGAGCTTCAGGATTGGCGCAATGTTGCACAGCTGGACGGTCTAGTTCGTCGGTATGTACGAAACTATCAAAGCCTATTTCTGCTAATACAGCCGAGAGAACGTCTTGTATGGTTTCGTTGGAGGGCTGTGTGCTAAATGTAAATTCTAAATACTGCATTTGTGTGGTATGTACAGAATAGTTGTTTGTTGATGAAAACGAAGTACGTGTTTTATACACGTATATGTATAATGAATGAAATAGGTAGCCAAAACAATGTTTGACTACCTACTCTCTAATTCATGCTTTTCTTAAGGTTGGATATTTTTATATCTAAAACCTTAGCGAATTGTTATGGAACTAATACCTTGTTATTATTTACAAGATATACACCCTTAGTAAGGTATACATCTTCGTTGCCTTGTATAGTTTGGTTATATACAATACGACCTTGTGCGTCTACTATTTGTACTGCGGTGCTATTAGGTGCAACTATGCGTACTTTGCCAGGAGTTACATAGTAGTCAAAGGCTTTTGTTGCATTGCTTGCATTGTTAATGCCAGTGATGTCACCACCATCTTTTTGATAAACGCGTACCCAGTCGAACTTGGTTTCGTAAGTAAAGTTCAAATCGCGGTTTGCAGCCCATGATCCATTGCCTACACTTTGGTTAAGAATGATGTAGAATGGTTTGTCAAAAGGCCATTGACCATTGTTAAGATCGCTTTGGCTTGTAGACTTGGCATACGAGAATACTTGTTTGCCATCAACAAACCATTTGAGCAAGTTCTCGGTCCATTCTAAACCAAACACGTGGTATTCACCAAGTGTAGCAGATGCCTTGCCATTCTTTGCAGGATTGTTTGTTTGACCCTTGCATTCGCTACCATCAGCCTTGGTATTGGCCCATTTAGAGTGAATGGTGTGCTCAGTAACATTACGAGTATCAATTTGTTCCCAAATGTCAATCTCACCGCTATAGGGCCATCCACCATAAGTAGAGGCGTTAGGCATCATCCAAAATGCAGGGAAGTTACCAGTATGTCCTATTGTCTTAAGACGACCTTCAACCTTGCCGTATGTGAATGTAATTTTATTAGAACTTTCAACAGCTCCACTAATCATTTCAAGTTTGTTTCCCTTATTGTCTTTTTCAGCATTAAAAGGGTTGGCAATACAACGCAATACGAGTTTGCCGTCTTCAATTTCTCCAGTCTTAGCTTGTCCTTCGGCTGTTCTTGCAATGTAGCGTTTCCATGTCGGAGTAGCCCAAGTCGAACGTGACCATGCTTTGCTATCAGGTTGTGAACCATTAGGCAAATCGAATTCATCATCAAACTTAAGAATATATTCAGAACCTGTGTTCTCAAAATTAGCAGTAAGCAAGATATCACCATCAACGCTATCATTGGGTATAGTGTATACACCATTTTTGAGTTCTGCAGTGTACTCACTCCATTGCTTCTTACCATCTACAAATTGAGCACCTTTAAGGTTCTTACCATGACGAACAGTTACAACATCTGCAACATAATATTCGTCAGCACCTACAGCTTGGATGCTGAAACTTTGTCCTTGGTTAATAGTTTCGGGTAGTCCCGTGTTGTTAATGCCAACTAACGAACCATTTGTAGTTGCAACATCAAGTTTGTGTGATGTATAGTTGTCTACTACATTGAGCGTGAAATCAACTACGTAACCACCATTAGCATCGATGTCGTTGCTACCCTTTCCATAACGTCCTGCGGGGTCGTCATCGTCCCAATCAATTTTGAAACGAGCACGATATTTACCTGTAGGCAAAGAAGTTGGCAAGGTGAATTGAGGGATAGAGTTGGTTTCGCTAAACTTAGGCAAGCTAATGTTTATACCGCTCTCTCCTTTACTATTCTTACCATCCTTGTAGTAGTATGAAAGCATCTCACCATCTTCGGCTGGAGTACCATCGCTATTAAGGTTGGTGTTGAAAACGCCATCTTTATTAAGGTCTACATAAAGATAGCCGTGCATATATCCACCCGTATAAACGATTCCTGTGCTAATAGCATCGTTTTTTTTAACTAAAATGCTACTTTTAGTTTGATCTTGGTAAACGAGCGTAGGGTCGTCAATAGTAATGGTTTGTTTTGCAGTATTTGCTGCAGTGTTAAAAGACATAGACTTGAGCTGACGATCTGTACGATTATTCTTCAAATCTTTTGAAAAGTTAAGTGCGTACTTATCGCCAAGTTCAGTGTCTTCTGTAACAAATTCAGGAGTGATTACTACATCACCATCTACGTATTTAGCAGGAATGGTATATGTATTGTCTTTAACAGCACTTGCAGGGATTATCTCGTCGATATATTGTGGTGTTTCATTAACAAGTGAATCGTTCTTCTCCACATCATAGCCGTGACGAATGATAACACGACTCAACTTAAAGCCGTCACCTGGCTTAAACTTAACAGTGTATGCCTCGCCAAATTTGATTTCGTGCTTGCTGAATGCTGTTCCATCTTCTTTAAGAACTTCACCATTTGTACCAGCTGCACTTAAACCACGTGATACGTTTACTTTGTCACCATGAACGTTCAAACGAGTATCAATAATGGTACCACCATTACCCTTAATAGTGTTGCCTCCGTTTTCATTACCAGGGTTACCAGCGGCATCAATGCAGTCCCAGTCTACTTTGTAGCGAATACGATAGAAACCATTCTTTAATCCTTCAGGTATCTTGAACGATGAAAGTGTTAGTACGTCACCACTTGGTACGCTTTCTCCCTTACTATTCTTGTTCTGATAGAATGAGTAAGACATAACGTCGCTACCATCTGCAGGTGTACCATTCTCATTGAGTGAGCAATCGAATTTACCATCATTGTTTTGGTCAAGATATACGTAAGCACTCATCCATGAGCCGTTATAATCAACGCGTGGTTGTACGGTCTCACCAGCTTTAGCCTTAAGTGATGACGAAAGCAATTGCTGGTAGATAAGTTTGTCGCTTTGTTGATTAACCTTGATAGTTTGCTCGCCATCAGCACTCTTAAGGATGATGTTCTTTGTGTAACGATCGTTACGATTGAGTGTTTCACCCTTATCAAAGTTGAGCGGATAAACACCATACTGGATACGTGGTGCAATAGAGTTATTTACTTCAATGTCATCAACGTATGCCACATAGTCGGCATCAAGGTTGTGAGTAGACTCAACATCTGTTGCAAACACAAGGCTATGTAAGCTTACGCCATTAGCACCTGTTACTGCAAATACAGCATCGTACCATCCGTTTGTTTTTACAGGACTAATGCAACTTGCTTCAACCTGCACAACTTCCTTAGATTGCCAAGGGCGGTCATCGCGGCTACCCAAACCAAATAGCATAACGCGTCCATCTTGTGGCTTGTAAATTTTGGCATGTACGTATTGTACCTTTTGTGAAAGTGCGATAGGAGTTGCCAATTCAACACGTACACCAAAGGTGTTACTACCATAGCGTGAGCGTTGAAAAGCCAATACGTGTGCTGATGTGTTGGCGCCACCAATAGTGGGGTTCTCTTCTGCATGAGGGTTTGCAATAACATTTGCATTGCCATTTAGTTTCCCTGTGCGGAATGGTGAGTTTTCCCATGTATCGAACACACCAACTTTGGTGTATCCGCTATTCGATTCAAAATCGATAACACTTTGCGCACTTGCTGCCAAAGGAAGTGTAAGTGCTGCTAAAGCTATATAATTTTTTACATTCATTGTGTATCTTCGCTTAGTAAAAGGTTAGAAAATAGAAAGGGTGTGGAGTGTAGGACAAGCCTTGCTGTCTGTGATTTTAACGCGTACGTATTGTGCTCTTACGCCGCCATCATAAGTGCTTGTGCTACCATTAAGAGGAATGATACGCTTGTAACCTACAGTTGTGGTTTGAATGCTGCCGCCACGTTTACTCCAATTTGTACCGTTAACACTTGTTTCTATTGTGAAACCTTTGATACGTTGTCCAAGTTGAATGTATTCTTGCAAAGCTACGTAGTGTATGCTTTGTGTTTTAGGTAGTTTCACAGTGATTGTTGCAGAAGTAGTACCATCGTTGCAAGCCCAATAAGTGTTGATGTCGCCATCAATCATATTAGTGGCATCGTATGTACGACTTGCACCCTTTGTGCGTTCTTCGGTAGCTTCAATCGTCACACCTTTTTGGCGTGCAAGGTCTGTGCCAAGGCGTTTTTTTAGTTTATCACCAAGTTCCTTAAGTGCTTTAACATCTGCATCGGGAAGTAAACCGCGATTGTCAGGTGGGAAGTTAAGGATAAGTGTTGCGTTACGACCTACAGTTTCAAGATAAATCTTGAACAATTCGTCAGAAGATTTTACGCTCTCGCCTGCTTGCCAGAACCATCCAGCGGTTGTAGCTTTAGCATCGCTCTCACCTGGGAACCATTTCCAAGCGTTTTCGTCACCACTTGTGCCATCGCCATAGCTCCAGCAAGTTTCGCCTGCCCAGCCTGATTCGTTACCAATCCAGCGAGCTTCACCGCCCGTACCCCACAGAATGATGTTAGGGCAAGCATTGTGAATAGAGTCACGAAGGTTTGGAATGTCGTAATAGCGTGTTGCATTATCAATGTTGCGCTTTTCTTTTGCGCCGCCATAGTAGCCATAGTCGCCTGTTGCGCCATCAAACCACATTTCAAATTGGTCTTCGCCATATTCAGACATTTCTGCACATTGTGCAAAGAATACTTTCTTTGCATAGTCGTCTGTATAGTTTCCGTCAGAACCCTTCTTGCCCCAGTATTCGCTATTGCGGTCCCATGGTGAAATATAGAAACCATACTTCATGTCGAGTTCTTTAGCAGCTTTGGCAAAGTCACGTGGGATGTTTGTTTCTTTACCAAACTTATTTCCTGCCTTTAGCACGCTATGCGTGGTAGTTTTAGTAGGCCAAAGGCAAAAGCCATCATGGTGTTTTACTACAGCAATACCACCTTTCATGCCACCAGCCTTACAAGCTTCGAGCCATTGTTTAGGGTTAGGTGCTTGTGTAGGAGCAAACTTAGTTTCAGCTTCAGAGCCATCGCCCCATTCTTTGTTGGTGTATGTATTCATTCCGTAGTGGAAGAAGCCATAAAACTCTGTTTGGTTCCATTTCAACTGACGAGCAGAAGGAACTGGAAATACAGGACGAGGTTCGTTATCGGGGTTAGCCAATACGGTATTGTCCATGTGGAAATCAGCGCTTTGTGCCAAACCCACTGTTGGAGCAACAGCTGTCAAGCAAAGGGCTGAAAGCATGATGGAAATTTTTTTCATAATATGATTATTAAGTAAATATTATCGATAAGTGTAATTATTAGATGTTTTCAGATTATGTTTTTATTCAGGATAGTTTAGGTTTTCTTCGGTTGCGCAGTTAAGTGTTTCCACAAGGTATTTTTTTGCTTCATATTTTGCCATAGGCAAGTCGTGAAGCAGGTATGTGCCGCAATCGCGTGCTGTAGTGCCAGGCACTTCGCCATCGAAATCGGCTATAAAATTGAATGTTTCCTTCATGAGTGGTAGGATGTCCTTGCTTGTCAAGTCGCCTTTCATAAGTAGGTAGTTACCTGTAAGACATCCCATTGGTCCCCAATATACAATACGATCTTTCCACACGGGGTGGTTGCGTAAAAACGTAGCAGCCAAGTGTTCTATTGTGTGAATAGCGCCCTGTCCGAGCACTGGTTCACGGTTGGGCAACTTCATTCTGATATCGAATGTTGTCACCACCTCATTGCCTACATTGTCTTTTCTCGATACGTAGATGCCGCGTTTAAGACGCTCATGATCGATTGTGAAAGAAGGTATTTTTTTCATTTATAATCGATTGTCAGTATTTGTATTTGTCTGTTGTTATTTTGTGATAGCATGTAGTAATGCTTGTGTTACACCAAATGACTTATCTGCCATTGTTTCCCAAAAGTTTAGGTATTGGTCAAAGTGTTTGTCTGCTCCTGGTGTATCGCTTATAATCCTAAAACTTAGGAAAGGTATGTTGTATAGGTAGCAAACTTGTGCCAATGCACCGCTCTCCATATCTACTGCGAGTCCGTTTTTAAAGCGTGTTTTGATAGTTTGCAGTTGCTCTTGGTTGGTGATAAATTGGTCGCCACTACAAATGAGCCCGCTGTGCAATTTGGTGTTTGTTTGCATGTGCATAGCTATGTTGAGCAGTTTTTTATCCCCTTCAAAGTATAGTGGTAGACCTTGTACTTGTCCTGGTTCTGCTTCGGGCCCACAATCCACATCGTGGTATGCTACACTCTCGCCAACTACCACGTCCATAACGTTGAGTTTTTTGTCTATGCCACCAGCTATGCCTGTGTTGATGAGAGCATCAATATCGAAGTTGTGTATCAATTCGATTGCGCCAATAGCGGCATTAACCTTTCCGATACCACTTTCCATAAGCACCACTTTCTTGCCATTAAATTCTCCTTCGGTAAATACGGAGCGTCCTTTTTTCGTTTCTTTAGCGTTGCTCAAGAGTGCTACTAATTGTTCGTGCTCTTTGTGCATTGCATTGATTATTCCGATTATCATGTGTGTTGTTTATGGGGTTATTTGTGGTTTTCATAAAAACGTAGTGTGATAAAATAAAAAGGTAGTCAGACTCAATGGCATGATGTCAGACTACCTAATTATGTTTAAATATCTACCTATTTACATGCCTTTGCATTGCAAAGATATGATATTTTGTTTACTATTACAAATATATGGTAAGTTAAAAAAATAATTATCTTTTATTATGGATTACATTGACCGAAAAAGCTTTTGATGTGGCATTAAATTCGGGGGCATATACGCATTTTATGCTGGTTGTTCCGGTGCTAAATGTGCCTTCTTTAGCCACCACATATTCTTCGTAAAGATGGTGAGTGCCCTTGTTTAGTTTCTCAACAAAGAATTGTGTTTTGCTATCGCCGATGGCTTTGTAGATAGGCAAATTTCCCTGCCAACTATGTCCTGATAGTGGTTGTAAAGGGTTAAAACATGCGGGGCGATTAGAGGCGAGTTCCACAAAGTCGAAGTCAGATTGTGCTATGATGCAGAACACTTGTCGCACAATGTCTCCCTTTTTAACCATACCATTAGGGGCAAGAGCCACCCATTTGTTTTGTTTCTTTACCTCGAGCGTACTTGTTAGTGAAAGGCCTGCACCCTTGTTGCTTACCTCATTCTCGTTGGTCATATACGATGCATAAACACATCCCCACGACGTGCCTTGGCTGCGCTTGTCTACCTTTAGCGTAGTGGCATTCAAAGCTTTAGGTTCAGCAATTGTTTGCTTAAAATAGCCAGATGAGTGAGGCGTTTGTTGTTCGCTTGCAGCATTAAGAGCCACAATTTTGCCACTTTTGTTGCTCAGTGTGTAGAAGAGTGGTGTATTCTCAGATAGCGGCATAATGTAGTTGTAGGGCTTGTTTGCAGTAGTACTATCTGTTGCAGATGTAGCAAGTAGTATGTATATGGCATCGGTGCTTGCTTGCAAGGTTTCCCACATTTGTGTGCGTTTGGCTTGCATGAGCCAAAGCTTCATTTCGTTGGCTATCTTCCATTTTCCAAACGCTTGCAAGGCTTCGATAGCAGCACATTGTGTGGCAATGCGATAAGAAGCAAAGTTAGATAGTGCTCTTTCGCTATCAAAGTAGCGGCCATAGGTAGGTGTACAAACCGTGTGTTCAACCATGCTCTTTATCAAGCCCTCAGCCTCGCTACTCCTGCCTGCATCGGCCATAACCAGCGACAAAACAGCTTTGCCATACATCGTCAGTTCTGTTTGTAGCGTTTTAGCTCTCGACACGAGGTACTTCACATCGTTGTTGTTACTTGCCTCACCTTTTGTTAGGTGGTTAAGATAAAGATAGCGCAAGAGCCATTCAGAAGTACAAACCTGCTGTTTGCTTTTTTGTTCGTTCTCCTTCATGTTCTTTACCTGTTGTGCCACTTTGTTCTTAAGATAAGTCAATGCCTGGCTCAACATAGCGTGAGCATCGCTATACTCAGTAAGTCGTTCTATGCGTGCCAATAGTGTGGCAATATCTATAGTGGTGTATGGGTTGCCCTTCATGCCAGGGTACCAACTAAACGCTCCTTCGGCATCTTGCATAGCTTTGAGTTTATCCATAGCCGTGTGCAACATGAGTTCTACCACACCGTTGTTGCATAGTTCAGAAAGCGCCAAAGCTTGCTCACGAGCCTTTTCAGCCTGTTGCAACCAAGGCATGTCGTTGGCGAAATTATCAGCCTTTTGTTCGGTTATTTGTTGCAGTTCGCCCAACCTAAGTTGCGCCATTTGTTGCAACGCGGGATTCTGTTTTACCACCGAATGTCCCAACGCTAAAGCATACAATTGTGTGGCCCAATCGTTGCTGCCAATCAGGTTGTCGGTTTGCACAAGTGCGGGCAGTGCCATGGCAGCAAGCCATGTAGGGTTAGCATATCCCTCAACAGTGAGTGTACGATGTGTGGCATTTTTAGCATCGAAAAGCGTGTCTATTTGCCATTTCTTTATGCCCTTTTCGGTGAGTGTAAAAGGTAGTGTGCGCACCACTTCTACTTGGTTGGTGAGTATCGGCAAATAGTTTTCTTCGCCGTCGCTAAAGCCATTGCCTTGTGCCATAGTTTTACATACAAGCATGCCCTCGGTGGTGTTATGCGTGTCGAAGCTAAAGGTGCAAACGTTGGTTCTTCCAGCTTCAATACTTACCTTTTGCGCTTGCTTAAAAATGCAAGTGCCGCCTTCAGCTGTTGTAAGCACCATTTCAACGGTGGCAGATATAGCCTTGTTTGTAAGGTTAGTAACGTTTACAGGTAGCAAAACCACATCGCCTTTGCGCAAAAAACGTGGCAGCGAGGGTTCAACCATAAAGTCTTTACGCACTACAAGGTTGGTGTCAATGCGTGCATTGTTCATCTGCTCATCGTGTGCCATAGCCTTAAAGTTCCATTGCGTCATGCTCTCGGGCAGAGTAAATGCTATTGAAACATTGCCCTTTTGGTCAGTTTCTAAGCAAGGACGGAAAAAGGCAGTTTCTGCAAAGTTCTTTCGTGTTTTCACCTTGTCAGAAAGGCTGTTGCCCGCATCTTGAGCCATGCGTGACGCAGCAGTCATCGTGTTTTGGACTGCATTTTCAGCAAGGTCGAAGTCTGCCATGTTAGCCATTTGCTTCTTGTAACGCACGTTGCCCGCAGCCCTATTGGGCGAGATATTGCACAACTCAAATGTGTTGTAAACACGTCTGCCACTCAATTGTGGATAACTAAATAAAGAGTTGTTCCATGTTGTAAAGGCAAGTTGATGCGTGCTCAACCATTTGCCTTTAAACTGCCCCGAGAGGTCTTGTTTCCACGTGCGCAAGTTGTTATCTTGCCAAACAGCAGGTAATGTGCGGTTAAAGTACACCCCATAAGGCTGCCAACTGTGCGAACTCAACGCATCGAGCGAAGCATCGTAAAGGCAAGCCATCATTTGCGCTTTGGCAGGTGTGCCATCGGGATGTAAAATTTTTAGTTTCCACACCTCTTTCTGTCCAGGAGTAAGTTTTGAGCGGAAACTTGTCCATTGCATAAGGAGTCTTTTGTCGGGTTGGGGCTTCACTACTGAGGTTTTTTGGGTATAAACTTTTCCATCTTTAACCAAGGTGAGATAAAGCGTTGCCCCATTGCCATATTCGGGTTTATAAGTGAGTTGTAAACGTTTCAGTTCGTAGCCATTCAGCTTTAGTTGCTTGCTCTCA